>JASJLI010000128.1:0-44680 GCA_037620805.1 Akkermansiaceae bacterium
CCATCTTTTTTCCCAGCTCGACAGAGGGAAGGAAATTGCCTACAATCCCCAAGCACGGCGTAGCGACGGCTACGCAACAAAAAATGATTGATAAAACCGCCATCCAGGTATTCGAAACTTTTGACGCAGCCGATGAGGCAGACCGTCAGGAGCGTTGGAACATGAGTGTGCCTGATCGTTTACGGGCTCTAGAACAGCTTAGACAATATATGTATCCCCATGGAGAACCTCCACCAAGACTTCAAAGACTTCTTGAATCTGCTGAATTCCCACCAAGTTGATTATCTTTTGGTAGGAGGGTATGCCGTATCTATTCACGGATACCCCCGATATACAGGAGACATTGATTTCTGGATTGCCGTATCGGATGAGAACGCCCCCAAAGTGGTCGCGGCCCTCAGGGAGTTCGGATTTGATTCGCCCGAATTATCCGTTGAGATGTTTCTGGACGAAAATCGCATGACGCGCCTGGGGCATGAACCCGTTAAAATTGAGATCCTAAACCGCATATCTGGGCTCAACTTTGCCGATGCAAAACATCGATCAATCGAGGTAGTCATCGACGACCTGAAGATCCCGGTCATTTCCCTAGAGGATCTACGGATCAACAAACTTGCAAGTGGAAGATCAAAGGATCTGGCAGATCTGGACAACCTTCCGAAAAAACCACCGGAAAGCTAAGTTCGGGCAATAATAGAGCCCTCCCGCTTCCCCCCACTCAAGGTTTTTTAAAGATCGCGATGTGGCGGTCGACGGATTTTTTGGGGGCGTCGTGAAGGGCTCTCGAGTCGTGATTACGCTCGGAGCAAACCAGCTGGGCGCCAAGGCCTTGGATGGCGTCGAGTGCGAGTTGGTGTTCGCGGTCGAAGTAGGAGGTGATCACCAGCATGCCATCCTGGTGGAGTCGGTGCAGTGCCTGGTCGTAGATTTTCGACCAGGTGGTATCGCCATTCCAGAAATTCTGATGGCGCATGAAGGCGACGTCAAAGTTGTCGCTGAGCTCGTGCAGGTTGGAAAGTTTCGAGGCGTCCTGGACGAGGAAATCGGCGGCGGCGGGGCCGTGCAAGTTTTTCCATCGCTCCCGGGCTTCTCCAATTTCCCGGTTCCGGATATCGAGTCCGGTGAGGTGGATCCCCTCGGGGCCGTGGCCAAAGACGTCTGCCAGCACGGCAGTTTCGTCCGCCCTGCCACAGGCGAGGTTGAGGAGTTGGACGGGTTTGTCCTGTTGCTGCCGGGCTGGCTCACCTGATTTTTTCAACGTTTCGGTGAGAAACTCGCGGAGGCGTTTGAGGTCGTTGCTGGTGTGGGGGTTGGCGAATGAGGAACTCATCTCTGCGGGGTTTAGGTGATGGGTGGGGGGATGACAACTTATAAAGTGGGGCTGGGATGCTACTTCATTTTTTGACCGCGAAAGGGGCGAAAGATGTGAAAGGAAGACTTGGGATGCTAATTCGTTTTTGACCGCGAATCAGGCGAATTTTGCTTGGGTTACTACTTCATTTTAAACCACGGAAGGCACGGAAGGAAGACTTGGGTTGTGGGCTTCCCCCTACGCCGAGGAGGCTACGGAGGACACGGTGGGTTGCCGAGGGACAGGAGTGTCCCTCCTCCCTAGCCCGCGAAGCGGGTAAAGTAGGGAGAGTGGACAACGCACGATTTAATTCCTGCCCGACGGAGGAGGAGGGCTGCATGCCAGCATAGCCGAGTGGGCGAGGCAGTCTTGTCCACAGCGAAGGATATGTGAAGTAGCTAGTCTTACTTGGTATTTGGAGTTTAAAACTTGGAGTTTGTTCCCCATTTGGCGTTTATCCGCCATTAATTAGACTCCGTAGCCAGGCGCGGGCTTGGCGGCGTTGGGCGCTGTCGCGGTGCATCCACATGTCGGTATGGGGTGATTGGATGGCTCCGCCAGGGATTTTGAAAATCTTACCGGTGGGGACTTTGAGGAAGGTGAAGTCGGCAAGGTTTAGATGGTTCTCCAGGTATCCTTCTTTTTCAGGGGTTTGTGCGCAGACTAGGACGGGTCGACCTTTGAGCCTGGCGAGTCGTTTTAAGGCCGATGGTCGGTCGGCCTGCGGGTATCCCCATTGCCTGTGGCCGTCGAAGTGGTCGAATGTGAACATGCCGGCCCAGAGGGAGGCAATTTCGTTGTCGGCTAGGCCGATGTAGCTGGTGCCGATGGCGCCCCGAGAGAACCCGCAGACGACGACGCGTTTCGGATCGCCGCCCCATTGTTTGCAGATGCGCGGGAGGTTGAGTTTGCAGTAGTCGATGGTTGCCTGTCGGTCGCCCCACCATGTAACGGCATTTTTTTTGCGTCCTTTTTCGATGTAAGGCATGGTGATCCAGATGCAGTCCTTGCCGCCACTCATGCCGTAGCCAAGGTTGGCGACATCGATAGTGCCGGGGCCGTGTTTCCACTTGTTGCCGGTGTATTCAACGATCACCGGATATTGTTTACCCTTGGTCCAATTGGTGGGCAGATAGAGGGTATGGTAGACTTCGGTGCCTTGGTATTCGGTGGCCACCTGGCGGACACGTTTGCCCGGCGCGGGTGCATCGCTTGTCATCGCTGGGGTGACTAGGTCGGTGCTGAGTCCGTAGGCAGCCGGTGGTCTAACATTTTCTGCGTGGCTTGTTAATGCGGTTGAAATGAAAGTGGTGAAAACAACCGATACGAGAAATATTTTATAGATACTCACGGCGCTTGTTTGCTCGCTGTGACAGCCACTTGGTGAAGCTGTTTGGTTCTCTGTTGTTAATTTTTTCATCTCAGCTCGTATCCTGATGGCTTACTTCAAAATCTTGAGCATGGCCTCGGCGTAACGTTTGCCGAGTTCCATCATGCTTTTGGTATCGAAATGCCAACGATCCTGGCCTTTCAATCCTTCAGAACTTACAAAACCTGTTGCGGGCAGCTTACTAGGAAGCTGGGCAATTTGATTGTTGATGGCAGGCACCTTGATGACTTGGCCGGCAACGAATGGCAGATTCGGGCTATCCAAGTCGGTTCTTAAATTTTTGACGAGTGCTTGCAGTTTCAAGAGGTAGCCTTCTGGGTTCTTTTCATTGCTTTCGCCTTGGTGCCACAGGATGCCTTTTAACGTTCCTGATTTTTGAGCTGCCTTAGTTCTTTGGATGGCATCTTTGTAAAATGAGGTGCCCTTACCCCATTGTTCAATTTTTGTTCCTCCTTTGGCATTCACAATAAGACCGATCGAAACCTGCTGTTGTTTCTTGAGCATGGTCTTGGCAAAACTGTAACCCGGATTGAGTTTTTGCATGTTGATGCCTTTGCGAATCGTTGAGTAGCGGTTCAGTGGGTTTTTAGCCGCTTCCCATTGATCCGTGCCATTGAGTAAGTAGCAACGATCGATAGGGCCGGCGTCTTTCTCCGTGTATTTTGCCCTGCCCGCCATGTTGGACTGTCCAATGAGCAGATAGACGTGGAGGTTAGATTTTGTGCCCGAGTAAGTGTCTTGCGCACTCGACTTCGAACTAAATCCGACAAGAGATAAGGTGAGTATGGTTACAATGAGTTTTTTCATGAATTCGTTGAGATCTTTGATGTATACATTCCGATTCCTGTAATCTCACCTAGACTCGAACACGACCGTCAGATTTTCGTAACCGACTTCTCGGCGGAAACTGTCTGTTGAATCGATGTTGGGCACTTGATCGATGAGTTCGATCTTGCGAACTGAAGCTGCTAGTTTGCGTAAAAGCTCACGGGTGATAAGTCGGGCATGAGCGGCACCTAGGCAGAAATGGTTGCCTGCGCCAAAGGCGATGTGTGGGTTGGGTTTACGGTCAAGCTGGACTTGATCGGGCTGAGGAAACGCCTCGGGATCGCGATTTGCCGATGCCCAAGCAAGTGAAACTCTACCACCGGCTGCGACCTCCTCACCATGCACATTGGTCTGCACCGGGCAAACCCGCCCAATATGTGTGAGAGGGGAGATGACCCGGAAAAATTCTTCTGCCGCGAGCACCACACGCTTGGGATCTTGATGAAGAAATTCTAGCGCCTCAGGGTGCCGTGCCATGTAGGCGATGATTGATGAGATGCTGTGAATCACCGTATCACGGCCACCAGCGAAGGTGAGGTTTGCGAACCCTTCCATTTCCTGCCGGTCTAACTTCCTGCCCTGAAACTCTGCGACGCTTAGTGCCGAGAAAAAGTCGTCTCCCTGGGGTTGGCCCGCTTGCTCCACTTGATCTAGCTGTCTTCGGATATACGCATCGACAGCAGTGCCATCCGATTCACCTTCGAGGACATCCCTAAATACGTGGGTGCCCCAGGCAATCCATTCCTCCGCTTCCGACAATGGTAAACCAAGTAGATGTGCAAGCGCCCGCGACTGCAGAGGAATCGCAAATTGGCTGACAATCTCAACAGGCTCTCCCGTAAGCACCGTAGACACCGCCTCACCAACCAAGTCTGAAATCTTCGCCGCAAACTCAGGGTTGCGTGGTTTCTTGAAAAATGGCTCAACGATACTCCGGTATTCTCCGTGCACTGGGGGATCGGTTTCGATCGGGAGTTGGCGCACTTTACGCACATCTTCTTCCGATGGAATGGGAACTCGAAACGGCGCATCCGAGCTGTAAGTTTTCCAGTCCTTTGCCGCCGTCATGACATCAGCATGTCGCAGGATCATCGGTACATCCTCACCTTGGAAGTGGGCTGGATCTACGGCTGCACGCTCACGTTTTTCGTGAAATGGGCAGCGGCTTTCTAAAGGTTCTTCCATTGTATGTTTTTGATTAGCTAAGTTTGTCACCGCTAAGTTCTTCGCGCACTGCGTTCAGAAGTTCCTCGTCCATTTCTAGGATGTTTTTTGAACTTGGAAAATTTCGGGATTTGACGTCCTCCGCGTATTCCTTGAACGCGGCGATGCGCTCCTCCTGGAGTCGACGGTATTCGCCTGCAAAATCGCGATAAGATTTGGCGTGGCGCGGTAGGCGTTCATCGTAGTCTCCGAGGATGTCGTCGGAAAAAAGAAACTGCGTATCACAACCATCTCCCGAGCCGAGTGACATCAGGATCATGTCTGTCTGTTGGCAAAGCCAGGTGGCGAGGTTGTGTGGCACAACTTCTAACTCCGCTGCGTAGGCACCGGCATCTTCAAGCCGTTTCATGTCCTCATGAAGCGCTTTCGCCTCGGCCATGGTTTTGCCAATCGCACGATAATTCGTCCAGGTGACGTGACGGGGGACCATACCCAAATGGCCGACCACTGGGATGCGCTCTCGCGTCATGCCCTCAATGATATAGGGACTCGCCGAACAGTAGACTGAACTCGCCCCAATCTCCAAAGCGCGGTAGGCAATCCGAATCGCCTCCTCACGTGTTGCGAGGCCATGCGGGGTTGAGCAGGATAGGAAGCTGTTAGGTGCTGCGGCGACTAGCTCAGGAAGATGATCCTGGGCGACTGGGTTGTCGAACGGGCAGCTCATGACATCGATCCCCGCAGCTTCAGCAGCCGCAGCTTCCTCGGGTGTCTTCACGTGAATATGCGTCAGGCAGCGCTCGCCTTTCAGCTTTTGGAGATCATAAACGGTGTATTTTTTGCGAGGTCGTAACATGGGATAGATTGTATTTGGTAATGGATAAAAGGCGATTTTTAAGAAACGATTTTTCAGAGGCTATTATTGGTTCATCTCTGAATTAAGAAAGGCTGCTAGATCAGCGATTTCTTGGGGTTTCAGTCCGAGTAGTTTAACGGAGGGCATCATTGAGGTTTTCTCGCGTGTCATGGTTTTAATTTCCTTGGCGGCGATGGCAACTTGCTTGCCAGTGTAGCGGTCTTTGATGAGCACGGGGTCTCCCTCACCTTGGATGAATCCGGAAACGAGACTGCCGTCGGTTTTCTTGATGATGGCCATTTCGAAACCGAAGGCGATGGCTGAGGACGGGTTAACCATGGCATCGACAAGCACGGAGGTGGAAAAGCGTTTGCCCACACCGGTTAGGTCCGGGCCAATGTTGCCCCCCTTGTCCTTGGATTTGTGACAACTGAAGCAGGTGCCTCGCTGAAAGAATAGGGTGCGACCGTTTGCCACATTTCCTGTGAGTTTCACGATCTCTTGGATCTCCTTCTCAGTCGCTCCTGTCGGGTTTTTATTGAGAGCGAAAAACATCTTGGCGTCGAGCTTGACGTTAGAGTCGGGATTGTGATGGATGTGCTCGCGGACGAGTGCGTTGTAGGCTGCTGGGATTTGTTTCTCCCTAGCCATGGCGATGAGCATTTTTCCTCCGGAAACCGAGAGGGCCATGGCTTTGGCTGCGGCCTTGCGGGCCTTGTCTGATGCTTTTTTATCGAGCAAGGTTTTCTTTAACTCAAGCATGGGGTCGACCTTGGCAACTTGATTTTCAGTCGGCTTTAGCCACTCATTCCAGTCGTTGTTTTTACGGAAATCGAGCCACCACTGGGCATACTTGCGGTGGTCCTCGGGGCCAGTGCTGGCAATGCGTTTCATCTCTACTGAGGAGCGTTTTTTCGGGATAAAGGCGAGCGTGTCGATCGCCTGTTTGCGCTGCTTGGAGGATAACTGGTCATGTGTCGCGCGCACCGATAGTGGTGCGATTGCTAGGGCAGGGTGCAGTCGCCAGACGATGTCGGCAAAAGGGTCGCTCCATTTCTCGGGCATGGCACCAAGACGGGCTAACAGAATAGGATAAAGCATTTCTTCTTTGCCCTCGCATGCCGTGCCTAACGCTTCCAGATAGGTTCGATCGGTGCCGTCATAGCCTTGTGCTAGATGGATGATGATTTCTTTGCATTTTTCAAATGGCACATCCCGCATGGCGAGGGCCACTTCTCGGCGCACGGCGGCGGATGGGTCAACGGCGAGTTTAGGGAAATCACTGGCTAGATTGTAGTCGACGTTGCGCAAGGCGCGTACGGCGACCACACGTATTTCCTGATCGGCGTGTGTAAGTAGCTGGGCTACTTTTTGTTGACCTTGTTCACCGAGTTGGGCGAGTAGCCAGACGGCTCGTGCTGCGATAAAGGGGTTGGGGTCGTTGAGTAGTTGACTGACCTCGGGGATGGCTTTTCGACCTTGTTTTTTGAGCCCTTTGAGACCAAGCCAGCGAACGTTCTGGGCGGGGCTTTTGAAGGCGGCGAGCAGTCCCTCGGTGGTGTTGAGGTCGATTTTCGGAACACTGAGCTTCTTGTTTTTCGGAGCGATCCGGTAAATGGCACCATTGCCTACTTTGTCGTGCATAGCGTGGCCACCTACGATCGGGTCATACCAGTCCGCGACATAAATCGCGCCATCCGGTCCGACAGCCACATCCGATGGGCGGAACCATTTACGTTTATCATCGAGCACTTTTTTCCACTTGTAGTCGTTGTCGTCGGTTGTTCCGGTGTCAAAAAAGGAAAACTTGTCACCCAAGTTCATTCCGCCACCTGCTAGCTTAGGTTTGTATCCAAACACGGTATTTCGGCCAGCCTCACAACTGAGCAACATGCCTTGGTATTTTGGGCCAAATGAATCGCCCTCGTAGAACGCAATTCCCGTCGGTGAACCTGCGCCATAAAGGTCTCCGAAGGGAAGCACTCCTGGATCGTCCTGATGCCAGTGCGACATGGCCACCGACTGCCCTAGTCTGGTATCAGCACTCCAGCTTCTGCTCCCATCGTTGGAAAAGTAGCCCGTGTTCGAGTGTTGCATCAGCCAAGTTGTCCGGCACGTTTGCACCTGGTCGTCGTTATCGTTCTGATAGATATCACCACGTGAGTTGACACATAGTTCATAGCTATTACGGAAGTTGTGGGAGTAAACCTGCAAACCCGTGCCGTCTGGGTTGATCGAAAGCGCGAGTCCGCCAACGTAGGCTCGGCCATCATCACTTTTCATTACCTTGTAACCTTCCTTTTTTGAGCTTCTACTGGCGTAAACACTCGACGAGCGCAGGGTCCAGCCTGATTTGTCCGTGACCACGTGTGGCCCAGCGTTGCCCACGATGAAGTGCCAACGTCCGTCCGGTCCGGCAACAACTGAGTGTAAACCGTGGTCGTGATCAAGTCCGCCAAAGCCGGTCAAAAGAATGTCCTTTTTATCCACGGCTGGATCAAACACTGCGTTGCGATCGACATCACGGTAAACGATCAGCGAGTGACCGCAGGAGACGATAATTTCATTATCCAGAACCGCTACCCCGAGAGGGGCCACGAGGTCTTTGTCTTGGACAAAGACGTGTGATTTTTCAGCGACTCCATCGCCGTCAACATCCTGAAGCACCATAATCCTATCGCCCTGCGGGTGAGCTAGCGTTTTATCGGAGTGTTTTTTAAAGTTGCGGTAGTTCACGGCCTCCGCCACCCAGATCCTACCTTGAACATCGATGTCTATATTGGTTGGGTTGAGCAACATGGGCGATTGAGCCCAGAGGGTCACCTCGAGGCCGTCCGGCACCTTGAATACCGAAGCCGGAAGCCCACCATAGCTGGTAGCTGGTTTGGTAGCTGGTTTAGCGGCTTGCGTAGTAGAAACTCCGAAACAGAGAAGGGGGGAGGCCAAAAGTAAGGACAGAGACTTTTTCGAGAAAATTTGCATGATCGTGGTGGTGACGGGTATTGATGTATTTCTACAGACGTTTTCTACAGAAGTAATGCAAAAGAGAAACCCTCTCTTCCGCGAGGAAAAAAGGTGAGAATTCATGAAGTTGACCTGCCCAATCTGAGGACAGGAACCAATGCAGAAAACTATTGTGATACGTGTGTGTGTTTGGTTGTGTGTGTTTCAACGTAAGGCGCACGCATTAACATGCTAACGATGTTTCATACTGAATAGCGATGAGATTTCTGTCATCAGGGTAGACTTAGTCGCGATAGCAGAAAGTTGATGCTGCTTAATCTCGTATATTCACCACTATGATCACCCGTCGCACACTTATAAATCGATGCCTGATGGGCTCGGTTGGATACACACTTGCCCCGCTTTGCTCAGCCCGTATAGAGGTAGAACGCCGCCCGCATACCTTTCAGATCGGCGCCTGTGATTGGTCGATTGAAAGGAAACAAAGCCCCGAGGCCTTAAAATTCGCCAAACAGCTCGGGCTGGACGGCGTGCAGGTTAGTTTTAATGGGGGTGAAAACGACCTCCGAGATAAAGCCACGAGGGAACTCTACGTCAAAACCGCCGCCGAAACCGGGGTCAACATCTGCTCGCTCGCGATGGGCATTCTCAATGGTGTGCCCTACTCATCTTCGCCTGACGCAGAACGCTGGGTGGCAGAGTGTATCGAGGTTATGTCGACGATGAAAACCGAAGCGGCGGCACTTTCCGACAAATCGCTTGCCGCCAAGGTCTCGCCATCCATCGTGTTGCTCGCCTTTTTTGGCAAGGGGGACATCAAAGGGGACGAGACGAAGATGAAGGAGGTGATTAAGCGGCTCAAAAAAGTCGCCCCCAAAGCAGAACAAGCTGGTGTCACCATCGGCCTAGAAACTTGGCTCGATATCAACGACCACATGCGTATCCTCAACGAAGTCGGCTCACCCGCCGTCAAGGTCTACTACGACACCGCCAATGCTAATAAAATGGGTTATGATATCTATCAGGAAATTGAAACCCTGGGCAGCAACAACATCTGCGAGATCCACTGCAAGGAAAACGCCACTGTGCTGGGCAATGGGCTGGTCGATTTCCCGAGGGTTAAGCGCGTCATCGAGAAGATCGACTACAAAGGATGGCTCGTGATCGAAAGTGCGAGGGCTCGCGGCCTTGGCGTTGAGAAAAGTTACCTGCACAACCGCAGCTACCTCAGTGAGCTGTTCAACGGATAAGCCACACCCAAACGTATCTTTCCCCACAACCGCTTATCTTTTTATGTCAGACCATCTGAACACCTCGCTTAAAAATAAAATTTCTAGCAGTATCTTAGCGGCCTGCTTGCTCTCGCCGTTTTTAGCCGCTGCACACCTTCACGCTGCCGAACCGGTTCGCGTGTTTCTCTTCGCCGGTCAATCGAATATGGTAGGCGCGGATACTGAACCCGATGATGTAAAAAATTTCCCGCTGTTTCAGAAAGCTCTGGAGCCGTTGAAGGACGTTCGCTATTCGTTTCAGATCGGCCCGCAGCATAAGTCGAATGGTTGGACGGACTTGCAGTGTGTCGGCAAGGATTTTGGACCGGAGTTTACCTTTGCTCGCGCCCTGCGCCAGCACTGCACGGACCCGATGGCCATCATTAAGGACGCTTGGGGTGGCACCACTCTGGTAAGTGATTGGGCACCCGATGGTGGTGATGAGAAAAGCCGTAAGCTCTACCAACGTTTTATTACGCAAGTCCGTGATCGTCTGGCCGAGCTTGGCGCGAAGGGTGAGAAACATCGCATCGAAGCTCTGATGTGGCACCAAGGCGAGAACGACATGTTCCACGCCCAGGGTAAGCTGCAGTATGAGAAGAACCTGCGAAAGTTCATTGCCAGTGTGCGCAAGGATCTGAAGGTGCCGAAGTTGAAGGTCTTCATTGGCGAAATCAGCACCAAGGGCGTCTGGGGAATGGATAACCGCGCCAACGTCGCACTCATCCGCAATGCCCAGCAAGCGGTTGTGGCATCCGACCCTAACGTCTTCTTTGTTCCCACCTCCCATCTATCGTTTCGAGTCGGACATCCCGTCGGCCTGCACTACCACTTCGGCAGTCTCGGGCAGTTACAGCATGGCGTGGCTTACGCGAAAGCATATCTGAAGAACAGCGTGGAGTACAGTGGGAAGGCAAAAGAGGCCGTGACCAAGAGACCGGTCCCGCAGAAACTCCCCAAGGCAAAGAAGGTAAAACTTTTTGTCCTCGGTGGGCAGCGAAACATGGAGGGCGAAGAGGCATGGCTGGCTGAACTGGCGGCAAATCCGAAGTCGGCAGAACTTCTCAAACCTCAGGCGGCTCTGTTCCAATACAGCCTCGGTCAGGTCACCACCTCGGTTGGTTGGGAATACCTAGCACCCGTGAACCACCTGGGTGATTTTGGGCCGGAGCTTAGTTTTGGTCGGCGTATGATTCCGAAGATGAAACGCGGGGAAGTCCTTGCTATCTACAAGTTCACCGATAGCGGCTCGCAATCACTTGACTGGCTGCCCGAGGGCTCGAAGGAAACCTACCGTGATCGCTACCAAGCGTGGATCAGTGGCATCAAAAAGTGCCGTGCGGATCTAATCAAGCAGGGTTACGAATGCGAAATACCTGCCATCTTCTGGCACTGTGGTGAAAACGATCGGGCACTCACCTGGATGGCCAAGGAATACACCGGCCGCTTCCAGCGCTTTATGGAAGCCACCCGCCGTGATCTTGATCTGCCGGATCTCACATGGGTCCTTACCGAGCAGCCGATGCTTCCTGCCAGCATTTCTGGTAAACAGAAACTTTACGACCTCAACGCCGACCTTGAAGCGCTCGCAGCCAAGGACCCGCATCTTCATTTTGTGAAGACTTCCGACTTACCCCATCGTCCCGTGCTGTTTGGCACCCAAGGCATCATTGCGCTTGGTGATCGGATGGCTGAGAGCTGGGAGGAAATCAACAAGCATTAATTCGTACCCACCTAATCATCATGAAGCCATCTCGAATTACCAAATGCATCGCAACCCTACTCGCCGCTTCTGCGATGGCACTGCCGTGCGTGGCAGCAGAATTGCCTAACATTATCATCATCTACGCCGATGACTTGGGTATTGGCGATTTGTCGTGCTCCAACTCCAAGGCGGGCTACAAAACACCGAGGCTTGACCAGATGGCGGCCGAGGGGGTCCGGTT
Source organism: Akkermansiaceae bacterium (assembly GCA_037620805.1). Classification (GTDB taxonomy): domain Bacteria; phylum Verrucomicrobiota; class Verrucomicrobiia; order Verrucomicrobiales; family Akkermansiaceae; genus Oceaniferula. The sequence goes on from JASJLI010000128.1 coordinate 11,771, forward strand.
CACCGATGCCCACAGCCCATCCACCATCTGCTCGCCTTCACGTTATGGACTCTTTTCCGGACAACAGATCTATCGGTCAACTGGACGCGGTGGAGGAGCCTTTGAAGGTCCGGGAGGACCGAGTTATTTAAAACCCGGCACGCTGACCCTGGGCGACATGCTTAAGGGGAAGGGATATCACACCGGCATTTTCGGAAAGTGGCACGTCGGGCTCACCTGGCTCGACAAGGACGGCAAGAAGCTCGGCGGCGGATTTAAGAACTCATTGCTCATTGATTACGAAAAGAGCACCCCGCTCATCGATGGACCTAACAAACGTGGTTTTGACGAATCATTTATCACCCCGAACTGCCCAACAACCGACCCTCTCTACATTTATATTGAAAATGGAATGGTGCCGGTCCCCGCCAGTCAACGACACGATCCTAAGACCCTTCCCAATCTCGGAGGAAAGTGGCGATGGGATAATGATGCTGGTTGGAAGGCCCCTGGATACGATTTCATGGAGGCTGACCTGCTCTTTTTTGATAAGACGCGGAAGTTCATCACCGAGCATCGAAAGAATAGTCCAGACAAACCCTTTTTCGCAGTGCTATCCACTCAAATCGCTCACGCTCCGGTACTTCCAGCACCCGAATTCAACGGTGCCACGAAGGCGGGCCCTCGGGGCGACTTTGTGTATGAACTCGATAAGCTGGTAGGACGAATGATCGATCTAACCACCGAGCTCGGCATCGATGACAATACTCTGATTCTCTTCAGCGCCGACAACGGTGCAGAAGTAAATCATGTTGCTTGGATGCGTGAGGACCACAATCACGATCCTTCGGGTGGCTGGCGGGGTGTGAAACGCGACGGGTGGGAAGGTGGTCACCGTGTCCCTTTCATTGCTAGGTGGCCGGGACGGATTCCCAAAGGTCAGGTTTCAAACCAGATGACAAATACTACCGATATTTTTGCCACGCTGGCATCAGTCGTCGGCTACAAACTTCCCGACAACGCAGCGACGGACAGCTTCGACATGCTTCCGGTCATGCTCGGAACCGGAGATCCAAAGAAGCCGATTCGTCCCCATCTTTTGACTCAAAGTTTCCGTGGAGAATTCCAAATCCGGCAGGGAGAGTGGAAATACCTCGACCACAAGGGCTCGGGTGGCAACGGCTACAGCAAGGGCCTTCTGAAAAAATACGAGCTAACGGAAAAAGAACCTGAGGCACCTGGGCAACTCTACAACTTGACCACCGATCCAGGTGAAACGACGAACCTTTTTTACAAGAACCCCGAGAAACGTAAAGAATTGCAGACGTTGCTGGAAAGTCTCAAAAAGAACGGACGCAGCGCGCCTACGGGCAGGGAGCCCATCGGTATTGAGAATATTTCCACGACTAAAATCGTTGCTGAACCAAAAGCGGTCATAGCGAAGGCCGATCCTACTCGCCCGAATATTGTTCTAATCATCAGCGATGATCAGGCTTGGGGTGATTACGGATTTATGGAGCACCCCGATATTCAGACACCCCATTTGGATAAGCTGGCTGGGGTAAGCTTGACCTTCGACCGCGGCTATGTCGCAGCACCGCTCTGTCGGCCGTCCTTAGCCTCGATGGCGACGGGACTTTACCCGCATCAACACGGCGTCACTGGCAATGATGTAAACGGGGGGACGGATCGTGCGGCCTTGGACGTGCCTCTGCGTGCGGCCTTCCATAAACACCCGAGTGTGATCAAGACTCTGACGGCGAACGGCTACCTGACTCATCAGTCAGGTAAGTGGTGGGAAGGATCGTATCAGGATGGTGGGTTTACCCACGGCATGACGCATGGCGACCCAAAGCGAGGCGGTAGACACGGAGACGTTGGGCTCAGTATTGGGCGGAAGGGGATGAAGCCGGTCACTGGTTTTATCGATCATGCAGTGGCCGAGAAGAAACCGTTCTTCCTCTGGTATGCACCATTTCTGCCCCATACTCCGCACAACCCACCAAAGCGTTTGCTCGACAAGTATTCCAAGGATGGTCGTGCGGCTGATGTGGCGAAGTACTATGCAATGTGCGAGTGGTTTGACGAAACTTGCGGACAGTTGCTCGATTACCTTGAGGAGAAGAAAGTCGCTGACAACACGGTGGTTCTCTACATTTGCGATAATGGCTGGGCTGCCCGAAGCACTCGCGAGGAGGATCCGGCGCAGAAGCTGTGGAAGGGTTTTGCTCAGCGATCGAAGGGGTCGCCGTTTGAGAACGGGATTCGGACACCCATCATGGTTTCTTGGCCGAGGCACTTAAAGCCTCGGCGAGTGGCGGACTTTGCTCACGCCATCGATCTCTTTCCTACCATCGCGGCCGCTGCTGGGGTTGCGGCTCCCTCAGGGCTTCCTGGGGTCAATCTTCTTGATGCCAAGGAACGGGAGGCGCGGAAGACGATATTTGGAGTGGCGAACTCGATCCACAATTTGACCTTGGGTGATCCTGCCGACACGCTGCAGTATCTCTGGTGCGTGGATGGAGATTGGAAACTACTTGTGCGTCATCACGGCAAGGATACCACGAAATACAAGAATCTCCATGTCTGGGATACGGTGGCATTGAGGCTTTATAACGTTAAGGATGATCCTAACGAACTTAAGAATCTCGCAAGCAAGCGTCCCGAAATGGTGGCTTCGCTGCGTAAGAAGATCGATGCTTGGTGGAAACCCAAGGTCAAGTAACGGTCAAGTAACGGTCAAGTAAATCGAATAAGCTTTATACTCACAGCTACTACTAGGGGAATATTTTTTCGAGTTCCTCGGGAGTAAACGCTGTTTGGCGGTCCTTAAATCGTTGTCTAACTTTCAAAATCGTTGCCGCATCTACGGCACCTTTTCGATTGTTCCAAGCGTGACGTATGAAGGTGGCTACGTCGGCGAGCTGAGCATCGGTGATCTCGGGAGCGTTTTTCAATCCGGGCATCGCCGCAGCAGGTGTGTATTTTTTTCCATCGACGGTGATCGGCCCCATCAATCCCTGGAGTAAAATTGCTGAGAGTCTTTCAGTAGAACCCTTCACCCATTCGGATTTCACCAGAGGTGGGCCAAGGTGCTCGAGCCCATTTCCGTCGGAGCCATGACAGGCCATGCAATTGGCGATGTAGAACTTCTCACCCCTCTGATAAGATTCCCGGTGTGCCTTGTTACCTGGTGGCTTGTAAGCTGCGGCTGTCGTTTTTGGCGTTAGGCAGTGGTCGAGATACTTGATGAACTTCGCATCTTTGAAATCGTCTCCAAGGAGATCCCGAAACTCCTGCTCACGTCCTGCGAGCCCACTGATGGCGGTTTCTCGGAAATACGGGGCGTTGATGTTTTTAACGAGGACTCTTTTGAGTTGGGTAAGTGCTTGTTTCGAAGGTAACCGTCCCAAACTCCCTGCGAGCTGCCTCTGCACCACTACGTCGGAGCTGTTTTCTAATTCGGCGAGTGTCGGCAGCAAGGTGATCGCTTTGTCTTGAGGTAATCTTTCAGATAACCGAATCGCAGATTCGAGCACATAAGGGTCATTTGATTTTAAAGCTCCGCTGATGGCTGCGAGGTTGATTTTTTCCAGTCCTTCGAGCGCCCAAAGAGCGTGGATCTGGCCCAGTGGTTTACTCGTGTTAGCGGCAAGGGCGGTCAGAGCTGGAACGGCTGATATGTCAGCTGAGTCGATGATGAACTGCTGTGCCGTATCGCGCCACCAACCGTTTGCATGCGCGAGGTGAGGGACCAAATCGACGGCTTTTTCTCCTGCCATCGATGGCATCGGGCCGCGAGGGGCGCCGCGGTATTTGATCCGATAAATTCTCCCTAGTCGCGGATGGGTTTCGAGCTTCCGATGGGTGATGTGTTCACGTAGATACTTTGTTAGGTAGTGCTTGTGCTGGATGATGCCGTGATACATGTCGGTGACGTAGAGTGTTCCGTCGGGGGCGGTAAAGAGATTGACCGGGCGAAACCGCTCATCGGTGGAGGCGAGGAATTCGCGCTCGCCCAACAGGTGCTCACCTGAGAGTAGGCCCTCTTTCCGGTTCACATTGACCATGCGGATTAGGTTGGCTGTGGGTTCGCAGAATAGCGCGGTGTTAAGGAACTCGGGTGGAAATTGGTCACCGCGATAGGCGACTGGTCCAGCGGCGCCGGTTGCCGCCGTCAAATAGCCGTTTTCATCAATGGCTCCTTCACCTCCCCGGTTCACCCCGGGAGTGACGCGTGCTGGGTAGAGTTTATCGCGGTAAGAAATTTGTGTAGCATGACCCCGACCAAGGAGGTAATTGGGATTGCGCCTCAGGGTATTTGGTTGCAGTTGATCGGCCTTGATACCGAACCAGTTTTCATTGTAAAAAAGGCGCCCGTAATTGTCCTGAGATAATCCCCACTGACCACGGAAGGAGGTTTTTTCCTTAACCCAACGTCCGTCGATTTCCCGATAGCGGGCATCAGACTTCACATTATAGATCCAGTTATCGAGGGCGCGAAAGAGGCCGTTGGTGCGATGTTCGACGTTACCACCCTGTGTGTAATTCTCATCGATCACCGTCATCTTCCCAGCCTTGCCGTTCACATTTTCTACGAAGTAGAGCTTTTCGTGTCCGCCATAGAGGATGCCGTTCTTGTAAAGAGCGATGGATCTAGGCTGGTTCAGTCCATCCAGAAAGACGCTTGTCTTGTCATAGATTCCGTCATTGTTAGTATCTTCGTGAATGGAGATTCGGCCAATCGGTTCTTCTTCGCCAGTTCCATTGGCATCCGGCATGTAGGCGCGCATTTCTACCACCCACATTCGACCGTCGCCATCGAATCGAAGCGCCAACGGGTTCTGCACCTCGGGCTCGTGCACCACGGTGGTGATTTCGAAATCCTTATGCAATACAAAGCTACCTAGAGCCTCTTTTGGGCTGAGCGCCGGTGCCGGAGGAATTTTATCGAAGGGAATTACGTAGGTGTAACCCTTTTTTTTTTAGGCTCCGCTTTTTTAGCCGGCTCAAGCTTGAGGCGTTGGATCCAGACGTTGCGAAACTTCACCGGGTTATGATGCCCTTGGAGTTTGATCGGCATCGGTTCGGGGCCTTCCTTTTTTCCTGCGCCAGTTTTGTTAGTAAGCGCATAATCGTCGTGGATGAGTTCGCCATTCTGCTTCACGGTGATGCGGGCGTTCTCCGTTTTCTTGCCGTCTTTGAAGCGAGCGGCGCGAAAGACGATGTCGTAGCTCTGCCATTCACCCGCGGGTTTGCTAACCAGCTTGTCGGGTTTTTTCTGGCGGTAGAGACTGCCGGCATAGCTGGCCTTGTAGTCCTTCGCCGCGATTCCATGGGAGTTCAGGATTTGGAGTTCGTAGCGCTGTTGAATGTAGACTCCGGAGTTGCCATTTTTCTCGGGATCGACACCAGGCACCTTGTTGACATTAAACTCCACATGCATGCGGAAGTCTTGATAGGACTCTGGGGTCACCACGCTGTCCCATTTGGGAGAGGCGGTGAGGACTTCGTCCTTGAAGACCCATTGGCATTTCACCTTAGACTCGGGGATTAACCCGTAACCGGATTTACCAACCAATTGCACCGCGTCCATGGGGCGTTTGGAGTTGATGATTCCTTGGGTTGTTCCCACACCGGCACCAGGTTCGGGTTCGGCCGCTGAGGCAAGTAACGGGGTGGTGAGAAGGATTGAGTAGAGAAGGCGGTAGGTCATGAGTTGTTTGGAGTCAGGAGTCAAGGGCAGGGGGTCAGTAAAAAGGGGGGCAAAGGTTGTTGGCGTTGTGCCTCTGACCAAGATGTCTGCGTAAATAGCGGTTGTTGATTAGTCTTGGATTTCCACTACCCAGATGTTGCGGAAGTTCACTGGGTTACCGTGATCCTGCATTTGGAGATATCCTTTGTCGGCGTGTTTTTTATACTCGGAGGCTGCGTGGGGTCCGTTCCAACCGGTTCCTCCGTAGAGTTCTACGTTGTCGTGGATGACGATACCATTGTGAACGACATGGAATTTCGCGCGTCGGGTGACTTCACCTTTTTCGTTAAAGATTGGGCGGTGGAATGTGATGTCGTAGGTTTGCCATTCGCCGGGTTTACGGCTGGCATTAACGAGGGGTTTGGCACGACCGTAGAGGGCTCCGCACTGACCGTCCGGATAGGTTTGGTTCTGGTAGCTGTCGAGTACCTGAACTTCATACTGACCCATGAGAAAGACGCCGCTGTTACCGCGTCCCTGACCGTCGCCTTTGACGACGGATGGGGTGGCAAATTCGATATGCAACCGGCACGAACCGAATTTTTCTTTGCTCTGAATGTAGCCGCTCCTACGGACTGACTCTAGGGAACCCTTGACGAGTTTCCACTTGGTTGGACCGCCCTTTTTATCGGTCCAGTTCTGGTAGGACTTCTCGGTGCCGTCAAAAAGTATTTTGGCATTGGCCGGTGCTTTGGCGGCCTTGGCATCGTAAGGTTTCGGAGTCACGACTTTCGGCTGCGGTTGCTTGGCAGGGTCGGTCTCGTGCACCTTGATTCCGTCGATAAACATGTATACGACTTTTTTGCCCTTCTTATCTAGTCGGGTTTCTTTTGTGATGACGGGTGGAGCGGCAGATACAGAGATAGAGGAACTGGCGAGCAGCGCGAGTGTAAGTAGATACTTTGTTTTCATGATTGTTTGGTTGAGTTGATGAGGATGGTTAGCTTGACGAAGAACTAGGAGTTTCAGAGGGAGGTGTTACTTAGCGGTTAATTCGTTGAATGGGATGTCTTTTTTGATCACTGTTTCACCTGTCGTGGATTTTGTTTCTAGCTTGAGGCTTTTGTTTTTCCAATCGATACTGATGAGGCCAAAATTGTTTTGTGCATAGGAATTACCTATACGTAGGTTGTTGACTCTTTGTGACCATGATTTTGAGCTATTAGTGAGTCCACTAGAGGTGAGGTCATAGAGTGGGTAGGCACCGCTTTTCTCGACGGAGAGTTCAGAGAAGTGAACGTCTCCACTGATGCAGACGACACCATTCGCTTTGGTCTTGCTGATGAGCTCAATCAAACGCTTGCGTTCATGTGGGAAGTTTCCCCAGCACTCCATGCCTTTTTCATGAGAAACTACCTGGATGCTCGAGGCGATGATTCTCACATCGGCTGGTTGTTGAAGCTGTTTTTCTAACCATTTCCATTGCGCAGCTCCCAATAAAGTAGTGTTTGTGTCTGTATGAGGCAAATACCAGCCCACTAAATTTTTGGCGTTTTTCTCCTTGGCAGGACTGGTGTTTTTCACCATCGGGGATGATCTGAAATAACGTGTGTCGAGAAGGATGACTTGCACCTGTTGGCCTTTCTTGCCGAAGATCTTAGCTCCATAGATGGCGTCTCTAGATCTACGAGGTGAGTCCTTTGGGACATTAAAAAAGTTGAGAAACTCTTTTGTAGACTGGTCCCGCATTGGGTAGTCCGAGCCTCCATCATTTTGTCCATAATCATGATCATCCCAGGTCGATAAAACTGGGCAGGTTTTCAATAAACGTTGATAGCCAGGTTTTGCTCCTAAGGTCTGATATTTTTTTCTCATCACAGCCATGTCCTTAGTATCGCCATAGATATTATCTCCAATAAAAAGAAAGAGATCAGGTTTTTCGGCAACGATAGTATCCCAGATTGGCTGTGGTTTGTTTTGAGAAGCACAGGAGCCAAAAGTGATCTTCTGCAGGACTTTAGCGGAGGGGGCCTCTTCAGCTACAGATGTGAGAGAGCTTGCTGCTAGTGAAAGTGTTGTCGCAGCAAGCAGTGTTGATAATGGCTTTTGATAATTCATTTTTTGTTATGTTATATGGCTTTATTAATTCACTGTTTCAGAGAGCCAGTTGACTTCGGGTGGCATGTCCACGAATCGGCCGTCGATGCAGAAGGGTTTGCCGTCGAGTGTGACGCGGGAGCCCTCGCCTAATGCTGCGATCAGATCCCAGTGCAAGGCACTCTTATTGGTGTTTCCAGTCTCGGGATAACCCGCTCCAAAAGCGAGGTGAAATGAGCCGCCCATTTTCTCGTCGAAAAGTATCTGGCCTGTAGGTTGAGAAATCGCACGGTTTGTGCCGAATGCAACTTCGCCGATCCGTCGCGCGCCTTCGTCCTGATCGAGCATGGAAATCAGAAAGGCCTCACCTTCATCAGCCTTGACCTCGGTGGCCCGACCTTTTTCCATGACGACGCGTGCATTGCGAACCGCATGACCTTGGTAGACACAGCGTTGATCGAACATGACCACACCCTCAGCTCCGCCATTTTCAGCCCCAAGGTTCGGGCCTGAGTAGACTTCGCCATCGGGGAAGTTCTTGCGCCCCGGACTGGAGAGCCAGCGCATTCCGGCTGTGTCGACGGTGAGGTCGGTGCCTGCTGGGGTATAAAAATGGAGTTTGGAACCGCTCATCAGTTGATCGGCCAGCTGACATTGCCAGCGATCGAGATCCTGCCAGAACGCCACCGGATCCTCGTGGTCGAGTTGACAGGCTTTGATGACGAAGCGGCTGTAATCGCGAAAGCTCATGCCTGCGTCTTGAGCGTAGGCCTCGGTGGGGAAGAGGGTGGTGGTCCAGAGTAGCGGGCGAAGATCGGAGTCGATGCTTGGATCGTCTGCCACGGCTGCTCGCTGAAAGAGCAAGTCCCGGCTGGCGCTGTTAGCCCGGGCCGCACGCTGGGTGATGGCGGGATCAAACTTGTCCAGTGCTCGCAGGTTTTTGCAGGCTCCGATATTGATGGTGGCATCGACCAGTTCGATTTCGTGCTCGGCAATGGGATTCTTCCAATCGAGTTGTTCTTCGTTGGCGAGCTCGTAGAAAGCCTCGTTGAGACATTCTGGACGACAGTTGACGATGGGTAGGCCACCAGCGGCCAGAACTTTTCTATAAACAGCCTCTAAGAGGGTCTCTGCGGACGGATGGGCGGTAATCCGGACCACTTTTCCTGGTTGGATATCGGTGGCGTGTCGGACGAGTACATCGGCCCAGCGCTCGAGGTGAAGTTTGGTTATCATTATGTTAGATTGTTTTTAGAGTAAGGTATTTGGAAAGGCTACTATGGAGACTGGTGGAGTGTAAGCAGTCGCTTTGATTCTTTGATCAGGAAGTCGATGTCCATAAAAGGATCGGCGGAGATGTCTGACCAGAGGACGCGTCCCTTTTTATCGATGACGAAGGTGCCATGCAGAGGCTCGTTCTCGAAGTCGTCGTGAGCGGTGTATTCTTTGAATATTTTTTTCTTAAAGTCGGAGACGAGCGGGAAGGGGATGTCACCCTTCTCATAGTTTTCCTGCGATTTCTTGAGATCGGCGACGCTGTCGGTTGATATGGCGAGGATGGGGAGGCCTGCTTTTTTAAATTCGGAGTAGCGGTCAGCCATGGCGGTTAATTGCTCAGTGCAGTGCAGGCACCCAGCGCCGAGGTAGAAGACGAGGATCAGTGGCTTTCCTCGATACTCTGTGAGTGAGATGGGTTTTTTATGCTGATCGGGGAGGCTGAAGCTGGGGGCTGCGGGTGGAGTCCAGTGAAGTGGGCCAAGGGTATCTAATTGAGGACGCGTGGCAATATCATTGGCAGCTTGATGTGGCTGACGCCAGTCCTGCGGGTAGCCCAGTTCCTTGGCAATGGGTGCTAGGCGAGCAAAGACGGGGGAATCGATTTCGATCTTGGAAGAAATCCCCCGAAGTTCTTTAAAACCGACTTTTATATCGGGGTCGTTTTTCTTAGTCTGGTAAAGGGCGTAGATGGCTTGGGCGAGAGGAATGGCTTCTTTGTCTTTTTTCTGGATTTGCTTGCGGGCGGCTTCGGCAGTTTTTACGTGGTCACCGTATGCCAGCTGATAGAGCAGGGAGGATGGTTTGGAGGGGCGGCTAGAGAGTGCTTTGATAGCTGCTTTAAAATCTCCATTCATAGCCGCGACATAGCCGTGGAGTTCTGCGATTGTTTTTTCGAATGCCTTGATATTTTTCTGATGCTGGTCGTGAGCTTTTTTCTCGGCTGCCTTGACGGTCTTGGCGTCTTTTTTTTCTTGAGTTGCTTTTTCGACGGCCTTTTTCTTCGCTTGATCCTGTTCTGCTTTGGCCTTGCTCAGGTGCCCATTGATCACGTCGATAGTTTTGTTGAGTTCAGCTTTTTGCTTGAGATTGAATTGAGCCACTGCGATCAGGCGGAGGCGTGAAAGATCATCTTCGGGTTTGAGTCGCTTTTCGAGCCAAGGTGAGTTGGCTGTCTGGAGAGCTTCCTCCCAGAGTTCTGATTTTTCGAGAGCTTTGATGAGAGCTGAGCGCCCGTATCGTGCCGAACCTTTTTTGGTTGGAATATTCAGTGTGGGGTGGCGTGGGTTGGCAAGCAGGGATTTGGTCATGTCAATGCTGGCGCGGATTTGTCCCAAGTTAGAGAAATTGCGCGAGAGCCACTCGTTATTGTGAGCGTAGTTATGAATTTGATCGGGTAAGAGGAACCATTTCTGCATGTGGGCATGGTCGATACGGGCGGATGCCTGCTGGTGCCAGACGGCGTCTTGGTAGCGTTTGGCCTTTGAATAAATGTGGCCGGGCATGTGCCACATGTGTGCGATTCCGGGGGCGGTGCTGCCGAGACGGGCCGCTGAGTCGAGAGCTTCCTGGTGGCGTCGGCTATCCCACAGGTGAATGGCGTAGTGGTGCGCGGGATGATTGGGTTTTTTGACAAAGATTTGCTCAAGAACGGCGTCGAGACCGATGTGACTGGTGATCGCGATTCCCTTGCGCTTGAACTGCCAGCGTCGGCAGACAAGAAGAGCCTTGGCTTCTAGGTCGTCCGGGTACTTGAGGATGATATCCTCATAGGCGAGTAGGAAGCTCTTCCGGCGCTTGGTCGCATCTTTTTGCTTCTTTTCGTCATGATAATCGATCTCAGCCTGGAGGTAGGCTGTTTCATGTGGTGTGATTTTCAGCCCCTCTTTTTTGAGTAGTGTGGCCGCTTCGGTGATGAAAGCCTTCGCGCGCTTGTCATTTTCGTAATTTGCCTGTGAAAGCCCCCAGTAGGCCATTGCGCAATTGGGGTCGTGAGCAAGGATCGTCCGAAATGAGCGTTCGGCCTCGTAGTACCAGAAGCCGTGGAGCTGACCAAGACCTTGATTAAAATATTCTTGCCCTTTATCCCAGGAGCTAGAGATGGGGAGGTGAGCGTTCCCGGTGGTGCCCATGAGTGGGCCTACCTGACGAGGGCCTTCATTAAAGGCGTGCCCGTTATGTGAATGACCATCTAAGACATCCTTCGCCGCTTCTTGTACAGCTTTTTTTGCCGCTTCCTGTGCCGCCACGCAAGTGATGAGTAGTGGAAGAACTACAAGTTTTTGGATGATAAAGTGTGACACAGGCATGAAACGTAGAGGGCTGGCTGGATATTTCAAAAACTCAATGGAAATAGGGGGCTCGGGGCCGCGGAGCTATGAAAGGGGAGGGATGCCGCATGAAATCTGCAGAATGAAAACCGAAAGCTGCATAATGAGGCTGGGCACCTTTTCCGTTAGCAAAAGGGTATCACCGATTCCAACTACAGACAAAGGATTTTCACTGTCGTGGTTCCTTCTGAAATGGGGCAATCGTATGCTAGTTTGTTGTGCACAGTCCCAAAATGGCCTCGACACCTATCTTATTTATCGGGTAGGTTTTTGGCATGGCAGAATTTAGATCCCTTACCACGGCTGAGCAGGTTGCGGCGTACCTGCGTGCAGAGCTGGAGAGCGGCAAGCTCAGCGGGTTGATGCCTGGTGTATTGCGGTTTGAGGACGAACTGGGTGTCAACCGCAAGACGGTGGAGACGGCACTGCGCCAGCTTGAAAAGGAAGGGCATCTGATAGGACAAGGGCCGGGTAAACGGCGGCGCATTGTTATACCCAAGAACACTCCAGATTCTACGTTACAAATTGCGATTCTCGACTACGACCCGCCTGCCCGAAACCAGAGAATCCAGATTGAGCTAGTTAACAATCTAAAGGAGGCGGGACATGCCCCCTTTTTCACCGTCAAAACACTGGTCGAACTGCAAATGGACATACGACGCATTGCACGTCTAATCAAGCAGACTGAAGCCGATGCCTGGGTATTATGCTCTGCACCTCGCGAGATCTGCGAGTGGTTCGCCGAGCAAAACATCCCGGTTTTTGCAATGTTTGGAGCAAGAGCCGGCCTTCCGATCGCAGGCATAGGTCCCAATTACCATCCAGTAGTGAAATTAGCGGTGCACAGACTGGCCGAACTCGGCCACCGCCGCATCGTCAGCCTCTTTCGTGGTGGTCGGGCCGAGAGGAGTTCGGGATACACTGAGCTCGAGATTTTGGATGCAATGAAAAAACAGGGCCTCCAAACCGGACCCTACAATATGCCAAACTGGGAAAATAGCCGAGAAGGTTTCCGGCAGTGTCTTGAATCGCTGTTTAAGCACACCCCACCAAGTGCTATCCTCATCGAGGAACCTACTCATTTTTACGCTGCCCTGCAGTTTTGTGGAGAGCGTGGACTCCGGGTGCCGCAGGACATTTCCCTTATTTGCTGGGAGCTGGCTCCCAGTTTCGCACTCGGCACGCCTGCTGTCACCCACTTCCGCTGGGGCTACCGCCCGGTAATACGGCGGATAACAAGCTGGGCGAACGACGTGGCCCGCGGCAAGGAAGACCGACGACAAACCCTAATCAAGGTTGAATTCATCGAGGGCGGGACGATCGGACCGGCTCCCAAGGAGTTATGATCTCTAGAAAATGAGGTCGTTCACCACGGCTTCGGGATCTTTGAAGCGCTAACTAGCTCAGCGTCGCACCTAGGCTAGGGGCGCGTGGTGTCTACAATGGTGGTGACCGTTGGGGCCATGGCCCCCGGAGTCGCGTGGACGATAAATAGGCGGCGGTAGGCGTCGAGATACTGCAATTGGCGTTCGGTGAAGGGCACCCATGAACCGGCCTTCTGGTAATAGAAGTTTGTTTGAGCCATGTTGTATTCATTGACCTTCTTGACGGGTGGCACCCTGGTGATTTTTCCCGGATGGACGGGTAGTTTGTGCTCGCCGGCCCGGATGGCGGTCTCCACGCCGATGAGTGGCAGCACCCGCGATTCACCTTTGGGGAAGGCCTTTTGGGAGTCGTTGATGAGCAGCATCCGGTAGGCGGGTTTCTTACCGGCTGGAGCCGGCAGCACCACGACGATTGCCCGCTTGATATTCGGCGGAAGTTTGATGCTTGCCGCCAAACTCGCCGCAGGGTTCTCTGGATCGATGTTAGCCTTATCGTAAAGCACCAGCGAGCCATTGATCGGCAGCGTCAAAAAGGCTCTGCTGAGATCCTTGGGTCTGAAATTTAAGGGGGCCACGACTCCTTTTTTGTCGGTGTAAAAAAGCTGGGCGGTGGGGTGAATCGGATCGTGCAACACCGCGCGGATTTGCACGGGGGGTGGTGTTTCCTTTTTCTGAACCTGGGCCTGAACCGCGGATGATAACCCAATAACGGTTAGTGTTGTTAGAGTGGCGAGAGATGTTTTAGAGATCATGTGAATCAAATTTCCTTGTCCGATAGCCAGCGGAACGACACCACGTTGATGCGGCGTCCGAAAGTCTTATTGGCTGCGGCCGCTGTGGGGTCGGTGGAAGCATTGAGCGACGGGCGGTCCACCGAGTCAATATATTCCGGCACGCGTTGCACCACGGCTTCGGCGTAGGCGCGGGCAGTGGTATTGCCCTTGGCGTCCTGCGCCTCTCCATAGACGCGGATGACAAAGGTGTCGCCACGCACGGTTGCGGACGGCTCCAAGATGCGTAGTAAATCCCCTTGGTTGACCCAGCCGGGAGCACCGGCTGCCGGGTTTCCGATGGTGGCTTCTGGAGTCTTATAGGCATACAGCTTTGGATCGCTGACATCCGCTACGGTGATTGGAATCTGATTAATAAACGTGTTGGGGAATATGGCATTTTGCGCTTCATTGATCTCAGCCTTGGCGATGGCGGCTTCCAATGCTCCGCTCAAGGTGAGTGGGCTGAGTGGACCGACCTGGCGGTTTACAAATTCCGACATCGAAAGGAATGGGCCACGAGCACGAACCTCTGCGACAATTTTAACCGCCAAGTTTTCGAGTTCAGGCTCGGTGAGTTCGCGGTAACCGTTCCAGTCGTTGGTTCTTTCGTTGTCGATTTTAGTGGGATCCACCGCAGCGTTGCGGTTGACTCCTCCGTTGAGCAGCGACATTGCGGTGATTGGCACGCCGTCCGCTTTGGTGGTTTCCAGTTTGGCATTACGCGCCCACAGGGTGGTGAGATCGCTTTTATTCATCGATGCCAGCACCGCCTTCCATGCCTGCACACTCGTTGAGTTGACATTGAAGGGGCCGCGGATCATCTGGTATTCGGCGGCGGTTTTGTAGGCGGTATTCTTCGGTGTGCCGGAGGCAAAAAGATCGGTCTTGGCAGTGGCTACTGTTTTACCGCTGGGCAGGTAGGGCTGGAAGGCCTGCGATGCCAGAGGCGAGCTGCCGTTGATGAATTGCTCAAACACGGCGTCCGGTTTCATTGTGCCACGGGTGGCAAAATTCGAGAAATAGAAGCGGTCGTAAAGCGCGTGGTTCGCTAATACCGAATGATCCAGCAAAGCGGTTGTTGTGATACTCGGATTTGTTTCGATCACCTTGTCGGGGGACATCAGAGGATGAAGCAGGGAATTACTAACAGGTTGCACGAAGTGCGGTAGATAGGAGGTGCTGAGGGCGTTGGAACGGCGGAAGTCGGCGAGGGTCTGTAGCGGGCCGGAGGGGATTTCGAGATAGCTTCCGGATTTGATGCCGGAGGTGGTCTTGTTTCCGCTGAGGGACGGAACCCGGTTGCTTGCATCCACATCCATGTAGTCCTGATAGTCACCTTTGCTCAGAAACGGCTGGAAATTGAGCTCATAGGAATGAGCCGCTGGCTTTTCGGTCGCCAGGTTCATTGTGAAATTGGAGCGGGACGGGTTATGGAAAAGAAAGGGTTTACCTGCCAGACGTCCGTCTTTGAGCAAGTTGAGCTGCGGGCTTTCATCTCGAATTTTGGTGCGTTTGCCAGTTTCATAAACGCCGCCGGTGGTGGTGCGAGAATAGGCAGAGAAAATGGCGAACGGATGCACATAGGCAGCTTGGTTACTGTAGGGCACTGCATGTGGTGCGGCGAGTTCCGATCCTGTTAGGGATCCAGTTGGTGGGTAGCGGTAAGTTCGGTCGTTAAAAACACTGCTGAGACTGGTGTCGTCTTCGTAATCGAACTGGAGCTTCGCATAATCGACGAGAGGGCTCGAGGCGGTGGCTTGAAGCTGAGCTGTCACCTCGAATGTAGGAGCTGCTTTTGTCAGAACCTTCGTGGAATCGCTGGTATACCATCCGGGCTGTTGCACCTTGTATTCCAGATACAATTTGTCCGTATGAGTTGATTGTGACAACTTCGGCATTGAACCTGTATCGCGCAGCATCATGAATGGGTGACCACGCCAGCCGCCTTGGTAAAAACGATGATCGCTAGGTTTTATTCGCCTAGACGTATCCCAAAGGGGAACGTGACTAATTGCGGTAGCGTAGATTTCATATCCGAGGCCCGGAGTGAAATTGGGTTTCGCTTTGATAGAGCTTGTCAGTGCATTTCGCCAATCAAACCCGACCGTATTATTGCCTAATCCGGCGTCCTTTTTAAAGGATGCATTTGGATCGAAGTAAGGGCCGCAAATCAGGGTTTGTCCCGGCTTTAAGGTGATGGGGCCTGATATGGCAGAGTTACTCGCAAGAGAATCGCTGGTCTGCCAATTGGCAATATTCATCACAAAGGACTTGTTGTTCCTCGTTTTTTTACCCGTGAAATCAGTGTGAGACTCATAGGCCATGGTGTTAATGGACTCAAAAACTCCCGGAACCACACCTTGGGAAACAAATTCACCTCCATTTCCGGACTGATACATGAAATTGACGGCAATCGGGATATTGGTGAATGTCACCTGCATTTTCTGAAATGAGATATTGACGTTGTAAGGATTGTGCAGCGTGACCATGGGCGTGAAAATGAGGTTCACCATGTAATCATAGGCAGCCCCTGCATTGTTACCGTTGCTATAAACCCACCAGATATCTTGTAAAGGCCTACCCACCATGCTGAAGATGGTGTCCACCTTAGCAATGACGGGTGCCGGATTATATCCAACAGGTACCGGATCAGTGGCGGTCGCGTCTGATTTCACGGCCAAGGTCGGGTTGGTATCGGGAGATGTTAGGCTTCGGAAAGAGTTGTAGTAACCAGCCAATGTGCTCCAGTTAGGATCGGAAACTCCGGTGATCCCGTGGGTCGATTGATACAGTTTTTTATTGGAGAACTCGGAGGGTAGCGTGTTGGTGGCCATTTCGAACATGGAGGACAAATCCTGTTTAAGTCCGCCGCCGCGCACGTTGGTCATCAGTCCCAGGGAATAGGGTGTGATGTCATTGCGGAACGGCTTGATCTGATCTCTTGCCTGATCAAGTAATTCGGCTTGGTCGAGGTCGATGACTTTTCCAACACTGGCTTCCGCGTTTGCGAATTCTGCAGGGGTGAGGTCGGTGGGCAGGCTGGTCAACAGATTGCCGTCGGATCCTTTCATAACCGAGGTATCAGGGCGATGGCCCGCTAGTAAGGCACGCTTTTGTGCCAGAGTTGTTTTCTGACTAGGATCGCGGTAGAGATTGATACGGGCTTTGACCGATTCATCGGAAACATGCCAGCCATACGAACCTTGGACTTTACCATTTTTGGAAACCGGCACAAGACCGGCGGTCACTTTGTCGGCGTCGGTAGCTCTGGCACCGAGTGATCCAGAGCCTACAAGTTCGATGGTATCTCCGGTCCACGCGCTCGTGGCAAAGTCCAGGGACTGAGGGGCCGCGGTATCAGCACTGGAAACCAGCCATCGATCGAAACGGCTCGTTTTCTCATCGTTGTATTTTAGAGGGCTCGAGGAATTCGGGTTGAAATCCCAAGACTCCCACACCCCGGTGGTGTTGGGTTTGGCAACGGTCGTCGACGATGTCGCAAGGATTTCGGATGTCGCGCTGATTCTCCTGTCTGGCCCCATCGATTTCTGCAGTTCTCCGATGGCGATCATCAGAGCCATTCGCGCGTTGCCTCTGGCCTCCGCCATCGCTTGGCCACTTTGGCTGGACCGCAGCTCAATGGTGCTCAGGCTCAACATCGCCAGCGCAATCACCACCAGCAAGACCATTATCGAGATGGTAGCGATCAAGGCAAAGCCGGATTTCAATCGACGATCGATGGATGGGGAAAATTGAGGATATATTATCATGATAAGCACACGGCGATTCAGCCATATAATGTAACTACGTAATATAATGCTTCTCCTCAAAAAAAAGGGCGAATTATTTTTTTAATCCAACTATGCTCCTTTGGGTAGAGGTTGAGCTGCTCACCTTGAGTTGGCAAGACCTTGATCGAAATGGTCTTGTCCTTTACTCTAGAAGGTAGTGATGGGTAAGTGAGCATTCCCGGTGGTGCCCATTGTGTGAGTGAACTTCTAAGAAATCCCGCAAATTACCCGCGAAACTGCACCACGGTCTTCAAGTTACTCTTTTGTGAGTTTAGCCGATGTCAACGAGCGCAAGTGCTTTGGTAGAAAAGAAATGACCAGCATCAGCGTGAAAAAGACCGTATTTAGCAGCAACGCCATGGAATAATAGATAATGGTTGCGTAAATGAAGCTGGCGGCAATGGGCACCAGGAAGCACTTCACCCAGACGTCTCCATGCACATTGAACGGGTGAGTTGGCTTCTTTCCTGCGGCATCAATCACTCGATTGTAGACAAAAAGGATCACAAGTGAGCCCAAACCGATCAGGGCAAACACCAGCCACATCGAGTATGGCTCATAGGTATTCCATAATAAATCTTTGGTAGCGTAAGCGTCCAAGCCGGTTTTTTCCGACAGAAATGGCATGACTTGTTCTTTTGGCATGTCAGCAAGGGTCGCATTTTCGATACCCAATTTGTCAGTCAGGTAGCGCTTCGCTAGCACGACCTTGTCACCCCCGCTCTGATACAGATGTGAGCCGATGATTGAACCGACCGACCACCCAATTCCAACCGTGAATCCGCCAAAGCCAATGTAGAGACCTTTTTTACCCGGAGGGGCAATGCTCACAATGTAGAATGAGCTGGCTGGACCGGACATCATCTCACCAAACGAGAACAGCAGAATGCAGCCTAGTATCCACCAGCCGCTCATACTCATGCCGAGGCCGTAGGTGGCGACAATTGCGAACATGATGCCGATGATGATGATCCTGAGTGGCTGCATTCGTCGGGTCAAATAACCCATCATAAACGTCGCGATACTGATCAACAGGGCGTTGAAGTTGATCATCCACTCCTGCGCGAGATTGCCACCGTTCACCGTAGGCACTATTCCTTCTCCAAAGATCGAAATCAGCATGTTTGCGAGATGGCGGGAATCGATCCAATCATCGATGAAGTTCGGTAGGATATCGAACAACTGGAAGGTCATCAGCCAGAAACCGGCAAAACTGAGAGTGTAGAAAAACAGCCGCGGTTCGAGTAGGCCGCAAATCGATTGGTAAAACATCTTCAATGGCCCTGGCTTTACTTCATCAGTTTTCGGTTGGGCTGGCTCCCTGAAGAAGAATAGTGGAATGAAGTTGAGTGCGACGGCACAGCCACAAATCAGAAACACATAGTGCCACTCGATGACCCGTAGAGAACCGGCAACCAGTGGTCCAAGAAAGCCACCAATATTGACTAACTGATAGAAAACACTCCAGCCCAAGGAAGAGTTTTTGGTCGTCAGTTGACTCGAAATCAGACCGCCGATACCCGGCTTAAAAACGGCAGTGCCAAAAGCCACGAGAACCGAACCCATAAACAGAATGGCATAAACATGATCTATTTCCTGCGCCCTTGCTTCGACCAGGGGCATGCCCGCCATCATCTCTGTCAGCGGAATACAGAAGGCCATGACCAGATAACCCAATACTTTCAGTAAGGTGGAAATGGCGATGTTAAGTTTGTAACCATAGCGGTCAGCAAAGCCACCCGACAAAATAGGCACAAACGATTGAACGACTGCCCAGATACCAAAAATTTGTCCTTTTTCGATCTGCGTCAGCTCAGGACCGCCATTACCAATAGCCGCTACCATAAACACCGGCAACACAACCCGCGCTCCGTAGTAGGAAAAACGCTCTACGATTTCGAGCCAACCAGCCACCCAGAATATTCCTGTTAGGGATTTAAACTGGGTCATCATGGAGTCGCTGCGGTCAGTGGTGGCTGTGTCGTCGGTAGTCATCAATTAATAAGGTCTGGAATGGGGGGAATAAAATAAATCGGGCCGGTGCGGCCCATTGGCTATGGGCATATGCCTAATTAAACGAGGCATGGCCTGATTCTGCGCAGGGCGCATGAAAAGGCATACAACTCCCCATGCGACCACTATTCGATCGCATGGGGTGGGGGGAGGCGTGTTGAGTCCGGATACGGTCCGGGTTAAAGTTTTTCACCATACTGCCACTCTTCAGGAGTGGGTTCCTTGATGAGTTCGTTCAGCTCAGGTTGTCCTTTGACCAGCATGTTTTCGGCATCCCACTCAATGGTCTTACCAGTGCGTTGAGCCAGTGCTCCGAGAAGAACCATTTCAGTAAGGGGGGCTGAGTAATCAAACTGTGATCCAGGTGCTGGGCCTTCACCCTTAATCGCACGGATCCACTCCTCGATCGGTCCACCTTTTATCGAGGGGAGATGATCCATCTTCGACAACTTGGGTCTCAGTTCATTAAACGCCGCAGTGGGAGTAAGTCGGGGGCTGCGTGGTCGCATGCCCGGATGGTAGAGCGTGTTTTCTGAGCCTTCCATGTACATGCCACCTTCACCGTGGAGTTCCTTACCTTCTTCCCAACGTTTGGGCAGAGGCACATCGTAACCTTTTTCATACCACGTGAGTTTGACAGGCGGTTTTTTACCCCGGGCAGGGAAGTGATAGGTCGTTACCGATCCCATGGGAATGAATCCCGAGTTAAGCGGCTCCTTGCGTTTGACTTCCACCTTGGTCGGCGAGCCGAGGCCAAGAACCCAGAAGGGGGCGTCAAAGGTGTGGCAACCAATGTCGCCAAGGGCACCACAACCGTAGTCCCACCATCCACGCCAACGGGTCGGCATGTAGTCAGCGCTGTAATCACGATGTTTGGTCGGGCCCTGCCAGAGATCCCAGTCAAGGGTGCCTGGGATAGGTCCA
Organism: Akkermansiaceae bacterium; assembly: GCA_037620805.1. Classification (GTDB taxonomy): domain Bacteria; phylum Verrucomicrobiota; class Verrucomicrobiia; order Verrucomicrobiales; family Akkermansiaceae; genus Oceaniferula. The sequence goes on from JASJLI010000128.1 coordinate 32,033, forward strand.
GTTTTAGGAGGAAACGATGACGGTGGGACAAACCACGGGGCATTAGGCCGATTGGTCCAGGTGACGACTTCTTTGACGTCACCGACGATACCCGCGTCAACCCACTCCTTAATGCGGCGCATGCCGTCGAAGGTGTGGCCCTGGTTACCCATCTGGGTGATCACTTTGTAGTGGGCGGCGGCTTTGCGCAGGGTGCGACACTGCCAGATGTTGTGCGCGAGGGGCTTCTGTACGAAAACGTGTTTACCGCGCTCGATCGCGGCCATGGCTGCGGCGAAGTGGGTGTGGTCAGGTGTGGAAATACAAACGGCGTCGATGTCGTCACCCATCTTGTCGAGCATCACGCGAAAGTCCTTGAACCGAGGGACTTTTGGAAATTTTTTGTAGTAACCAGCAGCCCGGTTGTCATCGACATCACAGAGCGCTACCAGGTTTTCTTTGGCGGCTGTTCTCGTTGCGTAGCCTCCCATGCCCGCGACTCCGATCACGGCGATGTTGAGTTTGCTGTTTGCTGATGCGCCAGGTTTGCCAATTGCAAAACGAGGAAGCGCTGTGGCGGCGGCTGTTAGGCCTGCCGTTTTAAGAAACTTACGACGGTTGTGTTCAGTCATGATGGATGATGTTGGTTTAGTTGTTAGTTCGATTATGGTTTGTTGGAATCCCATTAGGACATCGTTGAGTAGATCGTCAGAGGGAATCAGAGAAGGCTATTGTTGATTCAAACACCTCACTCGCTTGAGGTCTAGATCTTTCTTTTCCAATGCCTGCCCAGTAAATGGCTAGGCATGGAGGAGGGGGGATTTATCACTTTTTGGGCGCTGCACCAGTATCGGGAGCTGGTGATGTTTTCGGGCGGAGGCGAAGCGTTACCTTGGCTCCAACCTCGGGAAGATGAGTGGCATCAATCTGCCATGCCAATGTTCCCGCGGCATGACCGTATACTCCGGGTAAACAAAGTAATTCATCACCAAAGGTCGCAAGCGAGATTACATTTCCACTAAAATCCGCGATGTATTTGCGCGGTTCATCACCCTTACCTTGAAGAAATGATCCGGCAAAAAGAAAGGTATTCGTCGGGAATCGGGCATTTTTTTTCTTATCAGGCTTCTCACCAGGTGTATTCTGCCCGCCGCCATAGTCGTCCGAGTTGGCCTCGATAAAATCGCTAATGGGTCGTTCGACCATCTTGCCCTGCTTATTCTTAACCACCAGAAAGACATCCACCGGGCCACCCCTAGGGGGGACGTGAACCCACCGAGTTTTCTCTTTATCTACTGCTTTTTGCATGGCAGGGTTTCCCGATTTGGCACCCATTAAAAGAAGTGCCGTGTGGATGTGTTTCGCCTTGGCATCGATCGCGATAATCGACTCGTGCTCTTTGGTGTTTTTCGTGCAGACAATCAGCTCGAGCGCCCCTTGATCGAGGCAGACGGTAGAATCGACATCAACACAACGTTCCTTGAGGTTGATCGTCACACCGGGAAGCTTCAGTTTCTTAAGCGCCGCCTCCAACCCAGAGGCTGGGATAGGCTTGGGTTTCTGTGCCGGCTCAGTGGTCGGAGTTTTTGGAGCTTTTGGAGCTTTTGGTGTAGTTTCAGCGGCTACCACGGGGGGGCTCATCATCGCAAACAGCGCAATCATCGAGATCGTGCCCACGAGGGTGAATTGCCCACGGCTACGACGGTTCATTCGGGAAGTTCTTTGGTTCATGTTTTTGATTAAATGTTAGGTGTTTATGATGGGCTATTAAGTAAAACGGGTTTTCCTCCTGCTAGGCGGGATTCCTCTGCGGCGAAGCCCATCAGGTGACCTTCGATGGCGTGCTCAATCAATGTGCTGTCTGAGCCATCACCACGAAAGATGGCATCCATGGCATTGACCAAGCCGTAGTCGCCGCCGCCGTGGCCCTGATAACCATCGTCATCGGCAACTTTAAGCTGAATTAGCTCGGTCTTGCCACTGGAGTGGTCGCGGATGGCTATGTCGGCATTGGAAAATCCTTCGTAGGCATCTCCGCCACGCAAACACGCTTTGGTCCCGTAGATTTCCAGCCCCCGACCACAATCAAATGCCGTCATGGTTAGGCTGGCGGTGCCACCATTTTCAAATTCCATATTCACCACCTGGTGATCGACGGCATCGTTATCACATTTCCATGCGCAACGTCCCCACGGGGAAGTTTCAAGCCACTTCAAGATATCCTCCTCTTTGCGCTCGGTCGGGTGAGGGTAGATCATCCTGAGCCAGGTAGCCTGCTTGTCGAGGTAGTGGTGGGCATCATACATACAGCTGCCGCCCTGGGGCGATGCATGGGGGCAGCCGGAGGTGCAGCGGTCGGCGGCTCCATCCGGTGCATTGGCCTCGGTAAAATAGGAAAGCCTGCCGTAGGAACTTACCGAGCGGCAGCGGCTGTCCATTAGCCAACTTATGTAATCAGTATCATGGCTACATTTGGCAATAATCATCGGAGAACTTTCAGCCGTTCTCGCCCAATTCCCACGCACGTAAGAATGGGAATGGTGCCAGGCATCGACGCCTTCGGCGGCGTGGATCGAGATGATGTCACCGAGCCGACCCGACCGGACAATTTCATGTACCTTGGAATAAAAATCCGTGTAGCGAAGAACGAAGCAGAGCAGGATTTTACGATCGTATTTTTTCGCGAGCCTAGCCAGCTCGAGCGTTTCCTCCATCGTCTGTGCCGCCGGTTTTTCCAACAAGAGGTGGTAGCCTTTTTCCAAGGCCTTCTTGGCGGGTTCAAAGTGGTAGTTGTCCTGGGTTCCGATGATAAGAACATCAGCGAGTCGGTCCTGCTCGAGTAGCTCATCGGCCGATTCAAAAGCTTTGAAGTCAGGGTTGGCTGAGATCGTCCGCATTGCATCGAGTCTATCTGGCACTGGGTCCGCGCCTGCCGTCACCTGGTAACGCCCGTTCAATGACATAGCAATCGTCGTATAAGTGCGGGCACGAGAGCCGCAACCCACTGCGGCGATCGTTAATGGTTGTAATGAGGTTGCCATGAACTATTAGCGTTACGGACGGTGAATTATTTCAGCTGATCTTTATTTTCAAATTACTTGTAGGCCGCAGGGAGCTTAGGAAACACGCCGAGCTTTTCGTAGTTGAATCCGCTGGCGAGTGGTTTGTAGGCTCCGACGTAGTCGACGCTGCTGTCTGGAGAGATAGCGGCTTCCATGCCCATTCCCCAGTAGGCGGCATTGATTACCATCCGGCGTAGGCCCGCGCTTTGCAGGTCTTTTGCACTGCCCATCGTCGAATGAAAAACGCGGGCGTTTTTGCCTTCACTGGTCTTCCATGTCTTGAACCAAGCCACCGGGAGTGGCACCTTTTTGGTGTTTGGTGCATCGTCGTGATTGCGCCCCATGAGCGGTTGTCCCCAGACGAGTGCCGTGCAATCTTCCGGGAGACTGGTGCCTTCTTTATAAGTTCGGTAAACATCCGATGGTCCCCAGATGTCAGTGACGTGAGCGACGATGGGGTGGTTTTTTAAGGCTTTCACAACGGTGCCACGGGTTGAGTCGGCGTGCCAGCGGCCGTGGTGTCCCATGAATGCTCCGCCCAAAACATCCCTGCCGAAGTTCACATTCTTACCATTGATCTTGTAAGGCAGGGCTCCACGAAATCCGTGGTTGCCGGTGCGCAGTGCGATCATCGGTTTACCCGAATCAATATAGGACACGATGTGCTCCAACTGATCCTTGGGTAAGGTCAGGAGGCGGGTGAAGAATACGACCAGATCCGCCGAGGCGAGATGCTTGAGTCCGGGAATATTGTGCGGTTTAAATTCAGCCTCCTTGCCTTTTTTAGGATAGACCGGAGAAGTTGGATCGACCAAGCCCTTTTCGTTGACCCCGAACAACACCGTGCAGTCGAAGCCGTGATGCTTGCTCAGGATCTTTGCCATCATCGGCATTGATTGTTCGCTGCGGTATTCCTGATCGGCAGTGATCAACACGATGTGTTTGCCTTTTCCGGGACCTTCACCACCAGGGAAAGTGAGCCATTTAGGACTCTCTGGAATAGGGTGGGCAAAGGCTTGGCCGCAACAGAGAAGAAGAACGATGGCAGAGAGTAAATGACGGAGTGTTAGGAGTGGCATGTGTTAGTTTAGATGTTAGTTTTTTGGAATCTCATTCACCGTGTAGTAGGCTTTGGTGTGAAGCAGCTTTTTCCCATCTTTGGATTTCATGGGGCCGAGATCGAAATCGTGGATGTGACCTTCGACAATTTTGTCGAGATACACCATCACCGAGAGGCCGTCGGCAGCGGGCACTGCCTTGGTTACCTTTGGCGTTGTTTGGTCCACCTCCGGGCTGCCGTAGCCAGCGGCGTATTTGTGGGTGTAGGTGGTGACCGTGTAGGCATCGGTTTTAGCCGCGACTTGTGGGTCTACGGGTTGGGTGAAGTTAACGAGGAATCCATCCTTCTTGATGTTGATTTCCTTGATTTCGAAGGGAGTGAGTCCGCTCCAGTCAATGCGTTGCAAGGCAAAAGGTTTCGCCCCGCGGACTGGCCACTGTCGGTTGGTGGTGAAGCCTCCGGCGATCAGTTGTCCTTTGGGTGAAAACTCCACATTCATCACCCCCGTGGCCAAGCCCTCGCGGAATGGGTAACAGGCTCCCTGCCAAACGCCGTTGATCTCTTCGGTTGTCGCCCGAAGGATGATGCTTAAGGTGTAGTCGCCGAGAAAGATTTGGTTTTCAAAGGGGCCGAATTTTCCACCGGTTTGGTTTAAGCTGAATCCTGAGATGGATCGGCCCATTTTGATATACGGAAAGCGTACCGCCGGGGGAACCATCTCCTTGACTCGCTTTTTCTCCACCTGCAGACGCGAAGGAGAATTGGGCACAACCGTTGGTGCGTCCATGCCTGGGACAAAGGGATACCAGTTATAGCTGGCTGGGTGTCCGAGAAAGCCGCCCTGTTTGAGGTGCTTCAGTGAGCAGCAGCCGTTCCATGGCCCTTGGCTCTCGATGGCAAACATCACACCCTCCGCATTAGGCCCCACTCCGGCTGGACTGCGCAATCCACTGCAGACTGGAATCATCTTGCCATCCGGCGTGACTTTTACTGCCCAACCGCGGAACAGGTTGTGTGACTTGTAGGAACTACTCAGCCCGAGCGCCACCCAGATGTTGCCCTCCGGGTCGTGTTTGGAGCCGAAGGCGAACTCGTGGTACTCGGCGAATCCCCAGTTGTTGCTCAGGGTGTCGTAGCGATCAGCAACCTCATCGCCGTTGGTATCGGAAATTCGAGTTACTTCCCCGAACTGCGTGGCGGTCATTGCCCCGTCTTTCCAGGATAACCCAAAAATTTCGTCCTGACCGCTGGCGAAGAGATGGTACTTCGGCACTGGCGGGGACTCGAAGGCACCCTTGATAAAATAGATGTCGCCACGCCGAGTTCCCACGGCAAGTCGTCCGTCGGGGAGAATTTCGAAACTACCGGTCCGCATCGGAATGGTGGACGGGATAGGGACGTCGACGATTGGATAATACTTCGCCTCTTCCTCGGCGGTGCCCCACATCGACCCCAGGTCTTCTGCGTGGAGGATAGAGGTGAGAGAAAGGGCTAGGATGCCGGTGATAGAAATTTTAGTTACCATTGATACTCGAGGGTGAGGGTGGAGCGCCCTTTGGGCAGGGTGAGGGGAATCAGGACTTCGCCAGGCTCTCCTTCGCGGACGAGCCCTTTATATTTACCTGTGATGCGCAGCTGAAGCTGATCGATGACAAAGGCTTGATCTGACTGCTTGGTGATCTTTTTGCCGGAGGCGGCGCGGAAATAGAACAGCTTCTGGGCACTCGGAGAATTAAAGCTGAAGGTCCGTTTGAACTTCGCCGCGCCATCTTTTCCGACAACATCTTCGAAGAAGTCGTCCACCGTGATATCGCCGTAACGATACTGGAATGTAGGCCTTCGAAGGGCGTCCAAAAAGTATCCGCGAAACTGGTATCCGTGATCGTGGGGGAAGGTGTAATTGGTTTTGCCTTTGTAGGGCCAGTTGTCGTCCATCGACTTCAGACGGTGGAAAGGAATGCCAGGAGGGAAGGGGATCTTATCACTGCCGCTAGCTTTGAAGGAGCCAGGGTTGACGTTTACAAAACCCTCTTTCCAAAGGAGTCGCAATGCCATTTCCTCCGAATCGAAAACGAGGTTGATCCTCTCTGGGTAGCCGACGCCGATTCCACGGTAGCCAGTGCTGCTGCGACCGCGGGCAATCTCCGCGACGTCGCTGACACGAAGTTCGTTTGATTGACGGGACAAACCTTTTGGTTTCTTGGCCCTGCTGCCATCGGCCAGATAGGCCCATAGCGCTTCGATCTGTTGGGCGCTGTCACCCTTGAGGAGATTTGGACGGATCGACTGACCACCGGGCCAGAAGCTGGGCATGGTCACCGTTGCGTGGAAGCGTGCGGGATCACGCATATAGAGGTGAAACCAACTCTTCTGGATGCGTTCCGTGAGATGCACGATGTCGAGAGCACCTGCTCCGCCTGCTTCGCCGTTGAAGTCGTGACAGGCGATACAGCTGAAACCGCTGGTCCCGACCATTTCGTAGCCAGCATTCTTGGACTCTTGAATGTTGGCAATCTTGGGGAAGGTTACTTTTTCTAATGTATCGACCTTGCCGAATAGCTCCACCAGATGGCCGATGTTTTCCTCTCCATACTGTGGCATGTTAGAATTGAGGTAATTACGCTGGCGTTTGCCGTGCAGCATGACGTCCTTGATCCAGGCGGGGGTTAGTTTGGCTCCGACGTGGGATAATGGTGGTGGCTGGCGACCTTGATTTCCCAACTCGGGATGGCTGCCGGTAAAATAGGAATCACGATCCGAAGTGATCCCACCCAACTCAGCTCGATCATGACAGGCGATGCAGTTGAAGGTGACGAGGGTTTTGTTGATCTGCTGCCGGTCGGTTAGAACCTTCTTCTCTACGCTAGGCAAAACCGTGGTAATCAATTTGCGTTGTTCCGCACTCAGATCGAAGTGCGGCCATGCTCCACGAGTTTCGCTCAAACATCCTTTGCCAGAAGTAAGTTTTCCAAAAGGAACGGCTAACTTAGGGGCGATCTTAAGATCATCATGGCAACTGGCACATCCCATCGTCTCAAAATATTTGCGGCCGCGCAGCGCGAGCTTGGCGTCCACTTTGAGCGCTTTAAATGCTGGGATGGGTTTGTCCGATACTGAAAGCATCGAGGACGGAATGGGCCCGCGCTTGAACTGTGATCCCTCCATCTCGAAGGCAAACTTCGGCCCGCGGCCGGTGTGGAAATACGTTAATTGAACCTCTCTCCATCCAGCCTTTAGCTCAGTAGTTCCCTTAAACTTCATTGGGCCTCGACGGTTGCTGGGTTTCTCGAGGACGATCTGCTTGCCGTCGATGTGTAGCGAGCCGCCATTCATCTCTAGGAAAAAAGTGTAGCTGCCGGCTTGGGCGACGTTTAGCCATCCTTTGTACTCGAGAGCGATGTTGTGCGGAACTTTGCCGAGGCTTTCCAAGGAGAAGTCTTTGGTTTGCCCGGCCCGTTCAGCCACAACTTTGTCGCTGTCCAGCCCTTCCCACACTTGACCTCTATACATGGTGAAGCCGAGGTGACCAGGGACTCGGGTCTTCTGCAGTAGGTAATGAGCGATGCGCACAGCTTCTGACCCTTGCAGACGCATGTCGGGCATCCGCCCCGATGGTCGGCTAGCGTGAGGTCGCTGCAGGAACTTGATCAGACTCTTAACGCTGTATTTTTTCTCCAAGGCACCGAGCGGCGCGGATTTTCCCGGCAGCAGTTCGACGCCGTCCTCATCACGTGGCGAATGGCAGGCCACACATCCTCGGGAATGAAACAATTCCTTGCCGTGATCGGCGGCTACGGCATCTGGTGCCTGTGGCGAAAAGTCGTTTTTCTTGAGCGATAGCAAAAAGTGAGTGAGGGCTTTGGCTGTCTCATCCCTTTTATCCTTCCCTAACATAGCGAGCATATCCGGCATGGTTGTGCCTGGCTTGGTCGCGTGTGGATCGCGAATAAATGCCTCAAGGTAAGCTGGATTCACCCGCGAGCCAACCGAGGACAAGCGGGGTGCCTTCTTGGATTGCCCAGCAAAGGGTGCTTTGCTTTGATGGCAGGCCGCGCAGTTGAGTTCCTCAATGAGAACATGGCCCTTAAGCTCCGGGTCGAGCTTGCTAGAGACCATCCCGGGGATGATCGGTTGAGCAAGTGCGGCCGGAGCCACACACAATAGGAGGCAAGCTCCAAGATCGATTAGCTTGGGGGATTTATTCACAGGCGGATAAGTTGGGAAAACATTAGAGGTATCGTGTAATGCCGAAATCTGGCGAAGGGTGTAAGGGGATCAACGGAGTTGATTATTAGAAAATCGCTTTTTAGCTTTTAAGGTAAGGGGACGGGGGGATGGGGGATGGGGGACAGGAGGGACTGGCACGGGGGCTAGATAGGGGCAATAGAAACTAGAAACAAGTCCTGCAGGTGAAAATTTCAAATATCAAATATCAAGAAAACCTTCCGTCTTTATCGAATAGGGGGGGCTTGTAATCCTCCTAGCTCTTTTGGCGGGCTTCCTTTTCCTTACGAAGACGTTCTTCTCGAGCTTCCTTTTGCTCGCGCAGGCGCTCGTTGCGTTCCCTGTCTCCACGGTCTCTGGTTGACTCATTGCTTTCATCACGCTTACCGTCAGCGATATCTTTACTTTCGGCTCGTTTGTCATCAGCTAAGGCTTTGCGCTCTTCGCGAACTTCTTCTTCCTTGAGTAGTCGCTCGAAGTTTTCAGGGTGGCTTAGGGTGATGATTTCCTTACCGCCGGACGAGAGGGTGAGAACCATACCAATGACGGTTTCGCGGTGTGAAGACCTTTCAACTTTACTGTTGTTGGGCTTGTTGTTGTTACCCCTTGACGACGGTGTGGTGGCGCTGTTGCTGCATATTACGCCCTCGGTGGTAAAGTTGAGATCCTTTCTGGACTCGAGGGGGTCGAGTAGCATGGTGTTATCGATGATTTCGACTTCGGTGGAGGAACCGTCCTTGCCACGTTTGCTAACTCTTTTGTGCACCGTGTAGAAAACTTTGATGCCGCTGACAGATTTGGTCGAGTAATTGTCCAGATTACAGATGAAAGTGACCGAGCTTTCGCTGGTTCTGATCTTGCTGTTACCACTGTAGCTGGTTGCAGGTTTTTTAGTATAGTCACTCTTTTGGCGAATCTTGAGCTTAACGTCACTATCGGTGAGTATGTTTTTGTTTTCCTTCCACCATATTTTGATGTGTTCTTGATCTGATGTGGAAAGCTTGTTAATCGCTACTTTGACTATACGACCGTTGGTGAGTTTCATCACGGCAAGATCATTTTCCACAGAAATCATTTCAGCTTTGATGCTTTTTCCCTCGGCGTTGTAGAATGTTCGGGCCTGGATAACGCTGGAGAAAAGCAGACTGAAGAGGCAGGTTAACGTGAGTAGAGATTGAATCGTCATACTGATTAAGTGCTAGGGGTTTACTCTTTGATGAGGGGTGTTTGAGTCAGTCGTTGAGAGGGGTGCAAAGAGCAGGGGATTGCACCTTTCATTGAAACACACAAAGAATCACGCACGCATGCACATATCACAATAGTTTTTTTCAGGAGACCCTGTCCTTATAGTGGGTAGGTTTAGTTGATGTATTTTCACCTTTTTCCTCGTGGTGATGGATGTTTGGCCCGTATTTGCAGTGAAAAACGACGTTTACCGTATTTCCTCTACCTCATGAGCCCATCAACCAGTAAAGCTTACCGCTTACCGCGCCGGCCCGATCGTGCCGCCCGCGATAAACTCAGCCGGGGTGAGTTTTTGACTGATGTCCTTTTTGCCCCGACTGATGTTGGCGGCCCATTTGACAACTCGACGGACCACCGGGCGGTTGTCCCAGTGGATGTGGGCGATGGATGGTGTGCACCAGGAGAAATGCGGGTCGTTGTCCGTGCTGATCAGAGAGACGTCCTGCGGCACCCGCAGCCCCCGGCTCAGGAGGAACTGCTGCGTTGCAATCAATAAGGGTGCTTCCTCGAGGATCAGGGCGGTGGGAGGTGTTGTTTTGAACAACGTATCGAGTGCCTGATAGAGCCCCTCGGTGCTGTCATCCCAGTCGGGCAAGTTGTAGCTACTGGTCGGGATACCGTGGGACTCGAGTTCTTTGAGGAAGAGGCGCTCGAAGCGTCCCGGCACTGGGAGCCGTCGGGTGCTTTGGGTAAGCAGGGAAATACGGCGGTGACCGAGGGCGATCAGCTGACGCATGGCATCCGCAAGCGGTGCTGCCTTATCCGGCTTTGTGCCTGCAATCGGCAGCCCGTTCATCCGACCAAACAAGGCGAACGCAGGAGTGGGTTGCTCAGAAAACCACTTCAGCACCTCGATCGAGCCTGCGGATACAACCCAGGCATCTGCCTTGACGCTTTTGACCAGCTGCCGGATGCGTGACAACTTCATTCCGAGTTTGATCATGGGCTGTGGGTTGGTGAAGATATGATGCCCTGCCTCCGTCAGCCTGTGCAGGAGATGAATCATATAGTCCTGTTGTAGGTCTTGCTCATCGTAGGGCAGGAACGCGATTTTCATCGACGCCTCGGTCTTCTTACCGGGTGTCAGTAAGATCTTGCGGCTCCGGCCCGAGCCCTGTCCCTCCAGCAGTCCTTCTTGCTCAAGTTGATTCAGCGCGACCACGACCGTCTTTTTGTTGATCCCCAGCTTCTCTGCCAGATGATTTTTGCCCGGCATCACCCCAGTCCAATGACCCGAGATGATCTCCTCACGCAGGTGCGCTGCCACTTGCTCGGCAATACTTAGGAAGTGCTGTTCAGACATTGTTTGATTATCCTGTCCAGTTAGTGGACAAGAGTCAAGGGGGGAATAATTGGACGCATACCAATCATACCAATGAGAGGGTATATGGCGCGATTCGATGAGCTACTTAGCGAAGGCCAGCACGGGTATGGCCTTCAGCGGGGCGTGGGGTTTTGTGTTGGTTGATGGCTCATTGCTGACATCGTGCGGAACCATAGGGGACTATTTACGGATTGATGAAATACGCAGATGCGCGAACACATATTCATATGATCGCCCTGTGATTAAGGGCTGCTCAGACGCGCCAACAAGATAAATCTTTGATGGTGAAGCTCTCACTCGCAAAAATAGAAAAACATGCCTGGCATTATCGTGTTATCTGGGCCTTTCCTTTGCTAGCCTGCTAGTGCTTGAGCTCTATATCGACGAGGTGTCTGACCCATGTGTTGACGGAATTGTAACGTGAATGAGCTTTGATCGTAGAAGCCAAGACTCATGGCGATGTCTGCTAGCTCGTCATTACTGTTACGTAATAATTCACAAGCAGCCTGAACGCGCATTTTGATTAGAAAAGTTTGAGGCGAAATTCCATATGCCTCAGCGAAACATCGCCCAAATTGCCTAGATGAAAGCCCTGCAACTTTGGCGAGGTTTTCAATGCTGATTTTATCTCGGAAGTGTTCACGCAGGTATTCCACGGCAGGAGCGATGCGTGAGTAGCTTTGGTTGTGATCGTGGGTTCCAGCGTGGCTACGAATGATGCCCATGACTCCAATGACTTTTGCTTTGCGCGAGAACACCGGTAGTTTGTTGGTGATATACCAGTCGGGTAATCCCTGACGGTTAAAAAAGAGTTCGATGATATGCAACTTAGGTTCCTTGGTGCGCATGACTTCCTCATCATCTTTTTTAAAGTGATCAGCTAGGACGGCAGGCATGATGTCATAATCGGTCAAGCCAATGAGGTCAGCTTCTGATGGAAGGTTAAACCGGGCGAGGTAATTTTGGTTCCCACGCATGAGAACTCCCTGTGCATTTTTTGCAAAAAACGAGATACCGGGGATATGGTCGAATAGCTGCTCGAATGATGCTCCAGCTGCTATGTCTTCGAGCCATTGTTGCTGATCTTTAAGGTTCTTTCTCATGCTGTTTCAATATCTATACGAGTTGTTCTGACCGATGTATCATAAATAAAGTCCGTATCGACCAAGAAATTCATGGAGAATCCATCTAGCTTGCATATCACATATGAATAATACGTCAGTCAGAGTAGCCATTGTCGGCTTAGGTTTTGGATCAGAATTTATCCCGATCTATCAGCGCCATCCCAATGCCGTGATGGAGGCAATTTGCCAGCGCAATGAAGAGAAGTTAAACGAGGTGGGGGACGAGTATGGTGTCGAGAAACGTTACACGAGCTTCGAAGATTTGTTAGCTGATCCTGATATCGATGCGGTGCATATCAACACCCCGATTCCCATGCACGGTCAGCAATCGATTCAGGCATTGAAAGCTGGAAAACATGTCGCCTGCACGGTGCCTATGGCGACTAGTATTGAAGAGTGCGAAGAGATTTGCCGGCTCGTGAAAGAAACCGGATTAAAATACATGATGATGGAAACAGTGATCTACAGCCGTGAGTTTCTATTCATCAAAGACCTCTACGAGAAAGGTGAGCTGGGTCGTTTGCAATTTATTCAAGGAAGCCACCAGCAGGACATGGACGGCTGGCCGAATTACTGGCCTGGACTGCCTCCGATGCATTATGCAACGCACTGTGTCGGACCTGTGTTGGG
>JASJLI010000129.1:0-72604 GCA_037620805.1 Akkermansiaceae bacterium
TAAGAAGGAGATAATCGATAACGCCATCGTTGACCTGAGCATAGAACACCCCGAACTTGGTTCGGACAAGGTGGGGAGGCTGGTGAGGAACCGTGGACTACGTGTTAGCAGCGAGCGGGTGCGCAAGGTGCGTCGCGAGGACTGTTTGCAAGTTCCTCCACCCAAGAAAAAACAAAGCCGCCTCGCGTATCCTGTTGATCGCTGCGCGGATTATGGCGGAGGTTTCCCGGCTAGGGAGTGGTCATGGCTGAGAGTTCAGTGGGATCGACTTTTTGTAGTAGTTCCATGAATTCTGGCTTGGACAAGGTATCGGAGACTGGATCGGCTGAGAAAAGCGCGCGGGGATTTCCTGAAGAAGCCTGTTTTGTAATGTCGTCCAGATAAGCCAACTTAAGAAATGAGGGGTCATTAAGCAGTGAATTTAAAGCCGGGTTTTCAAGTAATTGACTGCGTAATGGTGAGTTATGATAAATGACCAGAATCTTGCAGAGAGTGACTCTACCGGGTTTGTAAAATGGATCTGTGTGTTGGTGCCATTTTCCAACGGAGCTGGCATCGAGTGAGTACTTGGCCTTGAGTAGGAGTGGTGCGGCATAGGCACTGGCTCCCCCTGATTCAGCTTTGTCTTTCAGGACTTGGTGCTGGGTGTATCGCAGCTCAGCAAGAGACCCGCCGTATCTAATACCTGTGAGCGATAGCCAAAGGATCGCCAATCCCGCACAAAGGCTGAGCGCCGCAGCGGGTAGGCCAAAACCGATACGCTTACCTGTTGTTGATCGATTAAAAGGATCGACGAGGAAATTGAGAATGTATCTGCAAATGAAAAAGACAGCCAGTCCTGTGATGATTGCGATGATCTTGGGGAGCCAGGGTCCTGGATTGTTGATCCATGGTCCGGTGAAGTCGCTGGCGTGTTCATTGCCCCAAAGTGCGGTGTATCCGGCAATACCAAGGCAAACCATGGCTAGAACGGTTCGTATTAATCCCTTGAGAAAGCCAATGATGGCAAAGGCGAGAACAACGATTGTGATGATTCCAGTGGCGCCAAGGTCTTGGAAGTTCATCAGGATGAGTAGTGAATAAGGGACTGCTACTTGATGCTACACTGTGCGGCATGTAGCAGGGCGTGATCACAAAGCACGAGAGCCGTCATGGCTTCAACAATGGGCACTGCACGAGGTAAGACACAGGCATCGTGACGACCACGACCCTTGAGCTCAGCATCCTCATGGCCTGTGGTAACCGTTTTTTGCTCGGTCATAATGGTAGCTGTCGGCTTGAAGGCTGTGCGGAAGCTGATGTTTTCACCATTGGAAATACCTCCTTGCACACCACCCGAGCGGTTGCTTGAAGTTCGAACAGAATCTCCATCCATATAAAACGGATCATTATGCTCAGCTCCAGTAAGTTGGGTGCCGCCGAAGCCTGAGCCAATTTCAAAGCCCTTGGTGGCGGGCAGGCTCATCATGGCCTGGGCGAGGGTCGCTTCTAACTTGCCAAACACAGGGTTGCCAAGCCCGACTGGTGCATGACGCACCACACATTCGACCACGCCACCCACGGAATTCCCAGCATTGCGGATTTCCTTGATCAGAGTGATCATGGGGTCAACGGCATCGGGGTCTCCGGTGCGGACGATGTTGGATTCGATGGTTTCAGAGGTAACGGTGTCGGCGTCGACGGATGCCTCAAGGTCTTTGATCGATTGAACCCAGGCGAGGATTTCGATGCCTGGGTAGAGTTTTGCGAGGACTTTTTTGGCCACCGCGGCTGCGGCTACTCGACCGATCGTTTCGCGGGCAGAGGCACGTCCGCCACCATGCCATGCCCGGGTGCCATACTTAGCATCGTAGGTGTAATCGGCATGAGATGGACGGTATTTGTCCTTCATCTCGGTGTAGGATGAGGGGCGTTGGTCCTTGTTTCTTACTAGAATAGCAATGGGTGTTCCCAATGTCTGTCCTTCGAAAACTCCAGAGAGGATTTCGCAGGTATCACTTTCCTGACGTGGAGTGACGATCTCACTTTGGCCAGGACGGCGACGATCGAGGTCGTGCTGGATCTCCTCTTCTGACAGGGGAATGCAGGGGGGGCAGCCGTCGATGACGACGCCGACACCACCACCGTGAGATTCACCCCAGGTGGAAATACGAAAAAGTTGACCGAAGCTGTTGGACATAGATGGGGATTAATCTGGCAGATTTACAGAATCTTTCAATGCGCGATTGTGACGTGTTGGAAAATTCTTCGAGGAGAAATTACATTAGATTTTCAACGTTTTTCAACTGGCAGGGTCTATTAATATAATGAATAGTCCCGATATGAAGCTCACCACGTTTTGGAGATACCCTTTGATTCTTCTATTATTCCTCAGTTCAATGTCTTATGGACAGGGGGAGCGTCAGGTTGCTCCGACTAAGAAACCAGTTGCAAAGATACCCTTTAGTATTGATCAGGTGGTCAATCCTCGTGTGGCAAAAATGGCCGTTCCTCAGATGCGCCCTGGTATCGTGGGTATTAAGATGAACATTTCCTCACCCTCGAAAGTAGCTCGTGATCATGTGAAGCAGGGGTTTGCTCTGGTACATGCTCAGTGGGACTTCGAGGCTTACCGCCATTTTTCAGCAGCGCTTGTTGAAGATCCTGATTGTTTGATGGCATACTGCGGTGTGGCCCTAGCATTGGCCCAGCCATACACTGAATATGCTGGTTACCGTAGAGCTGCTGTCACGAGGATATTGGATTTACTTGAAACCGATGACGAAGCCATAAAAGCGGGGAAAGCTGAGCGATTTCCAGCAATGGAAAAAAAGTTTTGTATGGCGACGGTAACTCTCATTTCTACCAGTCCACGTTCGGCTGGAGCGCTTTTTTATAAAATTGCCGAAGAGTACCCTAAGACTATTCAAGCCCGATTGTTATCCGTGTTTTTAACCCGCGGTGGATATGATATACTGGGATCACCCTCACTGGAGCAAAAGTTTGCGATTAAAAAAACCCGTGAGATACTTAAAAATCATGCGGATAACCCCTTAGTTCTCGGTTTTTGGCTCGCTCTAAACGCAGAGGTTCCCAGTCATTCGATGGATATCAAAATGGAGATTCTTCCTTACGCTAGGCATCTCACCAAACAGTGTCCTCGTATTCCATCATGGCAACATGCACTGGGACACTTTGAATGGCGGGCTGGGAACTATCTTCTCGCTGAACGCGCATTTACCAAAGCCGCAAATCTCTACGAAGAGTGGATGAAGCGGGAAGGCGTCGGAGTGAACGATTGTGAAGGTTTTGTTAGGGCTAAATGTTATTTGGCAAACACACTCTACCAGCGCGGTGATTTTCTCGGTGCGATGAAGGTGGCCACGGAGCTTACTTCTCTGAAAATGGATCCTGAACGTCCTAGCTCTCCCGGAAATCAAATGATTATTTGGCGTGCAAATAACTTGGCGGCGCGACTATACATTGCTCGTGGAGCGGATGGGGATCTGAATCGCGCTTTGAAATCGTTTCCCTCTAAGGAATCGCTGCAGCCCTACGTTGGACACCCCAAGTTTCCGACACTTGCGGGTGTTTATATCGAGACTTTGAGTGCATATATCGGCAGCCGTAAAGCAATCGAAGATAAGGCGATTGCTGCGGCCAAGTCCCTGCGTGATAAGACTTTCCGAGAACGATTGGTAGCCATGGCGAAAGTCGCTGAAGGGGCGATGAGGGCATCTGATTATTCTCACTACTATAATGCAGGTAGCAGTTTGGCCATTTACGACATGGAGCTGGCTGGTTTGATCGCCCTCAATGGAGCGAAGGATATGCAGATGACGGCATCTAACTGGTTTCGATCAGCCCGTGATAAACAAGGAGTTCCCTCGCTTATGCATTCTCCCTTAGTCTTGACTCCTATGGAGAATCGACTTGCCGAATATTACCTCAAGACTGGTCAGAATGATAAGGCATACGAGGCATACCAGGAAGGCTTGCAACGATACCCTAACAACATGGCATCTTTGATTGGAATCAAGCGCTGCCTTGAATTACTCGGAAAAAATGAAGATGCAGCCCGAGTGCAAAAGCATATCGATCTGGTTAGCCCTAAAAAACAGTAATCCGTCTACTTAACCGCTTCTAATTGATCTTTACTGATGCCGCAGAGTTCCATCGCTCTGATAATCGTCGATTCAATAAGATTATTAGGGCAAGAGGCTCCTGCTGTTACGCCGATGACCGCTGGCTGGTTTTTGAGGATAAGGCCTGGGTAATCACTTTTGATCTCTTCCTTGTGTTCAAGATCGTAGTGCATGATGCTTTCTAACGATTCGATGCATTTTGCGTTGCGAATGAAAAATGTGGGTAAGTTCTCTTGGCCTATTTCAGCAAGATGTGTCGTGTTTGAACTGTTGTAGCCACCGACGACTAACAAAATGTCCATGGGCTTTTTTTCTGTAGTATCGAGCATGGAGAAGAGTGCGTCTTGGCGCTCCTGAGTTGCCCCGCAGATCGTGTCAAAGACGTGATAGTTGTTTTCGTCCCCATCACGATCGACAATAGCTTCGCGGATTTTTTCCTGTAGGTTTTCTGTTTCGCTTTGCAGCATGGTGGTCTGGTTGGCCACCCCAACACGTATCAGATGGAGTGCTGGGTCAAAGCCCTTCGAACATGCATCGCCAAATCTTTCCATGAAGCTAGCTTTGTCGCCATTACCACGGATGAAGTCGCACACGTAGGCAGCATCAGCGAGGGTTAGAATAATCAAGTAGTGACCGTTTTTTTTCGTACCCAATGCTCTGGACGCTGTGGCACGTGTTTCCTCGTGGCCCGCCTTGCCATGAATAATAGAGGTGATGTCGTTTTTGGCATAGTCGCGCACTCGACGCCAGACTGTCATCACATCGCCGCAGGTAGTATCAACCACATGACAGCCGACTTCACCCAGTTTGTCCATAAAGGTCATGGGCGCACCGAATGCTGGCACGATCACCACGTCCTGATTAGTCAGGTCCTCGTATTCCTTGCTAAGTTCTTTCCATGGCAGGGAAACAATACCCATATCTCGAAGTTGTGTGTTTACCTCGGGGTTGTGAATGATTTCTCCAATCAGAAAGATACGTTGATCTGAAAAGACTTTCCGCGTGGCGTAGGCGAGGTCGATTGCTCGCTCAACACCATAGCAGAATCCAAACTGCTTTGCCAATCGGATGGTGGTATTTCCAATGGTTAGTTCTCCTCCATGCGAGCGAAGCTTTTCAACAATAGATGATCGGTAGTGGTTTTCCACTTCAGCCTGCACCATTTCCATCACATCGGGACGACGGACGTTAACGCGCTTTCTTTTTTTGGGGGCTTTTGGGGAAGATTGGGGTGTGGAATCACTCATGGCGGTTGGTGCCCAGCGGGCATACGAGAACTAAGTCTAAAATCGTGGGAAAGGCACGTCCTATTTTTGTTGGCTTCGCTTAAATGGAAGTCCGAGCAGGTAGAAAAATACTCCAGCGAGTCCCACGAGGCAGAACACATAGCCCGGCCATGCTGGCATGATATCCAGTAAACTGGCCTCCGTCGGTTTACGCATCAGGAAACCAAAATTAGTGCCCAGAACCAGATTAACAAGGGCGGCTGCGACTGCATACACGATGACCCAGCCAAAGGCTCTCAACCAAGCGCCCTTGCGTGGTCTCCAGCCCAGTCCTAATGGAAGCAGCAGTGCCGTGATCACAATCACCCCGTGCTGCATAAAAAAGGCCAGAAATACTGGGTGGGGGAAGTCGTAGCCTAAATTAGGGGTGAGTAAGCCTTGAAGCGTGCCAGCCAGTCCCCAAAAATAGGAAAGTTCACACAGTAGGTCTCGCCGTGTGATAAGGGCGAATCCACAAAAAAATGCGGCAAGATCACATAGGTGAAAAGGAACGACGGCCGTCAATGAAGCGGTTCCACCCACAAACTCCCAGGCGGCTTGGTTGAGAGGGTAGGCGGCAAAACAACAGAAGGCCAGCAGTGTGATACCCGATCTCGCACGGGCCGAGTGCGCGTCTTCTCGGCATCGACGAATAATAAGCACAGCCATGGCCGCGAGTGAGATCAACACACCGCCGTGAGCTACTCCATATAGTTCAAAAGCCGCAAACATGGTTCTTTCTAGTCAGAATCGACCTCGTAGGAAACTGAAAACTTGAAACATTGCAACTCACACGGTTCAATCATCCACACATGCTAGGCACCATTCAGAGCACCATGATCCGCGCCTCCGCAGGCAGCGGCAAAACTTGGCAACTCGCCAATCGATTTCTCGCGTTGATGGTTCTCGGGGTGGCACCAGAGAAAATCATCGCCCTGACGTTTACCCGCAAGGCGGCAGGCGAGTTTACAGGCCGAATCATGACCCGACTCGCCGAGGGGGCGGCTACCGATAAAGGAGCTGCCGATCTGGCTGATGAGTTGGGCAAAATAATCCACGGCACCGATACCATACCACCTCTCGTGAAGGGGTCACCCGATAGCTCTCAGAATGGTTTACCAACCATGGGTGCCCAGTTTTTTCAGGTAAAACTTGAAGAACTCATCAACGCACTGGATCGTCTAGCGCTCTCCACCCTCGACAGTTACTTCGTGCGTATCGTGCGTAACTTTTCTCTCGAACTTGGTCTCAGCGGGTTCGATCTGATGGAAGACTCCTCCATCTCTGCCGAACGATTGAGTGTGATGACGACGATTTTTTCCAACCAGCTCACTCGTAAGACTGAGCGGGAGGCGTTTCTTCAGTCGTTTAAACAAGCCACCTGGGGTGAGGAAGAAAATCGTCTCTGCCAAACACTCGAAGACTTTGTCAAAAAACATCAGAACCGCTGGCTCACTACCCCTGAAGCAGATCGGTGGGGTGGGGCTGATCTCCTCTGGAAAGATGGTTGCCCATACACCGATGGCAATGTACGGAAACTTGCACAAGAACTCCGCGGGAAGCTAGGTGAGCCGTATAGCCCCTATGTAACGTATATGAAAGGTTGGCATAAAGTCTGTGACCTACTGGAAGACTATGTGCCGGGAACTCCTGTGAAGGCCAACGCCCAGATGGCTAGGGCTATTCCGCTTTGGGATCAATACGCCTCAGGTGGTTTGGTGGAGGAAAAAAATAAATACGAAATTTCACCCGAACTAGGTGCTGTAATGAGCCAGCTCATCGGTGCCTATATCAAATCGGAAATTGAGATCCGGATGAAACGCACTCAGGGTCTCTACTCCGTCATTTCCGCCTACGAGGCGCGCTACCACCAGCATGTTCGTAGCAGAGGAAAACTCTGCTTCTCTGATCTTACCCTTCTACTTGCCGGCGAGGGAGCGATGAAAATCTGGGAAGATGGATCTCGGGAGCTAATCGACTACCGACTCGACGCACGCTACGATCATTGGTTGTTAGATGAATTTCAGGATACCAGCCAGCCTCAGTGGCAGGCGGTGTCGAACCTTGTCGATGAAATCATGCAGGACTCCGAAGGTCAGCGGTCGGTCTTTGTAGTGGGTGATAGCAAACAAAGCATCTACGGCTGGCGCGGTGGCGAACCCAGGTTGTTCGATGATCTCAAGGAACACTACGGTGATCGCCTTGCCGAATGGGACATGGACCGCTCGTTCCGATCATCGCAGAAGGTGCTCGATTTAGTGAATACTGTTTGTGATCTCTCGGATGACAAATGGCGCGAAATTTTTCCAGCCTCCGCACTCGACCGCTGGGTTTACCATAAACATGAGCCAGATCAGGATAAGCCCGGGCATACGTTGGTATTGGAAACCGGGCTCGATCCCAAAGAATCCAGCAGCGATGAAAAAACCGCTGCGCGTTATGCCTGTATGAGCTCACTCATCGAGCAGGTTGACCCTCTCGGACAAGGAATGACTTGTGCTATTCTTGTTAGCAAAAATGCCCACGTCACCGATATTGTCGAATACCTACGCAGCGAGTTACCGGGGCTTCCTGTAGCTTCGGAATCGGAAACAGTGGTCGCCGATGGGCCTGAAGGGGCAGTGATGCTTGATTTGTTCCGCTGGCTGAGAAATCCCGACCATGATTTCGGGCGTATTCACGTATCGATGTCTCCTCTTGGTGAGGTTGTCACCAAACTCAGCGAAAAAGAAGAACCTCAGGAACAGTGGCGCTGGCTTACCGAGGAGGTAGCTCGGTGTGGTGTGGAATCTTTAGTGGGGCGGCTTGTTGCCAGTTTAAAAGAAGCCGTGGAGATTTCCGATTACGGCCAATCCCGACTTGATGAAATCCTTGCCGCGGCTAACGACTTCTCAGTTCGAGGTGGTAGCCTCGATGAGTGGGTGACAATGTTAGAATCTCGCTCATTGCGGGAAACAACACGAGAGGGCGTAATTCAGGTGATGACCGTGCACAAGTGCAAGGGGCTTGGTTTCGATATGGTCATTCTTCCTGAACTCGGAAGTTATAAGGAATTCGCCGACGCCGGAAGACTGGATGCTTTGGAGAAAAAAGGTCATCTCGGCGCCACCGAGTATGTTATCAAAAAGCCATCCAAAGATATTTGTGAGGCGGATCCAAGTTTACGAGAGATGATGTCAGCCTGGGAAGCTGATCAATGTTACGAGCGGTTCTGTAATCTCTACGTGGCTCTCACTCGCGCTAAACACGCCACCTACTGTGTTGTTGATCCCGTTAACGAAAAGTGGACGCCCAAAAAGAAGTATGATGATTGGATTCGAGAGGCGACCTCCAGCGATGGAGAAGGAGAAATAGAAATTTCAGGGGAGAAATACAATGTGCTTTATGAATCTGGTGAATGGCTGGTGGCAGGAGACAGGAAGCAGGTGTCAGATGTCAGGGAAGAGCTAGAAAATCCACTTCAGCCTGCGACTGCTCGAATGGGTAGGAAGATTGCTAGTGGTGCTAAAGAGAAGAAGGCGGGTGGGCTACTTCAACATGGCAAGGGAATGCGTTTTGGAAACTACGTGCATGCCTGTTTCGAGGAAATCACATGGCTGGATGAACTTCCTGAATTTGACGATCAACCCGCTTCACGTATTGTGCAGGAATGTCTACAGCTACCGAATATTAGCGCCCACTTCACACGTCCATCAGGTGAGTTTCAACTCCTTCGTGAGCAGCCTTTTGAAACCCGCCACGATGGTTCATGGCTCAGTGGAATTATCGATCGCGCCGTGATCACCATGGAAGACGGTAAGCCAAGTCACGTCACGATCATCGATTTTAAAACTGATAGCGATAAATCTTCGAATGAGCTCAGTGAAGAATACACTGGCCAACTCCAGACTTACAGAGTTGCCATGAGTAAGATCACAGGCGTGGAGGAGGAAAACATCAGCTGTTATCTACTCTCCACCGCCCTCAAAGAGATGGTGGAGGTATAAACCCGCGTAGCAAGGCTTTGGCTACAACTATTCTCTGGAAAGCGCAGGGATGCCGCGTTTGAGCAGTTGCGCATCTACCGTATCTGAGGCGGCGACGTCGAGGTAGATTGTCTTCGGTGGGCCGTGGGAAAACTCAATGGTGTGTAGTCCATCGGATCCTGGTTTTTGGAAGGCTTTGATCAATGAAGAGATGTCAGCAATGGTTTCGCCGTTTACTTTGTTGATGATGTTATTGCGCATGCTTTCATAACCCGTGGTGGCAGGGGTAGGTATGGTGGCACTGAGAAAGACGAGCTTGTTTCGCCCTTCCTCGTAGTCTTCGGGGGATGCGAGGACGTCGAGCAGGTTTAGAGGAGCTTTTGTTTTCCAGTCGGTGCCAAAGGCCTGGAGGTAGGTTCCTGTTAGCTCTTGGAAAATGAATCCTCCTTTGACGAGGTAGCGGGGGGCTTGATCGTAGGTGTATGAGGCAATCAGTCGCTTGCCGGGTCGCTCCAAGGTGGCTATGATCTTTTTCTCCTCACCCTCACGTAGGAGAGTTAGGTTGACCTTGTCTCCTACTTTTTGGCTGCCACGAATGAGGTGGCTCCAGTAGAGTCGACCATAATTATCGTCCGAGTAGTAGCCGCGACGACCAATGTCACGGCCGTTGATTTCAATCACGACATCGCCTTTTTCGATACCTGCTTTTTCTGCAGCACTATCTTTGCGGATACGGGTGACGTAGAGCCCTCCGACATCATCGGATAGTTTCAACCATGTGCGGAAGTTGGGGTCAACCGTGCTGCTGATGCCAATACCTATCGAAGGGAATCCGACATATTTGTCATCGGCTGTGTCAGCGAGGAACGCCGCGATGATTTCCGGAGCCATCACATCGATGATCTGATCCTTCGAATTATAACTGCTGAGTAATCCTAATAATTTTCCATTTCGAATGACTGGTAGAGTGAAGCTGCTGGTGGCACTCTGCATGGATCCCTTGGCTTCATAGGTGAGGAAGTAGTGGCCGTCGGCAAAGCTGGAAACAATGTCCACACTTTGGATCGTGCCCTCAGTGATGAGAGGCATGCCATTGTCCTCAAGTTGCCAGACGTCGATTTTATCACCAATTTTGGCTGATGTGCCGAGTTCAATGGGTTTGAGCTCCTTGAAAAAGTCCTCAGTGTCACCGTTGTCGGGTTCGAGTAGGGCGAGGTTGGCTTCGTAGTCGATCGCTACTACTTTGGCTGGAAGCCTGCGGGTGCTGTCGGCATTTTCTAACTCGATATAAGTTATATTAGTCGCCATCTCAGCTGTGGTGAGCACTCGGGTGTCGCTAATTAATACTCCGAGGGCACGGCGTTTTGCTGGAGCTGATTTGTCCCAGGGTTGAGACGCACTCCATTTTTGGATGGTGGCGTTGATACGGACAAATGACTGAGCTGTAGTATCTTTCGACTTAAATGAGACGGATTCATCATCTTGTGTATCGTCGGCTGCTGCGGGCTTTTTGTTTTCGCAGCAACTTGAAAATGCGAGTGGAAAAATGATCGCGAGAGTTGTTAAAAATTTCATAGGGAAAATGTATGGGTAGTGATGATCACTTACTTGGAAAGTTGGGAAGGGGCACTGATACCGTAGTTGGTCTCAGTACGTTTACTGGCTTCGGCGGCCTTGTTTCCGGGGACAATAATAGGGCGTTCAAGGCCTTCGCATTTGATGATGAAGAACTCGGGGGCCTCTTTGGGATGGAGTAGATCGTGGGCTTGTTTCAGTGAGGTGACTTTCTTTCCATTAATGGATTCGATAGCAGTTCCTACGTGTCCACTGACATGGGTATTGACTGGGTCAGCGAGCACGCGGGTGAGGATGACGATATCTTGACGCTCTTTGAAAATACCCTCATCTATATAGTGGGCAAAGAGTCGTCGCACACGAGTATTGGTAAAGCTATGCGCTGCGTAGAGGTTTCGGTCGAGGGGTTGGAGAACAAGCCCGGCAAAGGTCGTGTAGCGAGGTTTGACTCCGTATTGGACGGAATACATCTGGCTGGGCGGGAAAGGTTTGAGAGTGCAGTTCACGACCATCGCCTTGCCATCGCGAATGATACTCAGTTTGAGCATATCGCCGGAGAACTTGCGCTCGACAATTTCGTTCATATTCACCTTTTCACCGTCGATGAGGGTGTTTCCTGCGGCATCTACAGTATTACCATTGATGGCGGTGAGGATGTCGTTGTTTTTGAGGACTCCATCACACGGCCCATCAGGTGTGACGGATGCTACTAGCACGCCAGAAGCTGTCTGGCTAAGGCCGAATTTTCTCCGCATCGCCGGGTTAAACATGGGGAAGGTGGTAATGCCAATATCCACGTACTTATCATAGGTGCCGTCTTGGATGTCTTTAAGGAATCGTCTAACCACAGGGGTGGGGATCATGTAACCTGTGTTGTCGGCTGAGCGGAGTCCTTGGAACGCGACACCCACGACCTTACCGTCCTGAAGCACGGGGCCGCCGGAGTTTCCTGGGTTGATGGCGGCATCAATCTGTACCACGAGGTGCTGGTCAGATCGAGAGTGGCTGTAGGAACTAAAGTCGATTCGGGAAACGACACCACGGGTCACGGAGATCCGATTTCCTCCTACTGGATAGCCGATGACGCGCACTTGGCTTTCTAATTTAGGAACATTACCAATTTGCAGATGTTGAAGAGTTTGGAAGGGGGTAAAGTCCTCAACTTCGAGTAAGGCCAAATCACAATCGTGGGCGATGTGCACAATCTTGGCAGGGTGCTTGCGTGGAGACCCGTGCATGGTGATGAGCAGTCGGCGCGCGTTGGAAACCACGTGGGCGTTGGTGAGGAAACGATTGGGGCTGATAAGGAATCCGGTGCCAATGCCGCCGCTGAATCGACCCGCTTTCCATGGCTCTCGGTAGTCGGGGACCTGAGTGGCTGCCTCAATACGGACGATCGATCCGTAGATACTTTGGACTTGAGGGGCGGCCGGAGCAGGAGGGAGTGGAGCCAAGGGATTGGCTGGAGGGTTTAGCTGCGCCATGCAGGGGAGCAAGGCGGGCAGGGAAGTCAGCACCACGAGTGAGGCGACTGTTAATCGAATCGACGGCTTTAACATGCGGTGAAATTACGATGATTTGGCATGAATGAAAGCGGTAAATTCTGATTCAAGAAATTTTCGCGATTCGGTATGGAGTGTGGACTTGTAGTCCGCGGCTTCCTACAGCGCATCATGCGTAGTGAACATGGTTTAATCAGCGTTAGGCAGTCGTGGACTACAAGTCCACACTCAATAGAAGAAGCGGCGACATTGACATCATAGGATTCTATTGGTTAGCCTGCGGCATGTCGAAGCTTCCGGATGCCGTTCCTTGTCCCGAAAAACCACCTTTACATCTCAAGGGTGGGTATTTGTGTGTGGCCGCGCCGACGAATTATACGGAGGCCTGTTTCTCGGCACCAGCCGTGCGGGCGTTGAGGGGGGTTGGACCGCAGTCGACAATGGCGATTCTATGTCCTGAGTCTCAGGAATCTCTATGGAATACGATGCCTGAGCTCAATGATGTGATCACCTATCCTACCAAGGCATCGGCCAAGCATATTGCCCGGATTTTGGCCTCGAAGGATGTAAAATTTGAATCCTCCATCTCATGGGAAGCGGGGGAGGCGGCGAAGGCGTTTGCCCGTGCTGATGTTTTACAACGCCTTGGCTATCCTGCTGCAGGGTTGGAGAAATTCCTCACGGACAAAGTGGAGGTGGTTTTGTCACCAGGGCCGATTGAACATCGGGTTCGGCACTATCTGAACTTTGTCTCTAAGCTTGGAGGAGATGCATTTGTCCGCGCTAATTTTCAAACGCCACCCTTGGCTCCTGCTCCAGAGAGGTTGTTGATTGCTCTTGCTCCTGCTTCCGAGTATGGGGCTGCCTACCAGTGGCCCATTGAAAAGTATAAGGAGGTCGTCGATATCATGGATGGGCGTTATCCTGATATCGAATGGGCAATCGTTGGCGGGAGTTCACCCAAAAGTAAAAATGACGTCTGTGCCGAGCTCGGGGGTATGTTAGGTGACAGGGCTAAGGATTTTCCCAAAGATTGGGATAGGGCGAAAACGATTCAATCTCTCCCATACAGCAGTGTATTGTTGGCCTGCGACGGTGAAATGGCTCATCTTGCAGCCCATGTAGGTCTGCCGGCAGTCGTTATTTTTGGACCTAACGAACCAGATTGGAAACGACCGTTAGGAAAGCAGAGTCGAGTTCTTCGTGAACACGTTGCTTGTAGTCCGTGTTATCTTGAAAAATGTCCCTTAGATCACCGATGCCAGAGTGCCGTTACGGCAGAAATGGTGGTGGTCGAGCTTGAGGCAGCTCTCGCTGTGAGGCACTCTGTTTAAGTCAGTAGGTAAGTAGGCGAAGAAGTTAGTAAGTCGTGCGAGATGTCGTCTTTACATACTCCCTTCTTCACGTAACTACTCCTCCAGCTGAATCCGTGGGAACACGGGTTTCGGCTTGGCGACTTCTTGGCCGATGGGGAGGATGCCCCATTTGAGATCGTCTAAGGAGATGTCACCGAGGTGTTCTGCCTTGAGTTGAGTCTGAATGCGTTCACAAGCTGATGGAATGATAGGCTTGAGGAGCACGCTGGCAAGAGCAACGGCCTCTACCATGTGGGTAAGCACCGCGTTGAGCTCTTCCTCCTTGGTTTCATCCTTTGCAATTTCCCAAGGTTTGTGCTGCTCGGCGTAGACGTTGGTGCCTGAGATGAATTCGATCACGGCCTCAAGAGCGTGAGAAATCTCATACTTGTCCATGCTGGCGCGGTATTTCTCCAGGCAAGTGTCGAGAGATGCACGTAGCAGTTGGCTTGTTTCGTCATCGTAGTCAGATGCTACGGTGACACCGCCGCTGTAGCGCTTGGTCATATTAAGCGCACGATTGCAGAGGTTGCCGAGATTGTTAGCCAACTCGGTATTAAAGAGCATGACTAGACGCTCCATATCGTAATCAGAATCGCGTCCGGTATGGATATCGCGCACCAAGTAATAACGCACGGCGTCCTGACCGAAAGCTTCCACGAGGGAAACGGGATCAACCACGTTGCCGAGCGACTTGGACATTTTTTCCGATCCGGCAGAGTTGCCATCGTCAGTTTTATTTTTGATGTTCCACCAACCGTGAACTAACAGTGAAGGGATTTGCTCATCAGTAAAGCCGATGGCGTGCATCATACAGGTCCAGTAGATAGAGTGGGAGGGGACGAGGATGTCCTTACCGATGATGTGGAGCTGAGCAGGCCAGAGTTTATCGAAATCTGGCAAGTTGCTGCCTTCGGCTTTGTTGTAACCTGCGAAGGAGATGTAGTTGATCAGCGCATCAAACCAAACAAAGGTGACAAAGTCGTTGTCGAATGGGAGTTCGATACCCCAGCGAAGACGCTCTTTGGGTCGTGAAATGCAGAGGTCTGTGCCCTCGGCACGCTCGATGGCATTGAGGACGTCTGCTTGGCGGAAGTTTGGAATGACGAAGTCTTCGTGAGTTTCTACATACTGCTTTAACCAAGCAACGTGCTCGCTGAGTTTGAAGTAGTAGTTTTCCTCGTCACGTTCTTCGACTTCACCCCATTCTTCTCCGAATTCGCCGTTCTCGTTGCGCTCTTTGTCGGTGAGGAACTGTTCTTGGCGGATGGAGTAGAAGCCAGTGTAGCGTTTTTTGTAAATCTGGCCCTCGTCGTAGAGTTTTTGGAGAATACCCTGAACGCAGGTTTTGTGTTCTGGGTTGGTAGTCTCTGCCCAGCCATCGAATTCGAGGCCGAGTTTGTCCCAGGCATTAGTGAATCCTTTGGTGACACGTTTGACGTAGGTGGCCGGGTTGACGCCATCTTTTTCAGCTGTCTGCTGAACTTTCTGCCCATGTTGATCAACACCGGTTAGATAGTAAACCTCGTCTCCACGGAAACGACGGTAGCGTGCGATGACGTCGGCGAGAACTTTCTCATAGGCGTGACCTATGTGAGGCGCGCCATTGGTGTAATCAATGGCAGTGGTAAGATAGAACATGGGCGTGAGTGATCAGTGATCCGTGTGGAGTGATCAGTGGGTTCTGCTATTGTTGCTCGGTGGAGAGGCCTTTGACCTCGGCTCCAGCATACTGGTGGTTGATCCAGTTGAGGAAGGTGAGGGTCATGAGTTCACCCTTGTTGTTTTCGATGGCGAAATCAATACGGCGTTTACTTTCCTCAGTGTCTTCGATCTCACGTTTGTCGACGTAGACAAAGAGTGAACGATCGTTCTCGTCGATGGGCTCAGAAACCTCACCGGGGTTGAGTCCACTGGCTGTCTGATGAAGTTGACGATGGCTTGGCTCGTCCTTGGGTGGCACACCTCCCATGGAGAATGGGCCTACCTGCACGGGCACGAGGCCTTTTTCCTTGGCGGCGGCATCGAAACCTTTGCCGGTCTTCATGAGTTCGACGATTGAGTCGCGTGCAGCCTTAGCTGCTTCCTTGACCTTCTTGGTGCCATTCTCTGAGATGAGTTGGGCGCGTGCTTTGTCACGAGCAGCTGCGTAGTCGAGAAGCTCGGGCTCCACGACTTCTTCGAGGGTGAAGATGATCCAGCCGTGCTCGCCGACGGGGAGGGCATCGGAAACATTATCATACGGGTCTTTGTCAAAGGAATCTTCAAAGATTGCCTGAGCGAGTGATCTGCCACGGTTAACGTTACCTCGTAGATTAAGCTCGGCAATTTCCTTAGGCATAGCGGCCTGGGTGAAGAGAGCGCTCTTAGTAGCTTTCTGTTCGTGTTTAGTTAGGACTACGTCGAAATCGAGAGGTTTTTTATCTTCCTCGCTGTTGTAGATATCATCACCGATCGTATTGATGAGCTTAGTCAGTTTTTTACCTGCCTTAGCGCGAAGTTCTGCTTGAGTTCCTTTAGCTTTAGCCTCGGCTTCGAGGCGTGCTGTTTCGGCGGCAGCGTGAGCAACTTGCTGCTCTGGGGTGGCGTCAGCTGCGAGCGGTGGAGTTGGAACCGCTTTCTTTTCTTCAGGCTCAGCAGGGAGAGTCAGGAGGATGTAATTAATGCGGCGTTGCTCTTCAGTCTTGTAAGCATCCTGGTGAGTTTCCCAGTAGGCTTTAATTTCTTCCTCGGTGGGCTTTTCCTTTTCAACGTAGTCGTCACGATTGAAAACGATACGGGCGAGAGTGACCGTCTGGGCTTGTGCCTCAAGTTGGTCGCTCACGGCATTTCTTGGTGCGAGAAGTCCGCCACCGATGATTTGGATAAGCTCGTTCAGGCAGAGGTTTTCACGCACAATTTCACGGAGGTCTTTCTCAGTCATGCCGAGCTTGCCAAGGCGCTTGTCGACGAAGGTCGCGTAGTCGGCTTCATTGAACTTGCCATCAGGTGAAAAGCGCTGGGATGTCTTGATTGTTTCAGTAACCTCCTCATCACTCGCGTAGATACCCATTTCCTCGATGGTTTTCTGAACGATGATTCGGTTGGCGATGAAGCGATTAAAGTCTTGGCTGGTGAGGTTACGCCCCATGGTGCGGTAGTAGTTGGGGTAACCATAACGCATCAACTGCATTGCTTGTTGGAGCTGGCGAGCATCGGGAACCATCAGGAAGTTGACGTAGGTGTGCAATCCGGCTTCAGAGGCGAGCTCGAGTGTGCTTTCACCCATACGGCGATACGATTGCTGGTCGAGCGCACGTCCGTGGACTTCAAGCACGGTAGGGCCACTGCCCATACCTCCACCACCGCCGCTATTGGCTGTGGGGCCCATTGTGAAGAGAAATCCAGCCAGAAGCAGGACGAACACGACGATCATCAGACCGGTGTATTTGCGCATGTTTTCAATCATTGCAGAAAGTATTAGTTATGTTGAGTGTCTATCGATGAGATTATGTTACCTGCCCATAGACGGGGACAGGCGCGGGAACTTAGTGAGAGAATCCTCATGTAGCAACCCTAAAGGCTGGAATTTACAGGGGGAATGACAAGTTTTAGACGTGAATCTGGTGAATCAGGCGAATTAAACGAATCTTGCTTTGGTTGTGCTCTTCTGTGTGAACGCACTTGTTGGAAAAATTCGCCTGATTCGTGGTCAAAGAAAACCGAGGGCCTGCACAAAAAACGACCCCGGGGAGACAGGATTCTCCCCGGGGTCTTATTTGAAACTATGAATTTCTATGATTTCACCCTTACATGAAAATGAGGTATACTCGGCCTCACATTAGCTATAGACTCCCGTGTTCAACAAATGTTCGAAGTTTTTCAGATGAAAATCACGAAAGTTTGATGATTAAGCGATCTTAAGGGAGTTTATATGATATAAGGTTTTGTAAATAAAGGTATTGAAGAAGTTTCGTTTTATTTGGTAACCTTCATGATTCCTCGCATAAGTTTGTCATGACCGGGGAATGTGCAGACAAATGGGTAGTTTCCTGGCTCACTGGGAGCGGTAAATTCGAGTATTTGCTGACCTTTGTTGTCGATTAGTTTGCTAGCAATAATGATGTTTTTGTTGTCGGGCACAAATTGCTTCTTAAAGCCATCCGCACCGAGTTTGGCTGCATCGGCTGCCACGGCATCAGCTGTCCCAGGTTTCACAAACACGATGTTGTGAGGCATGAAGTCAGGGTTGACGAAGGTGATTTTCAGCTTTTTACCCGATTTGACAGTGAATTCCTTGATGTCATATTGGATTTTCTCAATCAGAGTCCCGATTCTTACTTCGGTTAGAGCCTTTGTGTCGGAGGTGACACCGGATTTGATCTTGGGTTGGGCATGGTTGTCGCCCTTGGCAACTTTGGTGCTCTTGGTCAGATCGATGACGTTCCAGTGGTGGTTGACGGTTTTGGCAGCATTTCGAGCATGAAGCTCAGGTGACTTGAGTAGGACTGTAAGTAACTCTTGATTGCGGATGTTATGCTGCTGGTGGAGCCAGAGGGCTTCGAGCAGGTGATGGGCGTCTTCCTTTTTGTTGGCATCGAATTGCTTGATCCACTTCTGGGTAGCTTCGATTACTTTCTGGCTGCTGTGGGCGCTGAGCTCGATGCGAGTGCGGTGACGGACTCCATCGGTCGGGTGCTTGAGGTTCTCAAGGAGTTGCTCGATGGATGCTCCGGCGATCTTTACTGGCTTTTGCAGTGGGCGACCTTTAGCTGTAATTCGGTAGATACGTCCATGCTGGTGGTCGCGGTTGGGGTCGCGCACATTGTGCTGCATGTGACCGATGATGACGTTACTCCAGTCGGCGACATAAAGAGCTCCGTCTTCACCGAAAATAGCGTCAGTTGGGCGGAAGTTTTTATCGGAAGACACTAACATGTCAGGAACTTCCTTGCCCCAGACTTTTCCAGTTTCTCCATTGCGATCGAGCTTGTAGTTTTTCAGTCCAAGGAATCCGATCGAGTTGCAGATCATGAAGTTGCCCTGCATTTCATCGGGGAAGTGGGTGCTGGAAATGATTTCGTTGGCGGGCACAGGTCGGACGGTCTTATCGAGCAGCTTCTGCATGGTGAAGCTGTTGCCTTTGGGCACGACCTGATAGGCACGGCCTCCGGTTCCATCGGTGGCGTAATGATAACCCCAGCGATCAAAACTAATACCGTGTGGGTTAGGGCTGTTTCCT
Source organism: Akkermansiaceae bacterium (assembly GCA_037620805.1). Taxonomy (GTDB): domain Bacteria; phylum Verrucomicrobiota; class Verrucomicrobiia; order Verrucomicrobiales; family Akkermansiaceae; genus Oceaniferula. Next base: position 19,008 of record JASJLI010000129.1, read on the forward strand.
GCGTGCAGGGTGATGGTGTAGGTGCGGGGGTCGAATCGATACATCGCAGACGATCCACTTCTGAGTGATGGGCCCCAGGGAGTTTCCATGTTGTTGGCAAGGAAGACTCCGCTCTGCCAGTAGATGGCGCCGTCGGGTCCGTGGATGAGGTTGTTAGCAGAGTGGTGGGTATCGGATGAACCGATGCCTTGAACGAGGACGACTCGGACGTCGGCAATATCGTCGCCATCGGTGTCCTTCAGGAAAAGGATGTCAGGCATCGAGGTGACGATGACGCCACCGTTCCAGAACTCAAAACCGAGTGGGTTGTGGACTTTAGCGAAGGTGATGCAGCGATCAGCAACACCGTCGTTATTGTCATCGGGGAGAATGAGGATGCGATCGTTCATTTCCTTAAGAGGCTCCCATTTCGGGTAAGTGGTCCATGCGGCTGCCCAGAGTCGGCCTTTGCCATCGACCTGCATTTGCACAGGGTTCACCAATTCAGGAAAACGTTTTTCATCGGCATAGAGGTTAACTTCGAAACCGTTGGAGGGTTTGATTTTGGCAACACCTTCCTGACCACTAATATACTTGATTGAGCCTTCTTTCTGAGCGTTGGAGCTTTTGCTTCCTCCTCCGACGTTAGAAATCACGGGGATGGGCTTGGCGACGTTGCTGTCGTTGACCTTGTAGTTTTTACCATTAGCTTTAGCCCAGACGAGTGGATCGCGGTTAGCTGTCATGGTATCAAGCATCGTAAGCTCATGCATCAGGACGGTGCGGTTGGTTTGTCCGTTAGTGAAGGAGAGGCTTGAACGTCCACCCCATACATCGTTGCCGTCGGTAGCTCGGTAGCGGTTGTGCCAGTGCCAGTTCTTTTCTAATACAGCCTGACGAAGGGGCTCGTTGGATGGGCTGGATTTTACGTTTTTGTTGAGTAAGGCCGAGGCGATGACCTCTGCAATCTGGCGGTTACCATCGGTGCTGAGGTGAATGCCGTTGATGGTGAGCTTGTTTGATGATTTACCGTAAATAGCGAGGCTGGGGTTATACAGGTTTACGAATGCGACGCCGTTATCCTTAGCTGCTTTTTCAGTGGCCTTCGTGTAAACGGCAAGACGTGCGTTGTTGGTGTTGCCATTGGGGAGGTTGGGGTTGTTCAGGTTCTCGTGAGCGATGGGGCTAAAGAGAACAATGCGCGGGAAACTTTTTCCATTAGGTTGGGTGCTACGGTATTTTTTAATCAAGTCAGCGAGTTGCTTTTCATACTGGCTGGCTTTATCGGGGCCATTGAAGGATTCGTTGTAGCCGAAGAATGCGAAAATCACATCGGCCTTAGCTAGTTGCAGATATTGCTCCTGTGGGATGAATCCACGGCTGCGTGGAAACGATGCCGCTTGGTCACCGGTGAGGCTCATGTTCCGGAAGGTGAGTTGGTGATTGGGGAGTTCGCTTTGGATGAGGGTTTCTAACCATCCATCATGCTGCATGCGATCTGCTAGGCCGTTTCCAACGATGACAATGCTATCGCCCTTTTTGAGACCGAACGCGGGGTCTTTATAGTCGGCGGGGACCGCAACCGTCTTAACTGCTGCAGCGGCAGGGGCTGCTGGTTTTTTACGCTTCTTTTTTTTGTCCTTTTTGGCTGCTGGCTTGGCTGCTTGAGGTTTGCCCTTTCCGGGGATTTGACTGTTGAGGTCAGCGTAGTCGGATGGTTTGACGCCTTTGGTGTGCTTGGCAAAATTGAAAGTAGTGGGTTTGTATGGGCCAACAAAATCGACCTTGGATTTCGCAGGGATTTGTTTTTCGGCACCCATCATCCAGTAGACGCTGTTGACGATCATGCGGCGGTAGCCTTCGTCGAGAAAATCTTCGGAGGCTCCGTAGAGGGAGGTGACAACGCGGTGCTTCTTGCCGTCAGCCGCTGTGTAGTGTCGGGTCCAGTGACCGGCCATTGCAGGCTTCTTAGGGTCGTCTTTGCCATCTGGCTTCATGCTCATCAGTGGCTGAGCCATGGCGAGGATCTCCCAGTCTTTCTGTGGCACGGCATTATATCCGCCTGCCTGCACCCATACTTTTTCTACTCCACGGAGAATGGGGTGGCTTTTCTTGTCGGCGATAAGATCCATCCGAGTCGATTGAGTGTGGTTTTTGCCGTAGTGGCCGACCCATGATTGACCAAGAATCTGGTGACCGAAGCCTCCTTTGTAATCATCGCCTGCATATCTAAAGTTGTGTTTTTTGTAGGAACTCTTGGAATTCTTATCAATTTTGAAAGCATGGGTCGATGTGCGCATGCCAAGAACTGGTCCACCTCGGTTGAGGTAATCATCGATATGCTTCATTTGATCATCGGGAAGATCAAGGAAACGGGCTGAAATGATCATGGCATCCGCCTTTTTCAGAGCTTCGGTGCCGGGCATATTGTTAACTCCTGCTCCGATGGTGCCGTCTTTTTCAATTCCAAAGAGAACTGTGCAGTCGTAGCCGTGGTGTTTACTCAGGATGCGAGCGAGAGCAGGGATGGTTTCCTCAGAGCGATATTCGTGGTCGTTGCCGATCAGAACGATGTGTTTGCCCTTGGCATTCGCCTTAGCTGCTTTGTAGGTGAGAGGGGCTGCGAGTGTTGAAGCTGCAAATGCAAACGAAGCAAATGAGAGGGTAGCGGTGGTTAGTAACGATTTTATGGTCATTGTGTTAAAGCTGAAGTTGATGAGTAAGTTCAAATAAACGTCGGCAACTGGGCCGATCTTACGAGGAATTTCTGATGTTCTACGTCAGGTCAAAAAGGTAAAGAACGCAAATGAGAAAAGGGGACAAAGAAATAGCCGCAGGAGTTGGATGACTCCTGCGGCTCAAATAATCAACTTCCTGTAGGTTTGGGGGTCATTTTGGAGGGGGACCTCAGTGTTTACCTTGCGGCAATACAGTATTACCAGTCGGCTACATATATTTACCAGTCGGCTACATATATTTACCAGTGGGTAAGGATTTTTGTGACGCTAACAACATCACGAAAAAGCTGACAACTGCATTTTCTGTTCGTCAGAAAGGTTCGACACAAGTCTCGCCTTTCTTCAGATTAATAGACCTCTAAGTCCTGCTGATGTTCAAACATTCTGTAAAAATAATCCATATAGTCGCGAAATCACTGTTTTATGCGGAATCAGAACCGCGAAAGATGCGGGAATTGCAAAAAATTCTTGAGTTGATTAATCAATAAATGAGTCGTGCTAGCAACTTTCGCATCTTTAGTGGTTAAAAAATTATCCGTTCAAAGAGGGAAACACTTGCTTACTCGGCTCGGCTTCGCTTCATTCCCCGCGATGAAAATTCTTGTTGTTGGAAAAGGGGGGCGTGAACACGCTCTGATCACCGCTCTGAAGGAATCCCCAGTCGAGACCGAGGTCTTTTGCTTCCCCGGAAGCGATGCCATCGAGCCTCTGGCTAAAAGCGTGGATGTGGATGGACTGCACAGTCTGATCGTCTGGATGAGCTCCAACACCATCGATCTCTGCATCGCCGGAGAGGAAAGCTACCTGGTAAAAGAGGAAGGCCTTGCCAATCTCTGCGAAAAAGCAGGTATCCCATGCTGGGGACCGCACAAGCAATCGGCTCAATTGGAAGCCAGTAAAGAATTTGCCAAGGAGTTTATGCTCCGTCATGACATCCCGACCGGTGGAGCCACTGGCTGCGCGGATATCGATGAGGCACGCGCTGCGATCGATGGAGTTTATCCAACAGTTTTAAAATTCGACGGTCTCGCAGCAGGGAAGGGCGTTGCTGTTTGTGCCGATGAAGCGAGTGCTGAGGAGTTTCTTAATGAGGTGTTAGTCGAGCGTAAGTTTGGAGAAGGCCGGTTACTCGTCGAGGAATGTCTGGTCGGCCCCGAGGTCTCCATTTTTGCTGCTGTCTGTGATGATCAGTATCAAATTTTCACACCAGCCCGCGATTACAAACGCATCGGCGAAAACGACGAAGGCCCTAACACCGGAGGTATGGGAGCCGTTGCGAGCCGACAGTTGATCGACGCCGAGACTCTGGCCTTGATCGAGAAAACGATCGTCAAGCCAACTGTTGATGGCCTCATCAAAGACGGCCTGCCATACCGTGGATATCTTTACTTCGGTCTGATGATGACCGCTGAAGGCCCCAAAATCATCGAATATAACTGCCGCTTCGGCGATCCCGAGTGCCAGGCAGTGATGCCACTCGTCAAAGGCGACATAGCCAACTTTTGCCTCGCCGCCGCAAAAGGGGAGATGAAAACAGATCTCCTCAGCTTCGATGAAGGCTGGAGCGTTTGCCTCATCCTCGCTAGCGCCGGATACCCCGTAAGCTCACGCAGCGGTGATGTGATTTCTGGATTGGACGATGTGCAAAACGCCCGCGTCTATCATGCTGGAACAAAACGCAATGCAGATGGCCAATGGGAAACCAACGGAGGTCGAGTGTTAGCTGTCGTTGCTGGTGCAGAAGATAGACTAACAGCCGTCGATGCTGCCTACGCTGAGTTAGAAAAAGTCACCTTTGATGGCGCTCAGCAACGTAGGGACATCGGAAGGATGCATTTTTAGGTTAACGTTTGGGTGCACTCACGCACGGAGCGCGTTGATGTACCACGATTTCGCTGTGTTGCGTTGATCCACTAGCGGTGTTGTGTTCCTGCGCTATCATCTTGCTGGAAATTGCTCATCTTACGGGTGAATAGTGCCCAGTTAGTTGCGGCATGATGCAGTCTAGGCTGTTCGAAACAGTCATAAGTCCAATACAACATCCCGCTCAGCCCTTCCTTTAGCGCCAGGTCACGAACGCGCACCATGTTGTCAACCGCTTCCTCGAAGGTCTTCGCAACGGCATTAAATGCCCCGAATTCGCCCACAATCACAGGCTTGTGTTTTCGGGTTTCGGCCATCTCCGGTGTGAAAAATCCAGTCGAAGCCAAGTTGAGGCGAAAGGCCTTGTCAACGGAGTTCTTACCATTAGCCCTGTAGAGGTGCACATCAAGGAAATCGAGACTACCGCCGCCAATGGAAGTTAGGGTTGGGGGGTAGCGTTCGTCCTGCGTTTTGCCAGGCCACACGCCGACATGAAGAGCCGGATCTTTGCCGACGGCTCGCGGAACAAAAACACCCTCCGCGACAAGTATTTCGGCGTCGATCGCCTTCACGGCGGTCGCGATGCGGTGATGGTAATGGTTATAGCCTTCAGTCATCAACGCCTGGCGTTCTTCTGTAATGGAAAGGTTGTAAGTCTTCCCGTTAGCTGCTGTAAAATTACCGTCTTTTTCCGTGAATGGCCACTGATCGGCTCGTAAATATGCTTCGTTCTGACACTGTAGTCCAAGCAAAGTCGGCAGCAAGGCAGGTTCCTTATCCTTGATGTAAGACAAGAAGGATGTGATGTGCTCGACGCGTTTGGCTACACCCTCGTTGGTGAGGATGAAAACATTCTTGTTGTGTCCGTTTCCGCGTAGTCTCTTACGATAATGTGCGTTCAGGGGCACTCCACCATCGCCGAAGGTTGGAAAGACGCGTATCCCGTGACGAGTCGCTCGCCGCAGAAAGTCCAAAACGTTATCCATGTAGGGTTCATGGAGCGCCTTGGTGGTGTCGTAGTCACCGGCGATGCCGGGGTTAATCGCACTGCGCCCGATAATGAATACCCGGACCGTGTTATAACCCGCCTTGCTCAACGCGCTGAACATGGCCTCGGCCCGATCAGGGTCATAGTGAGCCTTGGTGTTCTTAGTAGCGGCATCGAATGTCGCGTGATCGCCAGCGGTTGCTCCATCGGCGGCTCGTAGGCGAACATAGTTGAATCCCTTTACGAAGAAGGGGACCTTGGATGTTTTTATAATGAATTGCGCCCCCCCTTTATCTGCGCGTATACCGATTCGTTCGAGCGGTTTAACCTTGTCTTGTGCCGCCAACGTTCCCACAGAGTATAATGCGGCACAACACCCGCCCAATAGCAGTAAGTTTCCAAGTAGATGCTGGGAGAAAAGAGCCCTAGATGTTGCTCTGCGTTTTGGCTGATTCATTGTTTTTATTTTAAAGTGAACGTCATAGGTGTGAGGCGAGCTTTGGGCATAGTGGTAGCGAAGGGGGCAAACCCTTCACTACGAAATTAGATCGCCAGATCTATGTACACGGAAAAAGAGACACCACGCGAGGCGGTGTCCCTTTTCCAGATTGTGTGTAATACACGTTCTAAGCCAATTATGACTTATAACGAAGACGCTTCTTATGGCGATTTGCCTTCATGCGCTTTTTGCGCTTATGCTTACTGATTTTCGTCTTACGACGTTTTTTGAGACATCCCATGGTATTTGGTTTTTCTAGGTTTGGTTGTCAGCGGATTGCTGGAGAATAACGGAGAGAATAACGGAGAGAGTAACGAGTGAGTTGGTATTTGGAGTTTAAAGCTTGGAGTTTGATCGTTCTACAGAACGATTTTAGTGAGTGGGTATTCGATGATACCCTCGGCTCCAAGGTCTTTAAGGTCGGGGATGAGGTGGCGTGCCACTGAGTCCTCGATGATGGTTTCGATCGCTACCCAGTTGTCTTCCGCGAGGCGGGAAACGGTGGGTCGGCGCAGGGAAGGTAGTTTATCTAGGACGGCAGGCAAGGACTTTTCTGGCAGATTCATCTTCAAACCGACTTTTCCTCGGGCTTCGAGGGCGGCATTGAGCATAAGAACTATGCGGTCCATTTTCTGCTTTTTCCAGTCGTCTTGATAAGATTCCTTGGATCCGTAGAAGTGGGGGAAAGAGGTGAGTAGGGTATCAACAATACGGAGATTGTTGGCTCGGATCGATGAACCAGTCTCGGTGACATCCACAATGGCGTCAACAAGATCAGGGACTTTTACCTCGGTGGCGCCCCATGAGAATTCGACCTCGGCATTGACGCCGTGTTTATCGAGATAGTTCTGAGTGATTTCCACTCCTTCGGTAGCGATACGTTTACCTTCGAGGTCCTTGACACTCTGAATAGGAGAGTCTTCAGGCACAACGAGCACCCACTTGGTAGGGCGGACGGTGGAACGGGAGTAGGGGAGTTCGGCGAGGTCAACGAGGTTTTCCTCATGCATTGAAGCCCAGTCGAGTCCGGTGATGCCGCAGTCGATGAATCCAGTAGCGAGATAGCGTCCGATTTCCTGCGCACGGATCAGGTAGATGTCGAGCTCTCCATCGTCGGAATCGGGACGGAGACCTCGATCAGACATATACACATTATAGCCAGCCTGCTCGAGCAGCTTGATCGTGGGATCTTGCAGCGAGCCTTTAGGGAGTGCTATTTTGAGTTTCTTGGACATTTCGTTGAAAAGTGTCAGTTTGAGTGTCTCACCGAGGATAGGGTTGGGCGGGCGGCTTGTTTAGCTTCAAAACTGGAAGAATCAACGCGAAATTTTGTATTTATGGATAATATTTCCACTTGAGGGTGGAAAATAGGATGAAAAGTGTGATTTCCACTACCGTTGACGTGTTTCAGGCTTGCCGAATCGGGGGCTTCCATGGATTCTCCGCGCGTATGAATCAGGAAATTCTCGCCCAAACTGCTAATGAGGCCCGCGGCCTTGCCATCGATGCTGTTCACGCCTGTTCTTCAGGTCACCTAGGACTCCCTCTCGGCTGTGCTGAGATAGGCTCCGTCCTTTTCGGTGATCGTGAAAACGGATTAAATTTTAATCCTGACGCTCCCAAGTGGCTGAACCGCGACCGTTTTGTGCTCTCGGCAGGTCACGGATCGATGTTTCTCTATAGCTGGCTTCATATCGCTGGCTATGGCGTGTCACTTCAAGACGTCAAAGATTTCCGTAAACTTCACAGCATCACACCGGGTCACCCAGAGTTTAATGAAACACCAGGTGTAGAAGCGACTACCGGACCACTTGGTCAGGGCATCGGTAATGCCGTTGGATACGCTCTCAGTAGCAAACATGCGGCAGCCAAGTTCAATACTGCAGAACACAGTATCTTCGATAACTACGTGGTTGTACTCTGTGGTGATGGATGTTTGCAAGAGGGGGTAGCCAAAGAAGCAATCGCCTTTGCTGGTCACAGCCAACTTGATAATCTGATCCTTATCTACGATAGCAATGACGTCACACTTGACGCCATGGCAGATGTCACTCAGGGCGAAGATGCAGAACAATACTTTGCTTCTCAGAACTGGGATGCCGTGACCATCGACGGTCACGATCTCAATGCCGTCTCATCTGCTCTGGAGTCAGCCAAGTCCAACGACAACGGTAAGCCCACAGTGATCATCGCCAAGACCGTTATCGGTAAAGGCATTCCCGAAGTTGCCGGGACCGCTAAAGGGCACGGTGAAAGTGGAGCTAATTTCGCCGAATCTGCCCGTCGTGGTATGGGGCTTCCCGATGGTTCTTTCTATGTTTCAGAGGAAACCAAATCCTACTTCGCCGAGCGCAAAGCCGCTGGCGTTGCCAAGTTCGATGCTTGGAATGCCACCTACGAAGCGTGGGCGGCCGCCAACCCTGAACTCGCCGCCGAGCTTTCCTCTGGTGTAGCCAAGGCCGTGCCAAGTGAACTGCTCGACCTGATTCCTGAGTTTTCATCTGATTACAGTAACGCAACTCGCGCCGCAGGTGGCGATGTGATCCAAGCCGTTGCCAAGGCAATGCCATCATTGCTTACCGGTTCTGCCGACCTTTACGGATCGACCAAGAACTACATCAAGGACGCAGGCGACTTCGGCGCAGACAACTATGCAGGCCGTAATCTCTGGTATGGTATCCGTGAACACGCCATGGGCTCGATTTCTAACGGTATTGCCTACGATGGTCTGTTCCGCGCTTCCTGTGCGACCTTCGCCGTGTTTGCCGATTACGTCCGTCCCGCGATTCGTCTCGCGGCTCTTGCCAAGCTTCCTGTGACCTACATCCTGACCCATGACTCCGTAGGTGTGGGTGAAGACGGACCTACCCACCAACCGGTGGAAACCGTTAGTGGTCTTCGCGTTATCCCTGGACTCGATGTATTCCGTCCTGCCGACCCTGAAGAAACCGCAGGTGCCTGGGCAGCCTCGATGCATCGAACCGATGGCCCGAGTGCTCTTTTCCTGACGCGTCAGACCGTTCCTAACTACAGCGAGGCTTCCGTCGCAACACGCCGTGAAGGTGCTTACTACGGTGGTTACATCCTGAAAAAGGAAACAGGCGAACTCAAAACGATCCTCATGGCTAGTGGTTCCGAGGTTGAGCACTGCATGAAGGCAGCCGAGAAACTGGGCGACGGCGTCCGTGTTGTTTCAATGCCTTGTATGGAACGATTCAATCGTCAGAGCTGCGAATACAAGATCAGCGTGTTGCCAAACGAGTGCCAACGTCGCGTAGCGATCGAAGCCGGTGTTTCCGGACTCTGGTGGTATTACGTCGGTAACCAAGGCGAGGTTCTGGGTATCGATCGATTTGGCATCTCCGCACCAGGTGACACCGTCATGAAAGAGCTTGGTATGACTGCCGATCACGTCGTCGAAGCTGTAAACCGTCTGAGCTAACAATCTTCTGATTACTGAATACTAAAAACTGAATACTTTAAGAAAATGAATATCGCCATTGGAGCCGACCACGGAGGTGTAGAACTCAAGTACGCCCTTGTCACTCACCTGCAATCTGCAGGTCACAACGTCAAGGATTACGGAACAAACAGCGAGGAGTCGGTGGATTATCCCGATTTCTCAAATCAAGTTGCCCGCGATGTTATTAGTGGGAAATTTGATCGCGGTATCCTGATCTGTAAATCAGGTGTTGGCATGTGTATGGCAGTGAACCGATTCCAGGGGATTCGGGGGGCTAACGTGCGCAGCGTTTCCGAGACCATCACCACACGAGAACATAACGATGCCAATGTGATCTGCCTCGGGGCAGGACATTTGGATAACGAAGATGCGCTCGCCATGGTGGATGCATTCATCAAGACGGAATTTGAAGGTGGTCGTCATCAGACACGCGTCGATAAAGCCTCAGGCAGTCGTCTTGCTGTGACGGATCCTGATCTCTACAACGTCATCGAGGCGGAGAAAAATCGCCAGAACCTGAACATCGAACTGATCGCTTCAGAAAACTTCACCAGCGGTGCCGTTATGGAAGCGCAGGGGAGTGTGCTGACTAACAAATACGCTGAGGGATACCCCGGTCGCCGCTGGTATGGAGGTTGTGAATTTGTCGACGTTGCCGAGCAACTTGCGATCGATCGTGCGAAGGAAATCTTTGGAGCCGACCACGCCAACGTGCAGCCACACTCTGGTTCACAAGCGAATACCGCGGTTTATTTCTCCGTGCTCAAGCATGGTGATAAGATTCTCACGATGGATCTCGCTCACGGTGGTCACCTGACCCACGGGCACAAAGCAAACTTCTCTGGAAAATTCTACGAGGTCACTCATTACGGTGTGAGTGAAGCGGATGAGCGTATCGATTATGATGCTCTGGAAAAAACAGCCGTAGAGGTGAAGCCAAAACTCATTACAACCGGTGCCAGCGCCTACCCACGTGAGATTGATTTCGAGCGTATGGGGCAGATTGCCAAGAAAGTAGGAGCCTACCTGTTTGTCGATATGGCACATATCGCAGGTCTTGTTGCTGCAGGTGTTCACCCTAACCCTGTGCCACATGCAGACTTCGTGACGACCACGACGCATAAGTCACTGCGTGGCCCACGTGGTGGAATCATCCTTTGCACTGCAGAGCACGCCAAGAAAATCGACAGCACAGTCTTCCCCGGTATTCAAGGTGGACCACTCATGCATGTCATCGCCGCCAAGGCAGCATGCTTTGGTGAGATTCTTAACACCAATTTCAAAGCCTACTCACAGCAGGTCGTCGATAACGCCCAGGCCATGGCAGCACGTCTAACCGAGCACGGTTACCGTATCGTTTCCGGTGGCACCGATAACCACCTGATGCTGGTTGACCTTCGTCCTGCGGGAATGGATGGCTCTATCGCTCAGGAAGCACTCGACGAGTGTGGTATCACAGTGAACAAGAACTCGATTCCATTCGACACCGCCAGCCCATTCAAGCCAAGTGGTATTCGGATCGGCACACCAGCAGTCACTACACGTGGCATGAAGGTTGCCGATGTGGAAAAAGTAGCTGACTACATTCACGAGGCACTTCAGAGCCACGGTGATGATGCCAAGCTCGCTGAGTTGCGGGAGAAGGTTTACGCATTAAATCGGGACTTCCCGCTTCCTGAGTAGATTTTAAATCGACTATCAATTTCAATGCCATCCTCTTCTGGGGGATGGCATTTTTACTGTCTTTTTTTGTCTAGTAAGGAGAGCTTACAATATCCCCTCAACAAACTCTTGCTTGTTGAACACACTAAATTGCTCAGGTTCTTCACCTAGCCCGATGTAGTGTGTTGGTATATCTAACTCCTGTTGGATCAAAACGGCGACGCCGCCTTTTCCAGAGCCATCCATCTTGGTGACAATCAAGCCGTCGAGTTCGATGGCTTTGTTAAATTCCTTCGCTTGCGCAAGTGCGTTTCCGCCTGTGGTGGCATCGACAACTAACAATTTCAAATGCGGGGCATTTTCATCCTGTTTTCTAATGGTGCGCTCGATCTTACCAAGCTCTTCCATCAGGTTGTGACGGGTGTGAATGCGGCCGGCGGTATCGCAGATGAGAAATTGTGTTCCGTCGTTGATCGCTTTCTGGTGGGCGGTGTAACACACTGATGCTGGGTCGGCATGAAAAGCGCCCTTAACCACGGGAATCCCGAGTCGTTCACCCCAGACGCCGAGCTGTTCTACGGCTGCAGCACGGAAAGTATCAGCTGCCGCCAGCATCACTGAGTGGCCTTGGCTCTTTAGAAGGTGGGCAAGTTTCGCTGAGGAAGTGGTTTTGCCTGTGCCGTTGACTCCAACTACGAGAATAACATTCGGTTTACCGTCGTCACGTGGCTTTAGCGTTTCTAGATCCTCTTTCAGAATGCCAGCAATGTGCTGTTTGCAAACATCGATCACATCCTCAGCTGAAATTTTGCGTCCCATGGCCTGAAGATCGTCGATCACTGCCATCGCTGTGCGGGCACCAAGATCAGCGCCGATGAGATCGGCCTCGAGTTCGTCCCAATCGATTTCTGCGCGGTTGGAGACCTTGTTGAAGAGCTTTTTGAAAAATCCTGCCATGGTAGTCGGGGGGGCTTGCTGGAGCTGGATTTAGCGGTGGAAGTAGAAATTCGCAAGACATTTGCGATCCATCCCGTAGCAATGGCCTATGAGAGTTCTGTTTTTTCTCCTGATGCTAGTCGTATTGGCACCATTAGTGCCATTAGCACTGGCCGACGAGATACGTGTGGTGTCCTACAACATTCATCATGGTGTAGGGCTGGACGGTAAACTGGACCTCAAGTGAATCGCAGAGGTCATCAGAAAAGAGAAGCCTGATTTAGTTGCCTTACAAGAGGTTGATAACATGGCCGGTCGCAGTGGCAAGGTGGATCAGGCTGCAGTACTTGCCAAGATGCTTGGTATGCATCACGCCTTCGGGAAGTGCATTGATCTTCAAGGCGGGGGATACGGAAATGCTGTGCTCTCTATACATCCAATCTCTAATACGGTCATCCATCGTCTTCCTGGAAGCGGTGAGCCTCGGGTGGTGCTCGAGGTGGAAACTAAGATAGATGGGAAAAAACTCTCATTTGCCAGTGTCCATTTTGATTGGCGCACGGAGAAAGTTCGTATGATGCAAGCCAAGGCAGTGGAGAAAAACTTTACGGCTCATAAACACCCAGTCATTTTGCTCGGTGATTTTAATGCCAAACCTGATTCAAAAACGATGAGATTCTTAGCTAAGAATTGGACCATTGTTCCGAAGGCAGGCGCCAAGCTAACTGCCCCAGCCAACAAGCCGCATAGCGAGATCGATTATATTCTCACGCTAGGCCTCGATGCCTCCAAAGCAATCTGTAAGGTGATTGATGAACCCGTCGCCTCTGATCATCGTCCAATATCAGGGGCAATCCTGATAAAATGAGTTCAAATACCCTGAAGGGCGACGTTACTGAGATCAATCTTTTGGAAAAAGATCCCCCCAATTTCGCCCTAGAGGTCTCTGAGGAGAGTGTTTTACTTTTAAAAAACCCTTTAAAACCCGCACAATTACTTGGAAGTAAAGGGTTTTCGAGGTCTGACGACTATCATTAGAAATAAAAAGACAATAAATCTTAATATTCTTTGAACGGATACTGTCATGGGGGGTCTATGTATTATGAATACCGTATAATTCGGTGATTCTATCACACTAAGTGAACACAACAGTTGCAAGTTGTCAGACTTCCAAACATCAGCGTGTAAGGATCTGAAATTAAAGCCCCGGGATGCCTCCAAGCTCCCGGGGTCTTTTTGTGCCTCTTCACTCTTGACTCTTGCTTCTTAGCTCTGGCTTCTCCAGTCTCTTGCCCGTGTCAGCAAAAGGATGGATCAGTGATATCGTGGGGGCCTGCATCGCTGCAGGAATACAGGAATATGTGGTGTGCGCGGGGGCTAGAAACCTTGGGCTTGTCGCTGCTTTGGCAGATTATGCCGAAAGCCAAGAGGCCGGAGAGATCCGAGTGTTTTCACACTTCGAGGAACGAGCTGCCGGATTTTTTGCTCTGGGAAGAAGCATGCAGAGTGGTTCTCCTTGTGCTGTGGTCACAACATCCGGAACAGCCGTGGCTGAACTCCTGCCCGCAGTCATCGAAGCTCATTACCAAAGGCGACCACTGCTGGTGATCTCAGCCGATCGACCTGTAAGATTCCGAGGCACCGGAGCTCCTCAGGCGATTGAACAGGCTGGAATATTTGAAAACTATGTCGAGGGCGTTGAGGATATCGAGTGGACGGATGATATTACTTTATTCGATGGCTGGAGTGGTCTGGCTCCATGGCAGATGAATATATGCCTTGAGGAAAATGAAGTAGGCACTGACGAAAACATCAGGATGTCCAAAATGAGACTAGGCGAGCTCAACGACGCTCGTCCCAACATTGACATGATCCCTGCGCTCAGCATGATCAAGGATGCATGGCGTGGCATGGTGGTAATGCTCGGTGGTCTTGAGCATGAGGACCGTGAGGAGGTCTGGCACTTTTTGCGTGATCTGGGGGTCCCCGTCTTAGCCGATGCCACGAGCGGGCTACGAGAAAAATTAGGCGCATTAACACTTGTAGATGGCGATCGAATTCTTAAAGAAAACCCACCCGCACATATTCTCCGTATTGGAGAGGTTCCTGTTGGTCGTTTTTGGAGAGATTTGGAAAACCTTCCTGACGTGAATGTAGTCTCGATAAGTCGGACCGGTTATTCTGGTCTAGCTCGCGAGAGTCATGTTATTTTTGGAGAAGTCTCTCGCTGCATACGAGCCTTGGGTGAGACCTCAAGTGTCGGCGATTCCATGGATCATCTGAAGATTTCCAAACGAAAGAGAGGTCGTGTTTCTGAGTTGTTAGAATCTCTGCCCGAGAGCGAGCCCGGCATGGTGCGAATGCTCTCCGTCTTGGCGACCATGGGTCAGAGCCTTTATCTTGGCAACAGCTTACCGATCCGCGAGTGGAACGACTTTGCTCAGAGAGACACACCTTACGAACTTGTCAGAGCCAACCGTGGAGCCAATGGGATCGATGGTCAGATTTCCACATGGCTCGGTGCAACTGCCGATGAAGAAGACGCCTGGGCCGTCCTTGGCGATCTTACTGCAATGTATGATTTGTCAGCTCCAGTCTTACTCGATCAAGTGCAATGCCGCGGGCGCATGCTCGTTGTCATCAACAATGGTGGAGGGCAAATATTTAGCCGACTACCAACAGTCCAACAGTTGGGTGATGCAGCAGCGGATCTCATTACCAATCACCACGCTCACAGCTTCGAGCATTGGGCCGCGATGTGGGGGATGGACTACGTCAAGGTTGATGGCATGGAAGGCTTCGATTTCGAACCTGGTGAAAAAACCACGGTGGTAGAAGTTGTGCCTGATAAGAGACAGACAGAACTCTTCTGGGAGAAGCATGCAGAGCTTTAACCGAGTGTCTCATAAACCCTAAAACGACGGGTTCTCCTTGCATCTTTGCGTGATGGCTGCGTTGTCACCCTTGGGGGAATCCCGATTCACCAAAGGGTTCCGCCTGACCCTCACACAAAGCTCCGGCGGATTACCTCGTCATTTTAGACTTTATCAGACACTAGCTCAATGTTGTCGATCAAACGTACTGCGTCGTAAAACACTGCCGTAGCCATTATAGCTGGTGATGTGACTGGGTCTACGGCTTGCAAACTCGTGGCATCAAGAAGTTCCAGGTAGTCGATGACAGCACCTTCGCTGGAAGACTCAACTTCTTCCCGTGCAATGTTGAGTAAAGCCTGAGCAGATTTCTCTCCACCATGATACGCCGTCTGCGCAGCCAGAAGAGCGCGTCGGATACGCGGGGCGTCAGTGTGTTGTGACTTTGTTAGTCGAGCGTTTCTTGATGATAAGGCCAATCCACTATCCTCCCTGACTGTGTCCACGCCTTCGATGCAGACCGGCACATTGAGATCTCTAACGATACGACGAATAACAGCAAGTTGCTGGTAATCTTTTTTTCCAAAAATAGCCGTGTCTGGCTGGGTGAGATTGATGAGTTTGAGAACGACGGTGCAGACACCATCAAAATGGCCGGGTCGTGTGGCTCCGCAAAGCTGTCCCGTCAGGGCTGCCTCAATCACGGTGACCGAGTGGTCGGGGTGATACATAGAATCGGGTTCTGGAGCAAAAACTACATCCACCCCATTTTCGCGGCAGAGATCGAGATCATCATCTAGTGTGCGCGGGTATTTATCCAGATCCTCAGCTTTGTCAAATTGGGTGGGATTAACGAACAGCGTAAGTATTACAGTTCCTGATTTTCCTGCGATCTTCCGAGCTCGCCGAACGAGTGTGAGGTGACCCTCATGGAGAGCACCCATTGTGGGAACTAGCACGCGTGGTGAGGGGAACGCTTTAGTGATCTTCTCAAGGTCGCAGGGCTTGGAGGTAAGTTTCATTTTGAGTCAAGATTTGGCTGATGATAGATGTTGACGCAGTGTGTGATTCTGTGCAGCTTAGCTGCGTGACGTGGCATGCGTTATGCTGACAACCGTCGGTGTAACAACTGAAAATACATACTGTAATGTCGCGACACGCATCTATACGCCTCAACATCATCCGAATTACCACAATAATCCATCATGAAAAACTATCTTAAACTTTCCGTCATGTTTTGCACCGTTGCAGTGCTCACCATGGGCTCCGCGTCAGCAGAACGTCTGAAAATCGCGACAGTGGACATGCAGAAGCTGTTCAAGGAATACCACCGCACTACTGAAGAACAACAGAAGTTCAGTGAAGAATTTGCCCGTATCCAGAAGGAAAACAACGAGCGTCTTGCCGGTATCCGCATTCTTGAAGAGCAGCTCCAGGCACTGAAGAAGAAAATCGAAGACCCAACACTTGCCGACAACGTCAAGCGTGAGAAGTCCCGCGAATTCCAACTGAAGCTCGATGAAGCCAAAGCTATGGACCGTGAGCGTCGTGAATTCCTCGGTCGCCGCACCCGTGCTCTTGAACTGAAGAAGCAAGCTAGTATGCAGGGGATCCTCGAGGAAATCCGCAAGCGTATCGTCGACCACGCCAAGTCGGAGGATTTCGACTTTGTGCTCGATAAGTCCGGTCTCAGTGCCAACCAGGTTCCATTCCTGCTCTACACCAAGGACGCTACTGACGTCACTTCATCTCTGCTCACCGAGCTGAACAAGGATGCTCCCGCGGCACCTGTAGTTCCCGCAGCACCAGTGGCTCCTGCTGTCCCAGCGCCTTAGTAAATAGCTCGAGATTCTACGTGCGATTCAACCGCGTATTTTTCCATACCCTCTTCCGTCATTCGGAAGGGGGTATTATTTTGTTCTTAATTAACCCTTTTTTGAGTGGGATTGGGAGATGCTATTGACGCAAGCTCTGAAAACATGCACCTTGCGTCTAGGAAACAAGATTGATGATGAGACACTTTAAAATATTATTTATAGCCCTGATGATGGTCGGGGGCTCGGCCACTTCGGTATCGGCGGAGAATCCTAAAATGGCCACTGTGGAAATGCAGGAGCTGTTTAGGGAGTATCATCGGACCATTGCGGCTCAAATGCGCTTCAACACAGAATACGCCCGTATTCAAAAAGCGGTTAACGAAAGAGGAGAGTCGATGAACGGGATGCGCCGTATGCTCGGGGTTATCGCTAAGCAAATTAAGACAGGAAAACTGACCGACGAGGAAAAAAGCAAAAAGGAGAGTGAGGCGAACCTTATTGCCCAAGAGCTCAAGATGATGGGTAGTGAAGTCCAGCGGTATGCAGATCAGGAAAAGCGCAAAGTAGCTCAACTCAAGGCCGCAAGTATGCAGGGAATTATGCAGGAGATCCGGCTAAAGGTCGTCGATCACTCGAAGGAACAAGGGTATGATTTTGTATTCGATAAGTCGGGTAAAAATACCAACCAGGTATCGTTTTTCATCTACCTTAAGGACGCCAAGGATATCACAGCGAATATGCTCAAGGAGCTTAATAAATTTGCACCAGGTGCCGATGGTCACTAGTGCCCGTCTATCATACGAAGACACGCTATCAGTGCACACAAGATTTCCTGAAATAAGATGACGCCATTACTGCGTAAAATATTGGGGATGAACTGGCTGCTGGTCTTGACTATGCTCGCGCTGGTGATCTTTGGAGTTTACGCAATCGAAAGTGCTGCCCGGCACCTACCTAACGGAGGTGGTTATTATGCTCAACGCCAGAAAATGTGGATCATCGGTGGTTGTGTAATCTTTTTTATCACCGCCCTAATTGATTACCGCTGGATACGCTGGTTAGGTATTCCTATGTATTTGGGAGGCTTGGCTTTGATGATGCTGGCAATGTTTAAAGGTAGTGAAGTTCACCAGATTAGTGTGGGTTCTTTGTCCTTTCAGCCTACTCAATTAGGAATCGCAGGGGGGATCGTCCTCATGGGGTCTCTACTTCAAGATTTACCGCGCTGGCATGCTGTTTTTCGACTCCCCTTTGTTAGGATAGCTATTATTGGAGTGCTCGCTGGGGTTCCGTTTCTTATTGTTGTAGCGATGGGGGATATGGGATCTGCGATGGTGTGGCTTCCTGTTACTGCTGTGATTATGTATGCCAGTGGAATTCCCTACCGCTACCTATTGATGATGATGATCATTGGATTCGGCTGTATCGCCTTGGCTTACTTTGTGGTTCTACCGAAAGCGTCCGAACGTGGCGCGGGGCGGATCGAACTCTATCTCGCCATGCTTGATGGTCGGGAGGTTGATATCAATGGGGATGCTTATGCTCCCTACTGGGTGTCGACTGCTATTGGAAAGGCTGGTTATAAAGGTATTGGCTGGAATGCCTCCAGCGAACGTGGCTCGCTCCATGATAAAAAATACATCCCTTGGAAAACGGCGCACAATGACTTTATATTCGCGGTGATTGGTGAGGAACAGGGATTCCGTGGCAGTCTACTGTTGCTGACCGGATACGCGATGCTGCTGATCCAGTGTCTGTTTATTGCTTTTTATAGTCGAGATAGTTCGGGCCGAATCATCGCGGCAGCCGTGGTGGCTCTATTGTTTGCCCACATTTTCGAAAATATCGGAATGTGTGTCTTAATGACGCCCATTACGGGTATTCCACTCCCTCTGGTAAGTTACTCCGGAACTTTTGTGGTGATGGTGATGTTCCTGTTAGGGCTGGTCCAGAGTGTATGGATTCACCGGAATGCGGAGATGGGTCAGACTGAAGAAGGTCCCAAACGTCCCAAGCGTAGGTTTACCCTAAGGAAGGGGCCGCTAAAAAACGATTATTGAGTGTGGGACGAATCGTCTTCCCACGGCGTGTCCTCAACCTCTTTCGAATTAGGATGGAGGATGTCGCTTTGGGCTCCTTTTTTACGAGCCGTCGACTTACGGAACCTTCGGTAGTCGGAGTGGAGCTGCGTGTTAACGAAGTCAAACGTAGCCGCCAAAGAAAGCAGGATGGGGGTAACCAGAAGGAGGTGGAAAAGTGAGTCCTCCAATTCACTCCGGAGAATCGATGATATTCCCTGAAAAATTTCCCAACAGGAAGCCAGCACAGCAGCGATGGTGCCAACGGTTAGAATAAACTGACGCATTTTTTTCGGGGATCGGGGGGGATCGGGAGTCAGGAGTCAGGAGTCAGGAGTCAGGAGTCAGGAGTCAGGAGTCAGGAGGTGGCTGGCGAGCCTGACGCCCGATTCCTGTTCCCTGACTCCTAGAGCTCTACCATTCAATGGCAGTTGCTGCCCATGTGAGGCCAGCGCCGAAAGCAACAAGGATGATGTTGTCTCCACGTTCGAAGCGACCTTCACGGTGAGCCTCGTCGAGGGCGATCGCAACGGCGGCTGCCGAGGTGTTGCCATACTTGTGGAGGTTAACAAAAACTTTTTCGTTAGGCACGGCTAGACGATCGGCAATAGCATCAATGATACGCAGGTTTGCCTGATGGGGGACTACCAGCTTTATGTCCTCCGGTGTGAGGCCTGCGCGTTCGATGACCGTTTCAGAAGCGTTGCGCATGGCGTTGACGGCAAGTTTAAAAATCTCGCGGCCCTGCATGGACAGAGTGTGGAGATGTTCATCGACATTGGCATGTGTGATCGGGCAAGCTGATCCTCCACCTTTGATGTCTAAGAGTTGTGTGTAGCGTCCATCGGTTCCCATTTCAGTAGCAAGAATGCGACCTTCTCCTTCTTCTGAACGGCGCAGAACGGCGGCACCGGCACCATCACCGAAAAGCACGCAGGTATTGCGATCTTCCCAGTTAGTAACAGATGAAAGTTTCTCAGCTCCAATGATGAGAGCGTTTTTATAAGCTCCATCGGAGATGAGGCGCTTGGCCAGTTTCATGGCGTAGAGGAATCCTGAGCAGGCAGCTGAAATATCAAAAGCTACAGCGGAGTGTGCTCCCAATTTCATCTGGACATAACATGCCGTGGCTGGCGTAGGGGTGTCTGGAGTGATCGTTGCGACAATGATCAGTTCAACTTCTTCGGCGGTGATACCGGCCTGATCCATTGCGTGCTCGGCAGCTTTAGTTGCCATATCCGATGTGAATTCGTCATCGGCGGCAATGCGTCTTTCTTTAATACCCGTGCGGGAGGTGATCCATTCGTCACTGGTATCGACGATTTTTGCGAGGTCGTCGTTAGTGAGGATTTTTTCCGGGAGGTAGCTGCCTGTTCCAGCGATGGTGACAGGGGTGACAGATGTAGATTTGTTCATAAAGTCAAACAGTGTTTTGCTGCCGAGAATCTAGACAAGATTTGGGAGATGAACAGCACAAACCAACCATAGCCAATCCTAGATTGTGGGCTAGATCGTGAGGGGGGCTAGCTTCCTACGTTGCCGCAGTTCTCACGTGTAGTTTCTGTCTCCACGGGACGATTAATTTCAAGCAGAACCTCTTCAATGTGTGGGTTAACCTGGAGACTGACGGTTTCACGTGCAACGCGGAGGGCATTCTGAATCGCTAGTGCGGATGATCCGCCGTGACCGATGATGCATACGCCATTTACACCGAGAAGTGGGGAGCCTCCAACGTATTCGTAGCTGCTCTTTTTCTTCACGGCTTTGAAGGCACCTCTTGCGATAGCAGCACCCATGATACGGAATGGACTACGTTTAAACTCAAGTTTCAGCCACTTGGACATGGCCTTGGCTGTTGCCTCGCAAGCTTTTAAGATGATGTTTCCTGTGAATCCATCGCAGAGCACGACGTCAATCTCGCTCTCGAAGAGATCATGTCCTTCGACATTACCGAGGAAATCAAAAGGAGCTCGTCCGGTCGACTCAAGATGTTTCAATAGGGCAAATGTTTCCTTGGTAAAAGTAGTTCCCTTTTCGTCTTCTTCACCATTGGACATGAGACCCACCTTTGGGCGCTTTACTCCTAGAACATAGTGAGCGTAAACGGCTCCCATGACGGCATAGGTAACTAGATGTTGAGGTTTGGCCTCGGGGTTGGCTCCTGCGTCGAGTAGCTGACAAATACCGTATTCATTAGGGATGGCGGAGGCTATTCCTGCTCGTTCGACACCATTGAGGGTGCGTAATTTGACGGTGGCAGAAGCCACGGCGGCACCGGTATTACCTGCACTGACCACAGCATCAGCGTCGCCGGACTTAACCAGATCGGTAGCCACGGCAATGGAAGACTTCTTCTTACGGCGTAATGCTTTGGCTCCTGATTCATCCATTTCCACCACATCCGGAGCGTGAACGATCACAGCACGTGGGTCGGTCAGCTTGTGTTCTATGACTTGTTGTTCAAGAATGGCGGCATCACCTACTAGAAAGATTCTCTCGATATCAGGATAAAGCTTCAGCGCATTGCGAGCGCCCACAATATTAACTCGAGGGGCATTGTCGCCGCCCATGGCATCAAGTGCGATTTTCATAAACAGGAAAAATAGTTCAGTCGTTAGCCGGTAGCCAGAATGAGTGATATGCAGACATGAAACAAGCGGAATGCCAAGGCATTCCGCTTCTTAAATTCATACGAGAGATGAAGGGGGCTTAGATAGCGTCCACTTCGAGAACCTGACGCTCACGGTAGGTTCCACAATGTGGGCATGCGATGTGTGAAGGCACGCGGCTTTCACACTCTGGGCATGTTTTGAGTTGAGGTATGCTCCAGCGGTTTGCTCCGCGTCGCATTTTTGCCTTCATCTTGGATGTTCTACGTTTAGGTACAGCCATGGTATTAGTTGGTTAAGTTGTTGATTATAGGTTAGTCGAAAGGTCTTGATCCTCTTATTCAGAGTCTCCGGATGGGTCATCCTTAATTCCGTCAAGAGCGTCCCATGGGTTGGGTTCTTCTTGCGCGGAGGGGGTCTTTACATCATCAATTGGGGGTTTGTCCACCGCTAAATAGCGAGAATCTAAATTACATTCATTCGGTTCGTCTCCCTCATCGCAATGAGGGTAATCGGGGAAAAGGATGACAAGCTCCTCCCTGAGGTCGTCCACGAGGTCGATTTGGGCTGTAGTGACTTCAATACAGATACCGATTTCGACGGCTTCGATGGTTTTATTAAAGGGGGACAGGCAGCGATCGCATTCAAATTCAATCGTAACGGCGAGGTTCCCTCTTACGAGCAGTTCATCGTCGAATCTTTGCACGTAGAGTTCGTATTCCAGTGGGGTGGCAGCTTTGACTTCTGCCCCCTGTGAGCTGAAAATTGAGCCGTCGAGTTCTCCTGAGAAGGTTTTTCCCTCTTCTGGAAGGGTATTGAGGTCGATGTTGAGATGTTTTTTCATCTTGGGATTATTAGAATGTCAGGATGCTGTGACGTGGACCGCGCTGTCGCCTCGGGCCATGGTTCTGCCAATCACGACGGCGCATGGAGCGGAGGTTTCATCGAGAGTGTCCATGACAGCTGTCAGGTTTTCCTCAGGAACGCTCAGTAGGAGCCCACCAGATGTTTGAGCATCAGCAAAAATGAGCTTTTGCGCCTCGGTGACGTTATCAGCAAAGCTAGTGTGTGGTGCTGCGTGCTCGAGGTTCTTATGGCTGCCTCCAGGGACACAACCAGCTTCGATGAGGTCGAGCACTTCAGGTGACATCAGTGGTAAGGCAGACGCGTCCAGCTCGGCGGAGACGTTGCTGCCATTGCAAAGCTCGATCAGATGGCCGCCAAGACCAAAGCCTGTAACATCAGTGCAGCAGCGGATCAGTCCGCGCTCGGCAAGTGTCGCGCCTGGTTTGTTAAGAGTCGCCATCAGTTGACTCGCTATTTCAGCCAGTTCCTCGCTGCAGATGCCTCGTTTGATACCAGTGGAAACAATGCCGCTGCCCAAGGGTTTGGTAAGTACTAGGATTTCGCCAGCTCGGGCGTGGGAATTAGCGAGGTAGCGCTCAGGATGAACCAAACCAGTAATCGCCAGCCCGTAGATAGGTTCAGGGTTTTTAATCGTGTGACCGCCTACCAGACTGCATTCGGCCTCGACGCACATCTCGGCACCACCTTTAAAGATATTGCGGATGGTATCGTGGTCGATATGCTCTGTAGGCATACCGGCTATCGCTAAAGCAGTGAGGGGACGTCCTCCCATGGCATAAACGTCGGAAAGTGAGTTTGCTGCGGCGATCCGACCATAAAGCACGGGGTCATCGACGATGGGTGTGAAAAAATCAGTGGTCTGAACGAGAGCTCGTTCATCGTCGATTTTAAACACACCGGCATCGTCCGCAGTGGCGGATCCGACGAGTAAACGGTCGTCGTGGTATTGAGGTAACCCATGCAGAACCTGCGTGAGAGACTCGGGATCAAGCTTTGATGCTCATCCGGCGCAGGACGCTAGAGAGGTAAGTCGGCGGGTGTCGTTGCTGTTCATGATGCTGTAAAAGGTTCTAAGAGAGGTTATTATTGGTTGGGAGTTGGAAGTGATCGAGGGTTATAATGGCTTATCGGCTTCCCGGTAGGGCAAGTTTCACCTGTGTGAGGATGCAAGGCGAGATCATATTGCAGAGTTTTTTCCTTCTAGACCTGCAATTTTCTATGCAAACTCAATCCCTATCAATTTTATGAGCGATTCTACCGATTCCAATACTCCCGAAAATTCCCAAGTGCCACCTCAAGCGGGGAGTCAAGCGGGGAGCCAAGATGCCCCCATTTGTAAACCCACCAAGTGGTTCCTTTGGCGCGCCATAGCAATGCTGGTGATGTTTAGCGTTTTTGCTGTTCTGTTCCTTCAGGATGGGATTTGGGGCTATCGCGATAAGAACCTTCAGTTCTTCGTGCATGGGAATTTTAAAAAGGCCGGCATCGAGTTTCAGCAAATGGATGGCGAGGATGTATTTTCTGAAGAAAAGTGGAAAACACATGCCGCCGCAAAGAAGTGTCAGTTTCCTGATGATGCCGAGGCGATGATGCCGAAGGATGCCAATCTAGCCATGCCATGGCCTGAAGTCCTCGTTAATGGCTACGCTATAATGGATGATAAGGGCGGGCAGAATGGTGCCATCAAACTTTGGGAAGAATACGCAAAATCCAGAAAGTGGGATGCTGAACCTGCTGATCATCCTATGGTGCCAGGTAAGATACGGGAACAATTTATCGCAGCGGGAGTCGCAGGCTTACTAATCGCGGCGACCTTATTTTTCCTGATCCGTACCATGCGCCGCAGCATCAAGGCCGATGATGAAGCTCTCTACACTCAGGATGGCCGTCGCATTGCCTATTCCGATATGGTGCGGATTGATAAACGCAAGTGGGATACCAAAGGCTTGGCTCTTGTTTATTATAGCGATGGCGGTGAGGAGAAAAAAGCCAAGATTGATGGTATGGTCTACGGGCAATTCAAAGAGGAGGACAGTGCCCCCGCCGAGAAACTATTCGCTTATGTAATGGATCGTTTCAAAGGTGAGGTGATCGAATACATCGACGAAGAAGAGGAGGAGGAAAATGACAACTCTGAGGACGAGGTAGAAAATAATTAAGATTTAATGACAAAACGCAATTTTCGGTGTTGCCAACCGAGCCTTGCGAGGCTAAACAATTCCCAACCAACCCATATTACCAATCACCAATGTCTGACATCGAATCAAAAGTAAAAGATATCATCGTCGAGCAACTCGGCGTTAGCGCCGACCAAGTAAAGCCAGAAGCCAAGTTCATCGAAGATCTTGGTGCCGATTCCCTCGACACAGTCGAGCTCGTCATGGCTTTCGAAGAAGAGTTCGGCATTGAAGTTCCTGACGAAGACGCAGAAAAACTGCAAAGCGTCGGCGACGTTGTCACCTATGTTAACGGTGCTTCTTAAGCATAACAGGCAACTGTTCTAATTTTTCAAACAGGGCAGACTCATTATGGGTCTGCCCTTCTTCTTGTTGATCACAACGCTATTATCGATTAGACTAAGCAATGGAACATTCTCCCGATAGCATCCAATACGCTATGGAAACAGCCCGTCTCCTACACGAGCCGGACCGTAGAATTGATACCTTTGGCGCTACACGATTCAAGTTCACGATGCTGAGTGAGCCGATGGATTCTGTCGGGCAAGTTAGGATCCGACAAGGCGAGGTGGAGGCGCAGAAGCCTCAAATCATCCGACCAGATGGATTGCAGGGCGTCGAGCTAGACGGATTCCAAGAAAAAGCCGGTGAGTATCTGGATTGGCTTAAAGAAAATAAACTAGAACCCGTTTTTTTTCAATACGGCTTTGTGTTTAAGCGTACCAACGTAAGTGAAGAATTGCTGCATGATAATATCGATGCCGTTCGAGATCGCGTGATGAATGACGTCAAGGCTACAGGAGATCCAATGCTCGCCGTGATGGAGGGCGTCGACGATGCTTGGGAAATTTGTTTGCTGAAGTTTGCCATTGATATGATTGGCAAGTCGTCTGAGATCAACGCCTTTGATTTTAAAAGGAAAGGCCTACTCTAAGCGGAACTTGAGAAGTTCTTATTCGCGTGTCTTTTCGATGGCTTGAAAACCAAATTTAGTTATTATTGCCCTATGAAAATTATGTTGATCATCAAAGCCGTGGCAGCACTTCTTGTGCTGGGGGCTATGGGTGGTACAGCCTATTTGATGCAGGAGTATACCGGCACAGTGAAAGATATGCCGGGAACGATGATGGAGCGTCAACGTAAAGTAGAACTCGAACTGAAGCAGAAAGCAGAGCGGGGGATAAGATCCGATAACGAACCTGGAGAAAAAGCATTTCAACGGGCAAAAGAACTTCTCGCTATGGAATCGATGGTCAAGGCTGAGGAGAAGTTGAAGTATATTGTTAGTTTTTATCCGTCTGCAAAATGCGCGTCTGAAGCCCGGCGTATTCTTGGCGAAATTAACGTTGATCGATTGCTCGATCCTGAGTGGAAAGAAGGTAAAACCATCGTCAAGGTCAAGAGTGGCGATACCTTTACGCGTATCGTTAGTAATAATAAAACCACGATGGATAGTCTGGTTCATCTGAGTAAGCTGATGCGGGCTGATCACCGAAGTCTTCACCCCGGTGATAAACTTACAGTCATGCCGTTAGAAATGCGAGTGGTCATTGATAACCGTCGCAAGACGCTAACGCTTTGGAAAGGGGGCGAGTTCATTAAAGAATACCCGATGCAGAAAATTTCCTTCAAAGGTAAAAAAGCAGTGACTCGGCTCAAGGTTGGAAATATTCGCGGTTGGTATCGTGGTAAGCTCTATCCCAGCCATGCCGAAGAATATCGAGCTTCGAGCAAGGTGATCGCACTGTCTGATAAATCCCTCGCCATGCGGGCTGTCTCAGAGGATGATGAAGAAGGATTTGGATTAGGGTTTCTCCTCACCTCAGCTGATATGGAAGAGCTGCCTCTTCTTCTTCGCCCTGGAAACGAGGTCGAAATTAGGAACTAATTAATTCAATCTGAACACTTTATACTGATATATGAAACCTCTTGATTTTGAAAAACCCGTCGCCGAGCTTGAACATGAGCTCGAAAAGCTTAAACATAAGTCGCAAACTCAGAATATTGACATGTCTGATGAAATCACCGCGATGGAAGGAAAACTCACGGATACGAGAAACCGTATTTACGATGACCTCTCTCCATGGCAACGTGTGCAGATAGCGCGCCATACCGCCCGTCCCTTCATGCTCGATTATATTTCCCATGTTTTTGATGACTTTTGTGAGCTCCACGGAGACCGTCACATTGGGGATGATAATGCCATGCCCGGAGGTTTTGCCACCTTGGGCGGACAGCGTGTCGTTGTTATTGGGCATCAAAAAGGTCGCGATACCAAAGAAAATTTGATGCGAAATTTTGGTAGCGCACACCCGGAAGGGTATCGGAAATCGCTTCGATTGATGAAGCTGGCCGAAAAATTTAATCTCCCGATTGTTGCTCTCATCGATACTCCGGGTGCCTTTCCTGGTATTGGTGCTGAAGAGCGTAACATTGCAGAAGCGATTGGTTTTAACCTTCGGGAAATGATGCTGTTAAAAACTCCCACCGTAGCTGTTGTGTTAGGTGAGGGCGGATCCGGTGGTGCTTTGGGGATTGGTGTGACTGATCGTGTGCTGATGATGGAAAACGCCTACTACTCCGTGATTAGTCCTGAAGGTTGTGCCGCTATCCTTTGGAAACATCGTAAACATGCACCCGAGGCCGCTGAGGCCATGAAAATCACAGCTCCTGACCTTGGTAAACTTCACCTCATCGATGAAGTGATCCCTGAACCCAAAGGCGGAGCGCACCACGATCACCAAGAGGCTGCGGAGAATCTCCGCACAGCAGTGTTGAACCAAATCAAATCGCTTCAAGAGCTCAGCACAGAGGAACTCCTCGATCAACGCTACGCCAAATTCCGCGCCTTCGGCGAATGGCAAGGTGAGTAGGAATGGTGAATAGTGAATGTTGAATTGCCTGTGTAGCGATGACGTTTGGGTAAATGGGGCTTTTTCTATAAGCAGCTTTTGTGATAGCTTTTCTTCTATGAATAGAAGATCTGCAATTTGGATCGGCCTAGGAGCTTATTTGGCTGTTGGTTCAAGCCACGCCTGTTTGTGGGATACCGATACTTTAAAGGACGAGGCAGCATCTAATCCTGGCCTTCTTGATCTGATCCTTGGCTAATTCCCTCACCATGGGGATGTGTATTACCAGACACGGGTTAATCGACTTAAGCTGATAGCAAATCCAAATCTCGAACAGCTAAATGACCTGGCTGTTGCTTATGTGAGGCTCAAGGAATTTGCTGAAGCCGATGATTTGTTGAACAAGGCACTTCAACAAAACCCGAGCACTATTATACGTTATCAAATTTGGGAGTGTCGGCTAAAAAAACAAGGTAAGTTCGGGCAAGGTGCGAAATTTATTGAACAAGCATTAGCGATCAAACCCGAAGGTCACATGGGCTTGGGAGATTGGTATTTACATGCTCTACGATGAGGCGCAATCAATGAACCAAAAGATGAGCTGAATCCCCCCCCCCCCCCAAAAAAAACTAATTTTCTAGGTAAAGCTTACGCTGTAAATTTTTCTGAAAAACATTATGGACTGGAAAGACCTATGAAAAATTCTGAGGTTAAGGATGCAAAAACGTTTTTGAAATACAGTGAATATCATATTCAAAAATCAAGGAGGCGTCTTAAGGGCGTGGCGTATTGGAAACAAGAGATAGCTCAAGCCGAAGTAAAAATAAGTAAAGCTGCGGCGTGGTTAGACCAGTATAAGTTAACCGAGGGGGAACTCGTGAAAACGATGGGCGATGAACGAAAAGTTAGCATTGATGATGTAGAGAAATCCTTGCTAGCACGGGACGTAAAGCGTGTTCGTATTTAGCTTGAGGATTCACCTGCGTAGGCGATGCCACTCAGTGATGTCTGGGTTCAGCAGGAGATCGATTGATGAATCGGCTAAACTGAAAACGCAGATGAGATGTTCTAGCAGAACGAGTGATGCTGCGGTGTCGTAGAGGGCGTCGTGCCAGGTTTTGTTTGGTACGAGTGAGGTGACCTTGGTCTCGAGATTGAAGTGTTTGCAGATATCACCAAGAGAGTGTGATTCAAGCTCAGGCCAGGCGGCGCGAGACAGTTGGAGTGTGTCCACCCATGGGCCAAAACCATGAGCAGGGAAGGCACGCAGGTAGCGTTTTTCCGTGCCATGTCCATGAGCAACTACGATGCGCTGTGACATGATGGCCTTGATTTGAGGCCATAACAGCATGAGGGCGGGGGCGTCGGCGAGGTCCTCGCTGGTGATGCCGTGCACTTTTTGAGCTGCCCAAGTGATGGGCTGATCGGCGCGGATGAAAGAGACGAAGTGATCTGCGTGTCCTTTTTCCTCTGACCACGTAGCCATGCCGATCTGGACTGGTACATCTGTTTTTCCACGCTCTGCGCCAGCCGACTCAAAGTCGATGGCGGCAAAGACGTGTTCAGAGATCATCGAGATGGAATAATTTATCCAGCAACGCCAGCCACTTTGAGGTCGGCAGCGGCTTTAAGTATGACGGCCTCAGTGGTTTCCCAATCGATGCACTGGTCGGTAATTGACTGGCCGTAGGTGAGATCTGCAACCGGTTGAGGGAATTTTTGATTTCCTGCTACGAGATTACTCTCGAGCATAGCACCAATCACGTTGGGGCTGCCTGCTGCGCGTTGACGGACAATCTCGCTGAAGACGGCGGGCATTTTTTCCTGTTGTTTATCACAGTTGGCGTGGGAGGCATCGATCATGACGGATGGTTGTAAGGCATGCTTTTCAAGCAGGCTGGCGGTGACCGCTACGTCGTCAGCTCCGTAGTTTGGACCATTATCACCACCGCGTAGGATGATATGACAATCGGGGTTTCCTGAAGTGGTTACAGCAGAAGCAACACCTTGCTCACTTACTCCGAGGAATGTTTGTGGCTGGGTGGCGGCTTTGATGGCGTTGACCGCGGCAATGAGGTCGCCTGTGGTGGTGTTTTTAAATCCTAGAGGCATGGACAGTCCAGATGCCATCTGTCGGTGGGTCTGGCTTTCTGTTGTGCGGGCGCCCACAGCTGACCAGCTAATTAAATCGGCAATATACTGTGGTGTGATGGGGTCTAGCAGTTCTGTTGCGGTGGGGAGCCCGATATCGAGAATCTCGCGTAGGAAAAGTCGTGCCTGGCGTAGTCCCTCCGGGATGTTATCTGAGCCATCGAGATGGGGATCCATGATCAAACCTTTCCATCCGACCGTTGTGCGTGGCTTTTCAAAGTAGACTCGCATAACGATGTAGATCTGGTGTTTAACCTCCTCGGCAAGCTTGGCTAGTTTCTGAGCATACTCGACGCCAGCTTTGGTATCGTGGATCGAACAAGGTCCGCAGATGAGCAAGAGTCGGTGGTCATCACCATTAAGAATATTGCGGATGTGTTGACGGGAAGCGGCCATAAACTCCGCCTGCTCACGTGAGCGCTCGACTTCGGAAAGGAGAAGTGCGGGTGCGGGGAGCGGGATATTACTGGATATGTGGAGGTCGGTTACTTGAGCCATGCATGGAGACTTAAGAAACCAGAGCGAAGAATCAAGATTGAAGTGTGTCTCGAGCGTGTTAAATTTCATTCATGAGAGACAAAGCCATTGGATTATTACAGGAACTGACAGACGCCCACGGTGCTCCAGGGTTCGAAGATGAGGTGCGCGCCATTTTTGCCGACGAACTTGAGGCTGTAGGAGACATCAGTACTGATGGTAATGGTTCTGTATTTTGTGAAACTGCAACATCGAATGGGGGCCCGCGTGTATTACTCACTGGGCATATGGACGAGGTTGCTTTCCGCGTGCAGAATATTACCCCAGATGGCTTTATTCAGTTTGTCACTTTAGGTGGATGGTGGCCGCACACTTTGTTGGCTCAGAGGGTGGCTGTAAGGACATGGGATGGCCGCAAAATTCTCGGTGTGGTATCGTCTACGCCACCTCATTTTTTACCTGAAGCACAAAGATCTCAAGTGCTTAAGATCGAACAAATGTTCATCGATGTAGGCGCGACTAGTCGATCTGATCTGGAGAAAAACATGGGTGTTCGCATAGGTGATCCTATTGTGCCGCTCACCGCGTTTACTCCGATGCATGGTGCTAATTTGTTCATGGCCAAGGCCTTTGATAATCGAGTGGGTATGGCCTGCTCCATTCAAGCGACCCAGCTGCTTGCTGAAGCTGGACACCCGAATACGCTAATAGCTTGTGGCACCGTTCAAGAGGAGGTTGGCGTGCGTGGTGCTACCACGGCCGCCGTTCAGGCTAAACCTGACGTGGCGATTGTTTTAGAAGGAGCTCCCGCAGATGATACACCTGGATTTAGCAGGGTTTCTGCTCAGGGGGCTATGGGCCGAGGCGTTCAGGTGCGATTGCAGGATCCCACCGCGATTATGAACCCCGCATTGGTTGATCTCGTGGTCAAGGTGGCCGAAGAGAACAACATTCCGTATCAACTGACTGTGCGTAGTAGTGGGGGGACCGATGCCCGAGCATTTAACCTTTCAGGAACGGGGGTGCCCTCGATCGTTCTGGCAACTCCATCACGCTATATCCATTCCCATAACTCAATGATCGATGTGCGTGACTACATGGCAATGGTGGATCTTTCCATTGCTCTAGTTCAGAAACTTGATCAAAACGAGGTGGATGCCCTGACGGCTTATCTCTAAATACGAGACAAAGAGGTGATCACATGCCGCTCACCAAGCATGAAAACCTCTTTCTCTATCCTAGCTCTTTCGCTACTGGCTCTAATAGCTGGTAACATAGCTGGTAACGCTGAAATACGCACATTCACAAATAAGGATGGAAAACCGCTTAAGGGGGAAGTTGTTTCCAAAACCGATTCCCATGTGAAGTTAAAGACACCCACTGCAAAAGGGGGGAAGATTTACACAATCGTAATAACCACTTTATCAGAGAAAGATCAGGAGTTTGTTAAGAACTGGAGAAATGAGGGGGCGGACACCAAGGATCTGGCGAATGTTGATCTAGAGGCTGTGATGAAGGCAAAAGGCTATACTAAGGTGGAGTTCGATGAGGAAATGAACCACCTATTTATCGATGTTCAGATCGAGGGCGAAAAAGGCCGGTTTCTGCTCGATACGGGTGCCATGGCGACCATTATGAAAGAATCATCAGCTCCTAAATTTGGCCTAAAAATTAAACCTGCCAATGTCAAAGCCGGCGGCGTAGGTGGAGGGGCTCAGATCAAGGGCCAGGTTCAAGCCAAGGAATTCGAAATGGGAGGATCCAAAAGCGGGGAGCAAACTTTCTACATTATGGAACTTAACCACTTACCGCAGAACTATGGAAAGAAAATGGACGGCATTATTGGGGGTGATTTTTTCAAAGCTAAAAAGGCACACTTTGACTACGCGGGTGGTATTCTGTGGGTGAAATTATCCTAGTCGTTTAGGTGGCTGTGTTGTTTCCTTATTCTACGCTCTTGCAACGGGGCTATTATTGGTGTGAGTTAGCGGCGTGTTAGCGACTTATATTCAGAATATGGACCCGATCATCTTTGATGTCGTAGGTCCAATCAAGCTGCGATGGTATGGCTTGGGCTATCTGCTGGCCTTTGTATTCGGCTTTTACCTTCTGCGTTGGCAGGCACGTAAAAATCTTTGGGTTCTTCCCGAATCTAAGGTTGCCGATTTCATTGCCTACGCAGCATTTTTTGGAGTCTTTATGGGAGGGCGGCTTGGTTACATTCTTTTCTATCAGATACCGAAAGACAATTTTAATGGTTGGAGCGAACTGCTTGCTGATCCGCTGATGGTGTTCCGTGTCTGGGATGGCGGAATGGCGAGCCATGGTGGGATTCTAGGCTTGATGATATTCACTCTCATTTATGCAAGGAAACAGAAAGTTTCTTGGACCGGTGTGGGTGATGGCCTCTGTGTCGTGGCACCCATCGGTATTGGACTTGTTAGGATCGCCAATTTTATCAATGGCGAACTCTACGGTCGTGTCGCTAATGGCGTGACATGGGCGATGAAGTTTCCCAGCTCACTACACGAGGATCTGAAGTATGATAGTAGTGCCATTAATGCTGCCTACTATGATTGCCGAGAGGTTGCTCCAGAGCTGGGGACAGGGGAGGTCACTTATGATGACATCGTTGCACAGGCACGTGAGAATCCAGAGCTTCAGGAGACGCTAGGTTCGCATCTTTTGGCACGGCATCCCTCTCAGCTCTATGAGGCAATATTAGAGGGCTTGGTGCTCTTTGCCATTTTGTTTTTTATGCGTGTTCGCTTTCCGAAGATGGCTCATGGAGTTTTGACGGGTGTGTTCTTTCTTCTCTATGCCGTCTTCCGTATCATCGTGGAAGGTTATCGCGAGCCAGATTCCGCCATGATTGGTGCACTGACAAAAGGTCAGTTTTACTCGGTCTTTATGATCGTGGCCGGCATTGGATTCATTGGCTTTGCACTGTGGAGAAAGAAAAACACAGCGGAAACTTCTCTGTAGCGAAGGGTTTGCACCCTTCGTGTTACCACTCTCCTAAAGCAACCTAGCACCCTGACTTGGGCGTGAGGTGAAAATCTCAGGTGTGATGCCGGTGCGCTCGGTGTATTGCTCGTTTAAGGCTGCTACGATAGCGTCGGCCTTGGATGATTCACAAAGAGTCACCGTGGAGCCACCAAAGCCACCACCGGTCATACGGGAGCCGATTACGCCTCCTGCTGCGCCGATAGATTGGGCGATATCGACCATGACATCAAGTTCCTCACAGGAGACTTCGAAGTCGTCGCGTAGGGATGCGTGGGAGGCATACATGTAGCTTCCGAGAGCATCAAAAGCATCGGACTCGAGAGCGATGACGGCATCTTTCACACGTTGGATCTCTCCGACGACGTGACGAGAACGACGGTAGGTGACGTCGCCCATTTCTTCTTTCGCGGCTTCAACGTCTTCGATGATAACATCTCGCCAGCTCTCTTTGCCAATGATTTTTAATCCGTCCTCGGTGTTCTTTCGGCGTAAGGCATAACCTCCGTCAGAGAGTTCGTGGGAGACACAGGTGTTAGCAATGACGACTGTGAGGTCGGGGTTTTCAAAAGGAACGAGCTGAGGTTCTCCCGTTTGGCAGTCGATGAGAACGAGCCGCCCTTCTTCGC
Source organism: Akkermansiaceae bacterium (assembly GCA_037620805.1). GTDB lineage: Bacteria > Verrucomicrobiota > Verrucomicrobiia > Verrucomicrobiales > Akkermansiaceae > Oceaniferula. Next base: position 52,672 of record JASJLI010000129.1, read on the forward strand.
CAAAGGCTGAAGCAAATTGATCCATAATACCGCAGGGGACGTGGGCGTAGTTGTGCTCGGCTTTCTGAGCTAACAGAGCCTTTTCCTTGGTTCCCATTTTTTCACCTGTGAGGCCTTCAAGGAGGGTGGCTACTGCAAGTTCAAATGCGGCGGAGGAGGAAAGTCCACCACCGGCAGGGACGTTAGAAGTGATGTAAGCATCAAACCCTGTTAACGAGCAGCCAGTTTCCTCACGAAAATACTGCATCACACCACGTGGATAGTTTGCCCACTTGGGATCGGATTCGAGGATGTCTCCGGATATATCAATCTCCACAATGTCGTCACCTTGGGAAGTGGCGAGCCTGACGGTGTTTGTTCCGTTGGGAGCGGCCGCGATGATGATATTTTGTTCAAGCGCGAAGGGGAGAACCAAGCCATCGCAGTAATCAATGTGTTCGCCGATCAGGTTGACGCGCCCCGGGGCGGCCGCTACGACAGTGGCTGCATTTCCAAACTTGGCTTGGAGCTGTTCTTTTGCTTCTTCGGTAAGTGGCGTTAGATCCATGATATAAGTGACAAGAATAAATGATGTTTTTTAAAAATGGCCCCAACGAATGAACGTTGGAGCCATAAGTTGAGTTTCTTGGCCCTATTGATGATTATTTTGCAAACCCAATGTAGATTAGGATCACGATGATACAGAGAGCTATGCCTACCCACTTGGCACCTTTCCAAGGTGTCATGTCGATCGTGTTATTGGATGTGATCTGCCACGGTGTTTCCCGCGGAGAAGTAGCTCCCATTACAAGCATGATGATTACCAGAAGAGCGAACACGATTCCTAGGAAATCAAATTCGTGGATTCCTGTGGCAGCGAGAACATCAAATCCTATAAGAGGTAGGACGATGAATGCCAAAATGAGTATGACCAGTCCGGTAATGAGTGAAATGGTCGCTGCAATCGCAGGCACACGGCGATGTAACATACCGACGAGGACGACTGAGAAGATGGGGATGAAATAGATTCCATTCATCTTCTGAAGATACTTAAAGATAGAATCTTGGCCCTCCAAGAGCGGTGCTGTTAACATGGCAGCAATCGCGATCACGGTGACAAACATCTTAGCTGCTTTGACAACCTGTTCATCAGATCCTTTCGGGTTGATGAGCTGGCGGTATGCACCTAGACTAAAGAGTGCAGAGGTGCTGTTGAGCGCCGCGTTGAAGGAACTAAGGATAGCACCAACCATGACAGCAGCAAAGAAGCCGGTCAGCGGAGCCGGTAGTAGGTCGAACACGAGCTTGCCGTAAGCTTGGTCAGCTTTGATGCCTTGGTCAGCATAGAGGTGATAGGCGATGATGCCTGGAATAACGAGGTAGATTGGCCCGAGGAGTTTGAGGCCACCTGTGAGGAGCACACCTTTTTGACCCTCTGCTAGGCTACTTGCACCAAACGTTCGCTGAATGATTTGTTGGTTGGTACACCAATAGAATAAATTCAGCAGCGCGACACCTGTAAAAATGGTGTGGAATGGAACACTTTGATCCTTTCCTCCCATCGAGCTGAGCCTTTCCGGATGCACTTCGTTGAGTTTTTGCCAACCAGCGGCAATACCCTGATTATCTCCAGCTGCGTCAAGGGCATACCATGAGATTAGGAAACCTCCGACAAGTAGACCGACACCGTTAATGGTATCGAGAGTCGCCAGTGTCCGGAGTCCTCCGAAGCGGGAGTAGAGCAGTCCCATGATACCAATGAGGATAACTGTTAGTTTGAGGATGGTAGAGTCATTCTCTATACCGGTTAAACCTTTGAGGTCCATCATGTGTGACAGTCCTACAGCACCCGTATAAAGAATAATTGGGATTAAGATAAAGGCATAGGCCAGAAGGAATACGAAGTTAGCGATCGTCTGAGTCCGTTTATCAAAGCGCAATTCCAAAAATTGAGGAACGGTGGTGATACCGGTTTTTAAGAACTTAGGCAGAAAGAACACCGCCATGAGAACCAATGCGATTACAGCAACAACTTCCCAAGCCATGACACTCAAGCCGTCATTGAAGGCGGCTCCATTCAACCCCACCATTTGTTCGGTTGAGAGGTTGGTAAGAAGAAGCGAGCCGGCAATCACAGGGAAGGTGAGGCTGCGTCCTCCTAGGAAAAATCCGTCGGAACTAGCTTTTTCATCGCGGCGGGTAATCCACCAAGTGAGAAGTCCGGCAAACCCGGTGAAGGCAATAAATGATAGAATGGTCCAAGCGTGCATGTTTTTGTATGTATGGTTAGTTAGAGAATAAGAAATAAAGAGTATCTAAGAAAGAGTATCTAAGATGGCCAGATACTAGAAAGTGTTTGTGGGGTCTGGAAAGCTTTAATCGTGTTTATCTAAAGCGCCAAGTTAGCTTATGTTGATAGGTTTCTCCTGGTTGGAGGATGGCCGATGGGAAATTGGGATGGTTGGGCGCGTCGGGAAACCCTTGAGTTTCAAGACATAGACCCGAGCGACGAGGGAAGGGGGCAGAAAGGAAATTGCCAGTGTAGAACTGCACACCGGGCTGGTTGGTAAGGACTTCGAGGGTCCGGCCTGAGCCAGGATGATGAACTACCACAGCAGGGTGAACGTCGGTATTGCCATCGTGGTGATCATGCAGCACCCAGCAGTGATCGTAGCCTCCAGCGAGCTGGATAGGCTCGTAATCAGATTCAATATTTCCCCCAATCAATTGAGGACGGGTGAAATCCATGGGTGTATCACCGACTGAGCGAATTTCACCCGTGGGGATCAGGCCTTCGTTTGTTGGTAGGAAATAGTCGGCGTGAATCTGGATCTGGTGGTCGGTAATGGAACTGCTGAGATTTCCGCTAAGATTCCAGTAGGTGTGATTGATCAGATTGATGGGTGTGGCTTTGTCCGTAGTCGCCGTGGCGTGCCAGCTAAGCTCGTTGGCGTCGCTAGAGTCATTAAGCCAGTAGGTGACCGTGACATCGAGGTTTCCCGGGTAACCTTCTTCTCCATCTGGGGAGTGGAGTGTGAGGCGGACACCTTGACGTTTTTCCTCGCTCAGCACTTTACCTTGCCAGATTTTGGCGTGAAATCCTTGAGGGCCTCCGTGGAGATGGCAGGGGATGCCTGCGGGGTCATTATTGGTTGCTAGCGTGTATTGCTTCCCGTCTATTGTGAATTCTCCGTGGGCGATCCGATTGCCAAAGCGGCCGACGCAGGCTCCGAGGTAGGCCGCTGAGTTATTTGCCCAGCCTTCAAAGGAATCGTGCCTTACCGTAAGCTCCTGAGGCTGCCCGTTCTCATCTGGAATCGTAACACTGATGAGGTGTGCTCCTAATTCGCTGATTCGCACCTGCATACCGCTGGCGTTGATGAGAGTGAATATACGGACGGTTTGCCCATTGATTTCACCATGTGTGTCGATAGTAGATGTTGGCATTGCTTACTAAGTCGATTTTTAGAGGAATTGTCTTACGATAAAAAGCAAAATAATATACGAGATCCTGTCGATCTATATATGATCTAATCGGGTGATGTTGTTAAAAAACATCAAAAATCATGGTTGCAATTATTCAGCCAAGCTGCTTCATTCCGCCCGTCTTCAGTGCGCGCGTGGCGGAATTGGTAGACGCGCATGATTCAGGTTCATGTGGGGGCAACCCTGTGGAGGTTCGATTCCTCTCGCGCGCACCATTGAAGAAACCCTTTTTATTCAAGATTTCGTTAGGTTATCATATAGAGTTGGATGCCTTTTGTGGGTCTTTTTTGTTGCCGCTTGTCTGATGAGAACGCAGTTTGAACGGATCTCGCCGCTCTAGAAGCTACTTACTAAAGTTTTTTTTCTGGAGGAAGAAAACAGAATTCAGCAGTGACTGATTGGAATGAAGCCAACGCACGGCGCAGTGGCGTGTCTCACGGCAATCCATTATCCCAAGTTTCCGGAGGAGGGAATGAGCAGTTTAGCATAGGTGGAGAGGAACGAAACAAATCCGACGAACGGCTCCATTCTATAAACTCTCTCGCTTGCTGAGGGCTAGGGAACCGCAATCGAAAATCAGTTGGATTCACGCAATGTGTGTCGGTTCATCATCACTAATGGAGTTTTTATGGAGGCTTTTTTCGCAACAAGCTAACAGTTGAAATTGTTCAATAACACATCCAGCCCCTTCGTCCCCCGCAACAACCTAACTTTTCCATGGCCGTCCAACTAACACCGTCGCCAAAAAGAAAATTTCAAGCAGCCGTAGAACCCCAAGCCGCTTCTTAATCTCATTTTCAGAAAATGGATCGAGCCCCATGTATCGGAAACAACTTCTCCGGTCCGTCAAAAATCGGATATGAATAAAAATCTGTCATACCCCTACGAAGAGATTCTTTAAGGTTTTTTTCACTCTCTTTGCAGCCGAGAATATGCTTTTTAGTGAGGAGCGTTTTAGATCATCAGGTGGTGAGCCAAGAAGCAAGGCAGAGAAATGGCGCATGTATACCTTGCCATACTTTGTTTTCAGAGGGCGATGAACAAAACTCCGGATTTAGTTAGGCTAGTTCAACACCCGTAGGACTGCTAGAAAATTGTGTTATGGATGAGATCTTCGAGAGGATCCCATAGATCAGGAGATAGGGCTTGTTTTAGATTTTGCCGATGGTTGGAACCTCAAAGCCTTTGTTGTTAGGGTCCTTGAGGAGTGTGTTGGCTGGCTTCGCATGATCCCCAGTGAAGCGCTCGGTCTTCGGATCGAAGGTGAGCCATGGGCCGACGGTGTATTGAACTTTGTCTTTGGGGATGCCCACGCCGTCGCGCATGAGTTCGTGCAGTTTGAGGAAATGCTCTGCGGCGTCGGCATTGTCACCGAAACGTCCGGCTTTGGCATTGAAGGGGACCTTTTCGCCAAGGCGGTAGGAGTTGTTCATGACGTGGCCGAGCACGCAGCCGTAATGGGCATCGCGGACGTTGCCGTTAGCCATTTCAGGTTTGCCAGCGCGACAGGCGGCGACGAAGCTGCCGAAGTTACCACCGGGCGTGACCTTGCCACCAGGGACCTTCACCTTTTCGCCTTTGTCAGAACCTTTCGGATAGTAGACGCCGCTCACGATTCGGCCACCGTCCTCAAAGTAGTATTCGTTCCCCACCTGGCGTTGGTATCCTTTATAGTTGACGTTGCGGACGTTGAAGAATGCGTATTGGCCGTTGGGATACTTGGCGATGGAGAACATCGTGTTGGGGGTCTCGCCCTGATCGTCCCACTGGAAACGTCCCCCGATTGACATGGAGTGGCTCGGGTGGGTCTGGTCGTCATCGATAGCCCAGCGGGCGACGTCGAGTTCGTGGGTCCCTTGATTGTTGAGGTCACCGTTGCCGGTCCTCCAGAACCAATGCCAGTCGTAGTGCACGTAGTTTTTGTGGAACTGGTCGATGACGGCGGGCCCTTTCCAGAGGTTCCAATCGAGACCGGCGGGAGGAGCGGACGGGCCCACTTTCCCGATGCCGTTACGGGGTTTACAGCAGTATCCGTAGGAAATCTTGAGTTTGCCCCACTTGCCGGCTTTGATGGCTTGGTTAAGTCCGGCGATGCTCGCGCTGCTGCGTTTCTGGGTGCCGTGCTGAATGACAACCCCGTATTTTTCCTGGGCGGCGACCGCGATGCGGCCCTCGGTGATATCATGGCTCATGGGCTTCTCAACGTAGACGTGTTTACCGGCCTGCGCTCCCCAGATGGTCATGAGCGAATGCCAATGGTTTGGTGTGGCGATGGAGATAGCGTCGACATCGGGGTCGTCGAGTGCGATACGGATATCGGCGATAGCCTTGCAGTTCGTCGACCCAGCCTTGATGGCGAGCTGTAAGCCTCTGGCGAGGGCACCCTTCTCGGGATCAACCACGTAGGCAATCTCGACGTTGGGGAGTTTTGCAAAGCCTTGGATATGACTTCGGCCTCGACCGTTGACACCGACAACCGCGATACGCATGCGATCGTTGGCTCCGAGAATTTTGGCTGATGAGCGTGTCCCGCCGACTAAGGCGAAGGCTCCGGTGGTTAAGATGGACTGCTTGAGGAAGTGACGGCGTGAATGTTGGTTCATGATGAAAGTTCGTGGGTATATTCGATAGAACTACGCAATCCGCGAGGATTGACTGTCAACGGATTCTCTCAATCGGGACATTTTTCTACGAACTCGGGTGGAATTATTCAGAGTGATTAACAGTATCAAGAAAAATATAAATTGAGAGGTTGCCGCGGATTACTATGAGGTAATCCTCTATTCCGAATGTATCATTTCGCTACATCTTTACTTATTTCCTCCTACGCTGATCTTTCGCTCTCATCTCTCTTCTTGCAACTGTGGTGATTTCTGTTTGGATAAATCAAGTTCTTAAATCTATTCTTCATTATCTGCCATGACACATTTTGCCCTCCTCGTTTTTGCGGTCGCCCTCATTCCCGGGAGTGTCCTGGCCCGGACGGTCACGCTCCAATTTGTCTCCCTGCCCAAAAATGTGAACGCCGGCTCGATTGAACTACTCACTGAAGAAGGTAAATCGATCACCATCGACGCCCCATATCAGGACATTTCTAAACCATATCAAGTCGATCAACGTAAGCAGTGGACGGTCGGGAAATTCGAGAATGCCGCAGACGGGACCCGGAAATTCACCGAGTATGGATCGGTGAAGGCGCTAGACACCCGCCATCAACTCGTCATCCTCATCCGCAAGGGTGCCACCAATGCCGATGGTTTTAAGGTCGTTGTTGTCGCAAATGGACTTTCCCAATTCGGGGGTGGTGCCTTCCTCCTAGTGAATGGTTCAGACAAAGAGATCGAAGCTAAACTCGGAGCTAAGAAATCAACCATCGCTCCCGATGAACACAGCATTTCCAAACCTGAGACTGATGAAGGGAAACGTAATTGCCACGTCCGGTTCAGCTTCCGCAATGGGGAAAAGATGAAGCCATTTTTCAGTACCAACTGGCCGGTAAACCAGAACGCACGCGGCCTGGTCTGTTTCTACACCGACTCCAAGGCGAAGCATTTGAAGATGCACATGATTCGTGATTTTGTAAAATAGTGTGTTGATCCGGCTTGTCTCACCATTGACCCTCACCTTCCGTTAGTTTTTCACGTCGAATTATTGATTCCACAATTCACGGACTAAGACTATTTTTATTTTCACACCAGACACTATGGATTCCAAAGCAATTTTCAAATCTTCATGGGTATTAACCGCAGCATTCGTTTTTGCCGGCTACTCGGCTGCACAGGCCTGCGACAAAGAAAAGCCGGTTGAAAAAAGGTGGACCGAGACCATTGACGGCAAAGTCGTCAAATTCATGACGATTGATGGTGTCATGGTGCACGAAAAGGATACCTCAAAGCAACCATTACCAAAAATAGTCACTCCTGGAACCGCCAGTACCCAGCAAAAAGTCGGCGCCGCTCCTTCCGATGCGGTTGTTCTGTTCGATGGCACCAAAAAATCGATGGATAACTGGCATGGCACCCGACCCAAGCATCCTAATAACGATTGGAATTTGCTCGAAGATGGCTCGATGGAAGTCGTTAGAAGGGCTGGTTCCATCAAATCAAAAAAGAAATTCGGCTCCTGCCAATTGCACATCGAATGGATGTCGCCAGCGAAAGCCGAGGGCGAAGGCCAGAGCAGAGGGAATAGCGGCGTTTCCCTGATGGACATCTATGAAGTGCAGATTCTCGACTCATACAATGACATTAGCCCAACCTATGCGGACGGCCAAGCCGGGGCACTATACGGTCGGTCGAAACCTGATTTTAACGTCTGCCGTAAGCCCGGTGAGTGGCAAACTTACGACATTATGTTCACCCGCCCGATCTTCGACAAAGATGGTAAAGTAACAAGACGTGCTAAATTTGTGGTTCTCCATAACGGCGTATTTATTCAGAACAAGACCCTTTTTGGTGGCACAGGTTGGGACGGCCCGCATGCCGCCACCGACTACAAAAAACATGCCGACGAAATGCCTATTCAGCTTCAGAGCCATGGTAGCCCAGTAAGATTTCGCAATATCTGGATAAGACCGCTGAAAGATTAAGATGAGAAAAATGGATGTTAGATGTTGCCCTTTTTCATTTCCGAAACAGCAAAGTCGACGGCCCTTGCCGTGAGTGCCATATAGGTCAGCGAGGGGTTTTGGCAACCGGATGAGACCATCGCCGATCCGTCCGTGCAGAAGACGTTCGGTGCTCCCCACACCTGGTTGTGGCTGTTGAGGACGGATTCCTTCGGCGAACTTCCCATGCGGGCGGTACCCATTTCATGAATACCCAAGCCAATGGATGGTTCTTTGTTATAGGCTTTAATTCCCTTGGCTCCCATCGACTCTAACATTTCGGCGGCGTCGTTCATCATGTCGGCGCGCATGGCTTTCTCATTTTCCTGAAACTCAGCATCGGCAACGACGAGGGGTAAGCCCCATTTGTCGGTTTTGTCCGGGCTGAGAGAGATGCGGTTGTTTTCGTAAGGAAGGCACTCGCCGAAGCCATACATGCCGATGCCCCATGGACCGAATGATGTAAGCTCTTTCTTGAATTCGGCACCAAAACCGGGGATGTCTCTGGACCATCCCTGGCGCATGCCTCCACCTTGATAGCCAAAGCCTCGGAGGTAATTTCCCTTTCCGGGTTTCTCGTTAAAGTTCCGGTAGCGTGGAATGTAGATTCCTCCTGGTCGTCTGCCGAACTGAACCTTGTCAGCATGCGTGTCTATGTGTCCCTTGGCTCCCACCCCGAGATGGTGATCCATCAGGTAGCCGCCTAGCGATCCGCTCTCGTCCATGCCGTTAGGAAAACGCGAGGACTTCGAGTTCATCAGGATCGCGGTGGAGGCGACGGTGGAGGCATTGAGGAAAATAATCTTGGCGTAGTATTCGGTAGTCTCCAGCGTCACTTCATCAATGAGCCGCACACCAATAGCCTTACCAGCTTTATCATCGTAGATCACAGAGTGGACGATGGAATGCTGGCGCAGAGTCATGTTTCCCGTCAGCTTAGCCGCCATGAGAGTAGCGGCCTGACTGCTGAAATAGGCGCCAAAGGGACAACCGCGAATGCAGAGGTTCCGGTACTGGCATGAGGATCGGCCGAGTGCAGACTGCTCCTTAGTCGGTTTGGTTAGGTGAGCGATACGAGCTTGAACAACCTTGCGGGTGCTCCATTTGGCCTCTACACCCGCCTTGAGATCGAGCTCGGGCGGAGTGAGTGCCATCGCCGGTTGGAATTCCCCGTCAGGGAGTTGCTCCAGGCCGTCGGCGTTACCGCTGATGCCTACAAATTTTTCCACATACGAATACCACGGCGCAATATCCTTGTAACTGATCGGCCATGGGATGGAGATGTCCTCCTTGGCATTGGCCTCGAAGTCCATTGGGCTGAGGCGATAAGTTTGCCTGCCCCACATAACTGATCTGCCGCCAGTGTGGTAGCCGCGCATCCAATCGAAGCGCTTCTTCTCTTCGTAGGGATGGTCTTGGTCATCAACAAAAAGTTCATTGTGCGAAGGTCTGATCGTGTAGGTGGTACGGTGTTGCTTTTCCTGCTGGGCGATCATTTCGCGAGACGGCTTGTTGAGCCATTGAAGCTGCCACGGGGGGGAGTTCGTGGTCTTGTAATCGGCGATGTGTTCGAGCTTGTGGCCACGCTCAAGAACCAGCGTCTTAAGGCCTTTTTCGCAAAGCTCCTTGGCTGCCCAACCACCCGAGATTCCGGAACCCACTACGATCGCATCATACGTGTGCTCCGCTTTTCCTTTGGTATTAAGATTCATGTCTTTTCTAAAGTGAGTGTTACATGGAATAGGCTTTCATGCCCGGCTTGAGAGGCATGTCCGGCACCCACTTCCCCGGTACCAGTTGGAAATCAAATGCCTGTGTTGCGCCCACTTCAGAGTTAACATAACAAAATTTTGTGAGTTCCTTGAACTGTTGGAGAAATGTCTGTCGCTGCGGCTTCCCATCCCGTTCCAGTTTCTCCCGGGCTGCTCGAGTCTCCTTGTCATACCCCGTTAGGAATGCCACCTGATCATCGGCCTTGAGCTTATCCAGCCCCTTGCCGTGATCTTTCGCACAACGCAGCATGATTGCCGTCAAACCCTCGGTAATGATAACCTGATCCTCCGCATCTATGCAGTCTTTGACGATGACCTCGATCCATCCTGGCACCCCCGCTTCGATAGCCCCCGGCGTATCCGTCTTCGGGATGATCACCTCGGCGAGCATCGCCACTTGATCTCGCTGAGCAGGGCGAAAAAACGTGAGGTCAGCCTCATTAAAATTCTCGCCGATTCTTGCAAAAGCACTTTTCGGAAGGGCAACACTGCTCCCCATAGCCATCGCCATAATTTTCAATAGTTCTCTGCGTTCCATAAATTTTGTAAATGAGGTCAGCCCTTGGATTTATCATCAAGGAACAGACCGATCATGTGACCGACTGTTTTCTCACCTCAAACGCAAACATAGTCCCATTGACTGCGACGCCAAGGGTATTCTTGGCAGCGGTTGATTCTGATCAGAATGGTATGAGAATGAGGTCCGGGAACGCGAATGGCTGACAGAAGAAAAACGAAGAAATAGAAAAGGACTTGGTCACATGGGGGTTACTTCTCCTCTTTGGTATTACCAAGTGCCAATGATAGCCGAAAAGGTAAGTATGGTTTCCTCGCCTGATTTTACAAATGATTTTCCCACCAGCGTTTTTGGCATCGATGTGGCGAGGAACGGGCTGTTTTTAAAATTTCCTGTATTGGTGTGAATGATGCCTTCTCGAGTGAAGCCGCCATAGGGATCGATGTATTTGATTTTAAATGATGTCGCACCGCGTGGCAGTTTTTTGGGGATTTCAGTGACGACCACGAAGTGGGCGCGAATTGGCCACCATGATTTACCGCCGACCTCCTTGCTGTAGCGGTGTGCGTAACGGCGAACACTGATGATGGGGGGAAGTCCCTTTTTGAGGGATTTTGCGATCCGCTCGTGGCTACGGTGAAGGAGTTTCGTAAAGCTTTCGCGCGATTTTCTAATGAGCACCTCATTTTTTATTTTGGGTAATGAATAGGGCGTTCGCATCTCATTGGCCATATCGGTGAGATCAAGCAGGTTGATACCCTGTTTGGAATTCCAGCGGTTAACACCTTTGATGTGCTGGGAAGGACGATTCCCCCAAGTTCCTACGACGTAGCGCAGTCGGGTCCGGCTGTCATTTCCAGGGACGGCCTTAAATGCCTTTTGCCATTTCTCGTCACCGTATTGAAAAGCATTGAGCAGCGAAGCAGGCCCGCATGCGTTTCCATAAGCACGCCGCTGGTTGATGGGGGAAGCGTTCTTGTTGGGAGCCTGGATCAACTCCTGGGCACTAAGCTGCCAAGGTGCAATCAGAATCAAAGCCAAGAGTATTCGCATACAGAGACTGAATACTGACAACTGGGAACTGGCAACTATATATAGAACATGGGCGACTGCGTGCAGAGCGTGTCCATGGTGATGCTGCCGAGTTCCTTGACCAGTGATTGATTCACTTGATCCCAGGCCTGGTTGATAGCACGGCCCGATTCTCCATCATTGGAAATATTCGGGGTGAGCATACCGGGTTCGACGGCTTGCGTGACTTGAAGCAGGCTAATTTCACGGGGATCGCTTGCTAGCAGGTATCCACCGGTCTTTCCGCGCTTGCTAATGATGAGGTCACCTCGCTTGAGGTCATTGAGGATTTGAACTAAAAAATTTGCAGACACGGCTTCGCGTTGCGCTATGTCGTCAAGTCGTGTAAGAGTCTGTCCATCATAGTGCCGGGCGAGCTGAACCATCGCTCTGCATGCATATTCAAGTTTCTGGGAAATTCTCACAAAAAAAATGGAACATATAAACCAATCCAATACTAGCTCCAAGGACGAGAACCTCTGTCATGGCGCTGACCTCGCTAATGTGGACATCGATCAAATTTGGGCAGAAATCCGTGAGGCTGCAGTCTCGATGGCCGCCGAGGAATCCCATTTGCACCGCATGCTGGAGGATGTCGTCATTAGCCGAGATAGCCTCGCTGAGAGTCTGGCAGCTCGCTTGGCGCGGAGATTATCCCGCGAGGATATGAAACGCTGTGAGCTGGAGCCCTTGATGTGCAACCTTTTGAAGGAAAACGACAAAGTCATGCTTAGCGTCGCGCGGGACATGACGGCAATTGTCGATCGTGACCCAGCTTGTCAGTCGGCATTAGAGCCCTTGCTCTTTTACAAAGGCTTTCTGGCGATTTGTGCCTATCGGGTATCGCATCGGCTCTGGCTTGATGGTCGGAAGCCGTTGGCGTTGTATTTCCAAAGTATCGTTAGCGAAATCTTTGGCGTAGATATACATCCTGCAGCCCAAATCGGCTGTGGCATCCTCCTTGACCACGCAACGAGTGTGGTGATGGGTGAGACGACCATTGTAGAAGATAACGTTTCCATCCTTCACGAGGTAACTCTTGGAGGAACAGGCAAGGTGACTGGAGACCGTCACCCGATTGTGCGCTCCGGCGTACTGATCGGTGCTGGATCAAAAATTCTCGGCCGCGTCGAAATTGGCGAGTGCGCGAAAATCGGTGCCGGTAGTGTGGTGCTAAATGACGTGCCAGCTCATAAAACCGTAGCCGGAGTTCCAGCCGTGATTATGGGTGAGAGCAGTGAGGAAAATCCAGCTCTTGATATGAATCAACACCTTTGCGAAGGGAATGCCATCTAACGAATTTCATCTGATATTTAATCCGATGCAATCCCCATGATCCGACCTTTGGTTAGGTCGTATGGGGTGAGTTCGAGTTGAACTTTATCTTCTGGTTTCAGTTCGTCATGCAGGTGGATCAGTGCCTTGGGCACATGACCGATAACTATTTTCCCATTGGGAAGGGAAACATGATAGATTTTAGGCATAGGACAATCAACAACGGTCCCGATGGTAGTAATAGGTGGGTCGAACACTGGAATTTTGAATGGTGAATTTTGAAGAGTAAATGAGGATGATCAGCCGATGTCCTTCCACTTCACCAGAGAGGCGAGGGGGGCGAAGCCGTCATGGTGCCAAAAAAGGCTGGGTTGCTGACTTTGGCCCAGTGGACAGATCCGATGAGCTGGTAGTTCAGTAAGGCTAGATACTGTGTTTTGCTTAAACGGGTGGATGGCGATGGTTGAGAGATGTTGTGACTCAGGGCCAAGACTCATGACATTGAGATCGGCGCGGAGAGGTTTGACATAAACACAGCGATTGAGGCAAGAAAGTTTAAGCAAGGGATCCGATTCGCAAACGATGGTCCAGTCTAAGCTGTCGTTACTTTCCCAGAGTTTGGTTGTCGTGTTATTGGCTGCAATAAATCGCGTGGTCTCCCTGAGGTTCCGTATGGCACCAGCTTCGGATAAAGATATGGGGGCAGGTGGATTATATGTTGTGAACTTTTCCATCTCTACAGCCAATAGTTCTGCAAATTCCATGATGTTTCCTTGCACGTAAATAGCATGCGGTGAGAGGCATCCTTGCTGGTTGTAGAGGGATACGTCTCGAGCGGCGAGGTCGGCTGCGCCTTTGTAATCATCGTAAACGATTCCGATGGATACCTTGTGTCCATGAGGAATGAAAATTTGATCGGGTCGGGTCTTCTTGTAGATTGCGTCAATTGCCGCATCTGAACCAATCGCGATCACAGCATCCGCTTTGTTTAATAATTCTTCCGTTAGTTCGTCGTGAGTTTCAATAAGTCCCTTCAATTCGGATGGGAACTGTTGAATGGATTCAGAGAGTTCGGGTAGTCCGGCTGATGGGAGCTTGATGATGTTGTGTGATCCTAACAATAATCCTCGGATGATACTTTGAATGGCTGCATGAGGGGTGTTGCCGCTAACGATATGCAGGATGTATTTAGGAGCATAGGCCTTGCTTAGTAAATCTCCATGAGGATGGAAGCCATCGAGAGCGTTGGGGTTTCCTAACTCAGCTTCTAGCCAGAGTGATAGGTCATGGGCTGTAATTTTCCCCATTAACGCTTCCACGTACGGCAAAGCAGAGGCCTCTGCGAGTAGCTGGATTCTATCGTGGGTGGAGATCATGATCTGAGACTGTGGTCGGCTGCCCTAGAACAGCCTCTGGGCAGCGCTGATGGGTCGCGTCCCAGTAGTGTAAATGAATTGTTTCCCTCTGCAAGATCTGCCTCTGAACGAACCGCGATGTCTTGTGTGCGGATGGCCATCACCGAGTGAAAGTTAGCAAGATCGTAGATGACAAGATGTCCGGGCTCACCTGGTAGAGCATCTGTTTCAGTGAGTGGGTCGATGACCCGAACGCGCGTCCAGCTTGGACCGGTATGCGGACGACCTAGACCCCGTGTATAGAACTGACTGCTGAGCTCGGTCATCGAATATTCGTTGACGATCGAGTCCGGCGCTAAGTTAATTTTCTGCTCGAACAGCTGGTAAAGGTCCTCCTTTTCTAAGTGACGGGAAGTTCCCTTATATCCACCAGTTTCCATTGCCCAGCTGCCGGGGGGAAGGGAAATGGAGGAGTCGAGCTGATCAAAGAGATAGAGGAATGCCAGTGCCGTGCCCAGTAGCGCAACGGGTTCATTTTTTTTGATCGCAATTTTAATAGCGAGGTTGATTTTATCGAAATCAATTTTTCCAGTAACACCGATAGCCCAGGTTGCGTTTTCTGCGAATGAGTCGGAAAGAACACCCATCATGTGAGATAGCGAGGACTGCGGAGCTTGCTCAGGTGAGCCTGTCAAAAATATGGCCTGACTGGGGTGGGGGAGATCCAATTCGTCCCAGCCAGATTTGATTGAGTTTTCATAAAATTGCAGAGAGGGAAAATGGTGCTGTCCCTTAACTTCGGTGGTTGTGCCAGAGGTCAGGAATGTTTTATGGGTGTTTTCGATGGGAAAAGTGACAATCGGGTAGTCTTCGAGCTTAAATACATCAGTAGGCACAGCAGGTATATCGTGCCAGTGGCTGAGATTGGAGGGGTTTTTCCCAAGCGAATCACAATACTGTCGATACACTAAGTTCTGGTCATGCTGGTTTTTAAACACACTGATAGCCAATGAGTTAAATGTGTTTTCTTCCGCTGCCAGACCATCGATTAGAGCGTCGGTTATAGCGGTAATCAGGCTGTGTTCGGTGGAAGAGGTGGCGCGCATAAAGGTGGTCCGATACCGCAATCTCCTGAAAAAGCGTGTGACAATCAAGAGCCGAATCCACATCTGCTTGGATGATAACACACAAATGGCCTCAGAATTCAGCGTGAATCTAGAAATACCTCATGCGTTGGTCATTATTACCCCCCCCCAACCAACAACCAAACAAGATATGATACATCAAATGAACATCCTGCTTGCCGATAAAAAAGGATAGAATAATCATATTTCCATCCGGCGAATGAAATAATTCACAGGGCAGGGCACGTAACAAACGCTGTGTCCTGCTATTTTTCTCAAAATACATGCCGTGGCCGCCGCTAGGGCTTGACTTGAATGGATAATGGGTGAAGACTTCACTATCTGCTGGTTTTCCCGCCGATGGTTCACGCCGACACACCCACACTTGATTTAGAAAACATTTAATACTTAATACAATGGATTTACCAAAGAGCATATTGCTACCCCTTGGGGCTATTGCCCTGATCGGCGCCTGCTCACCTTACCCACCCGCACCTGGTCCTCATACTAAGCTGCCAGCTGATAAGGAGGACGAGCAAGCCCTCACGAGTGAGCAGCAGCGTCAGATTGACGAAAGCCGCGAACGCCTCAAACATCAGGAAGAGGCTCGTAATAATGAAGGGAATGGTGATTCTCCTAGGACTGATGTCCCTGACAGGGCTAGTCCCCCCGTCAAACCCAAGTATCCAACCGCTTCGGCTGTTCCTGGTAAGTCAGGATTCGTTTTTAACCCCTACACCCACAATATTGTTGATGTGAAAGGGATTGGATCTGGCAAGCTTTGTCGTGACCCAGAAGACCTTGACCCAACTCACAAGTTCCGTGTGCCTTAGGGCTAGCTTGTTGATTCGCATATTGTCTGTATTTTAAAACGAGGCTGGTGCCATGGGTTCCAGTGTCACAATTTTTAAAGAACCGATGCCGCATTTTCAGCGCGTCGGTTCTTGCATTTACGCTGGCTCCTGCCAGTGATTGCGGCGTATGAAACGTATTGCTATTCTTGGAAGCGGACTCCTCGGTGGATCGATTGCCCTCGCTGTGCAATCGCGCCTACCCGGAGTGAGTGTGGCTCTTTGGGGTCGACGCGAGCAAGGTATTACTGAGGCCAGGGAGCAGGGGGTTGTCGAGGCTACTACTGATTTAGCTGTGGCTGTAAAAGACGCGGATACGATCATCTTGGCATCACCCGTGGGCGCTATGTTGGAAATTCTTGAAGCGGCATCGGATAGCTGTTCATTGGATGGTGTCATCATCTCTGATGTTGGCAGTGTGAAGCTTACACCGCGCGATACGTTGGAGCATGTGGTTAAGGATGCTGGCGCCAAGTATATTGGCAGCCACCCTATGGCTGGATCCGAGCAAGCCGGCGTTTCTTCTGCCCGAGCGGACTTATTTGAAGGTGCCGCCTGTGTGATTACCAACGATTTCAAACATCCTGACGAAGATCTACTCAAGCTGAAGGGCTTGTGGGAAGCCATTGGTTGTCAGTGCTTTACGACTTCATCGGAAGAGCATGATCGTGTCATGGCGAGGATCAGTCACCTGCCTCATATGCTGGCATCCATCGGTGCGCTTGTTGGTCTGAAACATCCCGAAGATGGTAAATTTGCAGGTAATGGTATGCGTGATACCACCCGTGTGGCATCCGGTCACCCTGGGATGTGGGCGGAGATTTTCCTGAGGAATCGAGATGCTATGAAAGAACCCATTAAGGAGACCATCACTCACTTGCGTGAAATGCTTGCTTTGCTTGAGAATTCAAGCGATGAAGAACTCACTCGTGTCCTTGAGGATGCAAAACAGCTCAGAGATACACTCTGATATTACTCTTTATAGTAACTCTATTAACAACCCGAATTTAGAACACGCAATTATATGTCCACTCTTAAGGTAAAACCAATCAAAGATCTATGGGCCGAGTTTGAGGTGCCGGGTGATAAAAGCATCTCTCATCGATCCGCTATTCTCGCCGGTCTTTCCAATGGTGTTTGCCAAATTGATAACTACCTCCCCAGTGAGGATTGTCTCTGCACCCTGAATGCGATGGCTCAACTCGGGGCTACCCATGAGGTGTTGGAAACCATGGAGGGCTACGGTCCAACATCGCTGAAAATTCAGGGACGTAGAATGAAGCTAAGCGCTCCTGAAGGAAATGTAGACTGTGGTAACTCGGGAACTGGGATGCGACTTCTCGCAGGCTTGCTCGCGGCTCAGCCCTTTGAATCAGTTCTAACTGGAGACGCCTCTTTACAGTCTCGCCCTATGAACCGGATTATCAAACCGCTCGAACAGATGGGCGCGTCGATCAAAGCCTCTGGTGATAAACCAGGTTGCGCACCTCTTCATATTAGCGGCGGCAAACTTAGCCCCATTTCCTATGATATGCCTGTGGCCAGTGCCCAGGTGAAAAGCGCCGTGCTTCTAGCTGGTTTGTTTACTGAAGGCACAACAAGTGTCATTCAGCCAGCTGAGACACGTGACCACACCGAGCGGATGTTAGCCTATTTCCGTATCCGTTCTATTCGTAAAGGTAATGAGATCTCCGTCCACGGCGGACAGATGCCCAAGTCGGGTGATTTTAGAGTGCCTGGTGATATTTCTTCTGCCGCCTTTTGGATCGTGGCCGCTGCCGCTATGCCGGATGCACATTTGCTCATTAAAAATGTTGGTTTGAATCCGACCCGTACAGCACTTCTCGATGTGTTGATTCGGATGGGAGCACAGATCAAGGACGTTGTCCTCTCTGAGGAACATGGCGAACCCTATGGCAATGTCGAGATCACTGGTAAACCACTACGTGGCACGGAGATTAAGCCTGAGGAAGTGCCTAACCTGATTGATGAACTACCCATCCTAGCTGTTGCTGGGGCACTAGCTCAAGGCCGCACGATTATTCGTAATGCCAAGGAACTACGCGTTAAGGAAAGCGACCGCATCGCCACGGTATGCGAAAATCTCCGCGCCATGGGCGCTGAAGTTGAGGAGTTCGAAGACGGTATGGAAATCAAGGGAGGGAAACCACTCAAAGGTGCTGAGCTTGAAAGCTTTGGCGATCACCGTATTGCCATGGCCTTTACCATCGCCGGACTCTTTGCACAGGGCGAAACAGTGATTAATGATACCGACTGTGTGAATACGTCCTACCCAGGCTTTGGCCGACATCTCTCCTCCATTCAAAACGGTAGGTCACCAAGATAAATAAGAGCGCGTATATTAAATCACTTCTCTAAATACTTTTCATTTCTAACGATATTATGAATAGCCATTTTGCTGTCGCGATCGACGGTCCAGCAGCCTCAGGAAAAAGCACCGTCGCTCGTCGTCTTGCCGAGCATTTAGGTCTCATTATGATTAATACCGGTGCCATGTATCGTGCCATCGCCTGGGCAACTATCCAGAAATCGGTGGACGCTACTGATTCTCATGCTGTCATCACGATGCTCGATGGAATTGAGGTTGCTTGTGGAGTCAGTGATGGCGGCTCAACAATTCTGATCGATGGCATAGACCCTGGCGATGCTTTACGCGAAGACCCGGTAAACGCTCTCGTTTCCAAAGTCGCAGCCATCCCCGAGGTGCGTGAGCTTCTCGTAGCCAAACAGCGCGAATACCTCACGCTTGGCAGCCTTGTCATGGAAGGGCGCGATATCGGGTCCGTTGTTTTTCCTCACACACCTTATAAACTCTACATCGATGCTTCCGAGGAAGTTCGCCTTGCACGCCGCTCAGCCGAGGGTTTGGCAGATGTTGTTAGTCAGAGAGATGCCGAGGATAGTAAACGTAAAACCTCACCACTCATCGTTGCAGAGGGTGCCACGGTAATCGACAGCTCGGACATGGGTATCGATGAAGTCGTCGAGACCGCACTACTCACCCTTCGCACACAAGGATTACCGGTCTAACTAATTTTCTAACCACTGATTAATTTATGAAAACAACCTACTGGTTTTGTTACACGTTATGGAAGCTGTGCTTCGTTTGCTTCTTTTCCTACCGCGTTGTTGGTAAGGAGAAACTCGTGACTGAAGGTCCGGTGCTCATTGCATCAAACCATGAAAGTTTCCTCGACCCACCGCTGGTGGGAGTGGGTTATGATAAAGCTGTTTACATGCTTGCCCGTAAGACATTATTCCGTGGGCTAGGGGCATGGCTATACCCAAAGCTTAACGCTATACCTATCGATCAGGAACGTCCTGATATGACCAGCCTTAAGAAAATCATCAAGTTGCTCCGACAGGGGAATCAAGTGGTCATCTTTCCCGAAGGAGCTCGCACCCTCGATGGTGAACTCCAATCTGCCGAAGCAGGCACAGGTCTGATTGTCGCAAAGAGCAAAGCCGTCGTGCAGCCCGTCCGCATCTTCGGTGCCCGCGATGCACTTCCCCGCGGATCGAGTAAAATGCGCTTCGTCCCGATCACTCTAGTCGTTGGCGACCCCATCACGTTTACCCCCGAGGAACTCAAAGCTAAGGGCCGTGATGAATACCAGAAGATCTCCGACAGAATCATGAAGGAAATCAGCAAGATAGAGCTAGAATAACGTCTCTTGGTAGATGAAAGAAGCCGATCCCACGCTAGTGGTCACGCTTAAGCCCTCGTAAAAAAAGGGAAAGGTAGTAATGGCGGAGAGGGAAGGAATTGAACCAACCACAAACCATAACAGCTTGTCAACGGTTTTGAAAACCGCGGCGGCCACCAGGCACGCTTCACTCTCCTTTTGAAGAACGGGGTAAAATTAGCCGTTGTTG
>JASJLI010000130.1:0-16350 GCA_037620805.1 Akkermansiaceae bacterium
GTCTGGGAGTCTGGGAGTCTGGGAGTCTGGGAGTCGGGGAGTCGGGGAGACGGGGAGACGGGGAGACGGGGAGACGGGGAGACGGGGAGACGGGGAGACGGGGAGACGGGGAGACGGGGAGACGGGGAGACGGGGAGACGATGGATTAAAAGGGGGGCTCGTCATCGTCGGGAAAGCTGGATACCTCGGGGACTTGAGCGGGAAGGGTTTGTGCAGCGCTCTGTGGGTTGGGAGGGGTGGGTGAGGCACAGTCATTACCTCCCTTTGAGCCCATCAGCTGGATGTTGTCGGCGATTACCTTGAGTTTGGATCGATTACCACCGGTGTTTTTGTCGACCCATGTGTCCATGTGCAATCGACCTTCCACCATGAGTGGGCTTCCTTTTTGTGCATACTGATGAGTCACTTCCGCTGTGCGTCCCCACAGGGTGACGTCGACAAAGGTCGTTTCCTCGATACGTTCTCCAGTATCGCCCGTCCTTATTCGATTCACGGCCAGGTTTATGTCTGCGACGGAGGTTCCCTTTGTGGTTTTACGAAGTTCGATGTCTTGGGTGATATTGCCGATGAGGACTACTTTGTTAAAATTGGCCATGATGTTTGGGAGTGTGGGAGTGTGGGAGTGTGGGAAGTCGGGAAGTCGAGAAGTCGAGAAGTCGCGCTGGGTTCAGCTTCGTGATAAGGTGACTGGATTTTCCTGCATGGAAATAAAAGCCATTGCGAGTCCATGATTACTGGCAAACTCGCGTAGTAGGTTTTGACCTTCTATGGATACTGGGGAGCTTTGGGAGGGGAGGGGTGTCATATGATCAATCACGATCAGGCCGGGTTGGGTATCGTTGACGGCTTGAGTGAGTTGGTCGATTGGGCGACTCTGCGTTTCATCGAGGTCGGTGAAAAACAGGGGTAGTTTGGTGGCGTCATCAATAACCCGCTTGAGCTTGTTAAGGTTCGCCTTTTCCAATCGTTTGGTGCCTGACAAGGACATGTCAAATTCAGCCATGTGCGATATGGCGTATTCAAGGACTTCAGATGAGTGTCTGTAGGAGGATGCAATGATGATATTTCTGCTTCTGTCCTTATGGGCGAGAGAGTAAATAAGGTATTGGCTCCATGTTTGGTAGAGCTTCTGATTGTGGTTTTTTGACGTGGTCTCCACAAAGCTCAATGATCCCGGTTCGTAATCCACCATTGCCGATGGTTGGTAGATAGGAGGGTGGTGGGAGTTGGGGGATGCAACATGCTGCTCGAAGTCCTTTTGGAGTTTCGCAGAAACGTCTTTGGCTGATTTTATAGAGTTTGGCAGGAAATAATACATGTAAAACTGCTAGAGTTAAAACTTGAGCGTCTAATATCTATCAGGGCGGCTAGGCTAAGCCCAGAAGAAAGAAGGAGAGGGGGCAAATGACGGACTAGCAGGCTAAACCGATGCGGGGACTTCACACACACACACGCGCGAACCCCGCACCGGAGTCGTCAACACACAGTTGAAAATTGTAATCGAGATTGCTAGCCGGAATGTTTTTCCGTTTCCTCTTTGACGATCTGCGAGAGGTCAGCATCCAGATCCTGCAATTCCGTTGGAGATGCACATTGCTGCATCACTTTACGGTGGCTACTGACCTTGCGTGAAATACTGCCTGAGGATGCGTGGTGTCCGACCTCACTGAACTGCACCTGGGAGGCATTCTTGCGGTCGATTCCATAGGACGCGGCCGTAGCGATGGCGTCCTCGTTGGCGGCAAGGAAGAGAAACTCCCAGCCGTAGTTGTCTGTCTGGTGGCGGATCATCTTGCTGATTTTCTGGACGGTGTAATCAGTGGATGCGTTTTCGTATCCATCCGTGTAGATGGCAACGATGACCTTTCCCGGACGGTCCTTCTTGGGTATCTTGGAGAGCTTATTACCGATATTGTCGATCGTGCGACCGATGGAATCGAGCAGGGCTGTGCAGGCGCGTGGGACGTAGGTATTGGCATCGAGCGGTCGGACTTCTGCGATGGGCGAGCGGTCGGTGTGAAGCAGGTATTCATCGTCGAAGAGGACGAGAGTGAAGTTGGCTTCACCCGGGGTCTCCTGTTGATCTTTGAGAAAGGTGTTGAAGCCGGAGATGGCGGATTCAACGAGTGGTTGCATAGAGCCAGAGCGGTCGAGAATATAGGCGATTTCTGTGAGTTTCTTGTTCATGGTCTGATAATGGCGAGGCATGTAGGACATTTGGTGGGGGATACTTAGATTAGGCGGTTGTGAGGGAGATTATGAGTTGTTTCTCTCCGGTTATCCGTGGGTGTTCCGCAGTGGTTATTTTCTGTGGTTGTTTTTTCTTGGCGGAGCGTTTGGCTTTTTGTTTACGGTGATTCACCTTGCGGAACCGTTGGCCATTCCATGGAATAGTCTGGTTGTTGAGGACGGCGCGTGGCCCAACAAGGAAGAGTGCCGGTTGTCCGAATAGATTTGGCACTACACTTCTTACGCAATAGACGGCACCTTCCTGAATGTAGCCTTCGGGAAATTCAAAGTCTATGTAGCTGGTGTTCGGTGAACCAATGGGTATTGGGGTGGAGTCGATGCAGACAACTTTGTTGTTGGGGCGGAATGTGCTCATGGTTGGAATTTGTTTTGGATTGTGGGACAGGGATTGGGGGATATTTAAAAAAATCTTACCGTCCCGCACTGGTCGGGACGGGATGACGTGGTTTGCGGGTTATGAGTTTTCCTCCACCCACTGCTCAAAGACAGTTTCGTAGTGATCGTAAAGCCCGGGGTAGAACGAGGAGGAGACCGTGGTGAAGTGCCTCAGTGACTCGGCATCACCTCCGCACTCAAAATTCATCTGGTTGTAGCCGAGTGCGAGGTCGGAGTTCTCGCCAAAGTATGTGTTTCCGATGAATTGAATCAATTCATCATGGGTCAGCGGTGCCGGTGAAGACTCGGGATCGATTTCAAAGGTGGTGTTATACTCATCGACGACGCGATAGTGGATGAGGTTGTTACTGGAGAGTCGGCGGGCCCTGATGCTGATGACATCAGCGGTGGTGGATTCCAGTTCGACACGGGCGATTTCGACTTCGGTAGGCAGGCAGTCGGGCAGGTATTCACCGCCCATGAATGTGGGGTCTATCGACTCGAGGAATAGTCTCAATTTCGGATCGGTATCATCGTTCAGTAAGGCTTCATTGAGGTCGTCGAGTTTACCTTCGTTCCAGAAGTCGGTGACCATACGTCTGCGGTTGGTTCCCTTGATGTTGCGCAGGATGGTGTTGAGCGGATCGCTCTCCTCCCAGTAGGACGATGGACGGAAAGAGCCGGCGGTGGAATCGGTGGTAGAGGGGTTGGTTTTCATGGTGATGGGATATGTTTTTGGTTAGTTAGAGACTGGAGTAGAGACATGAGATGGGGGTCAGCAGGAATCACTGCAGGTTGTTATGCTGGCTTATTTGTGCTGGCTTATTTATGCTGGCTTATTTGTGCTGGGCTTCTTCTTTGCTTGCCCGAGGCGGCAGTAGTCGGAGTTATCGAAGTATTGATCACAGGCGTTACAGAAGAACTTGCCCTTAAATGGACCGTTGGCGTGTAGCCTGATTCGTGTGGTTGCACCGGCCAGCGCCATGGACCGCCCCACTAAGCCAGCGGAGCAAAATGCCGTGTCGGACGATTTGCATTGGGGGCAGTCGGGGCATGGTTTGTTTTCATAGGCTTTGAGGTTCTTTTTGAATCCCGGGTAATTCCTTTCGGTTTTATTTATCTGTTCTTGGGTTCTTTTGATCATGATGCTGTAGGGTGATTGGTATTGAGCTGTTTTATGGTGGAGTGGGTTTCTTCAGTGTCATTGTCACGATGCGCACGAAACATGTGTTGCCCGAACTGGATGCTGACCCCGTCCTGGTCAAAGGTGGAGCGGAGTGTGTGCGCGAGTTCTGCAATGGATTGGATGTCAGTGGTCGCAATATGAATGATGAGTGTATCTTCAAATTGCCCGTTCCAGAGGCCCTTGCCATCGACGAGGGTGAAGAGGTCGAACTTTTGAGTAACCTTGTGAATTGCCGATACGCGATCGTGTTCGTCCAGACGTGTTTTACCGTTGGGTGATCCGAGGAAGATGGTGAAGAAGAGTTTGCTGTTATTGTTTGAGGCTGGTTCTGATATTTGGGTCATGATGATTGGAATTGTAAGTTTTGTGTAGACCTTTGGCTTGTCCGCCAAGTTGGCGACGGTGCTACGGTGAGTCAGGTCATGAAATATGCGAAGTGCTCGCCATTGTATTCAATTTCGGCCAGAACGATGACGCATTGTTTTTTGCGAATACGATATTCCTTGGAGTTAACGCGGACAAGAACGCCTAGATTCTTGTAGGGGGTTGCGTCGCTTTTTTCAGAGTTCATTATGTGGGCAATACTCTGGAGTTTTTCTGTGGTTGTTTCTTTGCTTGGCATGGTTGGATGGGGGTGGTTCTGGGATGTGACTGATATGAAGTTTATGATAGTAGTGGGGGACATTACGTGGGTGATATCATTTTGATGGAGTTTGTATTGGAATGGGGTTGGGGGATTGAATTTAACTATTATCTTCGGGTTGATTGAGGAGGTGGCCAAAGGCTTCCAGCATGATTGCATCCTGCATAGCTATGCTGGCATATCGGGCTCGACCCTTTCTAAGTTGATCCTCTGCATTTTGTAGTTCTTGGTTGAGGTCCAGCCGTTGAGATGATGTCAATGGGTGGGCGTTGACTTGCGCGAGTAGTTGGCCGTTGCGATCCGGGTGTTCCTGATATGGAATGACGATGGGATTGGTTTGGGGGTCGAGAGTGATCGTGCCTTTGGCTAGGTTGTCTGGGGTGTTGTCGTTCATTAGTTGTTCCGGTTTAGGCTGCGATGTTGGTGGTCGGAGTGAGGCGTGCAAACAAGAGGTCACGCTTACGCATGGCTTTATTGAGGTCACTTGTCCGCAGAGACATGCGGATACGCTTCTTCTGATATCCGGCCAAATGCAGTGTGAAATGGCACCACCAGGTGCCGTTGTTGTTCCAAAGGTGGTGGAGGGGATTGGCTGCGTCGATACGGACGGATAGCTTCACGGTCTGTTGTGTAGTCGTTTTAGTCATGATGTGTTGGATTCTAGTTGAACACATCAGGAGATAGTCCCGCCTTTACGGCAGTCCCGAACATAAAACGACCCGGCCTAAAACATTAGGCCGGGTCGTTAAAATCCGGTTGGAAAATTCGTTCGTTGCAGAGGATTAATCTACTACGCACATTGTGACGCAGAACCGGAGTTCATTATCATCTAAGCACCTTGGCTTTTCCATGCCAGGTTGCCGGACCCCGAAAGGTCTCTCCTAATGTTGTTAGCACTATGCGCGATCATTAATCGAAATTCAAGAGATAAATGAGAAACGGTGTGTCATAGGTAAGGGGTGGGACATTGTGAGGGTGATAATTATTTGACTTCACGGATTTGGTTTGTTAGGTATGTTTCATGAGCGGATTTAGCGGTGGAGGCAAAGTGCAGATGAGGCGTATTTACGCGATTGTGGAAGCTGTTAACGGAGGCGGGTATCCTAACTGTAGAAGCTTGGCGGATCGGTTAGAGGTTACGCAGAAGACAATTCAACGGGATGTAAGCTTCATCAGGGATCAGTTGGATTTACCCCTTGAGTATAACAAGACGATGCATGGTTATGAGTTTACCAGCGATGTAACAAATTTTCCGGTGTTTGAGGCTCAGGTGGAGGACTTGGCGGCTATGTTTTTAGCCCGGCACGCGATGAAAAGTGTGAAGGGGACAAAGCTGGCGGAGGCATTAAAGCCGGCGTTTGAGCGATTAACTAAGCAGCTTGATGGCAAGGTGAATATGAACTGGGGGAGTATGGACCAGGTTTTTACCGTCAAGGAATCTGGGGTGGTGGATGCCGATCTCACTTTGTTTGGCAGACTAGCCGAGGCCGTGCTTAAGCAGCACGAAGTGAGTTTTAACTATCGTAAGATAGGAGACGAGAAGTCGATGAAGCGCAGGCTGCAGCCGTATCATGTGGGTGAGATCGACGGCGGCTGGTATGTGGTGGGTCATGATGCGATGCGTGACGGGCTACGGACTTTTGCCATTCAGCGGATTAAGGGGTTAAAAGTGTTGAAGGCAACCTTCGAGCGCCCCGAGGATTTTCAGATTGGACAGCATCTTGGCGGTAGTATCGGGGTGTGGGATCATAACGAGGCCGGACCGGTGGAGGTTGTCGTCGAAGTGACTGGCTGGATGGCTCGGATCGTGCAGGAGCGGTTATGGCATCCCACTCAAACGACCAAGGTGCTAGATGACTTGGGCGAGAAGGTGGAGTTGAGAATGCAGCTGGGTAATCTTGAGGAAGTCAAGTATCTGGTTCTCGGCTGGGGCCGCGATGCCCGGGTGGTAAAGCCGAAGGAACTGCGAGATGCTGTAAAACAGGAAGCGGCTGCGGTGGTGAGAAGATATCAAAAGAAGTGATCGGGATCAGTGGATGTTTTTCACCTTCCCCCTTTAAATGTCTGATGCCTTGTCTATTATCAAAATGAAAATGATGCTTCCCCGTCCACGATCCTATACCGATTGGTCTGTGCCACTTGATGAGCACGGCAATGAGCTTGGTTCATGCGAGGAAGAAGGTTCATATGACTTCTACCTAGAATGGTTGGCAAATTATTTGTTCAAAACCGTGATCCCTGTTCCTGAATCACAACAAGCAACCCTCACTGAGTATCGTGTTAAGGGGGCTGGATATGCAGTGCTAGATCTATCGGATTGCTTAGGATATAGTATTTTCGACACTGAAGTCATCGAAGAAAGATCCGCGAGAGGGGAACCGTTTTCCGAACTCCAATCCGATGAACTCGACATGTGGAATGATTTGTCTGAAGATGAGCAAGAAGACTGGGATAGGGAGGACTTTTTTACCAATGAGGAAGAATATATGCGTCTAGGAACAGAGTTTCAAGATGTGCAGAAAGTTCCTTCACACATTCAACACGTTGATATTCCATATCGACCAATACTTGCCGCGCTGTTCAAGGAAGTCTCAGACTTCAATGAGCGTTATGAGCATCTGAATTACTTTTATCGCAATTTTAATGACTGCGCATCTAAGTAATAACAAGGGGATTGGATAGGGTGTCTCTTGGAAGCTCCAGATAGATCTTTGTTGATGCTATGAGGGAATGTTTGCTCATAACGAAATTCCATGTGGAATACATCTGACCACTGTAAGTGAAAGGATCTAAGGCTATTGGTAGATATTACCAGTGGTTTGTTAAGATGCTGCCCGAAGGCACTCGGCGAGTTGTGCAGCTGTTTGTTCATTCCAGCCTCTCCGGGCAATGGCAGTCGGCTTGTAAGCTACGCATAAACTGCGACTGTAATCGAGAAACCTGGTTAACGGAATGGCCTTGGAGTTCTCTCCCGCTGCAAGTCTTGCTGTGTGAGGAAGAATTGCCGCACACTGCCCTGACTTCACCATGGCTGCCAGTTGCAGAAGGGACGATGCCTCAGCGATAATGTTAGGTCGGCATGCCAGTGCTTGGTGAGCTTCGTCAACAGCGCGTCTGAGACGACCTCCACCCAGTAGCCGCGCTTGTGGAAGTTGCGATAACAGTTTGTCCCATGCTGCGCCACTACGCGGAGTTGATTTGGGTGCAAGTTTGGCGGGAACAAAAAGCCGGTAGGATAATGGGCCGACTTCTACCCGCTGTATCGAGGTCGGAATGGAGTCTTCCCGAAGGATACCAAAATCAACTTTGCCATCATCCAAGGCCCTAACGACATCGGTACTGCGCATACTGAGGGTTTCTATGAGGGGGTTGCCAAGTGCAGCCCTGCAGCGAGCTATGGCAGGGGCCACCATCCACTCGATGACACTGGCGCCTCCAGCTATCACAGCTCTGCGTGCTTCATTCTTGGAGTCCGCCCTGAAATCCGCTAGATCGGTAAACGCCCCTCTGATGAGGCGAGCCAGTCTTTCACCCTCTTCGGTTATTTCGATACGTCGCCCCCTTCGTTTGGTAAGCTCTGCCCCGAAGAATACCTCCAGTTCCTTGATCTGACGGCTATACTGACTTTGCCTGTTGGTATCACCACCAGCAGCCTTAACAATGCTACCAGCCTCGACTACATCCAAAAAAGACTTCAAGCGGTCGAGGGATAAACCATGCTCGGAAAAAAGCTCTTTATTCATTACAACTCTATAATAATGATTACTAGGGTTTTATCAATTTTATAATCATTTTATAAAAGGATGTGTATCGGAGGCTTTCGCTACTGCCCCTTTAGGTTATCATATGCTTCTCCCACATGATTAAACGCGTTCATGATATTGACCCCTGACTCGGCGACCAATATGAATGGCAAGGAGGTATTAGAGTCCTGCTTCAAAAGTGAAACCGTGTCGTGTAAGGTGGCGATGGGTTCCCGAAGCCATCGCACTATGCGTTCAGTTAGCTTGTGGCACTTCTTCCCTTCGCCTTCATTACCTAGAGCCTCCTCCAAATCCCTGAGTTCACTAACAATATCAAATCTTGTCCCAATAAGTTCCTCACACACTACCTTGATACGCTCTTGGTAACGTTCTTCGACTTCAATTGTGGGAAGTGCTTCCTGTATGTAAAAGGCGTTGTCCAACATGACAGAAGCGCAATTATTGGCAGCCCAAAAAAACCTGTAAAATCCATCACTATTCGAGCAACTCTCCGGAGAATCGCTAGGTTCTTGAGAAACATCTGGTGATTTGGTGGAATTGTCATCCATGGCGGCGGCTCCAACATCGCCATCGGCACTCTCGTCCTCCCCAGGGTCGTCATCAAGTTCCTCCTCCTCTTCATGGAGATCATCTTCGTCTTCCTCCTCCTCCCAACTTGCCCATTCCCTAGCGTTGTTAAAGTCTTCCACTCGGTTAAATAACTTTGCCTCGAAATGAAGTGTCAACTCGCTCAGTATCTCACTTTGAGGAACCTCCTCTAACAGCGGATCGCGATCATTGTCAGATCGGAAATCATACAAGTATCCATAGCTGCATCTCATGACACCAAACCCAGACCCATAGCCCGTTTCCCCGATCCACTCATCATACAACACCTCGATGGGGTATTGTTCCAATCCGGATTCAATCCAGTCTCGATATATGTCCCCACAGAGATCGTAATTAACAACCTCAACATGTCCGTCCAGCAATGCCGTCCACGCATTGGCTCCGTCATAGCCCTCACATAGCATAGCGGGCATCGTCCTTAAAAACGAAATAATCCCATCGAGGAAGGGAAGCTCAGAGCGATCCCCGGTTGAACTGATGAGATAATCGCTATCGAGGGTGGTATGTGGTCCGTCCCAAACATAAGTCGTCAGCGATCCTTCCGTTGCAGCAGAGAAATCGAGGCAACAAAGATTAGATGCTTCCATTTCTAGAGGGCTATCAGCAGGCTTGTAGTAATGACCGATGAATACTGGTTTTTCAGCGGCATTGTATCCGGGCAAGGCTTCTACATCTTCGGGCAGCAATGGAGTATCAGGGAAATCCTCCACGGGCGGAAAGAGCATGTTTTTGGCAGTGGGTAATGGTTCCTCTTTATCCCACCACCGAGCACGGAACTCGGTCCGCTTGTTGCCCTGGTGATCAAAGAAGTGATGCCCTGTGGGCATGGGTAGTTCCACGCCCTTCAGAACCGTTTCAACCGCGAAGTATTCCGGAGTTCCTTTGATCGAACTGTTTCGCAATAGTTCACCGTCGGCCAGCGTTTTGCCCTCCAGCATGGACACATACTCAGGATGCCAGCAGGCGTGGACGACGCGTAGCTCCGGGAGATCCAGAAAGAACGGCAAGGTCTTCAACCAGGGCAGCCACACCTCATCAAGCTCAGCAGGGTGGCTTTCAAGGGCCGCATGAGTCCCAGCATGCATTCGGTCGTTTTTCTCACTGTGAGGCCTCAGATAGCCTTCTTGCCCATCAGGGGTGTGGTAGGCCACGAAGTTGTATTCATGGTTGCCCAGGATGCAGCGGGCTTGCCCGCTGGCCACCATGTCTCGCACACAGTGGAGCACCTCGCGTGTCCCGTTTGGGTAGTCTCCTTTGGGGTCGATCAGATCACCAAGGAATAGCGCGACCCTTCCCGTAGGGTGAGCGTGGCAGTTCCCGTTATGATGATAGCCCAGCTTGGCAAGTAGCGGCTCCAGTTTGTCCCAGCGTCCGTGGATGTCGGCGATGATATCGTATTGGTTTGTTTTTTCTCTCATGACGCCTCCAGTATCCACGGGGGGGATGATAAAATAAGAGGTGTTAATATAGATAGTATGACTTCGAAGTCATATATTAGATGAGTGTTTTGAACCTGAACCTTACGAGTTCTAGATATTTCCTGAATGCGACAAAAACGGGGGGGCTTTCATCAAATCACATAGATTTGAGGATCTCTTTTCGTTTGCTGGTGTATTCCCATCCAGTGGGCTACCTGTTCGAGAGATCGTCCTGCGATGATACGGTTGGATCCGAACGATCGCCGTAAATCGTGAATAGTGATGTCTGGGTGTCCGCAACTCTTGAGGTGATTTCTTACTTTGCGGTCGAAGTCGTATCGGTATTTCCATTTTCCCCAAGGTTGGTCGGGGCGGAGTAGGTAAGGGGACTGGGTTCCGTTCTCGGTGAAGTAGGTTCGGAGCTCGTTTACCATTTCAATGGATACGCTCTTTTTGCGGCCGATCATGCCTTTGCGGCTCCAGGTTCCGTCTTTCTCGACAGCTGGAACGTTGATGGTTCCTTGTTCGAGATTTAGCCATTGTGGCCGAGCTGCTGCTATTTCACCCTTTCTCATGCCGCATTCGCATGCGAGTAGAAGAATAAGCTCCAGCTCTTTGTCTCCTGTTAATTTGGCGGAGTCGATGACGTTCCTTACTTCCTGGCTGGTGAGGAAGCTGAGTCTGGGGGTGAAGTTCACCCGGGCGCGGGGAATGCCGTCGCACGGGTTTATGTATATCTTATTCTGAGTAGTCAGCCAGAGGCAGAACTGGTTGATGTGCGATTGATAGTTGTTTCGGGTGTTGGCGTTGTTGCGCTCATTGACGTCATCGAGCCATGATACCGCCTTGTCGTTTGTAAGTTGGCGAGGGTGTTCGATGTTCATGTCCTTGCCAGCCAGGGTGAGTATCCTCTTGCGGGTATCTGCGTAGGTCTGGGTGATGTGTCTCTGATCGATCGCGTATTCGAGATGTTTCTCGAGCTCTCGATCCCAGTTGGCGGCGACGAACAGGTGAGGGTGTTTCTCAAACTCCAACACTTGTGCGATCGCAGCAGCCTCTGTAGGAGCTGAGAATGGAACACTGACAGATTCTCCATCGATCGTCCTTCTCCAACGCCATTTTTTGCCATGGCGCTGGAGGCCGGTGATGGCGTGTTTTTTTCTTTTTGATGCCATGATTACTGATTGTTATTTTTGGCCAATGAAAAAGCGTGCTAGTAGATATAGGCACGATTATAATCATGATACCTACAGTGGGTCGTTGTAGGTAGTGGAAGCCTTCCAGTTTTCGTAATGAATAGGCATGAGTTCGAATCTCACCAGCGGCTCCATTTTTAAAATGCCATTCATTGGGGCGTTTCAATTTTGGCATAAATGATATTTGCCATTTTTCTCAGGGATGCCAGAATTGTTAAATGATTAGAAAACTACTGATTCCTGCTTTATCATGTTGTGCCATTTTGGGTGCTGAGTTTGTTCAGGCGGAAAACCGGACTGAGGAAATAGGTAAAGCTCTTGAGGGTATCAAGGCGGAGAAGCCTGCCAAGGCTCGTAAGCTGTTGGTGTTTTCTGTGACTCGTGGTTACAGGCACGGATCAATCCCGACCGGCCACATTGCGCTGCGTCTGATGGGGGAGAAGACTGGGGCGTTCGAGGTGGTCGCTAGTGATGATCTGGCAAACTTTGAGCCTGGTAAGATCGATCAATTTGATGCGATTTGTTTTCTGAATACCACAATGGAGGTATTCAGCCCGGCCAAGGGTGAGCTGAAAAAAATGAGTGATGCTGATAAAAAGGCAGCGGCTAAAAAAGAGGCCCGACTCAAAAAAAGTTTGATGCAGTTCATCAAAGGCGGAAAGGGATTTGTAGGTATTCATGCCGCGACGGACACGTTTTACAAGTGGAAGGAATATGGTGATATGATCGGTGGATACTTTAATGGACACCCATGGGGTGCAGGAACACCTGTGAGCGTGAAAGTGGAAGATGGCCAAGAGAAGCATGCCTGCTGTGCGCACCTTGATGGAAACAATTTGGATTTTAAAGAAGAGATTTACCAATTCAAGGCTCCATACGATCCTAAGAAACTCCACATACTACTTCGTCTCGATCCTGAAAAAACGGATCTTAGTAAAGGCAAGCGTGCCGATAAAGACTACGGTGTCAGCTGGATTAAGCCTCACGGACAAGGTCG
Source organism: Akkermansiaceae bacterium (assembly GCA_037620805.1). GTDB lineage: Bacteria > Verrucomicrobiota > Verrucomicrobiia > Verrucomicrobiales > Akkermansiaceae > Oceaniferula. The sequence goes on from JASJLI010000130.1 coordinate 12,439, forward strand.
CGTTTTTTACTGTTCGTTAGGTCATAACCACCACATCTATTCTAACCCTAAAGTTCTCGAACATTACCTCAAGGGGATCCAGTGGGCACTGGGTGATCTAAAGGTGGACGTTAAGTTGGGTGAGTAGTTGGTGAAGTGCTAAGATGAAAAGGTGATTAGGTAAAAAAGTAAGTAGGTAACTCGCTAATTAGTGCTTAAGCATATCTGTAACCTGTTTTGGCTCTGGACGATTCTCGGGACAGTTTGGGCATGGTTTTTGCCGGATCACTTTACCTGGTTTATTACCGATAAAGTTCCTGGGACTGAGTTTAAGCTCATTAACTTAGGGCTTGGTGTGATCATGCTTGGCATGGGGCTCACTTTGCGCGTGGATGATTTTAGATCGGTCCTTCGCCGACCATGGGTCGTTGGGATTGGGGTGGTGGCACAGTTTCTGATCATGCCTTTGTTGGGCTGGTCAGTGGCCACTTTATTCAACCTGCCTCCGATGTTGAAACTAGGGTTGATTTTAGTAAGTTGCTGCCCTGGAGGTACGGCATCAAATGTGATCTGTTACTTGGCGCGGGCCAATGTGGCGCTTAGTGTTTTGATGACGCTTTGTTCGACCTTGGCTGCCATTATTCTTACGCCGTTGCTGACCAAAATGTATGCCAGTGCCATTCTTGATGTCGACGCCTGGGCGATGTTTAGGAGTATGTTGACGATTGTTCTTTTACCGGTGATTGGTGGCGTCGTGTTGAATCAGCTTCTTGGACGTAAACTGGATGGTATCAGGAAAATTTCTCCCATCGTTTCCATTCTGGTGATTGTGCTCATTGTTGGTGGTGTTGTCGGAGCTACCAAGGTAAACATCATCGCTAATTTTGGAGGCCTACTTGTGGCTATATTTATTCTGCATGCGCTCGGGTTTCTTCTCGGGTATGGTGCCGGCTGGTTGACGAAGCAGGTGGAGGGAGACCGTCGCACCTTGTCGATCGAAGTGGGAATGCAGAATTCCGGCTTGGGGAGCGCATTGGCAAAACAGCATTTTTCTCTGCTGGCTGCGACTCCTTGTGCCATTTCGGCCCTGTATCACTGCCTGATTGGTAGCTTTCTCGCTGCTATTTGGCGGGCGAAGAGCGTGGACGACGAAGACTGATGTTTTTTACACAGTTTTAATACTAAAAGGGCATTAAGGACATAAGGGCTTAACGGTAGTGCTGTCTAGTGGGAATTGTAATGCAACCTAACCCACATTAAATCACTATGAAAACTACACAGAAAACTATTTTAACGACCCTTCTCGCCAGCACGCTGGCAGTAGGGATGACATTTGCCCAACGCCCAGGTGGCGGTGGACCTAGAGGCGGCGGACCTGGAGGAGAACGACCTCTACCTCCTGTCATGGAAGCCCTCGATACAGATGAGGACGATGACGATAAGAAAAAGTCACGGCGTAAGCCACATGTATCACCTATCATGAAGGCACTCGATGCCGATGAAGATGGTGAGATTTCCAAAGAGGAGCTCGAAGGTGCTGCTGAGGCCCTCGCTGAGCTGGATCAAAACAAAGCCGGCAAACTCTCCCGTATGGAGACCCGGCCCAATCGCGGATTCAAGCCCAAGCAGAAGAAAGAGGAGGACTAATTTTGATTTTGTGGTATTTTTGTGGTATAGAAGGGGGTTATTTTTTCCGTCTAGCCCGCACAGCTTTAGCCAGTTCCTCGAACATGTTCTCGGTGGTCTGCCAGCCAATACATTGGTCGGTGACGGATTGACCATAGGTGAGGTCAGCGAGGCTGCCTTGGAGTTTTTGACCTCCTTCGACGAGATTGCTCTCTACCATCACTGAAGTGATCGCCTTGTTGCCATCGGAAATTTGATCACAAAGCGATTGGGCAACGGCAGGTTGGTTACGGTAATCCTTGAGAGAGTTGCCGTGTGAGCAGTCGATCATCACAGACTTAGGTAGACCAGCTGCTTCGAGTTGAGCTGTGACCTCGGCAATGCTGCCGGCATCGTAATTCGGTCCTTTGGATGAGCCGCGCAGGATGATGTGACAGGCGTCGTTGCCTTTGGTCGCCACGATGGCGGTGACACCTTGTTTGGTGACGGAGAGGAAGTGATGTTGGCCAGCTGATGCCTGAATGGCGTCGAAAGCGATTTGGTTAGATCCGCCCGTGCCGTTTTTAAATCCAACAGGCATTGAGAGACCAGAAGCGAGCTCACGGTGAATCTGGGATTCTGTGGTGCGGGCACCGATGGCACCCCAGGAGATAAGATCGGCGTAATACTGTGGGGAAATGGTATCGAGAAACTCGGTGCCGGCAGGGACTCCCATCTCGGCGAGTTCAATGAGTAGTTCACGGGCTACGTGGAGGCCTTTGTTAATATCGAATGACCCATCGAGATGTGGGTCGTTGATCAATCCCTTCCAGCCTACCGTGGTGCGGGGTTTTTCAAAGTAGACACGCATGATCACGAGAAGGTCATCGGAGTAGAGCGATGCGGCTTCTTTTAATCGGGCTGCGTATTCGATAGCGGCTCCGGTGTCGTGGATTGAGCATGGGCCAATCACCACCAGTAGACGATCGTCGGTCCCTTTGAGAATGTTTTCCGATCCCTGACGTGCTGTGGCGACGAGCTCTGAAGCCTTATCGGTGATTGGCAGATGATGGGATAGGACGGCGGGTGAAATCAGAGGTTTGATTTCGCCAATGCGGAGGTTGTCTGTTTGAAATTCAGTCACGGGTTTCTTCTAGGTTTAAATTGATAAATGCCAAACATGAAATGGGGAAACCCCACAGGATGACACGTATGTTATACGGGTATTTAGAGAGAGTTTTTACGAGTTTCACCCTTTTGATTAGCCTGCCAGTATTCACCGGTTTCGATATCCAGGCAGGTTAGCCATCCTCCTGGGCCAAAGGCAAAGGTGTCGATGCAGATTGCGTGATCGAGCACCAGAGGCGTACCATTTCGCTGTGGGGTGTGGCCGCAAACGAGGGTTTTCCCTGACTTGTGAGATTCGGTTTCACTGATGCGTCGCCAAAATAAATCTCGGTCACTTTGCTCCTCTAGATCGGTTTCCGGCTCGAGACCGCCGTGGGCAATGATGTGGTTGCCTGTCTCGTAGAATCGCTCGCAGGAGTTAATAAAACTCCAGTAGGATGGTTCAATGTGATCGAGGTTCGCTACGCGGAAGGAATCAAGAGTCGCCTCGCCTCCGTTCAGCAGCCAGAAGTAACGTTCTTGCTCCGTGTGCCGAGCTTTTTCCATCATTGCCTCGTGATTGCCCATGAGCGTGACGACTTCATGCGATTCTTTAAGCTCGATCAAGTAATCGATGACCCCCTTAGAATCCGGACCCCGGTCGATGTAATCGCCTAAGGTAATGATGACATCATCAGGAGAAAAATCGACAAATTCACCCAAAGCCTTGAGGGCGGTGAGTGAGCCGTGAATGTCTCCGATGACCAGCGTGCGCATGATTTTTCCGTTCTAGCGGCGAGAACGGTAAGGTCGAGCCAAATATAAAGCGGATTGGGCTATCTGAGCGAACGCCAGAGCCGATCGAATTCTTGTTGGAAAGAATTAACGAGTCGGATGTTGTTGCTGATGACGATATTTTCGTTGTTCTCGGTGCTGGCAGAGCGTGTCCAATTGTAGCTGCCTGTGAGGAGTAAGCCGGTGTCAGCGATGGCGAACTTATGGTGCATGTGAGCTGCTGTGCGGTCGTAGCGACAGGGGATACCGAATTTTTCCATGACCTCCATATCTGAGCCAAGGTCATCGGATTTCATATTGTCAGAAATGATCCTGACCTTGACCCCTCGTTCATGAGCCTCGGCGAGTTTTCTAACGATTCGATTGTCGGTGATGGTGAACACGCAGATATCGAGTGAGCTTTTGGCTTCGCCGGCGAGTCGGCGG
>JASJLI010000131.1:0-5196 GCA_037620805.1 Akkermansiaceae bacterium
CCCTTCTGCTCCTTCACATCCGCTTGGGGGTCCCCCGTTTTTTTCTACCACTATTTTGTCTTTTTGACAAATCCTGGGGGGCCACGCCAGATCCTCCAGAATCTGTGAACATATTCTCCCCCGGAGATTGGATAGGTGAGAAACCGGTAGGCTTTCTTAGGACGGCAAAGATTTTTTCTCAGCTTTCCTGCATGCGTTGTCACTCAAAGGGCACGCTCAGAAAAAAATGGCCTGCTGACGGTGCACCTTGCCCCAAATGCGGCACGCATATTGGCCCATCAAGATCATTTGTCCTAACCTGATTCACAGCCGCTAATTGATCACCTTTCCTGACGTCGGCCACATCCATTTTCACTCATCTCCAACGCTAATCACAAAGTCTCCCTCTAAGTTGACACGCCGCACATTGGGGGTTTGCTTACCTCTACTAAGCTCATCTACCCTTTTCTTTACGTAGTCTGCCACTTCACTCATAACTATGGAGCCGTCTTTGTTGGCATCCGCCGCCTTTGCACCCTTCAGTGCTTCGATGAGTGCGTAGGTAAAGAGCCCGTTCTTCTGTCGACTGCTCTCAAAGGCATATTCAGCTCCTGCGGATGATGTCAGCACGGTAGTGCCACTGCCGCGGCGCAGATCGACGAAGAGCCCCTGTAAACGCTCATACCACACACTGCGAGTGGTGGCCGTCTCAATGGCGCTTACACTCATCCCGCGCTTGCCAACAGAGCGGATTGCCACTCCGCTGCTCCTCGGCAGGCTGGCCACTGCCCCGCTGTTAGCTGCCAGTAGCGTTCGTTCCTCTTCGTCGAGTTCGCCGGCGTGGCAGGTGTCAATCCACATGGATTTTTTCAGGCAGCTCACGCCTGCCATGATATCGTCAAGCTCATCAAAGGAAACACCCCGCCTTTCGGGGTTATCAAAGTCGATATCGGTGGTGCCGTAGTAGTAGTCGTAGTCGTCATCCAACAGGCCGTGTCCGGCCACGTAAAAGATAACGGTATCGTTGACTCCCGCCAGAGAAAGAAAATCCGTGATCCTGACCAAAGCTTCGCGGGTGACTTCCTTGTCGGTGAGGCACAAGCTCTTGACCTCGCGGTAGCTCTCCCCTGCACAGCTGTGAAGGGTTGCTGTGATATCCCTAGCATCCTTTGCGGCATACCTGAGGTCAAACTCGGGGTTGTCGTAGGAAGAGACACCAAGAGCAACGCAATAGAGTGCAGGTTGTGGCAAAGGCGACGTGCAAGTCACCTCGATATTAGCATACAACGATTCGGCGCCAGCTCTGTTGACTACCGAGATCTGGATTTTATTTCTACCGCTAGCCAATTTGATTGGAATGTCCCTGCTGAGTTGCTGGGTGGCAAGCTCCCGAAGGGACACACCATCTCGGCCGTTGACCGGCACGTTGTTAATATAGACCTTTAGGCGCTCTAGCTGGTATAGACTGTCGCGAGCTTTCACAGGGATAGTGATCGTGTCCTTGCTGCTGGTCAGCGGCACTTCCTCGGTAATATCCAGTTCGGGCAGGTGAAACTCAGGCTTGAGCATGTCCTCGGTCACCTCCATTCGCTCAAGCCGCTTAGCTCGCATCTTGCGGGCGATAGTAATGGCCTCGTCAGGCGCTCCGATCCTCTCCAGCAGAATGTCAGGGCGGTTCAGACGCAAACTGAACTGGTCGGTTGAAAAAGCTTGAGCTACTCCCCGCAACGATACCGAGACGAGATTTTCACCTCCGCGTGTCATGTAATAACCGTCCTTCGTGGCCATCACCCAGTTGCTTAAATTGTCTGTATACAATTGAAAAACTTTGCTCAAAATACCTTCCCTATCGTATTCGTAGCAACTGATGGAACCATCGCTTATACTAGTATATATCTTTGAGCCATCCGCTGAACATGCAGCCTCATACAGGCCCGGACACCATTCCTGCGAAAGAATCTTCCCATGCTTATAGTCGATAATATAGATATTGTTTCCCGCTGCAACAGCCACCCTTTCCCCTCTATCATCTAAAGGTTTGAATAGGCTTTGGCCACCACGTCGTTCATCCTGGTGCGCTAAGTTAAGACCGGAAGATTGTCCGAACTGCCCCATTACCTTTTTATCAATCGTATCAATAAGAACAGTAGTCCACCCGCGGTGTCCATCCCTTACAGCTACTACGCGCCCGCTTGGAGATGACCACATACGAGCGGTAGGAATACTGTTGAGGGGGGCTGTCGAAACTTGACATTTCTTTGGGGGGGTTCCCAGCAACATGGGAGATGAATTTTCAAGAAAATAATTGAAATCGCCGTTTGAATATGGCGGCTTATCATAAATCAGCTTAGCATTTTTACTATTCTCGAATTCTTGTTCAAAGTAGGACTCCCACGTTGGATTCAGAATACCCACCTTGGCGTGGTCAGGAAGATATTGATCACCCGATAAAGAAATTACAACGCTCCTAAATTTGAGTGTAGAGAAATCAAACTCTTGATCTCTCCACCTAACGATCTCACCTGATTGACCCGCATTGAAGACACCTAGCTGTGGGTATTCCATATTACCCTGGGCACCCTCTCTTTGAGTCATCTTAGATAATTTATCTCTCCTTTCTTTCACTGCCGCCAGATTGACGGGTGCTAAAGCCCCAAAAACACCTGCAAGGCTTTTAGAAACAGAGTCATACAAACCGTATCCACTGAATATTCCTTCTTCTCCAAAGACGGGACAATGATCCCACAGCGAACAAACGATTAAATCGTCATTCAATTTACACAGTAGTTTCATGCCTTTTGGCAAATTGATACTATCAACAGATTTCACCACATCCTGAAACGAACGATTGGGCGGTTTAACAAGACTAGAGGAACAATCCTTCAAATCGACCCAAATATGCCCAGTGAAAAAATACCGATCGTTTTTTAAACCTCCGCCGTCTTTAAACATCGAGGCGCTGGATGACTTATCGGCCCAATCTCCGAATATTTTTTCGTCATTAGAAAAATCAAACACGAAGATTTCATCGTAAGCGGTTGAGAAAACCGCTTTATTTAAAGATTTAGAATAATAGGCGAAAGATGCCTTTTCCTTGGTGTCTATTATTTTTTTATTCCTAAGATCATATATTCTAAGATATCCGATATCCGATTTGAAATGGTGATCGTAGGTCACGAGTCTATCACCGCTGATCCAAAAAAACTGGGCAGCGTCGGGAATCGTCCAAACACATTGCCGAGTGCGAACGTCCCATATTTTCAAATACCCTGAATAACTAGTCGCTAACAAATCACCAGAAGGCGAAACCACCGCCGACACATCGTCCCAAGAGGTGGGGGAATTGAGGTCGCCTGTCCAGCGCAGATTGATGTTACTCTGGACGATCGGCCCGGATATCACCCCTTTCGCCTTCAATTTCATAGAAAGAGCTTCGTTAAATGGAAATAGATTGGTTTCGCCACTAATTTCAGAATCCCATTTGTTAGAATCCATTTGATAGAATTTTCCGTCATACCAATACGGCAAAGGGCACCATTTAGCCGGCCCCATCACATTTGGCGTAGCACTTTTAGAGTTGATTGCTCTCCCACGTATCCAGTTCGGCTTGATACCTTTTTCTCGATAACGTTGGTAACTCCAGTCCGACATGTAATACCGAATACCAGTAGAATCATCATACGCCTGCACATTGGCAGAACGCTCGTTAGGCAACTGCTTGATGATTTCGCCACGGTCATCGACTACATCGTAACCGTTAGGAAACTGAATCTCCTGAGGAGGACTATAAAATCCAAGATTATGAACAGATTGAGCAGATGCACAAACAACACAGAATAAAAGCAGGGTATTAATAATCAGGGTTTTCATTTTTTTGGGATTCTATTTTCGGCGTATTTCAAAAGCATATTATGGCGGTCGGAGCTATTTTTTCTTTATTAACAGCACGCATATGACAGCAACGGCGATTATCAAGACCAGCAACACAGCGCCCAGGGTCACCCATAGTATTTTGTCGTTCGCTGTGGAAGATGCCTCTGGTTTATCCGATACCGGATCACCAGCACTATGATTATCGCCATTGCTTTCAGGAGACTCGGGCTTGCTAATAACCTGTGCCTTACCTTGATTGCCAGTGACGTAGGAAAGCAGATTTTTAGTATAGCGGTCCAATGAAACTGACTCATTCGATCCTCTCAACACTTCAGCTCCAAGCGCAGCGCTTTCCAGACGGGTTTCAACGTCTATGGAGCTAATGCCCCTCGAGTCAAACTCCCTTACCCAAACCGCGCCTATTTTGCCATTCCCCTTGAGGTAATCGGCAATACCCCGGAAGTTTTCATTGTTGATCTTGGAGAACTCGAGGCGTTTGAGCGCACCCAAATCACACTCGGTTACCCAGCGGGCAAATATCATACTCATCAGCGGGGGCAGTTCTCCCTGGCGCCTGCCTTTATTGAGAACCTTCTGAATGACATCACGCGCGGCCATCTCCTTGGATTCCAGTTCACTTTCGATTTTTTCCGTTCCCGGCAATGCAACAGCAGCAACCACTTCGCCGGTCTCCGGGCGTAGAGCACGCAGCTCGCCACCTACAGAGAATACGTGTTGTGGCAGGCTGCCGAAAAAGCTCTGTTGCCCGACATATCTCGCAACGACCTTACCTTCGATCAGGAAATCGGATTTCTGGGTAATGTCTGCCTTGCGGATCTTTGCGTCTGTCTTGTCACCCAGAATCTCATCCCGGGCTGCCCTCTTCTGCTCCCCTGCCTTGGCTGTTCTGATATCCACGAGATTCATTTGTAGCTCCCGAGCGACTTGCTCCATCACCCCCTGGGCGTAGCGGGTATTACCACTGACACCGTCAATTTCTTCCTCGATGGCAATGGAAACCCTTGGCGATCCCTTACTCATGATGAGTTGGCGCAAAGCCAGTATGTTCTTTGCCCCGGGAGTTCCCTTTTCGACTTGGGCCCGCACCTTAACTCTATAGATCTGATCAGCTCCAAGGCCCGAACTGATAATCTGGTATTTCTGAACGTAGCCGAAAGCCGCGCTGAGGATGCGATCATACTCGAGCACAAAATCACTTACTCCGGTCGTGGACAGGATATCCACGCCGGTTCCTTTTCTTACAGCCTCACGCAGGGCATCCGCCAGAGCCTGCTCACGCGCTCCCCTCTGGTCCCCTGCCGCACGACCTTCGGCTTCCACTTC
>JASJLI010000132.1:0-36405 GCA_037620805.1 Akkermansiaceae bacterium
AGCTTCTTGAGGATTCCAGCGTCAGCGAACCACCAGAACAGAACGCGGGTGCAGAGTAGGGCCGCGAGCATGGAGGCGAGGATACCAATAGTAAGAGTGACCGCAAATCCCTTAACAGTGCCCGAGGCTCTCCAGAAGAGAATCAGGGCGGTGATCAGGGTAGTGATGTTGGCATCAAAAATGGCTGAGAATGCTTTTTCGTAGGCTGAGGTGATGGCTGCTCTTACCGACTTGCCTGCGGCGAGTTCCTCACGGAGTCGCTCGTAGATCAGCACGTTGGCATCAACGGCCACACCAATGGTGAGGATGATTCCAGCGATACCGGGTAGAGTGAATGTAAATCCGAACATCGCCATGGTTCCAAACAGGATCAGGATGTTCAGCGAAAGACCGATCAGGGCGATCATTCCGGCGAAGCGGTAGTAAATAAGAACAAAGATCAGTGTGAGTGCAAGACCTGCGATACCAGCGGTGATGCCTTGGAAGACAGTTTCCTTACCGAGGGTAGCGGAAACGGTGCGTTCTTCCTCAACAAGCAGTGGGTTCTTCAGAGGGTTAAGAAGGGCTGCGGCAATGCCTTTGGCTTCTGCAGCATTCTTCATACCGGAGATTTCAAACTGGGCACCGAGGCTGTCTTGAACGACGGGGGCGCTGAGGATTACACCATCAAGCACGATGGCCAGACGATCCTGTCCGTGGCGCATTTTCTTGGTGAGCTCGAACATTTTGTCAGCTCCCTCACCATTGAGTTTAACGGTGAGTTTTCCTTCGTAGGGGCCGTAGAGCTCCTGAGCGTGGACGATGTATGAACCATCGAGAGCCGAACGCTGTTTGAGGAGAATGTTTTCCTTGGTGACCTTACCGTCTTCGTCTTCATCTTCGAGGACGTAGAGTTTGTAGCCGGGGACCATTTCGTTTTCAGGGTCGGCGGCAACCTGAGCGGCAAGACTGCGGCTGTCAGGGTGGACGGCTTTGAGTTCGAGTTTGGCAATTTTCTCAAGGGTATCTCTTACGTTGGCCGCCTCCTGAGGAGTTACACCGGGCATTTGGACGAGAATACGGTCACTACCTTGGGCGACGATGAGTAGGTCGGCTGTTCCAAGGTTGTTAAGTCGTTTTTCAATAGTCTGGATGGCTTGTTGCACCGCGTTTGGTGTAACGGGTATATCGGTTCCATCAACGTCTTTACTAGGCTGAACTCGGAGAGTGAAGGACGATCCACCGATGAGGTCGATACCACCTTTAAGGGCGTGGGCGTCGCTGAGGTCAGTTTCACCACTGAGAACGTTGCCCCACTGTCCTTTTGGAAAGATGGAAAGTAGACTAAATACGGCGATGAGAACCACAATGATGGTTCCGATGTTTTTCTTTTTACGTTCGAAGTCGGTCGCGAAGTACCAGAAGAAGAGGGCGAGAAGGCCAAGACCAGATAGGAAGGTCACGAGACGGTCGTCGCTGAATAGGGATGCAGTGATCATATGATTAAGTTTTGAAATGATTATTGTTTTGAAAATGAGATGAGAAGGGGGACAGAAAGGGAAAACGTGCCTTGTGGCGCGGGATGGGTGTAGTCATGGAACTACGATTTGGCAAGCTAGCGTTTTTTGATCCTCAGCGGATCTACGACTAGGCGAGTGCCTGACTTTTTGCCCGTAACTAGGGCTTCTGAGCGCTCATAAGCGCCAGTTCGGCCGAGACCGTGCGCTCCTCCAGAATAACAAGTGACTGACCGTCTTCGTCTTCATTTTCGAGGACGTAGAGTTTGTAGCTGGGAGTAAATTCGTTTTCAGGATAGGCCGCTACTTTTGCAACTGGGCTATGGCTGTCTGGATGGACTTGTTTAAGTTCAAGCCTCGCGAGCTTTGCCAGAGTTTGTCTGATTTGCGGTGCGGCTTCCTCAAAAATTCCTGGAAGCACAATGCGGATCTCATCTGATCCTTGGGCTTCGACATTAGATCCCTTGAGATTGAGTGCGCCGAGACGCTTCTCAATGGTCTTGATGGCTCGCTGGACTGAGCTTGGTGAGATAGCAATGTTTTCACCGTTTTCATCACGCATCGGTGTGATCTTGCAGATGAAAATCGTGCCGCCAGTTTTCTCAATGTCTCCTTTTTTTTCAGCTGATTGGTCAGCTTTTTTCTTAAACAGGATCGGGTAAATGCCGATGCCAACCGTCGTGACAATCGAGACGAGAAGGGCTCCTGTGATCAGGTTGCGTTTTCCACTTGAATATTTAGTGGTGAGGCGCCTGATGATGATGAGTGCCAATACGACGATGGCAGCCACCGTCATATAAATATGACTGTTGCTGAACAAAGTAGTGGCGATCATCGGGAGAGTGTATTTTTAAAGTGGAAGGGATGGGTTGGACTCAGACCGAGCCCAACCTATGAAAAGTTATCCAATGCCTCACTCTTTAGGTTCTTCGCTCGTGTCATTGTCTTTAGTTCCGTCCTTAGTGCCTTTTGGCAGAACAGTGGCGATGGCTGTCTTGTCGTATTTGACAAAGGTGCCTTCGGAGAGTTTGAGGGAGATCGTATTCTCGCTTACGGCGTTAACGCTGGCGTGCATGCCACCGATGGTGACTACCTTGTCGCCTTTTTTAAGTCCGGCTTGACGTGCTGCGAGTGCCTTGCGTTGTTTCTGCTGAGGGCGGATAAGGACGACCCAGAAGATGACGAACATGAGGACCATCATGATCATTGGATTGCCGAGGATGCTGCCTGCTCCTTCAGCGAGGAGGGAGGGGATAGTTGCTATTGTATTGTTCATGGTTGTTGAAGATATCGTTGGTTGAAGTCGTTTTTGAAAGTGACGAAGGTGCCGTTTTCGATGGCTTCACGCGCTTGACGCATGAGGCGCAGATAGAAATGCAGATTATGTAGGGAAAGCAACCTTAAAGAGAGCATTTCCTTCGACCTAAATAGGTGTCGAATAAAGGATCTTGAGTATTTCTGAAGGTCAGGATGGGTATTTTCATCGAGTGGTCGTTTATCGAACTCGAATTCCTTGTTTTTTATGTGGATGGGTCCGTCCTCAGTATAGGCGAGTCCGTGACGGGCAACTCGGGTGGGCATTACACAATCAAACATATCCACTCCACGCGCTATCATCTCCAGCATTTGGGGTGGAGTTCCTAGTCCCATGGCGTAGCGAGGTTTGTCTGTAGGGAGGAATGGGACGGCATTTTCAATGGCCCGAATCATCTCATGTTCGGGCTCACCTACGGAGATGCCTCCGATCGCATAGCCATCAAAGCCAATCTCAACGAGCTCCTTAGCAGATTGCTCACGCAGATCGGCATAGACGCTGCCCTGCACAATGCCGAAGGCTAACTGTTTTGGTATTTGGAGTTTGGAATTTGGAGTTTGCAGCCACGGTATGTGTTTGGCGGCGTTTTCCTGATGCCACTCTTTACAGCGTCTGGCCCATCGGGTCGTTAGGGCGAGTGAGTCTGCCGCGTATTTTTCCTCACATGGGTAGGGTGGGCACTCGTCAAAGAGCATGGCGATGTCACTGCCGAGTGTGGCTTGAATCTCCATACTCAACTCCGGGGTGAGCATGGTTTTGGCTCCATCGAGGTGGTTAGAAAATTGGACACCTTCCTCGGTGATCTTACGAAGTTTAGCAAGCGACCAAACTTGAAAGCCGCCCGAGTCTGTTAGGATGGGTTTTTCCCAAGTAGTGAACTTGTGAAGCCCTCCCATTTCACGGATGACATCGAGCCCCGGCCTCAGGTAGAGATGGTAGGTATTGCCGAGAATAATCTTGGCGTCGACGATATCGATAAGTTCGTCCGGCGAGAGTGTCTTAACCATCCCTTGGGTGCCTACGGGCATAAAAATGGGTGTTGGGATATCTCCGTGAGCTGTGGACAGCGTGCCGGTGCGTGCGGATGTTTCCGAACAAGTATGGAGCAGGGTGAAAGACATAATAAGTGGGCAGTGATCAGTTAGTGGTGATCAGTGTTTACGGTAGAAGTAAGAAATCGGAAACCAGCATGCGGTGATCTGAGGCTGGAACGATGACGGTGTGGGATCGGACAGCTTTAAGCAATGGGCTTGTGTAAATGTAATCGATACGATGCAAGGGGACTCGGCGATGCCATGTATTGGCCCAGCCTGTGCCAGCTTCGCTGAAGGAGTCGTTGAAATGGCCTCTCAGCAGATCGTGTAGTGGGTCGGTTGCGGGGGAGTTAAAATCACCCGCAATGATGACAGGTCGAGTGGGGTAGGGGGTTGAGTTCTCCAGCACCCTTAGGCTGTAGATGACTTCGCGGCGTTGCAATTTTCTGTTAGCTGAGTGTCCTTTCCAGCAACTCCTACGCCATAACCGCATGTCGGTATTGGCTGAGTGGAGATGAAAGTTAACACAGTCGACCAGACGGCCTTGAGTATATTCCAAGGAAGGTGGAAGCATGAGTGTGGCGTGCTGGCTGTGCGGCATCGGGTTGTGAATCGCTAAGTGAACTTTCCATCGTGTAAGAATGGCTGATTCAGATCCGATGCGGTAGTCGCCGCCGCCGCCATAGAGCGCATCAGCAATAAAGCGTGCCTGCCAAGGGTGAATTTCCTGGAGGAAGACGATGTCCGGATGGTAGGCCGCCACCAGTTTTGCCTGATTAAGAATTTCGTCTTTAGTGTGCTTTGTTCCACCCCAGTTGAGTGTGCACACGCGGAGTGTTTTCTGAGAGTGATAGGACTTCGATGGTCCTGGCTCTGGAGCTTCATGACCAACGCGTGCCAGAGCATGAGACTCGTCTGATGCGATGAGTATAGTGAGGCACCAAAGGGTCACAAGCATCAGAGAGAGTGGGGCTCGCCAGAATACGAACGCGATGGCAGCTATAAAAAGCCCGATCATGCCCCATATCCATATGGGGTAAACGGTGAAAGCCGCCATCATGTCCGGCTGCCTGATATAGCAAGCCGCTGTAAACACATGCAGCCCCAAGGATGCTATGATCAAGAGACGTGGAAACCAGCGGCGCATTTTTCAGAGGGCAGGTGTCAGGTGCCGGGAGTTAGGGGAGGCCCTACATTCCTGGAATGCCAAGACCTCCGGTGAGTTTGGACATCTCAGAGGTTGCCATTTCTTTGCCTTTGGCAATGGCTTCTTGGACACCGGAGAGGACTAGGTCCTGGAGGAATTCGACGTCTTCGGGGTCGACTACTGAAGGGTCGATGCTGATGGATTGAACCTCCCCGGCACCGTTTGCTACAACGGTGACCTTACCGCCGCCGACAGAGGCTTCAACGTTTTTGGCAGCGAGTTCTTCTTGGGTCTTTTGCATGCCCGCTTGCATTTCTTGGGCTTGTTGCATGAGTTTTTGAATGTCCATGGGTTGAATTTTGAGTTAAGTTTTGGTATTTGGAGTTTAAATCTTGGAGTTTGTTACTTTAGTGTTCCTTCGAAAACTTTGAGAGCGTTTTGGATGAGTGGATCTTGGTAAAAAGAATCGTCTGCTTTAGGTGTTTCTTCCTTTTTATCGGCCGGTTCTTCAGCTTTCGGTGCGGGATTGAGTTGTGGTGGTGGTTCCGGTGCTTCGTCTGGTGCGTCGTTGATCATTGCATCCAGGCCTTTTTTCTCGCTGGGCTGGTTGCTCTGAGGAGCCTTGACGGGAGTAGGGATTGCTGCTTGTTGAGTTGGTTGAGCAGCTTGTGGAGGCTCTGGCGATGGTGGTGCCGTGTTTGCTGGAGGACTACTGATTGGTTCAGCAGGTGGGGCGGGTGGGTCCGATTTTGCCGGTGGTGGCGTAGGAGCACTAGGTGTGGTCTCAATAGGGCCTGCTCCGGCTAGGGCTTTAATCACATCACTAATGCGGGCGTCATTAAGTGACTGGATAGCCTTGATGAGGCCAATTTCAAAGTGGAGGCGTTTGTTGGCGGCCCACTTCATCCGGCCTTCGGTATCTGCAAGCACATCGATGAGTGCGAGGATGCGGTCGGTCTGGATTGCTTTAGCGGCTTCTTTTAAAGGATCCCAGATTTCGGAGGGGAATCCTTCGTTGCCTGCCGAGGGGTCGAGTCGGGTCACTAACAAGGCACGCAGACAACTAATTAGTTCGCCAAGAAGTTGCGAGAGTTCCTTACCGCTTTCTGCCTGCTGGTGGATGAGTTCGAGGGCTGCGGGGCTATCCTTGGTGATGAGGTGGGTGGTGAGTGCTGCTACAGTCTCACGTGAGGTGAAGCCGAAGATTTCCAGGACGTTTTGCTCGGTGATTTTCTCGCCACAGAATGCAACTAACTGGTCGAGCATCGATTGTGCGTCGCGCATTCCTCCGTCGGCACCTTTAGCAATCGCCCAAGCTGCAGGGTCATCGAGTTCGACGCCTTCTTCTTTTGAGATGTATTGTAGGTGTCTGGCGATGGTATCCGTAGGGATAGGGCGGAGATCAAAGCGTTGGCATCGCGAAATGATCGTTGGGAGAATCTTGTTCGGCTCAGTGGTCGCAAAGATGAATTTTACGTGTTCAGGTGGCTCCTCGAGCGTCTTTAGCAGAGCGTTAAACGCGGCATTGGAGAGCATGTGGACCTCGTCAATGTAGTAGATTTTAAACTTCCCTTGGCTCGGAGTGAACTGGACGTTTTCGCGAATATCGCGGACGTTATCGACGCTGTTATTAGATGCTCCATCAATTTCGATGACATCCAGTGACGTGCCTTCTCCAATTTCAACACAGATCGGATCATCGGGGTCGAAATCGATGCTGGGGCCGTTCGGACAGTTGAGTGCTTTGGCTAAAATACGCGCGGTAGTCGTCTTTCCTGTTCCTCTGGGTCCGACAAATAACCACGCGTGCGCAAGCCGATTGCGCTCAATGGCATTGCGAAGGGTGGATATGACATGGTCCTGCCCAAGAACATCGGCAAATGTTCTGGGGCGGTATTTTCTGGCAAAGACCTGGTAGCTCACGCGGGGTAATCTAGGGGGGTGTGGAAAATTATCAATCTCGATCTGCTTGTCTTTTTGTCAGCAGTCGGTCAAAACCTCTCCATGACCGAGTTTGAGAAAAAATCTGCCTACCAACGTGCAGGCGAAAAGATTAACGCTCTACTGTCGGGGGAACAGGATATGATTGCGCGGATGGCGAGTGTAAGCTCAATTCTCGCAGGTGAGTTTGACACGTTTTTCTGGACTGGATTCTATAGGATGCTCGATGGAGAGTTAGTGATTGGGCCGTATCAGGGGACACCAGGATGTTTAAGAATCTCGCTAGATCGTGGTGTTTGTGGGGCAGCGGTCACTCAAGGGCAGACAATGGTAGTTGCTGATGTGCATGAGTATCCCGGTCATATAGCCTGTGATGCGCGATCTCGTAGTGAGATTGTAGTGCCCGTTTGGGATGCCTCAGGTATGCTAATCGCTGTATTGGACGTCGATTCGGAGAAAATAGGAACATTTAACGAGATTGATCGAGTTTGTTTGGAAGCGATAGTAACAGACGTTTTTGGCTCGGCCTCCACCCTGAGTCAGCATCTGGCATGATGGAGCGGATTGAGGTTGAATATAGTGATGCACTGGGTTATGGCGCGGTCGCGATCGCATCGCATCAATCAACATGAGTGACTTTTCCCCTTTCAGTCAGAAGATGGAAGCTGCAGCTGTTAGTGAAGCTGCTATCCGTGCCTTTGAACGTAACTATCAAGCTTTGCTCCGCAATGAGAGCGGCATGATTACTGAAGATAGTATCAGCCCTTGTGACAGTGTGCCCGATCTTGAAGCTGTTTCATCGGGTGGTGAGGAGTTTGATTCCAAACTGCTAGCGAAGACCGTTGTTATCAAGCTGAATGGAGGACTTGGAACAAGCATGGGGCTTAAGAAGGCAAAAAGCCTGCTACCTGTAAAGGGGGACACCACTTTTCTCGATATCATCGCCAATCAGATCATTCATTTACGTGAGGAAACAGGAGCCAAGGTTCGTTTCCTTCTAATGGATAGCTTTAGTACTTCTGAGGACACCATGGAGCACATGGAAGCATATAAGCGTCAGGATCTATCTGGGGCGGATAAAATCGAGTTGATGCAAAACCAGATCCCAAAGATTGATGCCGAGACCATGGCACCAGCTACTTGGGAAAAAAATCCATCCAACGAATGGTGCCCGCCTGGTCATGGCGATCTCTATGCTGCACTTGCGGGTAGCGGCTGGCTTGATGCTCTTTTGTCAGGCAATGTGAAATACGCTTTTGTTTCCAACTCTGATAACCTAGGTGCTGTTCTGGATGCGGGTTTACTGCGTTACTTTTCCGAAAGTGAAATGCCATTCCTCATGGAGGCAACACGCCGCACTGAGGCCGATAAAAAAGGTGGCCATCTCGCCGTGCGCAATGCCGATAACCAGCTACTTCTGCGTGAGGTAGCTCAGTGTGCTGAGGAGGACCTCGACGAATTCCAAAATATTGACAAATATCAGTATTTTAATACGAACAGCCTCTGGATTCGCCTCGATGTGCTTAAGGATCTACTGGAAAAAGAGGACGGCGTTCTGCCCCTACCGATGATTAAGAATAAGAAGACGATCGATCCTCGTGACAAGAAGTCTACGGCTGTTTATCAGCTTGAGGTTGCCATGGGTGCAGCCATTGAATCGTTCCCCGGATCAGGTGCTATTTGCGTGCCTCGCTCACGGTTTGCTCCTGTGAAAACGACTTCTGACCTGTTCGCACTTCGCTCCGATGCCTATGAACAAACACCCGATGGGCGCATTGCGCTCGTGGCTGCACGTGAAGGTAAACCTCCTGTCATTGACCTGAGCGACGAATATAAAATGGTCGATAGCCTGGAAGGGCTGGGTATGCCGTCATTGATCAAAGCAGGGAAGTTGACAGTTCGTGGCGCCGTCCGATTTGCAGATGGAGTTACGATCGTAGGAAATGTCAGCTTTATCAACGAATCCGGCGATACCAAATGGGTCGCTGGGGGCACCTACACCGACGAGGATGTTTCGCTGTAGTGGCTATTTTTTGACAAGTTTTTAGTTATAAGTCGCTAAGGGTAAACCCCCTCTGGGGGAATGACGAAATTGCCTGATTTATCGGGTTGCATGTCGGGTTCAGAATCGTCATATCCGCAATCGAAATGACGCAATTTTCTACCCTTGATATCCCGCAGGACGGCTACGATGCCGTAATTTTTGATCTAGATGGGACATTGGTCGACTCGATGCCGGCGCATTTTACTGCTTGGTGTGAGGCGTTGTCCAAACACGATGCCCATCACGTTTTTCCCGAAGACGTATTTTATGCACTCGGTGGAAGACCGACCAAAGACATCGTTTCTGAGCTCAATGGAGAATTCGGCCTGAAGCTGGATCCTGAGGAGGTAGCTGTTGATAAGCGGAATGCATTTCTTAAACATCTTGGCGATGTGGTAATCATTGATGAGGTAGCTGACTTTGCGCGTAGTCTGCGTGGAAAGATGCCTCTGGCTATCGCGACAGGAGGTTCACGTCTCATTGCTGAAAAAACGCTGCAAGCCGTCGGACTCAGTGACCTGTTTGATGAAGTTGTGACGGCGAATGACGTCGTTTGTGGTAAACCTGCGCCCGATATTTATTTGGAAACGGCGGCTCGTTTGGAGATTGCTCCCGAGCGTTGCCTTGTATTCGAAGATGCCCCAGCCGGACTCATGGCGGCACAATCTGCTGGTATGCAGGTGGTTTGTGTGCCAGCACCTGTAAGGGTTGTCTGACGCCCGCCACTATATGATGCCCCGGAAAACATGGATCGCTCCCGCCAAGGTGAACCTCACCTTGAAGGTTCTTGGTAAACGTGACGATGGGTTTCATGAGTTGGAGAGCCTGATGGTTCCACTCGACTTGGGGGATACGCTTTATTTTGAAAAGTCGGATCAATATAGCCTGGATTGCGATGCTCCCGGCGTGCCACTCGATGAGTCTAATCTCATTACTATGGCTGTTAGGAGTTTTGAAAAACGATCGGGTAATCCCTGTGATTGGAAAATCACCTTAGAGAAAAACGTCCCTCACGGTGCCGGTCTTGGTGGAGGAAGTAGTGATGCTTCCACCACATTACTTGCACTCAATGATCTTGAAAACACACAGCTCACTCTCGAGGAATTAGCTGAGATGGGGGCGGCGTTTGGCTCAGACGTGCCTTTCTTTATTTACCAGCAAGCCTGCATGATTCAGGGCAGGGGAGAGAAAGTGGAACCTGTTGAAATGCCTGAGCTGAAAGGCGTGAATATTCTACTTCTAAAACCAAGTTTTGGTGTGTCGACTCCCGACGCCTACAGTAACTGCCTTAACGCTGAAGCTGTTCATGGTGTTGATTATGGGCCCCAAAAAATGCCTTGGGGGGAGATTGTTAACGATTTAGAAAAACCCGTTTTTTATAAGCATCGATTTTTAGCAGAGATGAAGATCTGGCTGCTAGATCAACCTGAGGTTGACGCCGCGATGATGTCTGGATCGGGTTCAACGATGATGGCTTTTATCTCTAATGCTGAAAGTGCCGAGGCTTTGTTAGGGCGTGCCCGTAAAGATCTTGATCCGACCCTTTGGGGTCAAAAAGTGACTGTTTGTTAACATATTCTAACCGTGAACCCGCTTGGTAAACAAATTCTCAAAGATGTATCGAGGTCGTTCTACCTCAGTATGCGTGTGCTCCCCAAAGCGATGCGTGAGCCAATCAGTCTGGGGTATTTGTTGGCACGAGCCAGTGATACCTTGGCCGATACCGAAGAGCTTGATGCTTCACTCCGAGAAGAAATGCTCGCAGGTTTTGGAGAAATGATCCGTGGAGCTGATCGGTCCGATTGGTTACAGCGTCTCGCACGTGAAGTGATTCCTCGGCAACAGCACGAAGGGGAAAAAACGCTCCTGCAAAACATGGACGGTATCTTTTCATGGCTTGATTCTCTGCTCAAGAAAACAGAGCCCGGAAATGCTGGCCATTACCAAGCCCCCGAGTCTCAGTCGATCAGTTCCCGCCAGCACGCTGCCATCCTAACTGTGATGGACAACATCTTGCGTGGTCAGCGACTCGATATCGAACGTTTCGAAATTCAGCAAGGGTTCCAATTCACCCTCGATGCTGAGTTGGAAGAATACTGTTACCTCGTCGCTGGATGTGTAGGTGAATTCTGGACAGAAATAGGAATCATTTCCCTCGGTGAATTTTCCAAAATTGATGCATCCCGACTCAAACGATGGGGCGCGAACTATGGCAAGGGGCTTCAGTTGATCAATATTCTTAGAGACTTGCCTTCCGACCTCAAAGCAGGCCGTTGTTATCTTCCTTCAGTTGATGCTTCTGACAAGGATGCGTTAATGAATGAATCCACACGCTGGCGTACACGTGCCCGCACATACCTTGAGGAAGGTCAGTCCTACGCGCAGTCATTGATTCTCCGTCGAACCCGTTCCTCTACGGCCCTCCCAGGCCTTATTGGAGAACGCACGTTGGATTTGATGGATACCGCTGATTGGTCGTCTCTGGAGCAAGGGGTGAAGATTTCGCGCGGTGAAGTCTACCGTTGTGCTTGGGAGGCACTTTTTGTTTAGGAGCAAGACTGCACTTGCAGGAATGGCTACTATCTATTAAGGCAGGGGTGTGGCTACGAACGATTCTACACAGCAACTCCCTGACTCACACGGGCACTTTGGAACCTACGGCGGCATGTTTGTGCCGGAAACCCTTATGGATCCTATGCAGGTGCTCGCTGCCGAGTATGAAAAAGCAAAAGCTGACCCCGAGTTTCAAAAGGAACTCGACTACCTGCTCAGGCATTATTGTGGTCGGCCAACACCCCTTTATTACGCCGACCGATGGACGGAAAAACTAGGTGGAGCCAAGATCTATCTTAAACGCGAAGATCTGCTACACACGGGTGCCCATAAGATCAATAATGCGCTTGGCCAGATCCTTCTCGCAAAACGCTTGGGAAAAAAACGCATCATCGCGGAAACAGGAGCCGGCCAACACGGTGTGGCTACTGCTACCGTCTGTGCTCGTTTCGGCATGGAATGTGTCGTCTACATGGGTTCTGTAGATATGGAGCGTCAGGCGCTCAACGTCGCTCGAATGGAACTCCTCGGAGCAAAAGTCGTGCCCGTTACAGCAGGCCAGGCTACCCTCAAGGAAGCCGTCAACGAAGCCCTGCGCGACTGGGTTTCCTCCGTAGAACATACCCACTACATTCTCGGATCAGCTCTGGGTTCTCACCCTTTCCCGATGATGGTACGTGATTTCCATCGCGTCATTGGTCTCGAAGCCCGTGAGCAAATTCTTGAACAGGAAGGTCGCTTACCTGATCTGCTAGTAGCTTGTGTGGGTGGTGGCTCTAATGCAATCGGCCTTTTCCATCCCTTCCTTGGCGATGAAGATGTTCAGATGATGGGCGTCGAAGCCGGAGGTGAGGGGATCGTTCCCGAACGTCACGCGGCCAGATTCCAAGGCGGGAAACTAGGTGTTCTCCAAGGTTCAAAAACGTGGCTCCTTGCCAACGACGACGGCCAGATCGAACTCACTCACTCGGTAAGTGCGGGGCTCGACTATGCCGCTGTTGGACCTGAACACGCCTACCTCAAGGATATTGGCCGTGTTGAATACACCTACGCTACCGACGACGAAGCGCTTGCCGCTTTCAAGGAGCTTGCCGAAATTGAAGGGATTCTCCCCGCACTTGAGAGCTCTCATGCGATGGCCTACGTTTCCAAAATCGCTCCCACCCTGTCTAAGGATACCGTCATTATCGTCAACCTCTCAGGTCGTGGCGACAAAGACGTCGAACAAGCGGCTAAGTATCTGCTTAATAAATAATCCAACTATGCGCACCATAGGAATCATTTCAGGCTCTGGGATTTATCCTGAGGAGTTTATGGCTGCAGCTCGGGCCAAGGCTCCGGAGGCGCGATTGGTGATGGCTGCTTTTAAAGGGGAGACACGACAAGAACTCGCCGATCAAGCCGACGCCAGCGCATGGTTCCGTGTTGGGCAGCTTGGCAAAATGATTAAGTTTCTTGCTAAAGAGGGATGCGAAGAGGCGGTCATGGTGGGGCAGATTGCACCACGTAATCTTTTCGACCTCCGTCCCGATATTCGTACGGCGATGCTTCTTGCTAGACTGGAGCAAAAAAATGCGGAATCTATTTTCGGAGCCATTGCCGAAGAGTTGGGTAAGGATGGTATCACACTACTTCCCGCCACTACTTTTCTCGAAGACATCATGCCATCAGAAGGTCACGTATGTGGACCTGTTCTGAAGGAGGCCGCTATCGAAGATGCCAAGTATGGTTTTCAAATTGCCAAGGAAACGAGCCGACTCGATATAGGCCAGACAGTGGTGGTCCGAAACGGCACCGTGCTCGCCGTCGAAGCGTTTGAGGGTACCAACGCCTGCATCCGCCGAGGGGGAGAGCTTGGAAAGGGAAAAGACGTCACCCTGGCCAAAGTATCGAAACCTAACCAGGACTTCCGTTTTGATGTTCCTGTCATTGGTCCAGATACGGTTAAAAACTGCGCCAGCTCTGGTATCACGGTCATAGCTATCGAGGCGGGGAAAACACTAATGCTTGGTGGAGATGAAGTGAAATCTATGTGTAATGAACACAAGATTTCGATTTTTTCACTCAGTTGAATGCTGTTTAGCCAACGTAAAATATGACTTCTACAGATTTGAAGGCATGCATTCAAATGGTCATTTGAAAAATGTATTTGAATTATTTGGTAAACCTCGCATGTTCTCCTCTGCATGGCCAGCGAGGTAAAAGACAAACTCATCATCAGCGCGATTTCTGTGTTTGCCGAACATGGCTATCGTCATGGGAAAGTCGCCGATATCGTACAGGGGGCTGATGCAAATATTGCGGCTGTGAACTATCACTTCGGCTCGAAAGATAATCTCTTTGTTCATGCTTTGCGGAAGGCGCATCAAATAGCCAATGCCGCACATCCGACAAAAGGAGTCTTGCCTGAAACCGCTAGTGCTGAGGAGAAAACCCAGACCATCGCGCGTGGGATACTCAGAAGATCCTTCGATCAGGGAGAAGCTGGAGATTTTAACCGAATCATGAGTAAGACAATTCACGTGCCAGGATCACCCATTGAGCTCATTTTAAACGAAGTAAGATCGATGGAGCTCGATTACTTGGAGGGAGTGTTAGCAGAGTTGCTAGATACGGAATCCGCACCAGTGATCCAATTGGCAAAACTTAATTTTTTTGCTTTGGCGACGATAATTTCCAAAAGCCCGACCGGCCTTAAAGGCCTATTCGCCAGCGACCCTACCGCGGAAGCAATCAACGAGTTGATTGAATTGCAGGTGGGTGTAGTTATAACATCCTTAAAATCGATGCCTGAGCATCTCAAACAATAAGCCTTATAAGTTTCCCTCATGAAGATTCGCTTGATTCAATTACTCTCCGTAGGACTTCTTGTGGCTGGCTGCGTGCCAAGTCCTGACTCGTTGTCGAAAAACAGGAACACCAACCTCAGCATTCCGAAGCGTTATGACTCCACTCAGCCACCTGTGCCTGAGGTGAAGTCAGGCTTACTCGCTCTCTTTCCCGATGCCCGCATGCGCTCGTATGTAAATCGAGCCCTCGCTCATAATCCCGACCTGAAAGCCAGTGCTGCCCGACTCGAAGAAGCTGGTTTTAACATCCGCAAGGCCTACGCACCGCTAATTCCAACCCTGAGCGCAGGTGGGGGCGCCAGCAGGGCGCAAAGTTTTGTCGGGACAACCACAACACGGGGTAATCGCTACTCGGCTGCCCTAGATACCCAATGGGAAATCGACGTATGGGGTCGTATCCGTGCCGGCGTTAGCGCCTCAGCGAGTGATCGGAATGCTGCGCGTGCGGACTACGCATCAGCTCGTCAGTCCATCGCGGCTCAGACGATGCAGGCGTATTTTGATCTCGTGGCTGCTGAAAAATTGTTAGGTCTTTCGCAGCGGCGGCTTTCCAGTTTTCAAAAATCCTACAATCTTGTGAATCGTCGGTTTGAAGCAGGCACCGGTAACTTAGGCGACCTCGACCTGGCTCGCACTGATGTTGAAAACACTCGGGCTCAGTTGGCTCAGCGGAAAGATTCCCGGGATCAAGCTGCGCGCAGTCTTGCGGTGCTGACGGGTGCTTATCCTACTACCAAATCCTCTGCCTCCTCATGGCCATCACTCCAGCGAGGAGTTCAAGCAGGAATTCCATCGACCTTGTTAATGAAGCGTCCCGATATCGATGCTGCTTACCAACGTATTCGCGCAGCCGACTCCCGAGTAACCGTGGCGCATCGTGATCTCTATCCTAGGTTTTCGCTCACTGCGAGTGGTGGTAATCAATCATCTACTTTGAAAAATCTGGCTGATGCTAATTTTAATGTTTGGTCGATCGCTGGTAACCTCACAGCTCCGCTTATCGATGGCGGAAGTCGTCGTGCCGAACTAGGTTCTGCCAATGCGCGAGCAAAACAAGCTCTGGCAAACTATCAATCAACCGTACTTAACGCTTTTCGCGAAGTCGAGAATGCCCTTGGCTCAGAGCGCTATCTTCTCAGCCAAGAACAATCCACCCGCAAGGCTCTTAGCGCTGCTCGTAGTGCTGAAGCACGTATTCAACGAAATTACGAAACTGGCCTCGTGGAAATTCTCACACTGCTTGATACCCAGCGCCGTTCATTCAGCACTGAGGAATCGCTCATCAATACTAAAGCGCTTCGTTATAGGAATCGCGTCACTCTCGCATTAGCTCTTGGTAAGGGGTTGTAAAAGTCTCTAACAAATATATTTCATGAAACTTGTTCTCAAAATAATCATCCCGTTTCTATGTATCGGCATTGCTTTTAGTCTGGTGAAGGTCCTCATTAAGTTTAAAAAATCAAAGCCAAACAAACCTGTTATCGTTGCTATTCCAGATGCTAATATTATCAGCGTTGATAAGCTGGATCATCAGCCACCTGTCATTAGCTATGGCACCGTGCAGAGCTATTTTGAAACCACACTGACACCTCAGGTGAGTGGGCAGATAGTGGAGGTGGCTAAAGGATTTCGTGTAGGTAACCTTGTTAAAAAAGACGCCGTGTTGGCGCGTATCGACGATGCTGACTACGTGGCCGCTCTTGCGCGTGAAACCTCTAACCTGTCCACCTCTAAACGCATGCTGGCGGAGGAAGAAATCAGAGCGAAACAGGCTGCAGAAGATTGGGTTGCATCTGGTCGTGTGCTGACAACGGCATCCGATTTTGTATTACGCAAGCCCCAGCTCGAAGCCGCTCAGGCGAGTATTAAATCGACGGAAGCAGCGGTCAAAAAAGCTGAGGTTGATATTCGGCGCACCGTCATTCGCGCACCCTATGATGCAGTGATTCTATCCCGCACGGCGTCACGTGGAAACTATGCCAGTCAGCAGCAATCGCTTGGCAATCTTGTAGCAACCGAGCGTGTGGAAATCAGATTACCACTTACAGCCGATCAATCGGCAAGGGTGAACTTACCTAGATTAAACGGAAAGACTGCAAGTAAAACTATTCAAGTGACTTTAACCAGTGCTACCAAAACAGGTATTCAGTGGCAGGGGACTCTTACTCGGACCGAACCCTCGGTCGATGCCCGGAATCAAGTCACCTACGTAATTGCTGAGGTTGAAGCCCCCTACGCTGCCGATCCCGAACCACTTGTAATCGGCACTTTTGTCAATGTCACCATTCCCGCCAAAACCATTCATAGTGCGTTTATGGTTCCTGAATCAGCGTTGATTAACGACAGCTATGTTTGGGTGCTTAATGCCACCGATAAACTTTGTCGCATATCCGCTGAACGAATGCATAGCCATGAAGGGCAGGTTTACCTGCAGCTCTCATTGAATGATTTGATGGTATGCGAAACCAAACCACCACTACGTATCGTTACCCGACCCCTTACTAATTTCAAAGAAGGAGGAGCCGTAATACCCGTTTCCGCCGAGCTAGAGAGCCCCAACTAGGTCTTGATTACTTTCCATTGGCAATGAATCCGCTCAAAAAACATCCATTCATCACCTGGTTTGCTACCAACCCTGTGGTAGCGAATATCGTGATGCTCAGCATTTTGGCGGCAGGCGTCTTTACGGCATTTCACATCCGTAAGGAGGGCTTTCCTGCGTTTGCCGCTGAGTCCGTTACTGTTCGTGTGCCTATCCGTGGTGGCACACCAGAGGACGTCGAACGTGGTGTTGCGATCAAGATTGAGGAAGCGATCGAGGCCGTCGATGGTATCGATCATGTGCGATCGGTGAGTACGGACAACATTGCAACCGTCACCATCGATGCGAAGGAAGGATATCCTATCGGTAAACTACTTGATGACGTGAAGATTCGGGTGGACGCCATTCCATCATTCCCAGAGCAGGCCGAGAAACCCATAGTTACGGAGAGCAAGCGCAGTGGTAACGTGCTTTGGGTGGAAATCTACGGTAATGTTCCCGAAGCCGTTCGCAAGGAGGCAGCGCGTAAATTCCGTGATGCACTGTTGCGTGAGAAATCAATTTCAAAAGTGGAAACCTTTGGTAGTCGGGATTACGAGATATCGATTGAACCGTCGGAAGAAAAATTGCGTTTATACCAGATGACCTTCGATGAACTCGCCACTGCGGTGAGTAATAACTCGTTCGATCTCGGTGGTGGAGTGATACGGTCAAAGCGTGGCGATATTTCCCTGCGCTCGCGTGATCAGGCATATCGTAAATCGGACTTTGAAAGTATCCCCGTTCGCACAAATGCAGATGGAACCCGAATCTTTGTGAAGGATGTGGCCGAGGTTCGCGATGACTTTGTGGATCAATCCTTCCTCAATCGTTTTCGTGGGCTGCCTACGACGAGTTTGAAAATCACGACAGAAGGAAATGACGATATTATCAATGCCGTTTCTGAAGCTCGAAAAGTGGTTGAGAATTACAGCGGTCTTCCCGATGGTGTCCAGCTTGCGAGTTGGCTTGATGGCTCGACAAACATTCGTGATCGATTGGCTTTGTTAGGTCGTAATGGAGCGATTGGTGTGTTGCTTGTTCTTGTCGCACTCATGATCTTCCTTAATCTGCGCCTTGCATTCTGGGTGGCTATTGGGATTCCCATTTCACTGGCTGGAGCGCTATCGCTTTTCCCATTCCCTGGACTAGATCTTTCCGTGAATGTTATCTCAGCCTTCGGTTTCCTGATCGTATTAGGTGTGGTGGTGGATGACGCCATCGTCATCGGTGAGTCGATTTATTCCGAAAAAGAAAAAGACGATCACGCCGAAGAGGGGGATGGCCCTATCCGAACTACCGTGCGTGGTGTGAGTAAGGTAGTGACACCCGCGACCTTTGGAGTGATTACCACCATCGCGGCCTTTCTTCCGCTCACCCAGGTGAGTGGTCGAATGGGTAACGTCTTTGGACAAATTGCGACGGCAGTTATTCTGTGTCTGATCTTTTCCCTCATTGAGTCGAAGCTGATTCTTCCGTCGCACCTCGCGCATCTGAATGTTCACAAGAAGCCCCGTAACCCAATTACCAAGGCTTGGGCTCGTTTTCAGAAACGAGTGGCAAATGGTTTGAAATGGTTGATCGATAAAGCCTACCGCCCTACGATCAGCTTTGTCATTGAGTGGCGATACGCTACTGTGGGTGTGTTTGTAGCCATACTCATCGTGGTTGTTGGTCTGTTTCCTGCCGAGAAGCTTCGCTTTGTATTTTTTCCTAACATCTATCGTGATAATGCTGCAGTGACGCTTGAACTGGAGCAGGGCCAATCCGTGGAATACCTTCATGCTAACGCTGAGCGGATTGCCGCAGCCGCACGCTCACTTGGTGAAAAGTATGAGGAGGAATATGGGCAGAATCCGTTTGTTGAAATTCAGATTTCTTGCAGCACCAATAACAAGGCTGCCATTGCGGCGGAGTTGACTCGCTCGACTACACGTGAATTTCTCTCGACCGATCGGATCATCAAGGACTGGCGAAAAGCGATTGGTCCTATTGCCGGAGCGCGGTCACTTTCCGTGGCGGCCCGGGCAGGTCCTCCTGGTGGCGACCTGAAAGTTAATCTCGAGAGCGATAATCTCGAGGAACTCAAGGCGGCTGCCGATGAGATGAAGCTGGTGCTCGCCACCTACAATGGAGTTTATGATGTCCTCGATACTTTCGATTCTGGTAAACCAGAAATTCTCTATTCCATTACCCCTGAAGCGCAGGCTGCAGGGCTTACCAAGCGTGACTTGGCGCGTAACGTGCGTGACGCCTTCTACGGTCGTGAAGCCCAGCGTGTGCAACGTGGACGTGATGAAGTCCGTGTGATGGTTCGCTATCCTATCGAACAGCGTGAATCACTGGATACGTTGCGCAATATGCGTGTGCGGAAGCAAGACGGCACGATCATTCCCTTTAGCGTAGTTGCAGACACCCGATATTCCGAATCGTTGGCATCCATTGAGCGCTACGATAGCAAGCGAGTTGTTGGGGTGGAGGCTTCTATGGATAAAAGAATCACCACAACTGATGAGGTGACAGCTCGACTAGAAGAGGAGTTCTTCCCCAGCATGTTGGCCAAGTATCCTGGTATATCAATCAGTCAGAGTGGTGAAATAGAACAGCGTAAGAAATCGATGGGGTCACTACTGAAGGGCTTCGCTTTTTCGATCATCTTTATCTACATTCTGATCGCAATTCCTCTCAAGAGTTACGCTAAACCCCTGATCATTATGTCGGTCATTCCATTTGGTATTATCGGAGCGTTGTTAGGTCACTATCTGATGAATATTCCAGTATCGATACTCTCCATTTTTGGTATTCTGGCTCTCTCCGGGGTGGTGGTGAACGACTCGCTGGTTCTCGTATGCAGGGTGGGTGATTTGCGTGAGGAAGGTGAAACCTTACTTGATGCTTGCCGGAAAGCTGGTGCTGATCGTTTTCGAGCAATATTGCTGACATCACTGACCACATTCCTTGGTCTTGCTCCACTGTTATTAGAGACGGAAGTCCAGGCCCAATTCCTCAAACCGATGGCCACCTCGTTAGCCTTCGGTATCCTATTTGCTACTCTGATAACCCTCGTGCTTCTGCCAGCACTCATGGCTATCGGTAAGGAGATCAAAGACAAGCTAAGAGATTTCTACGATATACCCTATAGGGATTAGCCTAACGACGATATCTGTGAATACAGAAGATGGTGATTTTGACTGCGACAGAGCCAGCTAATCTGCTCACAATTTTATAAGTTCGTTTGAGGTATAACCAATTCCACATGCTCATAACGTCGATATCCACTGGGCGCGCCCGCATTGGTAAATGTGATACCCGCGTAGCGATGTTGATGGATCTTCCGATGCGTATGGCCGTAAACAATGTGCTCGATATCTTCAATGCCTTCACGCTCAGTAAAACCGATTAACCGTCGATGGATGAAGTTTGCGAAAAAAGGTGGGGCGGTAACGGCTTCATCGATTCTCATTCGCACGGCTATGCCGTAAAGGAATTCATGAAGCCCTCCATGGAGCTTGCTTTCTGTGCGTTCTCGCCTTCGGCGCACCAATGTCTCGGTATTCATTTCCCGATGGTCCGCAGCATCCCCGTGCATAAAGACGGTATTGCCAATACGGAGATTGACCGAGTGGCAAGTCAGGTTTCCAAGCTCTTCGCCATGCTTTTCTAACTTGTCTTCGAATACAGGATGCTGATCGTGATTGCCATAAAGGTAATGAAACCGTGTTTGTGGAAACTCCGTGATGAGTAGCTTTACCATTGAGGCAGCCTTCTCAATTGCCAGATCCTTGCCTAACTTACGAGCCCAGGGAAAATCAAAAATATCCCCCATAAAAACACAGCGATCTGGTTTACGCTGGGTGATCTGGGTTGGCAGTTGATGCCAATGCTCCATGCCGCGTGAACGTGATGCAAACAGATGAAGGTCTCCTACAACAAGGAGCTTTTGCTGTGCCTTTTTCTCTGATAGTGACGGCTGGCTTTGTTCAAGCATTGGAGCAAGGTAATGCCCAATGGGGGAGGCGCAAGGAGACTTTTAGTTACCAAGTCTGCGCTACCAGGTCTTACCCGCCATGTATTTCCAAGATCCCTTGTATCGTTTGAAGCGTGATCTCTCTTGTAGCTCTTTTGCTTCGCCATCGACATAACACCGGGCCGTAAACTCAATCTTACCAACCTTATCTTCTTTTCCACCTTTAGAGGTGTTGAGAATCGTCAGGAAATACCAATTGGTGTCATGGATCGTTGCATCCAATTCAGCCTTGAGGTTAGGCTCCCGGGTATCGGGATGGGTCGTTTCAACAAGGTATTCGACAAGTCTGAAAAAGTAAGCGCTGTAGCGTGATCGCATCAACTCCTCGGCAGTTTCGGCCTTGGCTTTATGATAATGCAAAGGCATGCAGCAGGTGTAGTAGCTGTTACCACTTTTACACGGGCACAAGGACTCGGCTCTGGTTCTCTTGGGGCTGTCTAATTCGTCGTTCACTGGGTGTTAGCTTACGTGGTGATCATGTGTTTTCCAATGAAATTATATTTACCATTACACCAGCTGATGTTTGATTTGTTCGACCCTCAGTTTGGCGAAAAATATTGACGATTGTTCGTAGTTAATCATAATTTTTGAATGATGCTCAAACGATATACAAAAACGCTCTTATTCTGCTGGATGGTCACTGTGCTTTCTGTTGACGTGGTCTAGGCTAACTAAGGATTTAACTATCCTGCTGATAAACCGATTTTTTCAATCTCGTTTCCCGATGCGTGGATTGTTGATGGGGGCGATGAAGATGATGAAGATGAAGATGCTGGTCAGTCGCTATCGGCTGGACCGAAGGATGAAACGGTTCTTGCCGAGTTGATCGCTCTGGATGCAAAGGATGCAGTTGAGGCAATCAAAGAAGCCCATGCAGCTTTTAAAGAAGAGTTCGAAGGTATCAAGATTGATAAAACCCAGAAGGGTGAAATCAACGGATTGAAGGTATCACTTTTTAACGCAACAAGTGTCGACGAAGATGGCGAAAAAGTGATCATCAATGTTGCACTGTACGTGCCGCCCAAAGGAGAGACCTACTTCATGTTGTTCTTTGTCTCCACAGCGTAATCTATCAAGGAACACGGCAAGGACGTGAACAAGGTGCTTCAGTCAATCAAAGCAAAGTAAGATCTGCCAAGTTTTACTTATCCACAACCTGGTAGATGCTACCAGAGAGGGAAATAATGAGAAGGTTACCATCGCTGTCTTCACCGAAGGAGGCGATGGTCTTGATTTTTCCGTTTTCGGGTTTGAACCGGTCTGTCCAATCTTCAAACTTAGTCATTTTTCCATGGCTCACTTCGAACGACCAGATGCGTGGGTTGGCGAAGTCGGCGAAGAAGTATTTTCCTTGTAGACTCTTGATTGGTCCACGGTAGACATAGCCACCCGTGACGGAAACTCCCTGAGTTTTTCCGCCGCCTCGCTTATAGGTGTAGATGGGGTCGATCACGCCTTTCGGTTTAGGCCCTCCAACACCTTTTTTGGGTGTGGCTACATTGCCTTCTCGCAGGCGCCAGCCGTAGTTTGCGCCATTGCCCTTTCCAGCAGGCATGTAGTTAATCTCTTCCATCAGGTTTTGACCAACATCGCCGATGAAGAAGTCCTTTGTCTTTCTGTCCCATGAGCATCGCCATGGATTACGCAGTCCGTATGCGTAGATTTCAGGTTTGGCTTTGGATTGATTTTTAAACGGGTTGTCGGCCGGAATACGGTAGCCTTTTTTTGGTGAGACATCGATACGCAGCAACTTTCCGAGATGGGTGGAGAGGTCTTGACCGTGGGCCTTTGGATCGTTACCTGAACCTCCATCGCCTGCAGCAATGTAGAGATATCCGTCAGGGCCAATTCCAATCCAGCCTCCGTTGTGGTTGCGGGCATTCTGGTTAAAAGTAAGAAGGAGCTCGCGTGTGGATGCGTTGCACTTGCGCATGCCAGCACCATGGGCAATAAACCGACAAATCTCAGTATTTCCCTCGGTGTTGGTGTAGTAAACGTAAAAGCGTCCTGATTGCAGATAATCCTTACTGAATGCAAATCCTAACAGTCCTTGCTCATTCATCTTGATCTTGATGAGGTCTTTGATGTCGAGGAAGTCGCTCTTTTTACCGTTCTTCCTATTGAGGATACGAATGGTGCCTTCTTTTTCAACGACCCAGAGGTAATCTTTAACTCCGATGGGAGATTCCGCCCAAACGGCTTTTTTGAAACCTGTAGCTAACTCGGTGGTGCCAACTTTGGCACTAAGGTTTAAAGGCAGAACTGCGAGGATAAATAGGCTGATAAATCGAAACATAGTTCAATACTAAGTGCTGAAGAATTAACTGCAAAGTCGAAAAATGTCTTATGACGCTATCAAGCATCTAGATATTGCTGCAAGGAATCGCGTAGCGTGTTCCTTGCGCGGAAAAGTTGGCTCTTCACAGCGGGGATAGAGAGTTCGAGCACGCGGCCTATTTCATCGTAAGGCATTCCCTCGTATCGGCGGAGAATGACGGCGAGGCGTTGTTTCTCGGGAAGATTGGCTATGGCTTTGTCGACGGCCGACTGGAGTTCGTTTTGCAGCATCTCATCGTCTGGTGAGGCAATTTGGTCGTCCGGTGTCTGCAAGTGAAAATCATCCTGACGCTCATCCATGGAATATTCCTTTTTCCTGCTGCGGCGTCGGCTTTCGTTGAAGACGAGGTTTCTTGCGATGGTAAATAGAAAGGTCGTGAATTTAGCCGTAGGTTGGTAGCGAGGGGCGCTTTTCCAAAGTCTGATGAACACCTGTTGAGCAATGTCCTCAGCGTCGGAGGCATTTCCCAGCATTTTGGCTACAGTGCCAATGACCGCTCCTTGGTGTCGCTCGATCAGTTCTTCAAAGGCCTGTTCGTCCCCATCTCCGACACGTAGCATAAGCGTCACATCGATTTCGTTTCCTGATATCTCAGGAACGGATGTCTTTGCGGACGTGTCCACGGTGTCTTCAGGCTGTTTGGGCATGTGTCTTTCGTTAGCTGGCTGGGCGTCGGAAGTATGTCTGAAGCGGGACTGTTGTAGAGCGGCACTTATCATGGATCATGGGTAGTAATCCATTAAACAGCCTCCGAAGCCAGTAGTTGCAATGATTTTCACCTTCATTGACCGAGCTTGCAAGGGGATTATGTAGATCTGTGTCTCTGGGCTGAATCGGTGCTTTCCATGCCATCGAGGATTTGCTAACTCTGGCGAAGACATGGGCAAAAAGAAAGAAGATAAAGAAGACAAAAAATCGAAACCACCAAAACCAAAAGGCGGATGTATCAAGAAGCTGGCTTTGCTGCTCCTGCTTGGCGTATTGGCTTATTTTGGCGTGCATGTCTATTTTCTATGGCAACCTGCGGGGAAACCTGATGCCATTAGCCTGACTGTGATCGATGCCAATGTAGCTGGCGTCAAAGTTTTTCCAGCCATTCAAGCCTATCCTATGGAGCACGTGGCGGGTCGACCTGAAATTCTTAATGGGAGATCGATTCCAGCTCCACTACTTAAGGCGCGCCTTAACTTGGCTATCGAGCGGAATTATCCACTGACATTCCGTGAGGAGGAAATCAATGTATGGCTCAGCAAACGCCTCGCGGTCAAGCAGTGTGGGGCGCTCGCTCCCTTTGCCAAAGTACGTGGCGTATGGGTCGATTTTAAACAGGACGAAATTGAGATCATTATTGAACGTGAGATTCAGGGGCAAGTTCATGCGGCTTCCCTGTTCATGAAATTTAATCGGAGCAAACAAGGCTTCAGTATTTCGCGTCATTCATCCCACATCGGTCAGGTCAGGGTGCCGGGTGGTTTTGCCCGACTCATCATGCCCGCATTCAGTAATCTTGCCACCGAGCTAGCAGACGAACTTCAGCCATACTACGATAAGAAAATACGTGATGTGCGTGTTGAGGATGGGAAAATAACCCTAGATCCTCGTAAGCCGGAAGAGAGGTTATGATAGGGGATGGCATCATGACTGTGCTCGGACTTCAAACAAAGTCCATACAGCTCTATGCATATGGGGTCATATTATTATCTATATCAGTATCTCATCTGATTGCTCAGGACGGTGTTCCACCTGCTGTAGCTGAAACTCCAGGTCCTGAAACGAGAGTTGAAAAACCTGGTGTCACTAGCTTTGGGGGAATTTCTGTAGTCGGCAGCCGACAGGTTATCCGTGGAAGTATTGCCTCCATCGCGGACGAGATGAGAGTTGAGTTGGGTAAAATTTGTGGTGACCCAAAGAGAAAAATGAAGCTACCCCTCATCATTCAGCTTCATGGTGCCCGAGGTGATGAGGAACTACCACGTAGTGTCGGTAGTAAAATAGACCAATTCCAGGGGCAATACCAATTCAAGTTACATCTTCACCTCGCAAAGGGAGTGGATCATGCGCTGCTGAGATACCATTTGATGGAACTGTTTCTCTACGAACGAGGTCTGGGCGAGGGGCAGGTTGTAGAAAAGGGCGATAGGGTGTTAGTTAAACCTTGGATGATTGTAGGGATGTTGGAGGCCTTAGCTATTAAGGCTGGGAAATTTGACAAGCGTATCTACCAGGCGGATATTCCCTACTTGGAAATTTCACCCCTTCAGAAAGTGTTTGATGCCAATGAAAAACAATGGAGGGCCATGATTGGGCGCGAGCCCATTGCGTTCCGTGCGATCTCGGGTGCCATGGTGAACTCACTTTTACGTCAGCCGGATGGCCGCCCTGCGATGGCTGCCTACATTGCTGAAATGGCTACTTTCAAAGGGGAAACTGAGAACCTCATGCGGAAGCATTTCCCAGGAATGAATAAATCTCGAAACAGTTTACAAAAGTGGGTGAATCTCGAGCTGCTTGAACTCGGCACGGCAAGGCTGACGCAGGTGCATTCGATTCAGGAAACGGATAAACGACTGGATGCCATTCTTAAACTTCGTTATCGCGATGAAGAAGGGGCTGCTGTGAGCGTAGAGATTGATGGCTATGCCCAGGTCATGAAGCTCAAACCAACGGAACGATTCGAAGCCGTGGCTGGAGCCAGAGCAGAGCTTGAACGCTTGAGTTACCGGTGTTTCCCTACATATAGGCCTCTTTTGGGAGAATATGAGATGATCTTACGTGATGTTATCGCAGGTCAGGAAGCCGATATCAAAAATCGGCTAACCAAACTCATGGATATACGGTTGAAAATGAAGGGGTCAGCTAAACGTGTTAGGGATTACCTTGATTGGTATTACATCACCCAGGCGAATGAATTAAGCGGAGATTTTGAGAAATACCGAGCCTTGATTGATGCTCTTGAAAAGGAAAAATTGCGCCCGCCTGCAGACGATTCAACGCAACTGTATCTGGATGCGATCCAGCGGTTTTATGGTGGGGGATCTCCGAAGCGTGGGAAGAGGTAAGTGAATGTTATTCGCTCTCGGGCTGATAGATGATGCGATGGTCAAGGTAGTATTCCTTGAGAGCTAACACCACGGCATCAGCATACTCACGGTAGAGTGATTTTTTTTTCACACCATTAACGAGTTTAGTGCCCTCGTAATCACCTAACTGGACCCGATCGTGAACCTCTTGATTATTCATCACGTAAGGTTCGAGAAATACGACAGGACATTGATAAATTCTGTTGGCGAGTAGATTGCGTGCCCAGAGGCCGGGGACTTCTTTTATCCGCTTGGCCCTAGATGTGAGAGGTTTGTAATTATAGGCAGGCAATTTTGTGGCTAGACCCAGAGAGTGCGCGACATACATACCAATTGGCTTTTCCTCATCATGGGTACGCTGGAGGATTTTGACCAACATCTCGTATCGTTCGTCATCGTGGGCAACTTCACCGCTGGTCAAGGCACCATGAAGGAGCACGTGGTAGTGATTGTTGGTTGTTAGGGAAGGGTTTTCGGGATCGGCCCATCCTTCAGCATTGTAGTGGAGGCAGAGCACAAGATCCGGGTTGAATGCGAGATTGACCCTACGCGCTCTCTCCCGAATCTCACCAGTGCGGTAAAAGAACTTATTTTGATAGCTCTTAATACTGGCCTCATCAAGTTTCCCTAGTGATCTGGCTTTTGCCACGGCGGCCTCGCGGTAAAATTTAGGTCGGCGTGGGTTGACCGGTTTATTGGAGCCCCTTACCAGATAGACTTTAGCGCCCAGTGCGATGAGTTGTTTTTTGATGATTTTACCCGTGATTAAAGTCATCTCACCCTCCTTCACAGGTTGATTGTTACCTATCTGAAACCAGCGTTCTTCAATCTTTGCAAAGTCACCACCAATATGTCCGGGGTCGATGGCGATGTGCACGCCTGCCAGCGGTTTTTCTTTGGTCCCTGGTGCTAGTTCACCAGCGCTGTTCCAATTCCTGTTGGGTGAAGCTTCGCTGAGTATATGGGAAAAGTTCAAGCGATAGGTTGCGCCGGGCTTACGGGTATTGGTGCGGATGATGGCGTGATCCGAATTGACAGTGATGTAGCGTTTCCACGTATCGTCCACAGTGTAGACATTGGTGAGTAGATTAAGGAAATCATCACGGGTGATTGTTTCCTGCCAGAGATCGAGCGTGCTCCAGTCGGGTCTGGTGCCCAGATCTGCCAATGTGGTGTCGTGGCCGTTGGGAACGGGCGTTACGACATCCTCATGTTTATCGCCAGAAGGGCCAGAAGGTAGAGCAACTGTGGGTTCATAGGGCGGTGGTGGCTCATTATGCACCTGATTAGTAACAATGTAGATACCCGCCGCAATGAGAAGTAGCAGCAAAAGGACAATGATGGGGTAGAGTTTACGACTGTGTGAGGAATCAGGCATAGGTCAGAGCTAGATAATAGGAAGGTGGATAATGGTGGGATAAAGATTGGTTGTTACCAAGGGCTGTGATTCACTTCAGGCGTGATTCGTATATTATTTTTAGGAGATATTGTTGGTGAGCCAGGACGTAAGGCTGTTATTAGTCGTGTACCTACATTAAAACGTGAGAAGGAGATTGATTTTATCATCGCAAATGGTGAAAACTCGGCGGCGGGTAGGGGGATCACGCCAAAAATTTCCATCAACTTGCTACGCTGCGGCATCGCCGTGCTCACGTCTGGAGACCATATATGGGATCAGAAGGAAATAGTCGATTACCTTCCTACGGAACCTCGACTTTTACGCCCCATTAACTACCCCGAGGGCACTCCAGGTAACGGCAGCGTGGTTCTCGAGACAGCTAAGGGCAAGGTTGCCGTGATCAATGGCCAAGGTAGAACATTTATGAATCCGCCGTTGGAAAACCCATTTACCCGTATCGAGGACGAGGCTAATCGTCTTCGTGAGGAGGAGGGGGTGAAGGTCATCTTTGTTGATTTTCATGCGGAAACTACCAGCGAATCGATCGCTATGGGTTATCATCTCGATGGTAAGGTGTCCGCTGTGGCTGGGACACATACTCACGTGCAGACTGCGGATGAGAAAATTCTCGCGAATGGCACAGCACACCTGACCGATGCCGGAATGTGTGGACCTGATGTTTCCGTGTTAGGACGTAGTGTTGAATCCGTCGTATGGCGCTTTAAAACAGGGATGCCGACACGTTTTCCCGTCGCTAAGGGCCAGGTTAGGCTTTGTGGGGTCATTGTGGATATTGACGAGGACACTGGTAAGGCTCTGGCTATAGAACGCTACAACGAGCTGCTCGACCTAGGAATATAGATTTTGCCCTCTTTGTCGTTGATTTTACTCAGCGTGTATTTTTTCTGGCCTATCCATATTGCCTCGCTAGTTTGCCCTCATGGCTATCGACGTCCCACTACTTGCCCGTATATGTGAAGCTCCCGGAGCACCGGGTTTTGAAATCAAAATCCGTGAATTGGTTCTCAAGGAACTTAAAGGCCTCGCCGATAAGGTGAGGGTCGATAACATGGGTAATGTGGTTGCTCTGAAGAAGGGCAAATCGGCAAAGAAAAAATCCATGGCGGCAGCGCACATGGACGAGATCGGCTTTATCGTTACCCACGTCGACGATAACGGATTTATTCGCTTTAACCCGCTTGGCGGATTCGACCCCAAGACACTCACGTCCCAACGTGTCATCGTTCATGGTAAGAAGGACGTTATTGGTGTTATGGGCTGCAAGCCCATCCATATTATGACGCCTGAAGAGCGTGGTAAGAGTCTCAAGCTTACTGACTACTTCATCGATCTTGGAATGAGCAAGAAGGAGGTCGATAAAATCGTCACCATCGGTGATCCTGTCACTCGTCGTAGTGAACTGCTGGAGCTCGGCGATTGCGTCAACGTGAAGTCGCTTGATAACCGTGTGTCTGTTTTTGTTTTACTCGAAGCACTGCGCGCGATGAAAAAAAGTCGCCGTAAACCAGCCTATGATTTTTACGCGGTGTTCACCGTGCAGGAAGAAGTCGGTATCCGTGGTGCTAACGTGAGTGCTTTGGAAATTCAGCCGGACTTTGGGTTTGGTCTTGATACAACGATCGCCTTTGACACCCCTGGCTCACAGCCGCAGGAGCGTGTTACCCAGCTCGGTAAGGGCGCTGCGATCAAAATCATGGATAGCTCGACGATCTGTGATTACCGCATGGTGGCCTTCATGAAAAAGACGGCCGTCGCCAAGAAAATCAAGTGGCAACCAGAGATTCTAGGTGCCGGTGGAACCGATACAGCAGGTCTACAACGCATGACACCCGGCGGTTCCATTGCGGGTGCGATATCCATCCCGACCCGTAACATTCACCAGTCGATTGAGATGTCTGATAAAAAGGATATCGAAGAGTGCATCAAACTACTCGCCGCCTGCGTCTGCGAACTAGATAAAGGCGATTGGAAGTTTTAATGCAATCACATCCCACATCCCCCTAGCAAGGGGTTTGTGAGTTTCACCCCGTGGTGCGGTGGCATGCTTCGTCAGTATTCGATAGGTTCACGATTCAACGCGCGAAGCCAGCAACGCTTTTCGGCTTGGCTACGCGGGTGATGGTATCTGAAACTCTTCCACCACAGTCCCTCCCACTAGATGCTCGTCGATAATACGCTCGAGCACATAAGGCGTGCATGAGTGATACCAGACGGCATCGGGGTAAACCACGGCGATGGGGCCCTGTGTGCATACGCGTAGACAGTTGGCCTTAGTACGGAATACTTTGCCCACCGGCTCTAGTCCTAGTTGCTTGAGGCGGTTCTTCAGATAGTTCCAAGAAATGAGACTATCCTCACGCTTGCAGCACTTATCCTTTCCCTGATCACAGCAGAGGAAAATGTGACGTTCGATATTGTGTGGCACGCCCAGATCATGAGCTGCCTTTTCTAGGTGCGATTTCATTTAATCCCAATTAAGTACGACCTTGCCGGACTGGCCGGAAAGCATAGTTTCAAATCCTTTGGCAAACTCTGTGTAGTGATACTTGTGGGTGATCACGGGTGAGATGTCTAGACCTGCACGCATCATCGATGTAATCTTATACCACGTTTCAAACATCTCACGACCATAGATCCCCTTGAGGATGAGGCCTTTGAAAATAACCTTGTCCCAATCGATGGCTACGTTGTCAGGAAAAATACCAAGAAGGGAAACCTTTGCGCCGTTCGATGAGTGAGTGAGGATGTCGTTTAAGCCACTTGGGTTACCGGACATCTCCAGACACACATCGAAGCCCTCATTCATTCCGAGTTCCTTTTTTACATCATCAAGTGACTCTTTCGAAACATCAACCACGCGGGAGGCACCAAGTTTGGTAGCAAGATCGAGACGGTAAGGATTCACATCCGTGACGACCACGTGACGGGCTCCGGCAAATTTGGCGACAGCTGCGGCCATACAGCCTATTGGGCCAGCCCCAGTGATGAGAACGTCCTCTGCAACCATGTCCCATGACAGGGCAGTGTGCACGGCGTTTCCGAGCGGATCGAAGGTGGAAATGATGTCTTCAGGGATGGACGCGTCGACCTTGTAGGCGTTGCGTGCTGGGATCGAAAGATACTCGGCAAAAGCACCCGTGCGGTTGACACCCACGCCTTTTGTATTCGGGCAGAGGTGACGTCGACCTGCCAAACAGTTACGGCAGTGACCACAGACAATATGACCTTCGCCTGACACGCGCTCGCCAATTTCATAGTCAGTGACACCAGATCCAATAGCGGCGATGGTTCCACTGTATTCGTGGCCTACAGTCATACCGACGGGAATGGTTTTCTGTGCCCACTTATCCCATTTCCAAATATGGACATCAGTACCACAGATGGAGGTTTTGTTAATCTTGATGAGAACGTCCATGGGTCCCACTTCGGGTTCCGGGACGTCTTCCAGCCAGAGGCCTTCTTCAGGCTTGGATTTGACGAGTGCTTTCATGCAGCCTATGAACCTCTGAACTCAGAAAAATGCACGCGAAATATTTCGTCTTTGGGGGCTTATTTTTTTCATAGGCTTAGCTCCTGAGTGGTAGCATGCGGGATGATTTCTGCGACGGCTGCTGTGGCAAGGCCGATACCGATCCCTTGGTTTACGTATCTTAAAGCGGAGGGAGCACGATGTGCTGATTAACATAACGTATCGCGAGAAAGCATTTCCCCTTATCGGCACCAAGCCCCATTAAAATCGATTGTTTTCCTGGGCGATGCCATACGTGGGAAATGA
Source organism: Akkermansiaceae bacterium (assembly GCA_037620805.1). Lineage (GTDB taxonomy): Bacteria > Verrucomicrobiota > Verrucomicrobiia > Verrucomicrobiales > Akkermansiaceae > Oceaniferula. Next base: position 31,601 of record JASJLI010000132.1, read on the forward strand.
GGATGTTATGCTTCTTGAACGCAGCCTGAGGTGGGTATGCCGTTTTTTGTGAAGGGGCTTTGTAGACCTTCGAAAAGAGAGTCTCGGCTTCACTCCATGCCTTGCGGAGGCCATGGCCATATTGGTCCATATTGAGCACACTTGAGCGGAGAGTGATTTCATTGAGACCGCCATTTTTATTCCATCCGAAGTAGAGGTGATAGGTGAGACCCGCGAGCTTCGCCTTGCATTTGAAAACACCATTGAGACCTGTCCGACCAAAAAATGTGCTGTCGATCGTCTGCTCTACCAGCTGACTGGAGGACATTTTTTTCGTTACCGTGTCCCGGCTATCTCCAAACTCGAGATTTCCGTAGACTCCAGCAAAGCTTGTGGCTACTGAGAGCAAAATTAGTGGGATCCAGATGAATTTCATGATTTTGAATGATGTAGATACGAGGGGTATTCTCTTATCAACCCTCAATCGGGTCAAAGTCTTAGAAAAAAAAGGCAATTAGAGAATTTTTCCACGTAAGGTATCAGTGACCATCTTCGGGTTGGCCTTGCCTTTAGACGCTTTCATAACCTGTCCGGTGAGGAAATTGAGTAATTTTTCGTTTCCTGCCTGAATCTCAGCGACTTTGTCAGGGTTAGCTACGATAACGTCATCCACGATCCCTTCGATTGCTCCAGTGTCGGCGGGTTCGAATCCCATGGCCTTGGCGACGGCGGCAGGTTTGCTTTCAGGTTTCTCCCAGACAGCGGTGAAGACCTCACGAGCTTGGTTATTGGAAATAGTGCCTGCCTCGACAAGTTGGACGAGTTCAAGGATATGGCCGGCAGGTAGAGGGCAATCGAGAATACTCGAATTGTCTTCGTTAAGCTTGGCAAGCACGCTGTTGGTAATCCAATTGGCGACTTTTTTACCAAGTTTGGGGTTGGATGCTGCCTGCTCGAAGTAGTTGGCCAAATTCTGACTACTCGTGAGTACTCCGGCATCGTAGGCATTGATGCTGTAGCTTTCTTCAAAGCGTGCTCGTTTCTCATGAGGAAGCTCAGGAACGTGTGGGCGCATTTTTTCGACCAGATCAGCCGTTCGAATTGGTAGAAGATCGGGCTCGGGGAAATAGCGATAATCGTGGGCGTCCTCCTTCGCACGCATCATTTGGGTTTCTCCTGTGGTGGAGTCCCAACGTCGGGTTGATTGGATTTGTGCGATTCCAGCGTCCAGTTCCTCAGCCTGACGAACGATTTCGTAGTGAAGTGATGCCCTGACCGCAGAGATGGAGTTCAGGTTTTTGAGTTCTACTTTCTCCCCAAGCTCTTTCTGCCCATGGGGCCGGAGGGAAACGTTGACGTCGCAGCGCATTTGTCCTTTTTCCATATCGGCATCGGAAATCCCTCCGTAGATGAGGATTTGTTGTAGTGACTTGAGGTAGGCGAAAGCCTCTTCAGGGGTGTCGATATCCGGATCGGTAACAAGCTCCATCAGTGGAGTACCTGCGCGGTTGAAATCGATGGTCGAGTTATTCGCATGGTGGGTCGACTTGGCAACATCCTCCTCCAAGTGAATCCTAGTGAGCTTGACGACCTTACCAGGGTTGGGGATGTTTTTCTGCATGTCTTTGGGGTAGGCCAGATCGTAGAGAGGCACGCCACCACCGATACAGAGCGGGAGATCGAACTGCGTCAATTGGAAGTTCTTAGGCATGTCTGGGTAGAAATAATTTTTTCGGTCCCACTTGGAAACAGGCGGGGTGGTGCAGTCGATCATCATGCCTGCGAGGATCGTCTGTTCGATCGCATGTTTATTGAGCACAGGAAGAGCTCCAGGCAAACCCAGACAGACTGGACAGACGTTGCTGTTGGGTTCTTCACCAAAGCTAGTGGCGCAGCCGCAGAACATTTTGCTGTTCGACTTGATCTGACAATGGACCTCGAGTCCGATGGTAACGATGTAATCTGAGATGGGCATGATGGCTTAAGATACGCGTATTATGGCGCGCGAAAGGAACTAAGCGGAATAGTCGGACAAGTTCAACGCTCGATTGTGCCACTTTTTCATCTGTAAATAGGAAGCATTACGCAAAACATGCAAAATATGACGCAAGAAATGGAAAGCATTGGAATTCTGATGCACGTATGTAATAGTGAACCCACGGCCGAGCTGAGGAGGAATCCTTGGCAAACGGTCGATTTAAATCACTAAATTATCATGATCAAAAAATTACTCATCGCACCCGTTGTTTTCGGATTAGCCGTTATGGCAGCACAAGCTGACGAAGCCGCTGGTAAAGCAGCATACGCTATCTGCAGCGCATGTCATAATCCCGACGGCACAGGTCTTCCCATTGGCGATAAGAAAATGGCCCCATCACTCGTAGCCTCCAAGGTGGTTACCGGAGATGCATCCGTGCTCGCTCTTGTTATTCTCAAGGGAATCAAAAAAGAAGGCACTGAACATATTGGCATGATGGCACCACTCGAAGCTATCTATGCAGATGACAAGAAGCTCGCTGACGTGATGACCTACGTGCGTGCATCATTTGGAAATAAAGCAGCTGCCGTTACGGTTGAGGACGCTGCCAAATTCCGCGCCAAGTGGAAGGATACAAAAGAGCCTGTCACTCGCGCCAAGCTTGCTGAATTATCCAAGTAATTCTTAAACTCTAATCTTCATCTACGAAGAAACAAAAAGCGGAACGGGTTGATCCCGTTCCGCTTTTTTAGGTAGATGATTGATGCTGGACTAGCTAGCCGCTTTGGCAGTCGGTATCGCTGAAATCTCGTCGCGATACTGGCTGGGTGAGCCACCGTGGAATTTGGCAAAGCAGCGGTTAAACTGCGAGAGTGATTGAAAGCCAAACATGAACGCAACTTCCGAAATACGGGCATTAGGCTTGAGAAGCTCTTTTTTAGCCCAGAGGATACGCGTGTAGTTAACGTATTCAGTTAGCGTCATTCATGTGGCGATCTTAAATTGGCGACAGAAATGTGACGCACTCATACCGGCAACGCGTGCTGCCTGAGGCAGGCTAATCGACTCATCAAGCTGCGAGTGGATATACTCTCTGGCGCGGCTGATCGACTCTGGTTCTTCCTCGTTGCTTGCAATAGCCATTTTTTCTGCTCGGGCGGATAATTCACGAGCAGAGTGGTCCAGTAATGTAACCATGCTCTGATAGCGCTCGGGGCTAACCACGGAGGTTTCAAAGTATGCTTTCTTGAGAGTTTCAACCTGCCTTTTACTGAGCTGCAGATCATCGAGTTGTGCCATCGTAGACTCAAAGTCTTCTTTAGCAGAGGGGGTGGAATACCTGACCGGTTTTCAGATAACCTACGACCATCGTGCCAGCGTAGACAGGAATCGAAGTAGCACTAAGACCTGCAAAACAGCTGCAAGAAGTTGGGCCCTTAATGGCTGACTTATGCATCAAGTCGCGGTTGACCTTGATACAAGCCTCACAGGCGGAATCGCAGAGGTTAAGAGATTCGCAGAAACCGCTTTGGTTTATACGCCGTCTTCACTGCGAACACTCCATACCCTGATCATGATCAGGAAGAAAACGGAGCAGGTAACAAAGAAGGCTACGCCTGCTTGCAGAGCAGCGCCTTCAGCGGTGATGATATCTTTGAACATGATGTAATAATGTTAGGGGGTGATTTATTCAGACTCTGGTTCGGTGACGGAGTGTTTCTTATCGGGGTTGATGATAGCAGGTGCATCTGCCTCTGGTTTATCAACCTTTTCATAGACACCGAGTTTCTGGAGGTAGGCGATCATGGCCACAATCTCACGCTCTGCCAGAGCTGAGGCGATCTCTCCTTCATCGTCCATATTTTCCAAGTCCTCAGGAATTACAACCTCGGATTCAACAAGGCCGAGCACAATTTCAAGGGCCTGCAGTTAGGCTTTGTCCATGATCACATCCTTGGTCATAGCCTCGTAAGGGACACCAAGTTTGGTGAGGGCTACAATCTTGCCAGGCAGGGCTTTGATGTCGGTTTTCTTATCAAGCATCCAGTCGTAAACAGGCATAATTGATCCATCGGAGGTGCTGCGTGGGTTGACCATGTAGTTGTAGTGCCAGGCATCCGAGCGGAATCCACCTTCGCGGGCAAGATCGGGACCGGTGCGCTTGGAACCCCACTGGAATGGGTGATTGGAGATGGACTCACCAATGCGGGAGTAACCGCCCTCAAGACCGAGTGAGTTACCATTGGCCGCCGCCAGAAAAAATGGTCCATGTTGAGTGAGAGGATTTGGTAACATCCAAATCCAAACAACATGACAAAACAAAAAAGACACAAACCCGAAGAAATCATCCTACTACTACGCGAATGCGATGCCAGTGAGCTAAGCCAGGAAAGCTTCTGCAGCAGAAGCAAATATCCGTGGCTACCTTGCACCGTTGGCGCAAGAAGTATGGAATGATGGACGTGGCGGACGCCAAGCGGCTCAAGGCGCTTGAAAAGGAAAACGGTGAACGCAAGAAGATGTATGCCGATGCGATGCTTGGCATCAAAGTCTTGCAGGAGGCACTCGAAAAAAAGCTGTAAGCGGCGCACCGCCGGAACTACGCATTGCTCGCTGTTAGCGGTGAGCAATGCAGCCAGCGCAAGGCCTCGTCCTACTTCCGTGTGCACCGCTCAACATTGCGTTATCGTCCGAAGTTTCCTTCCGTTAAGAAGGAGATAATCGATAACGCCATCGTTGACCTGAGCATAGAACACCCCGAACTTGGTTCGGACAAGGTGGGGAGGCTGGTGAGGAACCGTGGACTACGTGTTAGCAGCGAGCGGGTGCGCAAGGTGCGTCGCGAGGA
>JASJLI010000133.1:0-3195 GCA_037620805.1 Akkermansiaceae bacterium
CCGCTGGCCAAGACGATCGATCATGCTGAATATATTGAAGTTCTCTACAAGTGGATCGAGCGTATCGGCTACACAAACTTCGATGCGAATGCAACGGCGACGGGGCTGATCGGAGGTCTTCATGATGACGATGATAGCGACCGATTGTCCAACGGCTTGGAGTTCTATCTCGGCACGGATGCCAAGCAATGGACGAACAACACTGGGGTAATTGGACAAACAGTTAATGGAGTCATTCAGTATCAGATTCCTATTAATGGAGATGCCGTTGCTGATGGAATCACGCCTATCGTTGAAGACAGTGTGAATTTGGTCGATTGGTATGAGGCCGGAACAGCCAATAGTCTACTCAGTCTTGATAGTGATACTTCCGGCGTTGGAGTATCTGGAGCACAAGTATGGAAGACAGCCCCTGAAGTAGAACGCGCGTTCCTTCGATTTAACTTGTCGAATTGATAGGAAATCTCATCTCACCCAGTATTTCTCGATAGATATTAAACACCACCACACATCTAATTATAAAACCATGACAACCAAAGCATTTCTCCTACTGCTCTCCGCCTCCATCTTCCTGCCGCTGAATTTGCAGGCGCAGAATGGAACTAAAAAAGACATCACCGTGCTGATCACCGGTGCCAACCGGGGCTTGGGCTTGGAAATGGTGAAGCAATTTGCCGCCGATGGATACAAGGTGATCGGGACGGCGCGCAAACCTGAGAAAGCGACTGACTTGAAAGCCACGGGAGCGACGATCGTCAAACTGGATGTCACCAGTGAGGAAGACATCGCGGCGATGGCGAAAACGCTGAAGGGGCAGAAGATTGATATCCTCATTAACAACGCGGGGTATTTTGGACCCAAGCTGATGACGGAGAACCCGGACAATATTACCAAGCTGACACGTCAGGAGATGACGACTTGCATCAATGTGAACACGCTGGGGCCGATATTTGTCACCCAGGCCTTGTTGCCCAACCTGAGGCTCTCGCCGATGAAGAAAGTGGTCAATATTTCCACCCGCGCGGCAAGTCCCGGGGGGGCTGCCTACGGCTACAGGATCAGCAAAACGGCCCTCAATATGGTGACCCGCTGCATGTCTGTGGATGCCGGTATGAGGGGAATCATCGTGATCGCCCTTGCCCCGGGACATAACAAGACAGACATGGGAACGCGTCTGGCTAATCTTGATCCTGTGCAGAGTATGAAGAAAGTGAAGGCGCTGATCGAATCGTTGACGCCGAAACACCACGGCAAACTCTGGTTCTACGACGGCTCGCCGATGCGGTGGTAACCATCCATCGGGTGTGATATTTTTCTGAGGGCTTTGCAAAAAGTAGGACAAGTTTGCAACTTGTCGGCAACCCAAGTAAGACGTAATCACACATCCTGCCGACAAGTTGCAAACTTATCCTACTTTCGCCCAAGCTCACCGCCACTGAGTTGCTATTGAAAATCACCGGATAAAATCACACCCACCCGCTCATGCTAAAACACGATAATTTTTTCACCAAACTCACCCAGATTGAGCCATCGGAAATCAAGGGAGCCTTGGTTTCTTTTTCATTCATCTTTGTGCTCATGGCCTCGTACATGATCATGAAGCCCGTGCGTGACGCGCTGCCGAGCGACTGGGGGGACGTGAGTCTGGCACAGCAATGGACATACACCTTCATTGTTTCCACCATCGCTGTATTCGTTTATAACCTCTGCGCATCCTTTGTGTCGTTACGCATTCTGGTTCCCAGTGTCTTTGTCTTTTTTGCGGCTTCTTTTCTGGGCATCTACGCCGCCTTTCAAGGCAAGGTGATCGAGGTGACGACCTTGGGTAAAATTTTCTACGTCTGGAGCAGCGTGTTCTCGTTGTTTCATATCTCCGTATTCTGGAGTTTCATTTCCCAGCACTACAATAAAGAACAGAGCAAACGTGTCTTCGGCTTTATTAACACAGGCGCCAGTGCGGGGGCAATATTTGGCCCTGCGATGATTCTCTTGCTTTCGCATCGGATCAACGAGGAAAACATCCTGCTAGTCACCGCCGGGGTTCTGCTGCTCACGCTTCCGTTGATCGCTATCCTCAATCGCGAGTTTGCCAAAAAAGAAGGCGAGGTGAAATCACCTCAGCTTAACTCGAACCCGTTTTCCGGATTCCAGGAGTTCATCACTCACAAGCGATTATTAGGTATTGCTTCCTTTATTTTCCTTTTCACCGGAGCCGCGGCCTTTCTCTACTTTGCACAAAAGGAATTGCTGACCGACTACTCACGAGCCGAGCGCAAACAACTGCTGGGTAGCGTTGAACTCGCAACAAACATCCTCACCATCATCATCGGTATTTTTGCAACCAATCGTATTGCGAGGAAATTTGGTATGCCGACCACTCTCTCGCTGGTACCTTTTGTTATTTGTGGTTTGCTTCTACTGGTCAGCATGAACCCAGCTATTATGTTCGTGCTTGCGCTGCAGGTGGTTCGCCGATCTGGAAACTACGCCATCACTCGTCCTGCCCGGGAGATTCTTTTTACAGCCGTTGATCGGGAAGCGCGGTTCAAAACCAAACCCATTATTGATGTGGCTGTTTACCGCGGCGGGGATGTTTTCTGGATCTGGATCATTGCATGGCTCGGAGACGGATGGCTTAATCTCGGACTTGGACCTATTCTTTGTGTGGGTGCAGGATTTACCGCCCTCTGGGGCATTGTGGGCATTTACCTGGGTAAAAAACACGACGCCGTCGAGCAGGAGAAACAAGTCTAGATCATTCATGAACTCAATATCTCACACTCTCATAGTAACGTTGGCGCTACTGTCGATCGGAACCAGCCTAGCCGATGACGGTATCGAGCAGAAGGGACTCCTTCTCGATCTGAACGCCGCCAAGGGGGTGACGGTTGAGCATGGTGACAAGGTGGTCTCATGGGCGAACCAGGCACCTGGGAAAACGGCGAGGCTGTTTGTCAAACAGGACGAGGGGCGAAAGAAAAAGGGCAGTGGTCGGCCTACTTTGAAAAAGGATGTTAAAAAATTGAATGGCCACGCCACGCTTGTCTTCCGTCAACAGGAGCTCGTCAGCATGGAGGAAGATGCCTTTGACCATCTCACCCGTGGAAAAGGTTGCACCTGGATCAGTGTGATGGCTGTTTACGAGCAGCGTGTAGGCGTCAAGGATGTGAATTCCTTTTTTGGAAATCTCAGGAA
>JASJLI010000134.1:0-4285 GCA_037620805.1 Akkermansiaceae bacterium
CTCTTCTCTCGCCCTGCTCGGCCTCGGTGCCACCGCCCTGCTCTTCCGCCGTAGGAAGTAACTAGGAGCCACCCAAAAACTTTCCAAACGGACGTCACCTCGGTGCCGTCCGTTTTTTTATGCCCGCTGACTCCCGACTCCCGACTCCCGACTCCCGACTCCCGACTCCCGACTCCTGACTTCACTACCCACCAAATTCCATCAGGGAAAAATACCACCCCCACACCTGCCAACCCCAGAAGATCCAGCAGATGCCACCAAAGGCCAGACTGGGACCAAAGGGTAACCGTTGGCCGAATCCCATGCGACCTAGGATCGCTAGGCCGATACTAAACAGGCAGGCGGCGAAGATGGTGAAGAGCACCGATTGCCAACCGAGACACGCCCCAAGCATGCCCATCAGGTAAACGTCGCCCATTCCCATTGCCTCGCGTGGTATCGTGACCTTGTGGGCTTTACCATCGAGAGATTTCATTTCCTCGATCATCAAGGTTTTCCCTGTTAGCACAACGTGATCACCTTTGATGGTAAGCGTCTTAGCTTTGATCTTTTTTCCATCCACGCGGAAGCTACTGCCCTCAATAATCAGCTGATCGCTATCGCGGTAGAAAAGATCCGACCAACCGTGGGCTTCACCATCGATAACGAAGCAGAGTTCTTGCTCAGGGTCGTTCTCGTCTTCTGGTTCGCGTAACATCCAATCTACCGATTCGGCGAACTCCATGTTCTTTTTACCGAAGGCGAGTTTCCCGAGTAGAACCACAGCCCACAGCCCACCAAAGCCGGCCAGGAATCCTTTGACAGACGCCCACAAACCATCCATCCAGCCGTGCTTCTCTCCATCGAGATAGAGGTGATGCTGCACTAGCACGGCAGCAATAACGCCCAATCCAGTCCCGAGCCATGTCACCTGCAGAGGAATCACCATGAGCTCCGCGTCGACAAATACCACCACCACAAGTAGAGCCATCAATAACATGTAAAAGAGGGCCTCGCCTGGGTTGTTGGGAAAAGAAACCCACATCAGGAGAAATAACAGAGCTGTCAGCAACTCCACCGCAAAGTAGCGAAATGGGATCTTACATTTGCACTCGGCACATTTCCCACCCTGGGCAAGCCAAGTGAACAACGGAATATTCCGATATCCGGGAATATCCTTGTTACAGGTGGGACAGAAAGACCGTTTCGGCTTATTGACAGAAAGTCCACGTGGAAGACGGTAGATCGCCACATTAAGAAAGGAGCCGACACAGGCACCGAAGATGAAAGCTGAAACCACGAGGATGGGATGCTGCCAGTTAACGGCTTGCATGGATTCAATAAAATTGACGGGCATGCCTAAGTTTTAAACTTCAAACTCCAAATACCAAATACCAAATCCAAATTATCTCATTCATCCGTATTAGCCACAATTTGGAAAATCTTGTTAATCCTGTTAATCCTGTCTAAAAAAACTTCCCATGCCCGATCTTAAAACAGCAGCCCATGCCACAGCATCACGACTTAGCGATGCTGGGCACGTCGCGTATTTCGCGGGCGGCTGTGTTAGAGATGCCTTATTAGGAATCGACCCAAAGGACTACGATATTGCCACATCCGCCACTCCGGATGAAGTTCAGGCTCTATTCCCCAACTCCAATGCGATAGGTGCCCACTTCGGGGTGATCCTCGTCAAACAAGACGGCTTCCCATTTGAAATTGCCACCTTCCGTCACGATGGCTCGTATAACGATGGCAGACATCCCGAGTCAGTTACCTTCTCAACACCCGAGGATGACGCCACCAGACGCGACTTCACAGCAAACGGACTCTTTCAAAATCCTCAGAGCGGAGAAATTATCGACTTCGTTTCCGGCCAAAAGGATATCGATGCCAGAGTCATCAAAGCGATCGGACGCCCGTCGGATCGATTCCAAGAAGATGCCCTACGGCTGATGCGGGCGGTACGTTTTGCCACCACACTTGAATTTGAAATCGAACCCACTACTTGGTCGGCAATCTGCGACAACTCCGATCTGCTAGAAAAAATAAGCTCCGAGCGCATCCGCGATGAATTCACCAGAATTCTCGTATCCAATCACCCTGCGCGTGGATTTGATTTACTCACAGAAAGTGGCCTGATGCGCCATATCGTGCCTGAGGTCTACGACCTCATCGGTTGTGAGCAACCCCCACAATGGCACCCTGAGGGTGATGTCTACACCCACACCCGGATCATGCTTGAGATGCTTGAGGATGATCCGACTCCTGAGCTCGCCTTATCTGTGCTTCTCCATGACATCGGTAAACCGGCTACCTATACCTATGATGAAGCAGATGAACGTATCCGCTTTAATGGACATGATCGTGTTGGGGCAGAAATGGCTGAGGTGATTTTACGTCGACTAAAATATTCCAATCAGACCACCGACGAGGTTTGCGTGATGGTGGCCAATCACATGAACTTCATGAACGTGCAAAAGATGCGCACGGCAAAAGTAAAACGCTTTATGGCTCGGCCTACTTTCGAGGACGAAATGGAACTTCATCGAGTCGATTGTGCCAGCAGTAACGGGTTCACCGATAACTATGAGTTTCTTCGTGCCAAGGAGGAAGAGTTTGCTGCCGAACCACTCATTCCAACACCGTTAGTGACAGGAAAAGATCTGATCGATCTCGGCTTCAAACCTGGGCCTGAGTTCAAAGATATCCTAAATCAAATCCAAACAGAACAATTGGAAGGCAAATTAGACGATCGGGACGGTGCGATCCAATGGATCAATGACAACATCCTGAATCCTGAATCCTAAATTTCGCCCCCCTCTGCCTTGTCTTTCAATTCGACGAGTACATCGGACATATCACGCAAATCGTCCCATACTTGTTGCAGGACAAACATGGGAGCATTCTGCCTAACACATAATGCTAGACAATCACTAGGTCGGGCATCAATTTCGACCACCTTACGCTCCATGATCTCGTTTTCTGCGGTCACAAAGAGTCGGGCAAAAAACACCTCACCCTCCACTTTTACAATCACAGCCCTTTCAACCTTGGCACCAAAGGCGTCCAGCATCTGGGAAAAAAGATCGTGTGTCAGTGGCCTTGGTGGTTTCACCCCAGACATCACCGCATTAATGGAGGCCCCGATGGCTGGCTCAATGTAAAACACGATCACCTTCTCGCCATCGCCCAAGAACACGGCACAACCTGCCGAGGTTGGCATGAGAGCGACGGGTTCAACTCTAACGTGATCTTTCATAGACAGGCTATTTTAGACAGGATCTACGAGATTTACAGGATTTTTTTCTTGTGTTGTTCATTCAATTTTTAAACCACAAATCTTACGAATTATGCGAATCTTTCTTGGCTTGTCACTTCAATTTTTTGAACCACGGAAAAACGCGGAATACACGGCAGGGCTTGGGTTGCCGAAGGAAAAGAGGATATGTGAAGTAGCTAGTCTTACTTGGTTTTTGGAGTTTAAAACTTGGAGTTTATCCCCCTTTGGCGCTTAAAACTTAAACCTTCCCACCATTGGGTCGGGCAAGAAATTTACGCGACACGATAACGTATTTCTCAGCCCACTTTTTGATCCCCTCTTGCTGTTCTTTATCGAGGGTCTTTACCACCTTGGCAGGGCTTCCTAGCACAAGCGACCCAGGGGGGATTTCGGTCCCTCCTGTGACCAACGCGTGAGCACCAATGATTGATCTTTCTCCAATCACCGCACCATCGAGAATGCAGGCTCCCATTCCAACCAATACTTCATCCTTCACCGTGCAAGCATGGATGATCGCGCTGTGCCCTACGGTCACCAGTTCGCCAATGTAGGCGCCGTAGTCGTCGGCCAGATGGATACATGCGTTGTCCTGGATATTGGATTTGGGTCCGATCACGATTTTGTTGATATCGCCTCTAAGGGTCGTGTTATACCAGACGCTGGCTTCATCCTCGATTTTCACCTGACCAATCACGTCTGCACTGCTTGCCACGAAGGCACTTTCGTGGATATCAGGCGCCATTCCTTCAAAAGTCTCAATTGCCATGGCAAAAACATATCGAGACTGAGTATTTTCACAAGTTGCAATCCTCGCAGGTCGGTGGCATATTCCGCCGTAGATACCTGATTCTCCGACCTAGCCTCCGTTTCCCAATACTCATTCTCATCCCCCTCTGACATTCTCGCGACTTTCCCATGAAGGAAATTTACACCGTCATCGCCATCATCATTTTTGGTTATGCTCTGCGCTCCTGCAGAACGTCCATGCTCCGTAAAATTGGAGCTCTCGTCATGCTCGTCGCC
>JASJLI010000135.1:0-8119 GCA_037620805.1 Akkermansiaceae bacterium
CGAGCGGGCCGATAAGATTGCTGATAACGTGGTAGAGCACCAGTTAGGTTTCTCTGAGAGCAAGCTGCTGGAAAAAATCGAGTATGCGTTACAACAAATCGATGAGGGCAAATACGGCGTCTGTGACGACTGCAAAAAGGATATTAATATCGAGCGACTGAAGGCTAAACCTTCCGTGTCACTCTGTATTCATTGCCAGACAGCGAAAGAGGAACAGGTGCGCTGATCGCCAAGTGGGTAGGGACGGTTTATCAAATTGCCCCTACCTCCTCTACCTAGAGGTGCTCTGGCCACTGCTCTTGTACTTCTCAAGAAGGGTGGTGAGTTCCTGTACGATTTCAGGATGTGCTTTGTGAACGTTCTTGGTTTCACGTACGTCATTGACCATATCGAAGAGCTGGATCTTGTTTTTATCGGACTTATCAACCTTTGTCCGTCCGCCGGATCCACGACCAACAATAAGCTTCCACTTACCTTTGCGGATGGCAAACATGCCGCTGGCTGAGTGGTGGATGGTAGCCTCGCGTAATGATTTTTCTCCCTGCTTTCCGAGTAAGACGGGAACGATGCTGTAGCTGTCTTCGCCAGCGTCTTTACCGAGAGTGGTGCCGGATACATCGGCAGCTGTCGCCATCAAGTCGGTGGTGCAGACGACTTGTTTACTGATGACTCCTGCTGCGACTTTACCTGGCCAGGTGACGATGTAGGGGACGCGGTGGCCACCTTCGTAGGCATCGGTTTTTTGTCCTTTGTAAATATAATTGGGTGCGTGGCCCGTCTGGACGACACCGTATCTCTCCGGAATGGCGAAGGATGCATTGTCGCTGGTCACGATGAGGAGGGTGTTTTTGAAGAAGCCCTTATTCTTGAGTGAGCTGACAACTTGACCGATCACCCAGTCCATTTCGTGTACGAAGTCGCCGTAATCATTGGCCTTGGTTTTACCTCGGAATTCGGCAGTAGGGACTACGGGTTTGTGTGGCGCAGGAAGGGGGAGGTAGAGGAAAAAGGGTTTGTCGGCTGATTGTGATGTAATGAATTTCACAGCCTGTTTACCAACCAGTGGGAGATAATCTTCGTGAGAGAAATCTTTAGCAATGGCACCTCCACGCCAGTATTTGGGGTATGAAGAGGCGGCGATTTTTTCAGTAGGTTGCGAGGCTACCCTATTGTTTTCGATGAGCGTGTAGGGTGGCATGTCCAGTGATGCGCAGATGCCGAGGAAGTAATCGAAGCCTAGTGTGTTTGGGCCGCGAGTGATCGGTTTGGTGTGATCCCATTTTTTACCATCCTTGGCGAAATTCATTCCGAGGTGCCATTTGCCGATACAGGCGGTGTTGTAGCCTTGTTTTTTGAGTAGGGAGGCAACGGTTTCGCGTCCTTCTTCGATCAGGGCGGGGCTGTAGCCATTGAGGACACCACGTTTGAGCCGACTGCGCCATGCGTAGCGACCTGTGACGACACCGTATCGCGTCGGAGTGCAAACGGACGAGTTACTATGAGCATCAGTAAAGCGCATGCCTTCAGCTGCCAGTGAATCAAGATGGGGTGTCGGGATTTTTGAGTCCTTGTTGTAGCAACTAAGGTCACCCGAGCCCAAGTCATCAGCGAGGATGAATACGATGTTGGGTTTTTCGGCAGCGTGGGCAAAGGATCCTACTGCCAGGAGTCCGGCCAATAGTGGTGATCTGAGAGAACAAAATGTCATGGAGGCTGATACTCTCCATGAAGTGGCTAGTTGTCAAAAATTGATTCCAATGTCAGTGTGTAGGAGTATCCAGTTCGGGCGAGTTCTATGCCAAAACTGGTCGTTAACCGCTGATTTCGCAGATTTTATACTGAGCTTAGGTTGAGTGTTCACCATTTTGAATGCGGAGGATATGTAATCAGTTTAAAATCAGAGTAATCAGCGGTTACTTGAGTTGGCCGTCTTAAGCTGACCAGTTTCAAAACTCCACACTCCACCGTCCTTGTTTTCAAAGAGAATACGGTAAAAATACTCGGTATTGGGAGAGAGACCCTCAAGTCTGTGGGAGTGGGGAGTGTGGTCCTTTCGCCCCAATGGCATCCATGTTTTATGCAGATGCAGATTGGCGGTGACTCTCTAGGATGATAAAACTACATTATTTTGTTAACGTTTTGCCTGTTGACGGCTTCTACCTGTAACGAGCTTCTATAATCACATTGTGAAAGAACCAGAGAACATGACCCAATTTGTCCAGCTGCTGACTAGCCATCAGGAGGTGTTGAGGTCGTATATCACCTCGATGTTACCTAATTACCAGGACGTCAGCGATGTGCTTCAGGATGTGAATGTAAAACTGTGGGAGCGACAGAAGACCTTTGAAATAGGGACCAATTTCGGTGCCTGGGCCTGCACTCTGGCTCGTTACAGCGTCCTAAGCCACCGCTCTAAGCTGAAACGTCAGGGCTGGTTACTATTCAGTGATGAGTTGATTGAGAAGCTGGCTGAGCCTGCAACGAAGGATTATGAGCCAAGTTATCTGGAAGAAAAAAGAAGGTCTCTGCATTATTGCCTTAAAAAGTTGAAGCCTAAGGAGCTGGAGCTTCTAAAAGTTCGTTACGACGACAATGTTAGCGTTGTTGAACACGCTAAACAAGTAGGCGGCTCGGCTCAATCATTACGAGTCGTGCTCCACAGGATTCGTGCCGGTTTAAAAGAGTGCGTAAAGCATCGCCAGTTATTGGAAGGGGACTCGGTATGAATCAGGAGGAATTTCACCAAGCTTTATCTAGGCTCGCCGATCGCGACATCAGCCCTGAACTATTTCAGAAACTGGAAGAGTATCTTCTAGAGTCAGAGGAAGCACGTAATGATTACCGCGAATTCATGCATCTGCAGAGTTTGATCGGTTTGGAAATTAATGTTCATCATGGTCAACAAAAGGTGGTGCCTATTGAGAGGATTATTTCCCGACAGAAACGCCGAGCATTGAAAGTGGCGGTTCTTTCGGCCGCTGCCGTTTTTCTCATCGGTATGGTCACGATGCGCCTGTTTTTTGTTGCTGAAAAAGTTCCGACTCTTGTTTTCGAAACATCTCCCGGCACTCAGTTTGAACTCACTCACAGTGGGGTAAGTGATGATCTCGAAGGCGCAGTTCTTGAGAACGGCTCCCGTCTTACTCTGCGTCAGGGCACGGTGGAGTTAAATTTTGCCTCCGGCGTCAAGTCCATCGTCATCGCTCCCGCAGACATGACGCTGCACGATGACAACAAGCTTTATCTGAACCAAGGCACGGCTTGGTTCCAGGTTCCTAAGGGAGCGGAAGGGTTTACTGTAAAAACCAAAGAACTCAACATTGTCGACCTCGGCACCGAGTTCGGCGTCATCGCTGCCCCGGATGACCATGACGCACTCCACGTCTTCAAAGGAAAAGTCAAAGTCACAGCCCTCCGTGTTCGCAAAGAATCAGACACTCTCACCGCGGGGCAGGCATGCCGTATCGATCCGATTGGACGCCTTGTTTCCGTAAAACCTGAGATCAAGAAATTCTTGACGGTCCTGCCTACTAGCTTGCCAGCATATAGTGGGCCGATGGAGTTCACGGATGGAACACACTCTTTAGGCGAAGGAGGAGTTAGCTATACGGTTTCCTCAACGTCGGACGCATCAAAAATACAGAACAGGGCCGAAGGTGATATGGAGATCGCTGCTGGCGGAAGTGTATCGGTTGATTTTGCAGAGGCTGTCGATATTCAGATCAGTGCTGCCAACATTCCTGATAGCGAGAAATCAATTTGGAATTCCGAGGGAGATTTTGGCGATTTTTCGATAACTGAAGGATCTCGCTCCGAAGTGCATGACCCCAACGAGGAAATAGAGATCGCGCCATTATCTAAGAATTCCTTTAGTTGGAAATTTTCGAAACCTAACGATGACAAGTTCATCAGCCCGTCTCTCCAGACATGGCGTATCGAGTTCAAAGGCGTTCGGGAATTTGAGCTCTCGAAGGATGCGACGTCGTCGGGGTGGTCTAGCTTCAATTTCCAGATAACCAGTCCGAGCCGCTGATATTTCACCCAACAACAATCTCTCATCACGGTAAAGAATCGTGATAAACTACAACAAAAAACAGAAAAAAAAACAACCCAAACAACACACATTAATTATGAAAAAATACAATAAGATACATCTCCTCTCTCTTGCGGTCTTGTCCGCAGGAATCTCAAGTTCATCTGCTGCCGTTCTGTCTCTACAAGACGGAGTGAACGGTTACGCGAGCACGACGGATACATATATGAGAAATACTGCAGGAGATACGAACTATGGCGGATTCGTTGAAGTTAGGACTGACAACGCTGGTACTGAATATGAAAGCTTAATCTCCTTCGGTAATATCTTTGGTAATGGTGCTAATCAAATTGCACTTGGATCAACGATTACTTCGGCAACATTGACTATTTATACCTCAGATATAACTTGGTCAGATGGTAATGGTCCCAATGCGCATCGCATGCTTCAGAGCTGGGATGAGGGAACAGTTACTTGGAACTCTTTGAGCGGTGGTATTACGCTTGATGGGACACAGGCTGCAACAGTTGCCGATGACACCTCATCAGGCATTATTCCTCTTTTGGGATCAGCGGAACTGAATGTCACAGCGAGTCTCCAGGCATGGAGCGCGGGCACCACCAACAATGGTTGGGCTTTGATCGGATCGGGTTCTGGTGCTTGGTATGGACATTCGTCTGAGACTGGTGTGAGCGGAAAAGCGCCCACTTTGTCCATCACGTATGACGCCATTCCAGAACCATCCACCACCGCCCTTCTCGGCCTTGGTGGACTCGCACTCATCCTCCGTCGCCGCAAGTAACCCGGCCTCGAAATAGAAAAAATTCATACTGCCCAGCTCATCCCCCAGTCAGGGGAATCGGGCTGGGCAGTTTTACTTTAGCCTCATCCTATGGTCCGCTCCATCCACCGTTTCTGCTGCATCAGTCTTCTCTGCACAGCTTCTCTTTCTCGCCTCACTGCTGCTCCGTTCACCATCGCGGTGATCGGCGATCAGCAGGTACCGGTGCTCAGCACCACATATTACCCATCCTTCACGGCCCAAACCAATTGGATCGCGGCCAACGCGCAGACCAACAAGATCCGTTTCGTCACGCAGGTGGGCGACATCGTGCAGAACGGCAATAGACTCGCCGAATATGACCGCGCCGAGGCAGCCATGGTAACGCTCGACACCGCCACCAATGCCGACGGCGGCACTGGAATCCCTTGGAATGTAAACTACGGCAACCACGAGGAAGATAGCAGCCAAGCGGGAACTGATCCAGCTGGTGCATGGGCGCACAACTACCGTGACTACTTCGGTAGTGCCAGCGGCACCCACCGCTACGCAGGCCAACCTCAATACGGAGGAGTCAGCAGTAACGATCTAAACACCTGGCATATCATCAGCTCATCAGCCGCAGGTGGAGCGCGGCAATATCTCATGCTGAACCTTGAATACGACGTGCCGGGACACGCACTGGGCTCTACACCCGCTCCGGCAGACTTACCCGCTTTTGACGCCATCGCGTGGGCGCAGGGCATCATCAACAGCCATCCCAATATGCCGACCATCATTACGACCCACGTTTTCGAGGGAACCGCTGCAGGCCCGCCGAATAATCCCTGGACGTCCGGTCCAGGTCGCAACAGTCAGTTGCAAATCTGGGACAAACTTGTGAAAAATAATGCGCAGATCTTCATGGTCTTCAGCGGCCACACCAGTCAAGACACCCATCAGGTGAAAACGAACACCGACGGCCTGAAAGTCCTACAAATGGTCACCGACTACAACAAAGTGCTCCCCAACGGCGGCGATGGCTTTTTCCGACTTGTCGAACTCGACGAGGACACGGGAGAAATCCGGGTCAAGACCTACACCCCCGGGGTTCCCCAGAATCCCACACCCCGCTTTGATACCAGTGCCAACGGTCAGTTCACGGTTGCACTAGACTGGAGCACCCGCTTTGGCCCGCCGCCAAGCGGCCCTATTATGGGTTTCCCTTCCAACACGGCACTGACCAATGATGGAGCAACTGCCAACTGCCAGCTAGGCAACGCCGATGCCACCTCGGTGACGCTCGTCTGGGCGCTCGCCGATCAGGGCGAGACGGATATCCCAAGCTGGACCAGTGCTGCGGGCGGAGGCTCGCACGCCTTTGGCGCAGCCGTGACCAACGACATCCTAAGCCATGCCATCACCGGGCTTGCTGGAGACACGCGCTACTATTATCGATTTTTTGCCACCGACGGTGCCGACTCAGACTGGTCAAGCGCGGCAAGCTTCGTCACAGGCCTTGGCGGACTTTCAGCGCCCGCGAACTTGAACGGCACACCCGATACGATTGTAAGTGGCACCAAAGTGGACTTGAGCTGGACCGACAGCTACACGTACGAAACCGGATTCCTACTCCGCCGCTCGACCGACCCCGCCTTTGCTAGCTATCAGGAGTTTTCAGTCGGGGCGAATGAAACCACTTATGGCGACGAAACCACTGCGGCAAATACCACCTATTACTATCGTGTCGCAGCAGTTGGAAGCACAGGTAATGGCGTTTTCACGAGCAACCTAACAGTCGCCACGGGAGATGCAGGAGAGGGGCCGGTCGCCGGCCTGATTGGCCACTGGAAATTCGACGACGGGTCAGGCACCACTGCAGTGGATTCGTCCGGCAACGGCTATGACGCCGAGCAGGTCTCTTCAACAACAGGCTCAGGCTGGGTCGCTGGCAAGGCCGGCGGCGCCTATAACCTCGCCCGCTTCCATGTGAACGCTGCGGACTCGGCCGCCCTCGACCTGGGCGGAGGCACTGCCGTGACCCTCTCGGCTTGGGTGAAAGGCAGAACTGGGACCAGTTGGGAGGGGATCGCGGGCTTTGAAAATGACACAGTAGGAGATATTTGGGGGTTGAAACTGAACACAGACCCTATCGCTTGGCATGTGAGAGGCAACGGATCCCCAATCAACTCCCCCGACACCCTCGCCAACTACGCTGCCGCGACCGCGGACGGTTGGGTCCATGTGGTCGGTGTTTATGGGAAGGACAACACACACACCCTCTACGTCAATGGCTCGGCTGTCGTTTCAGGGACCAGCGCCAACGTGATTACGGACTTGACCGGCACGGCATTCGCCATGGGCACCTACAGCAATGATTCCAATCGGTCCACCTTCTCGATCGATGACGTCCAAGTCTATAATACGGCCCTTACCGCGGCTGAAGTCACTTTCCTTTTCAATAACCCAGGTAACCCACTGATGGCAGCTAACCCAGCATTCACAGATTGGATGGCAGGTTACAGCGTAGGCGCGCAGACCGGCTTCGGGCAAGATCCCGACGGTGACGGCATTAAAAACGGACTGGAAGCCTGGTTTGGCACCCCTCCGGATCAATTCACAACAGGCCTCTCAATTCTCTCCACCACTGGAGCCACCATCACCCTCAGCCACCCGCTGAACGAACAAATACCAAGCGACATCACCGGCTCCTATGAATGGTCGCCCGATCTCAGTAACTGGTATGCAGGCAATGGCGTGGACGGACCCGTCAGTGGGCTGACCGTACTCATTACCGCCGCTCCCTCAGGAAACACAGCTACGGTCACCGCAACGGCCAGCGAGTCATACAGCTCAATCTTCCTCAGAGGTAGGGCTGATCAGAACCTTTAAAAACCAGAGCCGTTCATACCCAGATGTTTGGCCATCTGTGTGTTGAATCTTCTCTAACACAGATTCTCACAGATGAAGAGGATGTACACGGATAAGATTCACTTACCGCTACACCGTCGAAGCCTGCAACCTACGCCGCCGAGGCTATGGAGGTCAAGAAGGCTTCGCTACGCATGGTAGCGAAGGGCTCGCGCCCTTCGATTAGTTAGTCGCTATTTCTTCGCCGTAGTGCCTAGAATTACCTGGGGAGCATCCATGTCGCGATCTTCTTTTTCGAGTCCCTGTTGTGCTTTGGTGTGGGCGTCTACTAGCACTTTTTCTAGTGCTTTGGCACCTGCTGGAGTGACCTTGGTATTCCAGAGGTAAACTTTTTTCAGTGAACTCATGCTGTGCAGGAGTTTGATGCCCTCGTCTGTTACTGCGGTGCTGTGCAG
>JASJLI010000136.1:0-4270 GCA_037620805.1 Akkermansiaceae bacterium
TTCTTATCATGTCGTGTGGGTGGTGCTAGTTAACAAGTGAACGTAGGTCGTGCCTACATTTCTTACAATCAATCATGAACCCGATCAATCTTATATGCCTGGTTGCCGCAACAATAACCTAACAAACATATGAATCGACCAAAACAATTTCTCAGCGTGACTCTCATGCTATTAGCGGCGATGCCGATGACCAGCCTGGCGCAAGCACCAGCTGCAGCAGAAACCGCCACTGCGACATCCGACAAGCCGACGTTCACGCTCGGCAAGCCGTTTGTTGACAACGCGATTTTTCAGCAGCAAATGGAGATCCCCGTCTGGGGCACCGCCAAGCCCGGAACCAAGGTGCGTGTGACCCTCGGCGAACACACCAGTATAAGTGCAACCAAGCCTAACGGAACCTGGCGCGTGAAGCTGCCGGCGATGATGGCTGATCCGCTCACGTCGGTTAATACCGCACCCAAGGGTCGGTCGATGACGGTTGTTGCCACGTTGGCAGAAGAAACACAGACACTCGAAATCAAAAACACCCTCATCGGCGAGGTATGGCTCTGCTCGGGTCAGTCGAACATGGCAGGTCCACTCAAGATGGGGCCTTGGCCTCCAAAGACGATCCAAAACGCGAACTACCCCGCGCTGCGGCAGTGGCGCGACGACAAATGGATCATCTGCACGCCCGAGACATCGCGCGTGTTCTCACGTGTCGCCTTCTGTTTTGCCCGCAAGATTCAGAGCGAGAAAAAAGTCCCGTTCGCCCTGCTCATGGCGGCGACCGGCGGCTCACCGATCGAGGCGTGGATGCGCGAGGTGCCCGAGGCCTTGCAGACCGAGAAATACAAACAGGGCAAGAAACGCAGCACGCGAAAGACCAACTACGAGACCAAGATCATGCCAGTGATCGGATACCGCATCCGCGGGGCACTGTGGTATCAGGGCGAGGCGAACCACACCGAAGGGCGCGAGTATTTCCAGAAAATGAAATCGATGATCACCGACTGGCGGACCTCGTGGGGCCAAGGCGACTTCCCGTTTTACTTCGTGCAGATCGCCAGCATCGGGCAGTCGGCAGACGACAAACCTGAGATGGGCGACGGTCGGGCAAAGATCCGCAACGCACAGCTCGAGGCTCTAAAAATCAACAACACAGGTATGGCTGTCACCATTGACATCGGTGCGGTGAAGGAACACCCGGTGAACAAGTACGACGTCGGGCTGCGTCTAGCACGCTGGGCGAGGCACTACCAGTACGGCGAAAAGGAATTAGTCCCCAGCGGACCAATCTACAAGAGCCACAAGATCGAGGGCGCAAAGATCCGCGTGAGTTTTAACTACACGGGTGCCGGCTTAATGCTGGCTAACAAAAAAGGCTACGAACCAGCAAAACCCACGCCGGGAGCCAAGATTCCTTGGCTATCGATCCAGGACAAAGACGGAGCATGGCACTGGGCGCAGGGAAAATTCGACGGCGCGGATCTAATCGTCTGGAGTGACCAAGTCAAGTCACCCGTCGCAGTGCGCTATGCCTACACCCAATACCCGCTGGGGTGCAACCTCTACAACAAGGACGGCCTACCCGCCTCGCCGTTCAGCACAAGCCGGAGAATAGTGAATTGAACCGCGAATAGACGCCAATTCACGCGAATTTTTTTCAGCTCCTTCGCATTCAAGTAGTGGCTTTTTGCAAGACACCTATCAACACAAGCCTGTTTCGATACATTCCCCCCTTATTCGTGTTTTTCCGCGTCCATCCTGACGCGCCGTAGCCTCCTTGGCGAAGGAGGTTCGCGGTTAAAAAAACCCTAGCTTGAGTGCCCTGCCTTATTTAGGGATCGCCCGGAGCGTGAAGTAGGATTCCAGGGTGTTCCAAGACGTCACGTCTTCGAAGATAGCCTTCGAGTCAGGTATCACGATATGGTAGATCCGATCCAGCCACTTGTCCCCTTTTCCGTAGTCCGAGATTCTTAGATGCACTACTTTTCGGTTGCTGGAAATTTTAACCTCAGCCAAGGCATCGTCGCGGATATCGTGTTCCGGAGAGCCATAATCTGAGGTGTTGGTATAGAACCAGGACTTTATCTGGATGATTTTTTTCAACTGCGCGGCGGTGGCTTTTTTGTCCAGCGGAGCGGTGAGGTGGATGTCGAATCCACTAGCGCTGGATGCGACTCGTAGGATGTCGCCTGGGGTCGTTTTTCCATCCCAAACAATCTGCTGTAAACCAGACGGAAAACCGCCGGTGGCATACCAACCTCGACCGGTCTGCCCGATGAGCATGCTGCCATCGGCAAGGAAACAGGGACGCATGACTCCGGAGGCCAAACCTTCGGCGAAGGGAATGGCGCAGCCTTGATCGACACCATTCACCTGCTCAGTCACGATCCGGAAAAGCTGCGAGAGGGTTTGATCCCCCATGAAGACCTGCCCTTGGTAAACTCCAAACTTCCCTCCGGTCACATCCCAAGCCGGGTTACCGGGTGAGTTGGCGATCTTGTTGTGCGGGAGCCAGACCGCGCCCTTGCACAGCTTGGCAGCCCATGCGTCACCATCAAGTTTGGAGGCGGGGGTGACGCCGGGGAGATCGACGAGACCTGAGAGGTGGCCGTAAAACTTACCCTTCTCGAGTGGCACCCATTTCGATGATCCACAAAACTCACCCTGGTTTTCCGAATACCAGATCCTTCCGTCGGGGGCGATCCCCAGTCCGGCGGGGCTGCGCAGGCCGTTGGCAAAGGTTTCAAACTTCCCCTCTGGCGTGACCCTACAGGACCAGCCTCGGTAACCGCCCATCGACCCCATGAACTTCCCTCCGCCCTTCCACGAGGCACGTTCCTCCTTGCTGGCATCGGCGAGGTTCAAGTTAAAGTAGTAGTTACCCTCGGCATCACGGATCGGTCCGTGGGTGTATTCGTGGTAGTTGCCATGGAATCCAAAATCATCACAAACGGTCTCAAAGGTATCCGCCCGACCATCACCATCGGTATCGCTGATACGGGTCAACTCCGGCTTCTGGGTGATGACGATTCGGTCGCCTTTATCATCCTCGATGCAGACGCCCAGCGACTCGAAAGTCCCCTCTGCAAAGAGTGACCATTTTCCGTTCCGGATACGCCAGACCCCCGCGGCACGGGTAGCCAGCACAATGGTGCCGTCTTTGGCCACCGCGATTCCGGTGGCTTCAAAAATCTGCTTACGTCCGTAGAGGTCCAAAGGTGCTTGCCAAGTGTTAGCGCGGTAGCCTGCCTGCGTGGCGAGAGGCTTTCCGGGTTTCCTACGTCGCTTCAGATCAGGCTGAAGCACCACCGTGGGAGTGGATACGAGAGGCTGCGGCGACCAGTTCTCCTTGCGCTCCACCTTGGGGCGGGCAAGTAGTCCGCCGGGAAGTTTTGCTTTCAGTCGGAACACCTGTGAAGCCTTCGCCGCTGGCAGCGTCCAGGTCCCCTTCTCAAGCTTACCGCCCACCACCTGAACCTCGGTTAGACCACTGGAACGTAGTTGAAATTGTTGGGCTTGAATAATAGTGCCCTCGAGCGCGATCTCGATGCGTCCGTCGTCGGTGAGACTGATTGATTCTGAAAAAACGTTTTGTCCGACGCGAAACTTAAAACTAGGAGCTCCAGTTCCGGAGGCAAGTCGATGGCCTAGGAATTCGGCATCGAGGCTGGCTATTTTTTTGCTGAAATCGGTGGGGTCCCAAAGATGTTTTTCAATGATCGCGTAGTCTTGCACATCGGGTTCTTTAAATTCGAAGTCGACCACTTTCCCATCTGGTGTGAGAGGTGCGAGCACGGGTTCGTTTTCGATGAAGACAACCGCATTACGTCCCACCGTGGAGGGGCGCGTGCCGCGGCCAGCGCGTTCCGCCCGTAGATTCAAGAAGCCACCACTCCAGACCCTCCGCACCGAAAGCATGCGCGAGTCAAAGGTGTAGCTCATGCCATTGGGAAGTCCCACGTGTAGGGCTCGACCACTGGAACCCGCCAAGGGTGCTCTGAAAACGCGCGGTCGGGTGGTCACGGGGACCTCTCCGGGGACATCGATCAAGTTTTTAATAACAGCCTCCTTCTCTTTTTTCATCAAGACCTTAGAAGGCCCGGCTTGTTTTTTGTCAGCCAGAGCTCGCAGGTAATGCCAGACGGTTTCTAGATCCTGATCCGACAGCGAGGCCTTGGTATACTGCGGCATGATCTGCAAGTAAGTGGTCCCCTTGGTCGGTCCTCGTTCCGCCACCGCGAGCTCGTCCCATGACTGCCGCACCGATTTTGTGAAGTAGGAC
>JASJLI010000137.1:0-63287 GCA_037620805.1 Akkermansiaceae bacterium
TTAAGAGCTAATTTTGCCATGGTGTTAGAAGGTGGGAGTCAATGGAGGTATTACAGTGTTAGGTGCCTAGCTTGTGTAGCTATGCGTTTTTATTGGCTCAACGTGCTGAAAACTAGGCGGAATATGGGGTGCTGGCAACCAAAAACCATGATTAGGGGGTTTAAAATCATGTAAGATGCCGAATTTGCGCCCTCCTCTCTGCCTCCTAAACTAGGATACAATCTCGGTGCCGATGCCTGATCGGGTGAAGATCTCGAGCAAGAGCGAGTGGGGGGCTCTTCCATCGATAAAGTGGACCTTTCCGACCCCTTTAGAGAGTGCGTCGAGGGCTGAATTGATCTTCGGAAGCATACCCCCAGAAATAGTCCCATTTGCGATCAATTCGGCGGCTTCGGGACGGTTGATCGACGGAATCAGGGTGTTTTGGTCCGAGGGGTCGGATAAAATCCCGGGGACATCCGATAAATAGACTAATTTGGTCACTTTGAGAGCCTTGGCAAGGCAGGCTGCTGCGAGGTCAGCATTGACGTTGAGTGGCTTACCGCTGTCTAGCTCAGCTGCCAGAGGGGAGATCACCGGGACGATTTCAGAGTTAATAGCACTTTGAATGGCATCGAGACGACAATCTACCGGCTCACCAACGCGGCCAATGTCTACTTTTTCGCCCTCATCGTTGGTGGCTTGGATCCTGCTTCCGATCAGGACGTCGGTGCCGGGAATACCGCAGGCCTTACCTCCAAATTCGGAAATCATTGCGACGAGACCTGGATTAATGGTTCCAGAGAGCGTCTGTTCGACAATATCGATCGCCTCAGGGCTAGTAACTCGGAACCCGCCGATGAATTTGGCCTCAAGGCCGGCCTCCTTCATGGCAGCCGAAATGGCTTTTCCTCCACCGTGAACGACAACGGGGTTGATTCCGGCAACTTCAAGAAACACGATGTCGCGCATCACCTTGCGAACGAGATTTGGGTCCTCCATGGCAGCTCCTCCCATTTTAATAAGGAAAGTGTGGCCGCGGAACGACTGGAGATACGGGAGGGCTTCGATGAGGGTCGAGGCCTTGCTGATGGTGGCGTCCAGAGACATGCTGCTTGTTTAAACTCCAAATTTCAAAATCCAAACCCTAAATACGGGAAGTGAGTGGGTAGGTGATTATGTGAGTAAGTCAGTAAGTGATTGTGTTAGGGCGGTGAGTCTAGTTATAGGTTAGATGGGGGAATGCTTTTCATCTCTTTATTTTTATCTGTGCCGATCTGTGCCATCTGTGTTTTTGAAGAGAATTTAACACAGATGAAGAAGATGACCACAGATCAGGATATCCTCTCACGCAGATAAGCCCCCCCGTAGTCATTCTGTTCTTTCCACATCCAGCGGCGGCTTAAAGGTCACTTACAGACTTACTCACCTACTGACATAATTACCTACTCACTCGGACCCGCAAGTTACGCGCGGATGACGGGTTTGGGATCGGATGTGCTGTATTCTTGCATGGGTGAGGTATGTTTTCTCCGGTTTACGGGGATCAGCCAGGCTGTGATTAACGTGGCAATTGGAGCCGAAAGGCCGAACCAATGCTGGGTGATATCCATCATAGATAGAAGCAGTGGGAGCAGAAATGCTGCGGTTAAAGCAAAGGCGAAGTGGCGGTTCCATAGCGTGAACCCAGCAAACCAGCAGGCTGCGAGCGCTATGTCTACGAGGATCACAATCTCAGCCCATCGTGGAAGTCTGCGGTAAGCTTTGGCCGCTCCAGGCACGGGAGAGACTTTGGCGAGAGTTAGGAGGTCATTCATGCGTGTAGCCGAGAGTAAACTAGTTGGAATGGTTTTTTCGCCAACGGCATGAATGAGGCAAACCTGATCTTGGTCGGTAACTGGGGTCGCGGTTTTTTGAGTAATGAGTGTTTCTGCTCTGAGTGCTGCCGCCGTTATCAATGGAGCTTCCGAGCTCGGCCTTGGTGTTTGTCCGTAGGCATCCAGAGGTAGGACCGGGCCATTTTTACCCAGGCGGATGTATTTGCCTGAGTGGACGATGAGGTCTGAAGGCGAGACGTTGTGTGCCATCATCACTGATAACAGTTCAAGCGAGGGAATGAGTCCTTGCCCCTCCCATTGCGCGAGTAATGGAATACTTCCTTCCGAGGCGGGAGAACTTTCGATTTTATCAAATCCTGCGAGAGTTTGAGCCCCGCCGCCTGCGTGAGCTGGTAGCGACACCTGGTTGACGATTGGGATCAGCTTGTGGTTTCCTGTAACTTTAGAAAAGGGGATCAACGCACGTTGTAATGCGTCTGGAAGTGGCTGGGCCGTGGCACCTCGGGTCACTGGTATCGCAATGACTGAACTCTGGAATAGAGCTAACCGACCACTCAGTCCCTTGGCTTCAAGCCCCGGTTCATCGTCCCAGGTCATGCGGGTGGCTAGGACTACCTGATTGTAACCTCGGTTACGTAACGACTCGATGAGCACTGCATAGTCGAGCGGTGATGGTGGTGTGTGTTCGAAAATATGATCCGGGTCATCGGTGATATGGATGATCTGGAAGTCACGACCGCGATCTGCTTGCACTGACAAAGTGCGTGCTGATATTGTGTTAGACGCGACGTCTTCGTCAAAGATCAAGTTTGGCGAGCTCGAAGAGGCCTTCACACAGCCAGAGTTAAACTGCTGAATCCAAGGTATCCTATGCCCAAGCAAAAGCACAGCAAGGCCCACTCCTATGGCAAGAGTGGCGATCAGGAGTCGGGACTTGAGTTTAGAGGTCTTCAAAGTGAATCAATCACATCTAGCACAGGCAGGAGGGGGTCTTCAAGGTCCGATCCCGCGATCACCTCGCGCAGAATTTTAGCTGCGGTGGGAATGTGCTGCAGATACCACTCATGCTGTGGTTGGCGGCCGAGTTTTGCGTAAGCTCCCATCGCCTGCATCAGCCGTTGAGTGGCACACTTCTGGAGAATCGGTGCAATGGGCTCCTCCTCGGAGACGTCTTCCCAAAGTTCGAGCAGCTTCTGGCGCTCCTCGGCTGAGTGATTCATGTAGGGATCGTAGACGAGTGATGCTAGGTCATACTCCTGTCGGCCTCGGCGCATTCCTTGGAAATCGATCAACCATGCTTTGCCCTCGTGAGCGATGATGTTCTGACTCTGGAAATCCCTATGCACAAGGTTACGTGATGATGCACCGAGGTCCTTGGCCATTTGCGCGAGAGCAGGGTGCTCAGAAAGCTCATCCACTACAGCAGGGTTCATATTAAGATATTCATCGGCGACCTGATCGTAGAAGTAATCCTGCTCCCAACGGTACATGTTTTCATCAAACGCAGGCTGAAACTCAAGGTCCTTGGGCGCGCGGGTGTAAAAAAGTTTATCAAGCTGCTCAAAGGCGGATCGGTAAAAAGGTTCACGCTTTTCCCATGGCTCGTCCTTCATTCCGAGCAGATCGACGTCGCCGAGGTCCTCTACCAGAGCTACGCGTCTTCCCGGATTATCGTAAATCACCTCGGGAACATTAAAGCCGCCGTCTTTGAGGAATTGAGAAACCGGTAAATAGTTGGCATTATCCTTCCGATCCATCGTGTAGTGGATACCGATGTAGGTGGGGAAACCTTCGGGTCTCAAACGAATGATTGTACGTCCGGATGCACCCTTGGTGATTGGCTCCATAATACACGAGTGTGTAGGGCCAAGCTCAAGGTAGTTGCGGACTGCTGTGAGAAGGGTATCTGCAGGCATGGGGTGGGTGTAGGACTTAAGATGGAAGATTCAAGAGCTAAGATTCAAGAATTAGGCACCTGTGATAATAGAGCCATCGTGAGAGGAGCCGGCATCGACGGTGGCGTTGGGCCAGACGATGGTGTTTTTTAGCGAGGTTCCCTTAGGAATCAACGCTCCTGGGCCGATAATACAAGTTGGCTCATCGACTATTGCCTCGGGGTGAATCGTGGCCTCGGGGTGAATGGCGTCGTTTCGCTCCTGACGAAAATGTTCATGTATGGCTCGATAGGCCTCGGGATTACCGATATCGAACCAATCCCCGTCATCGAGAATTACCGCACCCAGTTTTCCTTTCTGAATGAGCTCAATGAACGCAGGCACAATTGAAACAACTTCTTCGGCGGGCAGCATGCTGATGATTTCAGGGTTGATACAATAAATCCCCGTAAACTGATGGGTGCCTGGAGTATCCCCTAGAATATTGCGCATGTCGGAAATTTTGTCGCCCGAGATGTTGACGTTACAATTCTCTCCACTTGAGCGAAGTGCCAGTGTAGCCACATTACCCGACGCCTCATGATGGGAGATGAGTTCGCCGATATTGATATCTGTCAGGATATCACCATTGTAAACAAGCAGAGGGCCATCACCGATAAATGATGCGATGTTACGGATGCCTCCACCTGTTTCCAGAAGCACTTCCTCATGGAAAAAACTCAGGGGGGAGCCGTTACACTCTCCATTCGGATAGGTTTGTTGCCAGGCCTCGGGGATATGGTGGGTGTTGATTGCGAAGTCGGTGATGCCTACCGATTGACAATGCCTAAGAGCGTAGTTCGCCATCGGCTCATGGAAAATGGGAACCAGCGGTTTAGGTAAAACGTTAGTAAGCGGGCGAAGTCGGGTGCCGAGGCCTGCGCCGAGGATGAATGCCTTATTGATCACGGAGGAGAGAATGATGGGTTAAAACACAACAATCAAGAATTGCTTGAAAGCGGGCCCAGTTTTGAACGGTATTGAGCGGGATGAAACTCAACTGGATTATTCAATGTGTCGCTGCAGTCACCCTGCTAATGGGGGCTTCGCAGGCCGAAGGTGAAAACAAGCAATTTTATAAAGGTAAGCCCATCAAGGCCCTGCTGATCACAGGCGGTTGTTGCCATAACTACAAATTTCAGTCGAAGGCCCTGACCATGGCGTCCGAGGCGAAAGCTCCCATTCAGTGGACCGTTCATAACAAAGGCGGCAAGGGAACCCACGCTGAGATTGAGCTTTATAACGATCCCAATTGGGCAAAACCCTACGATGTTGTTGTTCATAACGAGTGTTTTGCCAAAACCTCAAACCCTGAATACATCCGCAAGATTACCGAGGCTCATAAAAAAGGCGTACCCGCTGTGGTGATCCACTGCGCCATGCACACTTATCGCGATACAAAGATTGACGATTGGCGACAGTTCCTCGGCGTGACCAGTCGTCATCACGAGCACCAGAGCCGTTATCCCGTGAAAGTGGTCAAAAAAGATCACCCTACTCTCAAAGGTTTCCCATTAGACTGGGTCACCCCGAAGGATGAGCTCTACATTGTGAAACATGTCGCCAAAACCACCACGCCACTCGTTACGGCCAAGAGTGAGAAAAACGGCGCTGTTCAACCCGTTATCTGGATTAATGATTTTCACGGCACACGCGTCTTTGGAACCACCTTTGGGCATACTGATGCTACCTTTAGCGATCCTGTGTTTCTTGACCTTCTGACCCGAGGCATTCTTTGGTCTGCGGGGAAACTGGATAAGTGAATTTATCCTAACAGTGATTCCAGTGCCCGCCTGTCTGGGCTGGGCATGGGGATCGACTCAAGCTCGTCGAGAGCATGCCACTCTTCCAGGGGTTGTAATTTGGTATGATCGGCATGACTGGAGTAAACCCGTAACGTCACATGGTATCGCGTGATCGAATAGGTTGTCTTCAGCGATAAAGCTAAATCAAGCGTATCCTCATGTTCTCGCCTAGGTAGTGACCACATGCCTTCCCTACGTTTTCCCTGGTCCTGTTTCTGGAGTAAAATTCTCCCATGGCTATCCGTACAGAACAGGGAAAACTCATCAATTCGTGTAACCTTGACGGCTGATTTTTTAATGGGGAGTGAACTGGGATCACTGCAATGACAGAAATTGTTGACTGGGCAATTGATACAATCTGGTGACTTGTTAGAGCAATAAGATTGCCCGAGTTCCATCAAGGCAGAATTGTAAATTCTAGGTTCTTCGTTAGGGAGTAACTCCTCTGCCCATTTCCAGAGCTGTTTATTACCTGCTGTTGTGTCGACCCTTTCTTGAAAGTCAAAGAATCTCGAAAACACGCGTGCTACATTGGCATCAACGATTGGCTTAGGTTCATTGTAAGCGAAGGATGCAACGGCTCCTGCCGTGTACTGCCCAATACCCGGCAGGGCGCGGATTTCCTCAAAATTCTCCGGGAAACAACCTGCATGATCACGCGTGATTGCGCGTGCTGCTGCGTGGAGGTTTCTAGCCCGTCGATAGTACCCAAGTCCTTCCCAAGCTTTGAGTATCTCTTGCTCTGATGCCTCTGCCATGTCGCGTGGGGTGGGGTAGAGTGCCATGAATCGGACATAATGACCTTTGCCAAGAACGGTGGCAACTTGCGTTTGCTGCAGCATGATTTCGGAAACCAAGATCGCCCAAGGATCAGTAGTGTCGCGCCACGGATAGCTTTTTCCCTCATTTCCGAACCATTTCACCAAGGCGTTCTGAAACGCTCGTTTGTTGTCGAGCGGGTTTTTTTTAGGTTGAGGTTTCGAGGATGCAGGCGAGGGCATGCGGAGTTCTAGATGTTATTTCACCAATGATACATAATAAATTGAATCACAATAACATTACTGGGGAATAAATGAGTATGCCGGCGGCTCATACGCAACCTATGAGTAAACTCTTGATCCTTATTCTCTGTACCGGGAATTCCTGTCGGTCACAGATGGTAGAGTAATTTCTCCGTGACGTAGTTGGAGATGTTGCTGATGTGGCAAGTGCTGGATCAGATCCGGCCGGCTACGTTCATCCACTGGCGATTGAGGTGATGCAGGAAAAAGGGCATGATCTAAGCGATGCCGTCTCAAAGTCGTGTAGTGAGTTTCTGGATCGAGATATTGAAGTAGTTATCACCGTTTGTGGAAATGCCGATCAAGCCTGCCCCAAGTTTTCTGGTCAGAAAGCGCACTACTGCTGGCGGTTTGCCGATCCGGCAGATACGATGGGGAATGACGATGACAAACGGATCATCTTCCGTCGGGTCAGAGATGAAATTAACCTCGTCTTTACTGCTTACGGCTCTGGACTGGTTGACGGAAAAAGAATTTTAGTGTGACATTACAACGGGAGTGGAGTATCTGAATTAGCATATGACATGGATTGCTTGGATATTATTGGGGCTTGCAGCCGGTGCGTTAGCTAAATTCATCATGCCGGGTAAAGACCCCGGAGGCTTGATTGTAACGATGCTGATCGGAATTGCAGGCTCGTTTGCCGGAGGTTTTGTGTCCAAGTGGCTTCCGTTTTTGCCTGATCATAACCCCGGATCAGGGCTGCCCGATTCAGGCAGCATCATCACTGCTACTATTGGAGCTGTTTTACTGCTTTCCATTTACCGCAAGGTTTTTGGTTAGTAGAAATTGGTTAGTAACAAGCAATGGGAATAAGTTCTATCCGATGCTTTCCGCACGGAAATAGGGAACCAAAGCCTCAGGAATGCGGATTGATCCGTCGGGTTGCTGATACTGCTCGATGAGCGCCACATAGAGACGTGGCAGGGCAGTGCCCGAACCGTTGAGGGTGTGGCAGATCTGGTTTTTGCCATTCTCGTCCTTGAATCGGAGCTTCATCCGGCGGGCTTGGTAGTCGGCAAAGCTCGAGCATGAGGAAACTTCGAGAAACTTATCTTGTCCAGGCGACCACACTTCGATGTCGTAGGTCTTGGTGGAAGAGAATCCAATATCACCCGTGCAGAGTTCGATGACGCGATAGTGTAGTCCGAGCTTCTGTAAAATAGCCTCAGCATGTCCGGTGAGTTCTTCTAACAGTTCATCTGACTTGTCAGGGTGAGTTATCTGGACGAGTTCGACTTTATCAAACTGATGCGTGCGAATGATACCCCGGTTGTCGCGTCCTGCACTCCCGGCTTCTCTGCGGAAGCAGGGAGTATAAGCGGTGAGTTTGATCGGAAGCTGATCTTCGGTGAGCAAAGTATCACGGTAGAGATTGGTAACGGGAACCTCGGCAGTGGGGGCAAGGAAGAGGGTGTTGTTTTCGATGCCATACATATCGTCCTCAAACTTGGGGAGCTGACCAGTGCCTTCCATACATTCACGTTTGATGATGTGGGGCACGTTAACTTCCTCGTAGCCGTGTTCTACGGTTTGGGTATCTAGCAGGAGTTGAATGAGGGCACGCTCGAGCCGGGCTCCTTGACCACGATAGACGGCGTAACCAGCACCCGTGATGCGGGCTCCGTCTTCGAAGTTGATCATGCCATGTTTTTCAGCAAGAGCGAGATGGTCGAGAGGCTCGTCGATGACTGGCTTTTTACCCCAAACGCGGAGTTCGGGGTTGGCGTCTTCATCTGCACCTACGGGGCAATCCGCATAGGGGAGGTTAGGGATACTCATCAGGAGTTCGGTCTGGCGATTGCCTGCGGTTTCGGAAATTTCGTCGATGGCACTGATTTGGTCACCGAGGCTACGGACTTCTTCTTTGATGCTTTCGGCTTCGTCGCTTTTGCCTTGCCCCATTAGGGCGCCGATTTGTTTGGAGAGCTGCTTACGCTGCGACTGGAGCGATTGCTTATCTGTCTCGGCTTTTCGACGTGATTCATCGCAGGTGAGGACTTCATCGATGAGCAAATGAGCATCGCCACCTCGGGTACTAAGGCGGGTTTTGATGCTGTCGGCATCTTCACGAATGGCTTTGATATCAAGCATGGCGGGGGAGTGATAGCGGATTACCGCGATTTTTAAACCACGAATCGCACGAATCTTACGAATTTCTACTCTCCCAAATACGCTAAATCCGCGAAAGATTCTCCTGCTTGCTACTTGCTACCTGCTACTGGCTACATAAAGTCCCCCCGATGTCAGGAAAGAGAGCAAGTTGGGCAACCGTCTGTGCGGGATTAGCGCGGATGATTTTACAGACACGGGAAATGCGGCGCAAGGTGCTGTTTCAGCTCGTGCTGGTGCTGCTGGTGCTCGTTTGTCTGGGTGCCTGGCCACTGGCCAACTGGTTAGACGACAACGTTTGGCTTTTTCTGACCTGGTGGGTAGCCTCGATGATTTACGGGCTGATGGTTATCCTGCTCGCGATCTACGACATGCTCGCCGTGGTGAAGGAGGAGCGGGAGAAGATGGACTGATGGGGTTACCCTGACTCCTGTCCCCCGATACCCGGAACCTGAGTATCACGCCTCCCGGCCGCAGCACTTTTTGTACTTCTTACCAGATCCACAGGGGCAATCTTCGTTGCGATTGACTTTAATGGTCGGGCGACGTTTTGGTAGATTGATTTTGATCTTCTGACCGTCTTCGGCGGGAGTCATGGCAAGGTTGCCGGTATTGCCGGTCTGGGCAATGTTGGCTTGTGCTATACCTCCTGCAGCCTGAGCGGTGGCGTCACTGGAAAGCTGTTGAGGGAGCCCTCGCATGAAGTTTTCAAACTGCTCGAGGTTGGTGGTGGATCGGAACAGGTTGTTGAGTGATTCGCTTTCGATGTTGCCCATGAGGGTTTCGAAGAGTGAGTAGGCCTCGTTTTTGTATTCTACCAGTGGATCCTTCTGCCCCTGAGCGCGGAGATGAACTCCTTCGCGTAGAGCGTCCATGTTATAGAGATGTTCCTGCCAGAGCTTATCAATTCCTGTGAGGATGATGTGGCGCTCAAGCATGTCGAGCATCTCTGGATTTTCGTGCTCCATCTTGAGTTCGTAGGCTTGTTTGACCTTGCTAACGAGGAACTCGGAGTTGCCCTTGGCGTCACGATCGTGAAAGCCACTGTCGTCTAGGCCGAGCTGGATAGGGAAGGTGGTGTTGACCCAGTTGAGTAGCTCTGCGTAGTCGGGTGCTCCTTCATCACGATCTTCCATGTATCCGTGAACGGCGTCAGGAATGGCTTTTTCAATGACCTCGTAAATCAGTTCGCGTGGGTTCTCGGAGCTGATGACTTCGTTGCGGTAGCCGTAGACGACTTCACGCTGCTTGTTCATCACATCATCAAAGTCGAGGACTCGTTTACGCCATGTGTAGTTACGCTGTTCAACGCGCTTCTGAGCTGTTTCAACGGACTTGTTGAGCCACTTGTGCTCGAGAGCTTCACCGTCTTCCATGCCGAAGCGTTCCATCATGTTGGTCATGCGCTCGGCGGCGGCGAAGTTGCGCATCAAGTCGTCTTCGAACGAAATGAAGAATTGGCTCATTCCGGGGTCGCCCTGACGGGAACAACGACCACGTAGCTGGCGGTCGACTCGGCGTGATTCGTAACGCTCGGTAGCGATGACAAAGAGTCCACCCGCTTCAGGAACTCCATCGGCAAGTTTGATATCGGTTCCACGACCCGCCATGTTAGTAGAGACGGTGACGGCTCCTTTTTGTCCGGCGTTGGCGATGATTTCAGCTTCTTGGCGGTGATACTTGGCGTTCAGGATGTTGCAAGGGATTTTGGCTCGTTTGAGCATTTTCCCTAACAGTTCAGATGCATCCACCGAGGCTGTTCCGACAAGAACGGGCTGGCCGCGGTCATAGGCTTCTTGGATTTTGGTAACTACGGCGTTGTATTTCTCGCGGCGAGTTTTGAAGACCTGATCGTTGTGGTCGATACGGATGTTAGGGACGTTGGTTGGGATAGGGAGAACGTCGAGTTTGTAAATGTCGTGGAATTCCGCGGCTTCGGTTTCAGCGGTTCCGGTCATGCCAGCCAATTTCTGATAGAGTCGGAAGTAGTTCTGAATGGTGATGGTGGCGTAGGTCTGAGTTTCCTCTTCGACTTCAACTCCTTCTTTGGCTTCCACGGCTTGGTGGAGTCCATCTGACCAACGTCGACCAGGCATTTCGCGACCTGTGTTTTCATCGACAATGATGACCTTGTTGTCGGCTAGGACGTATTCAACGTCCTTTTCGTAGAGGCAGTAGGCTTTTAATAACTGGGAAATGGAGTGCATTTTCTCGCCTTGGGTATCGAGGCGTTTTTGCAGTGTTTCCTTCTTCTCAGCACGATCTTCATCAGACATGGAGAGATCGGCATCAATTTCACCATACTCTGTGCCTAGGTCGGGAAGTACGAAGGCTTGTGCATCGTCGGGTGAGAGGAATTCGCGACCCATGTCCATGAGGTCGGCATCGTGAGCTTTTTCATCGATGGTGTAGTAAAGCTCTTCTTTGATTTCGAAGAGGTCACGCTTCTGAGCATCCTGATACATGGACAGTTCAGTTTTTTCAATGAGGCGCCGACTGTCTGGATCCTCCATGAAGCGCATGAGTTGACGGTTGCGTGGGTTACCAAGTTTAATCTTAAACATGGCACGGCCAGCGGCGATTTCGTCTTTAGACTCTTGCGCTGCTTTAGCTTCATCAGCAAGCTCGTTACAGAGTGTATTCTGGCGTTTGACCAGTTGCTCGATGAGTGGGCGGTAGCGACCGTATTGCTCAGTGTTAGAAATAGTGGACGGTCCGGAAATGATGAGAGGTGTCCGAGCTTCATCGATGAGGATGGAGTCGACCTCGTCAATAATGGCGAAGTAGTGCCCGCGTTGCACCTGTTCCTCTTTTGAGGATGACATGCCATTGTCGCGGAGGTAATCAAAGCCGAATTCAGCGTTGGTGCCGTAGGTGATGTCACACTCATACTGCTCACGGCGGAGTTGTGACTGCTGCTGGTTTTGAATACAACCGATGGTGAGGCCGAGGTATTTAAAGACAGCTCCCATCCACTCGGAGTCACGGCGGGCGAGGTAGTCGTTAACGGTGACGACGTGTACGCCCATTCCAGTGAGGCCGTTAAGGAAGACGGGGAGTGTTGCGACGAGGGTTTTTCCTTCACCGGTCTGCATTTCTGCAATCATTCCACGGTGGAGAGCAATTCCTCCGACGAGCTGGACGTCAAAGTGAACCATTTCCCAGGGGATGGGTTGGTCGCAGACTTGAATCGTTTGACCACAGAGGCGGCGAGATGCGTTTTTGACCGCGGCGAATGCCTCGGGCATGATTTGGTCGAGATACTTGGCACGCACTCCATCGAAATGGTTTTCAGCGATTTCCCGGAACTCTGCTTTGGCTTCCTCGATAGAGTCAACGTTGGCCTCTACCTTGGGGAGTGATGGGAACTCCTCGCGGAGGGTTTCGAGGCGGATGTTTAAGTCTCCAGCGGCTGCGCTAAGCTGGTCTGCGTCCATAAGCTCGTGCTCGCGGATAGTGGCTGTTTTCAGCGGAAGGTAGCGGTGCAGGTGCTTTTGCCATGCGACGACTTTTTCGCGGATTTGCTCCTCAGACTCGCGCTGGTATGCTTCCTCGATTTCGTTGATTTTTGCGACGACAGGTCCGAGTCGTTTGACCTCGCGTTGGTTCTTATTACCGACGATTTTTTGAAGAGTCCACTTGAGCATTGTAAAAATTGCGCGGGATTGTTACTCGCGCGGGGGTTCCATACACTTGCACGGGGCCTATGGCAAGGGATTAGGCGCGGGATTACACGCAATTACGCCTTCTTGATGGCGGAAAGAGTATCTGGGTTCTCTTGGAGGTGGTCGGTGACCGATCGAATCGCTTCTAGTGTGGCCTGTGAGACGTGGTGCTCCATACCCTCAACATCGCGGTAGATGGTGTCCTCATCGATGTCGAATAGCTTCAGAAATCGGGTCAGTGTTTCATGTCGGTCGATGATGGCGCGGGCAATGCGTAGGCCTTCCTCGGTAAGGGTGGTGCCACGGTATTTGACGTGAGTAACAAGACCTTCGGTATCTAGCCGTTGGAGCATGTTGGTGACGCTGGCCTGTGAGATCTCGAGCTTTTTTGAAATGTCAATGGGGCGTGCGTATCCCTTTTCCTCGATCAGGTGGAGAATTTGCTCGAGGTAATCATCACGAGCGGTGGAACCGCTGGTCCGGTGGGAAACAGGCATGGGGGAGAGTTAAGAATTAATGTCCAAGAATCAAGAATTAAGAGCGAGTTACGGCTACTTGCTTGATGACTTGATGATGATGTTGGGACGGTAGAGATCGCGGTTCGATGCTTGAAACTCGGCTTTGAGTCGAACCTGAAACAGGGAGAGGTCACAGATTTTCCAACTGGTGAACGTCCAGGCTCCATCATTTCCATCGTGGCTGATACCGAGAAGGAGATGCATAGCCTCGTGTTGGATTTTGTTGGTGCGTGCGCGTGGCTCGAAATAAAAGGTTCGAAACGAGGATGCCTGAGATTTTTTCTCGAAGAGCTTAGGGTCAAGGTAGGCTCGCGTGGTGGCTCCATCCGTCGCTGTGTAAGTGATCAGGAGGTCTGGGTAGCCTGAGCGCTGCTCCTTGCCTTGGGTGTTTTTAGGCACCGAGCAAACCAAGGATGGATGTTTGTTGATGCTTTGGCGGAGCCAATCTTCGAAAAAGCGTGAGGCTTCATTGATACGTCTGAGCTTCCGTACAGGCGAATCGATGGCACTCAGTGCAGCAATTGCTTCATTGGCGCCTTTCGATATGGAGTCGAGAATAAGCTGGTGAACGAGATTCGTGGAGTCAGATGGGATGACCTTTTTCCCGCTGCTGGCCATTACGACGTCGGGGAATGAAAACTTCCGTGTTCCCAGATCTTGGTCAAGTAGGTGGCGGATGAGATCGTGAGTAGAGGTTTTTTTACTCGTTTCGGCCACGGATGGATTTCCCGTCGTTTCGGCATACACAGGAGTAGATGAGCCATATGCCAGAAAAAAGAAGCAGGGAAGCAGGGGACCGATTTTCATGATGCGCTAATTATCGGTGAGGAGGCAATTTCGTCAATCATCATCCTTTTATTGTAAGGGATAGAGGGAGTTTCGTAATATTTAAGAAATACAGAATACACGCTAATCCTATCCAGTTTCGTAAAGAAAAACCAAGTTTGATGTTAACTTTACCCTTTCGCAGGACATCTACTGTATAAGTAAGCTTGCCAGACCCTGCGATTAATTTTGTATGTGTAAAGTAAATACTTAAGCCTTGTTTCCGGGTGAGGTTTGGCTAAGCTGTACGTTAACACACAAAAACTACATGCATAAATCTATTGTTTCTAATATGCTTCAGTCGATAGATTCTCACCCTCAAAGGGGGGAACGAACGAGACAGGAGCGTGGCTTTGCCCTGATCGCCACGATTTCAGTGATGGTCCTATTGGTAATGGTTGCGCTGGCTATGTTGAGCTTGAGTTCGATTGAAATGCGGGCAGCTCGTAATGGTGATGCCCAAGAGTTAGCTAAGGCTAACGCAAGGTTGGCAATGATGTTTGCGCTGGGAGAATTACAGAAACAGGTGGGGCCTGACCAGAGGGTAACCGCGACAGGCGGGATTATTGATGAGGATGCTAATCACAAACACGTAGCGGGAGTTTGGAAATCCTGGCGACCTGATCCGTTTTTACCTCCTTCAAATTACGATTCGATCAAGGAGGCGCAGTTTGAAAACTGGCTTGTTTCCCATCTTGATCGCGACGCCATCGGGCAAACCTCATTTGCTGACAATGGGAGTTTTTCAAATCCTGTAGAAATGCTTGGTGATGGAACACTGGGACCCACAGCAAACTCCCGTGATTTTGTGACAGCAGGAAAGATACCCCTCACTCCTACAATGCCTAATAGAGGTGGTAACATGGCTTGGGTGATTATGGACGAAGGTGTCAAGGCGAGGGTGAATCTTCCGTTAGTAAAAAATTCAGGATCGCTTGCTGAGAGTAGTTGTAACCTAGGTGCGGCAACTCGGGCGGCCTTGGAAAAGGTGGAACCTAAATTTAACCCTGACACTGGGGGAGAGGAAAAGTTTATCACTCTGGCTGAATCTGAGCTCGGTATGGACACAGATATGGGGAAATACGCCCATGATCTTACTGTATGGTCACAGGGACCCATGACCAATGTTGTGGATGGCGGACTACGCGAGGATCTTAACTTGATGACCGATGGCGCTACCTTGCCCGCTGAGTTTGCAGGGAAACGTGTCTATTCAGGAGGAGTAAATGGGATTGCTGGGGCAGACCCACACTGGCAGCAAGTTTTTGATTATGCCTCCTCATACAAACGCGTCACCAATGTTGGTGGTGTGCCTCAAATTGATGCTACAGTTCCAGCCGGGTATGCTCCTGTGAAATGGGATACATCGAAGGGTGGGTACACGGCGGTTAAGGATCCACCCAAGGGACAGATTCTTATGCCAGTAGTCGCGAAGGTCCAGGTGGTTTTCAGTCTTGTAGCACGACGCGCCCACGGTGGTTGGGGAGGTAATATTCGCAATACTACTGGCGACAGCCAGCGTGCCTTCATGCTGCACATGATCTACTCTCCGGTGGTGACGCTGCATAACCCCTACAATGTGGCGATGAAATTCGATAAGATGCGACTTGAGTTTCAGAACGTTCCGGTCGCGTTTAAATTCTACAGAAACAATCAGCCGCAAACAACCCGGTTGATGCCGTTGAGCCAACTTTATGTTTGGACTCAAAACAACTCAAATGCCAGCAAGGCGTTTACCATGACCCTTCAGGGTAAGGGTGCAAGTGGAAGTCCAGGGGGGTCGGTTACATTAAGGCCTGGTGAGGTTCGTGTGTTTTCTCCCTATTTGCCTCCAAATCATAGCTGGGCTACTGACCGGCCTGGTGACGGAAACACCTATTTTGACTGGCGTAATGATAAAACCCGCAACATCACAGCTATCCCTGGATGGCAGGGTGAGGGGGTTGGTTTTGATATCGACTGGTTGACCCCCACAGGCAGCTTAACCTCATTTGATGATCGAATGGGTGTTCTTTCCCTCCGCTGGGCCGATACCGTGAAGGTGGACTATGCGCCGTATGCCCCCACTGCGGCTAAGAACCGGATGGCTATTATATCAACGCTCTACAGAGGCAGTAGCCTCGTGCGTTCTGGAGTGATTGAAATGGATTATGGTAGCACAGCTGATTTGCAAAAAATGTTACCCGCTCCCTCCGGAAAGCGTTACACCTACCCTCAAGCAGGAGAGGCCGCTATTAGCTGTGGCCAGATTTACGAGCCCGATGGAAGGCTCATCCGAGATTATGAAAAGGTGAAATCCTTCTGTATGTTCAGTGCCTATGGAAAGACCGCGTTTGGAGGAACTGCTGGAAATGCGGACGGACGTCACGCGACTAAAGCGTGGAGTTTTTCCAATCCTGTTAGCAGTGTCAGTTCATCTGATTTAAAAAATGAACATGGTTCCCATCACTCCCATGAGTTGAACTTTGAAACAATGCCTGGGCACGCAGAAAATCAGGTCCAGGTCGATGCTGATGATAGGGGCAACTATATCACCGGACATACAGCACTTAACGGTTTAAAGTTCGGCACCCACAATGAGGTTCCCATCGCGCCTATTCAATCGCTGGCCAGCCTGCAGAACGCCAACCTATGCTCATCAGGATACTTGCCGAAGTTCGATTATCCAGTGGCCAACTCCTTCGCTCACCCACTGATGCCTCCGGGGGTGGTTCGAGATGGTGATAAGCTGGATCACTCCTACTTGCTGAACCATTATCTCTATGATCGATTCTACTGTTCGACCGTTAGTGCATACACTGGGGCTATGTTTGGACCCAAAACCCGCTCAACACAGACCGTGTTAGAGGAATTTCTCAATGGAACCAAGCCACTGCTCGATCACCGTTTCACATCATGGAAGCCATCTGGGAAAACTACGGCTCAGATACTTACTGAAGTCGTGGGAACCGGAGCAGGAAAAGAAGGTTATCGTAAGGTGGCTGCCTACCAAATGCTCCGTGGAGAATGGAATGTGAACTCAGTCTCGAAAGAAGCATGGAAGGCTGTTCTTGGCGGACTACACAGCACGGATTTCCCGTTGTATGATGCTCTGGTAAATACGATTTCCACGAGGACCTATGCAGAGAATCCCATGAGCCGGTATAGATTGCCAAATGGTGTCGCACAGAACGGCTCATCAAGTAATCCAGCAGAGGCTCGTCGTAATCGTTGGACAGGATACCGTGAGCTTGAGGATGATGAGCTTGACGAGTTGGCCGAGTTTATTGTCGAGGAAGTCCGCACGCGTGGGCCATTCTTGTCACTGACAGAGTTTGTAAACCGGAGGCTGTCAGGTAACTCGGATATGACCCTCGTCGGAGCGCTTCAAGCGGCGATTAATCGCACCAAGATCAACGATGTGCTCGCGGCCGACGGGCGGGTCATTACCAGAGCAGAGGTGGCAACTTATAAGTATCAAAATGTTGATGCCGCTATCGGTCACTCCTCTCAAGGTGCTCCGGGGAGTGTAACTCAGGGGCATATCATGAATGCCTTAGGAAATGCTGCGACTGTGAGATCAAACACCTTCACGATCCGGTCCTACGGTGAATCGGTTGATAATAAGGGCCGAGTTCAAGCTCGTGCCTGGTGTGAGGCCGTTGTGCAGAGGATTCCCGAGTACCTCGACAAGGCGGATGAACCACATATAAACACGGTTGATCTTGGCAGTGAGGCCAACAAGAATTTTGGTCGACGCATCCGGGTCATATCATTCCGTTGGCTTGGTTCTGAAGAGATCTAATCATATCAGACCATGATCAAACACAATATTACATCAGCCGTTCTTATAATGGCATCCATCGGTATTCTGGCTCTCCCAGCCAACGCTCAGGAAAAGAGAGTTGTTAAGGCTCGTGCCATTTGTTTTGAGCGGACTGCTGAAACTCCAGATATCTTTATTTCCGGGCCCAAGGAGCCTTACAAAATCCTGATGCCAGTGGAAGGATTTAGCATGACCTTTAAATGTGCTCTTGATCAGGGTAAGGCCATTTTTTACAAAGAAGATGGTGTCAAACCCGATGGAACTCCACGACGTAAAATCGTGGCGCAGACCAAGGTCAACGGATCAATGAGCAAGGTGTTGTTCTACTTTGTGCCCAATAAAGAAGGGGCCAAGCGTCTCTACCAAGTTATCGCTATGGAAGACGGCTTGAAGCGCTTTCCTCTTGGTCATACGCGTTTGCTTAACCTGAGCGATTCCGAGGTCGTATTCCAGCTTGGTGAACACGTAAAACGTTTGTCCTCGGGGAAGTCGGCACATGTGGCCGAAGTCACAAAACGCAACGATTTCAACATGGCTCTAGTCGTCTGTAAAATGAAAACCAAAGACGGACAGTGGCGCACGATCAGTGAGTCGAGGACACGGTTCACCAATCGTAAACGATTACTGGTGGTTAGTTATGTCAATCCCGCAACACGACAGCCCCAGCTCAAGTTCTATAAGGATATTCCTATAGGGCCACCTCCGCCGCTACCGAATGAATAGCTGCTCTAATGAGCCTCATGCCGTATACATAGTCTGAGTCCAATACCGCCAAATAGGCTTGCAGTCTCGGAGACTTCGGGGTAATTGCCACCCCCGCTTGCGCGATTTCCTCTGGAATGAGCTGCGAGAAGTCTTATAGATACTAGCATGAAACTGGCCAGCTTACTGACTCCCAAACAAGTCATTCTCGATTTGAAGGGCGAGGTGTGTTCCGAGGCGATTGGCAACATTGTTGAACATCTAATCACTCAGAAACTTCTCAAGAACAACCTGCGTGAGGAAATTCTTGAGTCGCTTAAAGAGCGTGAGCGCCAAATCAGTACTGGAATAGGATCTGGCGTTGCCATTCCACACGCATTTTCTGATAAGATCGATCAAGTAGTGGCAGCATTCGCTCGCTCCAAAGAAGGGGTGGATTTTGAAGCTCTTGATAATGCGCCTGTGAACTTTGTCATTCTCTTTATCGTTCCTAAAAAGGATTATAACATGCACTTGCAGACACTCGCTGCGATTGCTAGAATGTTTAACAACTGCGCGGTTCGTCAGGGTCTTCAAGAGGCGGAAACGGTTGAGAGTGTTCTCGATATTTTTGCTTCATGCCCGTCCCGTATCCACACTGAAAAGTAAGGGCGGATTTAAAAGCGCGTAGACTAAAAGCTACACGCATTCTATTATACTATTTTCTAACAATGATAATTCAAAAACTGGAAAAGGCATTGGCTGCAGCATTAGATACTGCAGGTGTTGAACTACCGGAAGGCTTTCAAGTGAACGTGGAATCCTCTGCTGATTTGCGTTTTGGAGATTACCAAAGCAATGCCGCGATGATTCTCGCAAAAGTAGCTCGCACCAATCCACGTGAGCTTGCCGCCAAGGTAATCGAAGCGCTCGAACTTGAGGAGCTGGCGGAAGCCGATATCGCAGGTCCTGGATTTATTAATTTCCGGATTAAAAAAGAGGCATGGAGCCTGCGTGTGTCAGACCTCATGAACGATGCTCGTCTCGGGGTACCTCTTGCGCAACTTGCTCAGACGATCGTGGTCGATTTCTCGGCTCCCAACGTCGCCAAGCCCATGCACGTCGGACACATTCGCTCGACGATTATCGGTGACAGCCTTTCCCGTATCGCCCGT
The DNA here is from genome assembly GCA_037620805.1 of Akkermansiaceae bacterium. Lineage (GTDB taxonomy): Bacteria > Verrucomicrobiota > Verrucomicrobiia > Verrucomicrobiales > Akkermansiaceae > Oceaniferula. The sequence continues at coordinate 19,399 of JASJLI010000137.1, forward strand.
TTTCTCGGTCACAAAGTTATCACCGATAACCACATCGGCGACTGGGGGACTCAATTTGGTATGATCATCCATGGTTGGAAAACCGTACTCAACGAAGCCGATCTGCAAACCGATCCTGTGACCGAATTACTCCGTGTCTACCGCACGGTGAATTCCCTCTGTGGTGAGGATGAATCGATCCGAGATATCTGCAAACAAGAGCTTGTAAAACTCCAGGGTGGTGACGCTGAAAATCTCGTAATCTGGGAAAAATGTGTTGAGCTTTCCAAACAAGGACTCCAGGGGATTTATGATCGCCTGGATGTTGATTTCGACTACTGGTATGGTGAAAGTTTTTACAACGATCGCTTGGCTCCACTCGTTGATGATATGCTCGAGTCGGGTGTCGCCCGTATCAGTGAAGGAGCTGTGTGTGTCTTTTTTGATGGAGATAAAAAGCTGGAAGATAAACCAACTGTCGTGCGAAAGGCCGACGGTGGATTCCTCTACGCGACTACTGATCTAGCAACAATTGATTTTCGGGTAGAAGAGTGGGCAGCAGATCAGATCTGGTATGTGGTGGGAGCGCCCCAACAACTTCACTTTCAACAAATTTTCGAAGCCACTCGCAAACGTGGGTTGGCACCCAGTATGCATCATGTTTCCTTCGGGTCGATTCTCGGTGAGGATCGCAAACTGATGAAAACCCGCAGTGGTGATAATGTGCAGCTTGTTGATGTGCTTGATGAAGCCGTTGAGCGTGCTGCGAAGGCTATTGAGGAGAAAAATCCAACGATGGGTGCTGACGAGAAGAAGCAGGTTGCTGCTATCGTTGGTATTGGATCCGTAAAATTTGCTGAACTTTCTCAGCACCGCATGACCGATTACGTGTTCAGCTGGGACCGGATGCTGGCGCTGACCGGCGACACTGCTCCCTATCTTCAATACAGCTATGTCCGTGTGCGGTCCATTTTCCGCAAACTTGATGATGGTGTGCAGCTTGATGGAGCCAACCTTCAGATCGACGCTGACGCCGAAGTGCATCTTGCCCGTATGCTGACCCGTTTTGGTGAGACCTTACCATCCCTACTTGACGATTTTCGCCCGAACTTACTCGCCAATTACCTCCTGGAGCTGGCGAAGGCATTTCACTCGTTTTTCGAAGCCTGCCCTGTGCTGAAATCGGAAGGTGAAACGCAAAACACCCGACTCGTGCTCTGTGAGCTAACAAGTCAGGTGTTGAAAAAAGGACTCGGTCTCTTAGGCATCGATGTGCCCGAGAGAATGTAATCTCTTAGAACGGTTCTTAGAATGTTTTAGCTTAGAACGGTTCTTAGAATGTTTTAGGTTAGAACGGTTCTTAGAATGTTTTAGGTAGGCGGGGTAAGCTTGGGGGACGTGGTGGGGAGATACGAGGCGAGCTTGAAGAGCGACTCGATCTGGTATGTGCCCCCCTGTTGGAGTGGTTACGACTCGATCCATTTGATCGATAGTTGCTATTAGACTGATGCCTTGAACTAGGAGTGTTGTAGTTGTGGCCGTAGTTTCCGCGGCTGTTACTACTGCGGTAAGAGCTTCCAGGGTATCCACTGTATCCGCTTGGACGTGCGCAGGTCACATAACTACTACCGCTTCTGCGATACCAGGCGCTACCATGGTTGTAGTAATTGCTGCTGCCAACGGAGACACTCCGGTGTCCGGAGGGGAGGCGTGTGATTCCGCGACCATATTGAGAGGAGTATGATGAATACCCGATAGAACCGCTGTATCCATGAGGACGGACACAGCTGATGTAGCGGCCACTACTTCTACGATACCAGCTGTTTCCATAATAGTAATAAGGGACGCCGCTGACTTGGACGGTATTGTAGCCGTGTGGCATCGTTGTGTAGCTGGAACTGCCGTAAGATGACGAGCCAGCATAGTAACTGGGATCCACACAAGAAGGGAGAAACAGAAGAGTGAGGAGGCTTAATGCTCCAAGGAGGAATGATGCTTTCATAACTAGATAGACGCGAGTCGGGGGTAAAACTTCATATTTCTTTTCGCTTTTATTCTTTTGGCTTTTATTAGGTAGAAAGAAAAACACCCCGGAATCGCATTGAATTCCGAGGTGGATGATACATTTAGAATCACAATCTGATGTGAGGGGGTCTTGGTAAGCCATGAAGTCTGGGCGGCCTTGGAATGTGTCGACTCGGAACGTAGCCACGTGGTCGTGAACAACCGATGTAGCGTCCATGGCTGCGCCGATACCAACGGCTTCCATTGTAATAATATGGGACACCGCCAACATGGACGGTACGATATCCGTAAGGCAATACGGAGAGTCCCACACCTGGAGGGCGGGGGATGGGTGGGGCAATCACTGCTGGTGCGCAGGCTGGCATCAGCATCATTGTCAGTGCTGAGAGCGAAATAATAGGGATAATAACTTTCATGACACTTTATTGACGGTCGAAACGCGGTCGAATGCAAATATAATTTTCATCCACTTGAATAGGACCGGGCTTGTCATCGCCGGTTGAGTATGGCCAGATAGTGGCGTGAACACGGAGCAATGGATAGCGGCGGATAAAGCACATTGCTGGCACCCGTTTACCCGACAGGATGAGTGGGTGGCAGGGGAGCCGGCCGAGCCATTGGTGTTGGTCGATGGCGAGGGTGTCTGGTTGACCGATTCAGAAGGCCGGCGCTACATCGATGGTAATGCCTCGATCTGGACCAACGTGCACGGACACAAACATCCGGTGATCAATGCTGCGATTACGGCCCAATTAGAAAAGGTAGCCCACACCAGTTATCTCGGATTTGCCAACCCACGTGCCAGTGAACTTGCTGAGCGCCTTTGTGGTTTCTTTCCTGCCCATACTCTAGAACGGGTCTTTTTTTCCGATGATGGATCAACGGCAGTCGAGTGTGCCATCAAGATGGCGATTCAATACCGTCTTCAGACGGGGCAGGAGGAACGAACTGAATTTATCGCATTCGATCAAGCCTACCATGGTGATACCATGGGTGCCGCATCGCTCGGTGGAGTGGGAGCATTTTTCGATCGATTTAGAAAATTTGGCTTCCCGGTGAATCATGTCAGCAGCATGGACAACCTTCATGCCCTCGATCAGGATGTGATCAACCGCACCGCCGCAGTGATCATCGAGCCTCTAGTGCAGGGAGTGAACCAGATTAACCCATGGCCTGAGGGGATGCTGGATCAACTTAGGAAATGGTGTGATCAACATAAGATTCATTTAATTCTGGATGAGGTAATGACTGGCTTTGGTAAAACGGGCACGATGTTTGCCTGTCAACGTGAGCAGGTGATTCCAGATTTCCTCTGCCTTGCAAAAGGACTAACAGGTGGGTATCTCCCGATGGCTGCCACCATGGTGCGTGGCGAGATCTATGATGCATTTTTAGAAGGGGCGGAGAGGGTGTTTTATTACGGCCATAGCTACACCGCAAATCAGCTGGGCTGTGCAGCAGCTCTGGCTAGTTTGGATGTATTCGACCAGGAACAAACATTGGCGAGGCTGCCAGCTAAAATAGAGTTATTAGGCGGCTTGCTGGCTGAAATATCATCCGGGCGTTCAAACGTTCACGAAGTGCGCCAGTGCGGTCTGGTGGCTGGTGTCGAGTTGAGGCAAGAAGATGGTGGCAAATTTGAGACTGCCGAAAGAGTGGGTGAAAAAGTTGCACTGCTCGCCCGCAACCACCAGCTTCTTACTAGGCCTATTCTAGACACTTTGGTGTTGATGCCTCCTTTGAGTATTTCGCAGGAAGAAATCCATCTCATGTGTGCGGGCCTCGCCAGTGCCATCGACGATTTTTTTAACAACAAAGCTCCTGCCAAGCTGGATGCACTTTAAACTCAACGGATCTTAACAAGATGGTGAACACTTACTTTATCCATGCCTATCTAAGCAGTAGGCTTAAAAGCGATCTGCCCTCCAATGGGGGAGGGCAGATCTGGGGGAGGATATGTGTGTGTGTGTGTCGCGCGCATCCCGATCCCCCTTGCGCACGAACAGAAATTAACAGAATAACAGGTTCAGTAAAGTTTAAATTCTGTAAAAACATTGTTTTAACGTATATTTTATATAATTAATGGCAATTTCAAGTGATTATATTCTATAATGAAGCAGGTAAATAGAGTGGCAATTGTGGGTTCCGGAGCTGTAGGAGGCTATTATGGGGCCCGACTAGTAGAAGCGAAAAAGGACGTAACCTTTCTGCTGAGGAGCGATTTTGATCAGATTAAGGAACACGGACTGACGGTGGACAGCGTGGCAGGTGATATCCGATTATCATCGGTACAGTGTACTCGAAGCAGCGCAGAAATCGGCCCAGTGGATCTTGTAATTATCGCTTGGAAAACAACCTCAAACTCAAACTACGAAGAAGTGGTTCGACCTTTGTTAAACCATCAAACAATGATCCTCACCTTGCAAAACGGCTTAGGTAATGTTGAAGAACTCGCGAGGCTTTTTGGGGGAGAGCGTATTTTTGGTGGACTTTGTTTTGTATGCATTAATCGGTTGGGGGCGGGCAGACTGTATCACAGCGCTTCGGGCCTGATCCGTGTGGGTGAGTATGTATCGTCGGAAAAGGGAGTTTCCAATAGGCTGTCGGATTTGGTTGATTGGCTCAAGGATGGTGGCATCAACTGTCAAGCGGTGCCCCATTTAGAAAAGGCCCAGTGGATGAAGCTCGTTTGGAATATTCCATTCAACGGATTAGCCATCGCCGAGGGTGGGGTGGATACAGGTGTGTTGTTAGCGATGCCGGGCATGGAGGATCGCATTAGGAGGATTATGGGGGAGATACAGGCTGTGGCGAAGGCTTTGGCTCACGAGATTGCAGATGACTTTATCGAAAAGCAGATCGCCCTGACGCGACCCATGAAGGCGTATCGGCCATCCAGCATGATCGATTACGCCGAAGGCTTAGATGTCGAGGTAGATGCAATCTGGCGGCAACCTCTACTTCGTGCTCGTTCTTTGGGGGTGGAAGTGCCCGAAATCGAGCAATTGTTGTCCCAAATTGAGGTGAGACTGGATGACCGGAATAATTAGGCACATTTTGTACGGGACAATTCCATCGTACTATGGTTTTCCAAAACACGCAAAGCCGCTGTTTTTCTTCAGGCTGAACCACTGATTCTCTCACAAATATGGAAACGATAACGAAACGCGATCTAGTCACCAAGCTTAGTAATAAAACCGGCCTCGGACAGGCAGATGTTCTTAATGTGCTGGAGACTATGCTGGACACCGTGACAGGTGAACTTGCCAAAGGAAATGCCGTGGTGATCCGCAATTTTGGATCGTTCCAAGTGCGTGAGATGAAAGGCAAGGTTGGGCGTAACCCGAAGAACCCAAGCCAAGACATGAAAATTCCACCGCGTGCTGTGGTGAAGTTCAAACCAGGTAAGGAAATGAAGGAAAGAGTCGCCCGTATTCTCCCTCTCATCCAGCAAGGGTAAATTTTTAATGAGCATCGAGGCAAAAAAACAAGAGCTTCTCGAAGAACTGGAATTTTTCCAGGACTGGACTGAGCGCTACGAATATGTCATCGGTCTCGGTAAGAACCTCAAGCCGATGCCTGCGGAACAGCAGACGGCGGACCGACTGATCAAAGGTTGCCAATCGCAAGTCTGGCTCGACGCCAGCTTCGAGGATGGCGTGATGCACTTTCAAGCCGATTCAGATTCCCTCATCACTAAGGGCATGATTGCCCTATTTGTGCGAGTTCTTGATGGGGAGACTCCCGACGTCGTGCTGCAAGCCGATATGGGCTTTATCGATAAAACCGGCCTCAAGGAGCATCTTGCACCCACGCGTGCCAATGCCCTCAACCTGATGGCCACCCAGATGAAACAGCGCGCACTTGAGCACGCGGCTGGGTAAAGTAGGGTGAGTTTCCAACTTGCCGGCAACCTTAGTCTGGTTTCCGGTCCAAGCTAAAATCAATTTTTAACTTTCAGAGATGCTTGGTAGACGTCGATTCCTCGTGTTATTGAGTCAGCCAATGCTTTTTGGTGAGCTTCGGTGCTAATTATAGCAGCCTCGCTTTATTAGATAGAAACCCAGCCTCGATGAGGATTGCCGGATGCTTGCTATCCTTGAGAAGCCTGAACCTAGCTCGTCGGATACCTCGGTCATTGATTTTAAAATCATTTCCGTATTTGGCGTTGTTGAGAAACATCAGACTGCGACCATGCACGGCCGTGGCTAACGCCAGACTCGCATTGTTTGCTGGATGAAGCTGGCGTGCGCTCCTGACATAAGTTTCATAACCAGAAGCCTCTTTTTTTCCGGAGTTGAAGTGCAACGAAATGACAAACGCATCTTTAATTCCGTTGAATAGTTTAACTCGATCCGCCAAAGGAACGGTGATCTCTTGCTCTCGTGTCAGTACGTCTTTGAACCCCTTTTGTTCCAATTGATTTTTAGCCAATTTGGCTACAGCGAGGGTGATTCTTATTGAGGTTATAGAATGTCTTGAGCTGATCAACTGACAGATAAGGCTTACCATTGATTTAAACCGGTTCCCAGTTGAACTGCCCTGCATATGTTAGAGGGCTGGAGATTAAGATGAATAGAGTAAAAAGGTATTTGTTCATTATCTTAAGTATCTGGTGTTTACGGGTGCAGTTTATTTCTTAGGTTGCAACCACTGGAAAATATCCTCCGCGGTTTTTTTGCCGATACCAGGAACGGACTCGAGTTCTTTGGTGCTAGCCTTACGGATGCGTTTGATTGAGCCAAATCTGCGAAGCAGGACTTCTTTGCGTTTGGGCGACATACCTGGGCAATCGTCTAACAAGCTTTCTGTGACTCGGCGTCTTAGAAGTAGCTCGTTGTAGTTGTTGGCAAAACGGTGGGCCTCGTCACGGATACGCTGCATCAGTTTGAGAGCTCCGGTATCGTGCGGAAGTAGGAGTGGCTCACTGATGCTGGGGCGGAAAATTTCTTCACGCTGTTTAGCGAGGCCCACGACGGGTAGGTCGTGCAGTCCAAGTCTCTGGAGTTCTTTTACAGCCATGCTGAGCTGGCCTTTGCCGCCATCAACAATAACGAGGTTGGGAAGGTGGAGCGGTGATTTCCCTTCACGGGCGAGTCGACGTAGAGCTTCGAGAGGGGATTCCTGAGTCTCCTCGGAACCTGTCACATTGTTCTCGGATAGGATGCGAGAGTAGCGTCGCCTAACAACTTCAGCCATGCTGGCGAAATCGTCTTGGCCTTTCACTGTTTTAATTCGATAGCGTCGGTAGCCTTGGTTATCCGGTACGCCATCTACAAATCTAACCATTGATGCTACAATGTGGTTACTCGACACGTTTGAAATATCAAAACACTCCATGATGTGCAGCGGGTCCGGTAAACCAAGAGCATCCTGTAGCTCTATCAAATCTTCGGTCGGTTTGACTGTGCTGGGCACACCTCCTCGCCCCCTAGAAAAACTTCGTGCTGGGCTGAGAGTTTTTTCCAAGTTGGCGATGATATCGCGGAGTCGTCCTGCTTTTTCAAACTGAAGTTTCTCGGCAGCCTTCGCCATCTGATCGCGTAGTCCTTGGAGTCGGTCACGTTTTCCTTTCCCTTCTAGAAGACTAACAACTTCATCAATCCGAGCACGGTAGTCGATCTCTGAAATTTTGCCGATGCAGGGTGCACTGCACTTTCTGATGATATCGGCGTGGCAGTGACGGTATTCTTTTTCGCCGGGGGATTTAGGCCGACAGGTACGCAGACCGAACTCACGGTTGATCCACTCAAGTGTTGCTTTGAGAGCTGTGGAATGGACGAAAGGGCCGAAGTAGCGTGCTCCGTCGTCCTTTTTCAGTCGGGTCAGCATGAAACGAGGAAGCGGGGCATCGAGCTGCACCTTGACCATGTAGAAGCGTTTGTCATCGCGCAGACTGATATTATAGCGAGGTCGGTATTCCTTGATGAGCTTACTCTCGAGAATGAGAGCTTCCTGCTCGTTGCGAACGATCTGGATGTCGAAATCGTGGATGCTATCGATGAGCGCGCGGGTTTTGATATCGGCGCGCATTTTACGAGAGGGCATGAAGTAGTTACCGACCCGCTTGCGTAAATCGCGAGCCTTGCCCACGTAGATGATGCCGCCGAGTCGGTCCTTCATCAGATAAACTCCCGGCTTGTGCGGGGTTTCTCTGAGTTTCTGTTGGATCTCGGGATTGCTCATCGGGCGATTGAAGAAAGAATCGGGGCGAATGTACAGTAAAGCAAGAGATATGCGCATTCACTACCTCTTCAGCCTTCGGAGTTTGCCAACACTAATATTGACAGTCGGTATGCTGTTGCCTGCTAGTCGATGTATGGCAGCGGATAAAAAGCCGCTCAAGGTATTTGTATTGGTCGGGCAGTCCAACATGCAGGGGCATGCCAAGATAACGACTTTTGAGCATATTGGCATGGACCCGAAAACGGATCCACTACTCCGCGAAATGCAGAATGCCGATGGCACTCCGCGAGTATGTAAAGATGTCTGGATCTCATATCTTTCGACCAAAGTTATGAAGGAAGGGGCCCTGACAGCTGGCTTTGGGGCGGATGATAATAAAATTGGTCCTGAACTCACATTTGGCATCACGATGCAAAAACAATTAGGAGAGCCAATCCTGATCATTAAGGCGGCTTGGGGTGGCAAAAGTTTGCACACAGATTTTCGGACGCCGAGTGCCGGGCCCTATAAGTTTAGTGAAGCGGACCTCGGAAATTTTAAGAAAAGGGGCCAGGATCTTAAAGCGATCAAGGCTGATAAAGAGAAAGCGACAGGTCATTACTATCGGCTGACTCTAGCTCATGTGAAATCGGTTTTGTCGAATATCGAGAAGGTGTATCCTGAGTATGATCCCAAACAAGGCCATGAGTTGAGTGGTCTTGTCTGGTTCCAGGGCTGGAATGATATGGTTGCTAGCGGAACCTATCCGGATCGAAGTCGCCCAGGAGGATATGATGACTACAGCGAAGTGATGGGGCATTTTATTCGCGACATACGCAAGGATCTTTCTACTCCAAAGCTTCCTATCGTCATCGGTGTGTTTGGGGTTGGCGGTCCCGTCGACAAGTATGGTCCGGATCAGCAACGTTACAAATCGACCCATCAGAACTTTCGTATGGCCATGGCTGCACCAGCCAGTTTACCGGAATTTAAAGGTAACGTTGCGGCGGTGCTAACCGAAAACTACTGGGATATGGAACTGGAGGGGTTGATTAAACGCGATTCCAAGATCAAAGGTGAGGTGAAAAAGGCTCAATCTTCGAAGAAGCTCAATGGTAAAGAGGCGCAGGCCTTGCGTATTGAACTTAGGAAAAAGGAGTTCTCTAAGCGAGAGTTGAAATCACTCGAAATCGGGGTGTCCAATGCTGGCTACCACTACCTAGGCTCAGGCAAAATCATGGCTCAAATCGGCAAAGGATTCGCCGAGGCAATGGCTGAACTAAATAGTAAATAGAATTATTTATGATACACGATAACCGATGGATTTTGGCATCTCATACCTCGACGGTTCACTGGGCTGGCTTTTCTTCCGAGGCGCAGTCGGTAAAGCACCTAAGCTGTGCTCACTTAATGGCAGATGAGACGAGATCCGAGAGGAAGACTTGGGCTTAGAATCACGTAAAACAGCCTTAACTGGGGGGTTGATCTGTCATATGGCCTTGTTTAGGCATACAGCAGTGGGATTTCTCACGCTTGCAACCAAGGGAAATCGGACTACAATAACCGCGAAACAATTTCTATGAAATCTTCTATTTTAACTTTTGGCCTTTCTTCCGTTGTGATGTTGGCCACGGCACAGAGCGCACTTGCTGCCGATCCTCCAGCGGCCCCCGAAGCGGCAGTCAATAAGGACATCCTTGAGATTCTCTCGATGGGAGGATTTATGATGTATCCGCTGGCTCTGCTCTCGGTGATCTGTCTGGTGCTGATCTTACTCTATTTCCTTACCATCCGCCGCAATGCTGTGGTGAGTGATAAGTTTATGAACGCTGCGGAGGCCTTGATCCGGAAACGTGATTATCTTGGGCTGGTGGCACATTGTAACCGACAGAACCAAAGTGTCGCTCGCATCACCGAGAAAACGCTCGATTTTATGACCAAGAACACCGGCACTACCTTTAAAGAGGTTCGTGAGGTGGCTCAGGCAGAGGGGTCCCGCCAAGCGGGTATCCTGACGCACCGAATCAGTTACCTCAACGATGTTGGAACCATCGCACCCATGGCGGGTCTTTTGGGAACTGTGATCGGTATGATCCGTGCATTCATGGAAATCGCCAGTGGTAATTACGAGGGTGTGCATGCCAATAAGCTGGCCGAGGGTGTTTATCAGGCACTGGTCACCACTGCGAGTGGCTTGGTCATTGGTATCACTGCAGTCATTTTCTACTCAATTTTCCGTGGACGTGTTCAGAAATACATCGCTGAGCTCGAAGCTGCCGCAACTCATCTGATGGCATTACTGTCGGCCCAATATAACCGCCGAGGTGGTGCGACTCCCCAGCCGGTCTATTCCGGTGAAGTTCACGGTCATGGACATGGACATGGACATGGACAGAGTCAGAGTCAGAGTCAGAGTCAGAGTCAGAGTCAGAGTCAGAGTCAGAGTCAGGGCTACGATCAGGGCTACGATCAGGGTAGACACGAGAGCCAACGTCGCGAAGAAAGAGACTCTCGAGTCATGCCCGTTCCAGTATCACGCCCCTCAAATGACAGCCCAGAGATCCACGGGATGTAATTGAACAGCTTATTTCCCCCCGATGAAATTCCATACCAGCGAGCCCGATATCGCCGTCTTTCCCTTGGCGCCGATGATCGATGTTGTCTTTCTGTTACTGATTTTCTTTATCGCCACCATGCAGTTCTCTCAAAGTGAGAGGGAACTGAATGTTTCTGTCCCTGTTGCTGAGGAAGGTGCAGACGCGAAGCAAACGGTGGGCGAAATTATCGTCAACGTGCGTGAGGACGGCAGCGTGATCGTGGATAATGCTGAAATGACTCAGGACCAGCTTTTTGCCAAACTGACCCGTATTGCCGCCGTGCACAAGAATCAGGCAATCCGGATTCGAGGTGATGGTAAAGTGGAGTATCAGAAGATTGTCGAGGTGATCGATATCTGCCAAAAAGCCGGCATTCCAAATATTTCATTTGCCACACAGGTTCAGCGCAAGCAAAATTAATCTAGCCTCTATGCCAACGTATGTTGGGTGCCATCAAACCCAATCCTCCTCCAAAAAACACCATGGAATCATCCTTTTTCCTCACTCTATTTATTGCTCTGCCAGCCCCAGTGAAGATTGTTTTGATCGTTGTCGGTGGCTTTTTTTACGCAGGGGTAAAGGTCGATCATAGGGTTGAAGCCCGTGCTATTGGGGCAGCGCCGGTACCCGCAAAACCGATGCTGGTGCCAGCCCAGCCGATTCCTGCAGTTCCCGTGAAACCAGCCAAAGGCGTTCAGCCTCTGGAAATCATGGTGAATTCCGATGGATCTTATCAATTGGTGGGTAAAAAACTCACCGGACCTGCGTTAGTGAAAGAACTCAAGGCTGTGGCTGCGGTAACCCCACAGCGCAGGATTGTGATCAAGGCCGACGCACTGACTCCTTATCAAATGGTGGTTAATGCCGTTAAGCTTAGCAAGAGCTCCGGCCTCACCAATGTGAGTTTTGCTTCTAAACCTGCGGCGCCATAACCGATATTATCGCATATTCTGTTGGCTTTGATTGCTTTTCTGCTGTGACTTCTTAGTGTGTCGGTCTGTCCACTTAATAGATACCTCTTTTCCTCTATGCGCCTATTTCCCCTGATACTTGCCCTCGCTGTCGGGCCTTCTGTTTGGCTGACCCTGCTTGTGCCTGAAGCTGCGGCCCAGAATGCGCCATTAGTGGCTGACCCCGGGCAGGATCAGTTTGAGTTTTGCAAACAGCTCTATCGACAGGCAAATGGCGAGCAAGACCCTTCTCTACGAGCCAACGCCTACAAGCGGGCCATTCCTCGGCTGAATGCATACCTGCAGCGGTTTCCAAAACACGCCAATACAGCCGCAGCCACCTATTATCTAGGTGAGTGTTATTATCATTCCGGCGCGCTAGACGATGGAAAACGCGTCCTACACAGTGTGGTCAACCGTTATCGCAAGGGCCGATACGTAGCCCTCGCCTCGAACAGACTTGGTTACGACGCCGTGTCACAAAAAAAATACGGCCAAGCGGCAGTGCATTTTGGGCGAGTCGCTACCATGGCATCTACCGCGAAGGAGCGCTACCGTGGTAGGTATCAGGAAGCCTCATGTTATCGATATGCTGGTATGACGGACATGGCGATCCGTTCCTATTCCAAAATCGAAGAAGCACAGGGTGCTCCACCGAACTATCGCGAAAATGCCAAACTCAAGCTTGGTCACCTCTATTTGGGCAAGAAGGATGACGAAAAGGCGATGCAGAGGTTTGAGACCCTGATGCTTCCCGGGGTAGCTGCCAATCTGCGCATGGAAGCCACATTGAATGTGGGTTTGTTGGCACTCAAGAAGAAGAATACCGAAACGGCAGACCGTTGTTTTAAATCGGTATTACTTTCAAAAGAGGAAAAGTTTAAGCCTAGTGCACAAGCCGCTTTGATGAATAGCATGTATACCGCCAAGAATTATCAAGGTGTTCTGGATGTGCTAAAACGTGGGAATCATGCAGGTGCTCCAGCGACGGAAGCAGTGAAGTTTGCTATCGCGGGAAGAAGCGCCTACCAACTGAAATTTTACCACGAGGCCATCAAGTTGTTTGCTCAGGCTGAGCGCCAGGTGCCACTTTCTCCAGAGGCATTTGAAGCGGGATACTTCCGCTTGCTGTGTTTCTACAATATCAAAGGGGCCAATATCCCGATGCAGGTGGACGCTTTTCTTGAGATCTATCAGAAACAGAATCCCAAACACGAGAGAATTCACAAGTCCCTCCTGATGAAGGCCGAAACCTTGTTTGATGCCGGCAAACATCGAGAAGCCGCCGCCGGCTACAACCAAATTGATGCCACCATCATCGGCCAATCAAACCGGGCGAACCTGTTTTATAAACGTGGCTGGTGTCTCTCCATATCAGGCGATCATAATGGCGCGGTCCGCAGCTTTAGCCATTTCTTGGTCAACTATGCAGAAGACGAACGCGCCCCCAATGTCATGGCGCGGCGTGGTAAGTCATACCTAGCCCTAGGCGACCGAGCATCGGCCCTGAAAGATTTTGATCTTCTTATTCAAGGCTTCCCCAAGGATAAACTGGCGGCCCTCGCTTGGCAGAATAGCGCACGGATTAAAAAAGAGGATCAAGATTACCCGGAGATGATCCGCCGCTATGATGCGATGCTTAAGGGGTTTCCTGATCTTAAAAAAGACACCACCGCGAATGCTCACTACTGGATTGGCTGGGGTAATTATCAGCTGAAGAATTATCAGGAAGCTATTCCAGCTCTGGAGGAAGCGAGTCGTCTCGATCCACCCAAATACGGTTTTAACTGTGGTATGCTGATCGTTTACAGCTCCTATTCGATGAAGGATAAGGATCGACTTCAGAAGGCGATCGATTTCATCCGGAAACTGAATCAGCAAGATAATATCCCAGCCCCGATTTTCAGATGGCTGGGTGTGCAATGCTTCAATGCGGGTGAGATGGATGAATGTCAGCGGTATTTGACGCTGGGCGTGACTTTGCAAGAGCCTCGTGAGACGCCGAAGACATTCTGGAAAATGCTCGGTAAGGCCTGTGTGGAAACAGGGGAATACGAGCAGGCGCTTGTGGCAACTAAGAATTTCCTCGATGTCGTAGAGCAGCCATTCTGGAAGGCTGAAACTTTATTAGATCGGTCCGAAGCTTACCTTGGTTTAGAAAAACTTGAGGATGCCAAGAAATGTGCCGAGGAGGGTTTACAACTCAGACCCAAAGGTAGGGTCAATGCCGACCTTCGAATGATCCTCGGCGACATTGCCTACAATAATAAAGACTTCGTTGCCGCCTCCGCCTACTACGTGGTCGTGGTGCAGTTGTTTGTAGACGATAAAAAACTTCGTCCAGAAGCTCTCTTTAAGTCTTATAGCGCCCTCCTCAAAAAGGAAGATACGGAAGAGGCAAAACATTACCTCAAGACTCTGAATAAGGAGTTTCCAGACTACTTGAAAAAAAGAGAGCCCGCCGCTGAATAAGCGACAGACTCTGAAAGGTTATTTGCGCAATTTTAGAGCACTCTTAGCGCTTAACCAGATAACCCATTATCGGGTGGGGCGCGCATTGGGATTAATGGTCCTGCCTCTGTTTTTTGACCATGGGTCAGAGTGGGTGGAGCCGTCTTTACCAAAAAGTTCTTCGGCTCTTTTGCCTGGAGGGAGACAGAATACAACTGGCTTTAACTGACGACCCTGAGCATCATAGCGGTACCTAAGGTATCTAACGGGATATTCCTTTTCGTAGGGAAGGCCTGTTTTTTCATCTGTTAGTGTCTTCGTGCGTTTTGCTCGAGCATCAAACATGTCCTCTGCTACGAGAGCTCCAGTTTGCTTGTGATAGCCATAGACGACTCGGTAGAGTTTTTTCCCAGACCCATCATAGACAATACCACTGCGGAGTTTGCCATAGATGTCTTTGCGGTAAATAATGCTCATGTGTAGTACGCGGTCGCCACTACCGCCGGAGCGATCACCATAGGTGCGGCGCTCGATGACTCGCTCATCGGAACTCCGTTTGAATTCGGTGTATGACCCGTTCTCGTTACGCATGATGCGCACGTTTTTACTGGAATCATATTTTTTTTGGGCTCCCGCCGCTTGTGCCTGGAGTTGACCAGCTGAGACAAGCAGTGGCAGCAGGATCGCTCCCATTGCGGCCTTAGTCATCGAGCCCAGTATGTGGTTTTTAAGTGTTGTGTTCATAGGTGTGTCCGTGGAATCTACCCACGTAGACTTAGATTTCAAGCCATCAGATTATGATCTGGAAGACACGCCACCGCACAATTGACCTCACTCATCACGGTATGGTGATGGGGATTTTGAATGCAACCCCCGACTCGTTTTCGGACGGAGGTAAGCATTCTCAAGGGGGGGCGGCCCTCGGCAGGGCTCTGGAGATGGTCGAGCAGGGAGCTGGAATTATCGACATTGGAGGCGAATCCACCCGCCCTGGAGCGGCTGAAGTTAGCGTAAAAGAGGAGATGAATCGCACCATCCCGCTGATCAAATCTCTGAGAAACGAGACGGATGTGCTGATTTCCATCGATACCTCGAAATCGATCGTCGCGGCCGCCGCCATCGAGGCCGGAGCGGATATTGTGAATGACGTCACCGGTTTACGAGACGAGGAAATGATTCCACTTTGTGCTGAATCAGGGGTAGGCATCTGCATCATGCACATGCTAGGCGAACCGCGCACAATGCAGAAGAATCCAAGCTATGAAAATGAAGGTGGCGTCGTCGCCGCCGTAAAGTCGTTTTTTAAAGAGCGCCTAGCTACGTTAACGTCACAAGGAATTGACCCCGACTGCATTTGTTTTGACCCAGGTATTGGTTTTGGGAAAACCCTCGAGCATAACCTTGAACTCCTTCGTCACCTTAGCGAACTACAGGAAGATCGACCCATTTTATTAGGTGTTTCGCGCAAATCGTTTATCGGAGTCCTCACTGATGAAGATGATCCGAAGAAACGTGATGCCGTCACTGCTGCAATCACTGCGATGACTTATCGAAGCGGAATCAAACTGCACCGCGTGCATGATGTTGTCACCAATGTGCATGCGTTGCGACTCGCTCAGGCATTATCATGAGCAGCCTTTAGCCTTGAGCTGTAATTACTTAAGGTTTACGAACTATGAAGCCCCTGCTTTCCGTATTACTCGTCTTATCTTCAGCCATTTCCCTCTTCGTTAAACCGCCACACTCGCATTTTAACACTGATAAATATCACATCTATGATATTTAAACCTTATATTTTATCATAACTGCCAGAGCTGTCGCCGAACAGTTTGCCGGTCAACACCTGCTCTACAGTGGGGAGAGTTACGCCGATCCGGAACTTTACTACTGGAACCGAGAGCAACGCAGTTCTTCAGCGGAGGTCGATTACCTGCTCGCCCATGGGGCGCAGGTTGTCCCGTTTGAAATCAAGGCCGGAAAAGTAGGATCGCTGAAATCCCTTCATATTTTTGCGGCGGAAAAGGGTATTACCCGTGCGGTTCGATTTAACACCGATATTCCGAGCCGCTGCATGGTTTCATCCGCCGTTGCATCCAAGCAGTCAGATCCGTTTGAATTGATTTCGTTGCCGCTTTATCTCATTGGCGAAACCAACCGCCTGCTAGATTAGGGTGTGGGATTGACAAGGGGGCGTGATTTTAGCGCGATTCCTTAAACTGATTCCTCCAAAAATCGAGGCGTTCTTTGATCCTCTTTTCCAGCCCGTTTTCAGTAGGCGTGTAGTAAGTTCTTCCTTCGGGTAAATAGGCCTGAGGGACATAGTTTTCCTCGTAGTCGTGAGAGTAATGATACTGCAGAGCTTCATCACTGGCACCTGATGCTTTGGCTAGTTTTTTACGTGTCTTGGTTCGCAGATGCTCGGGCACAGCTAAAGTTCGGCCTTCCTTGACGTCGTGCATGGCTTCGTTGAGTGCCGCGTAAGCGCTATTCGACTTAGGTGCGGTGGCTAGGTAAACGGTAGCGTGGGCGAGAGGGATCCTCCCCTCAGGCATACCGATGAATTCAAAAGCCTGCTGAGCATCCATGGCGACGCGCAAGGCATTGGAATCCGCAAGTCCGATATCCTCACTGGCTGAAATAACGATCCGACGAGCAATAAACCTCGGGTCCTCACCAGCGGTCAGCATTTTAGCTAGCCAGTAGAGAGCCGCATCAGGGTCTGAGCCGCGGATCGATTTGATAAAGGCAGAAATGGTATCGTGATGCGCATCACCATCGGCATCGTAAACGATGGCCTTTTGCTGGATCGATTCCTCAGCCACCGCCAGTGTGATGTGGATACTGCCACCATCAGTTTCAGGTGTTGTTAGGGCTGCCAGCTCGAGTGCCGTGAGTGAACGACGAGCATCGCCATCGCTTTTTTCGGCAATGTGGGCCAGCGCGTCATCATCGGCAGTGATGTTCAAGGTCCCCATACCGCGCTCCTTGTCATTGAGTGCACGACGAATAAGCGCAATCAGTTCATCGTTGGGGATGGGCTCGAGTTGAAAAATCTGTGACCGCGATACCAACGGTGAGTTGACATAAAAATACGGGTTATGGGTAGTGGCTCCAATAAATCGCACTGTGCCTCGTTCGACATGGGGAAGCAGTACGTCCTGCTGAGCTTTATTAAATCGATGGATCTCGTCGATAAACAAAATCGTCGTTTGATCGCGTAGTTGACGCCATTTTTGAGCCTGGGATATTTTTTCCCGGATTTCAGCGACATTGGATTCGACACCATTGAGCATCTCAAACCGACTGTCGGTGCTATTCGCAATCACCGTTGCTAATGTCGTTTTCCCAGTTCCCGGTGGGCCATAAAAGATGAGTGAAGAAAACCGATCAGCCTCGATAGCGCGACGCAGCAGCGTGCCTTCGCCGAGAATGTGTTTTTGCCCAGCCACCTCATCCAAGGTGCGGGGCCGCATCCGCGCGGCCAAGGGTGCGTCATCCGTTGCTGCTACGGGTCCCGTCGCAGCGGGAACCGATTCTGGAAAGAGTGAATCCATTGTTTCGTGAAGAGATTTAACCACGGAACACACGGATTACACGGAAAGATTTGGAGAACTTGCGGAGCAGACTCCCCGACTTCAAGACTCCCCACCCCTAAAAGGTCGGGTATACCAATTGAAGGCCTTTTTAAATATGCCCTTAATATCTTCAGTGGCCATGTAGGCGCAGGGGATGAGGAAAAGGGTGATGAAGGTGGCAAACAGAATACCGAATGCGACTGAGACAGCCATAGGGATGAGGAACTGAGCCTGGATGGATCGTTCAAAGATCAACGGCATGAGCCCCGCAAAGGTTGTGAGTGATGTAAGTAGGATAGGTCGGAAACGCGATGAACCGGAGTTGATTACGGCATCGTAGGCGTTGGCTCCGTCAAGGCGTCTGCGATTCGTAAAGTCTACCATTACCAGCGAATCGTTGACTACGATGCCGGCGAGCGCGAGCATTCCGAAGAGGCTGAGGAAAGAGGGGGTGATACCTAGGAGGACGTGGCCGATGATGGCCCCGACGGCGCCAAAGGGGATGGCGATCAACACAAAAATTGGTTGCGTTAGCGATCGGAACGGAATGGCTAACAGGGCGTAGAGGGTGAGGAGCAGAGCGGCTACCGAGACCCAGAGCCGGGTTTTGTTTTCAGCATCCTCGGCAAGCATACCATCGAACCTCCAACTAATGCCGGGGTGGGCTGCAGTGATGGCATCGAGTTTGGGCGCGATGTCTTCTCCGATTTGTGAGAGGTTTGTATCGGAGTTCATCGGGACGGCTGAAATAGTGTAAATCCTGGCGCCATCGCGGCGGTTAATGGACGGGGGTGAAAACCCTTTCGAGATCACGGCAACCGAGTTGAGGCTGGTCGTTGATTTGTTAGGTAACGTGATTTGGAGTTGGTCGAGTGTGTGCAGCGATTCGCGTTGCTCCTTGGGGAAGCGGACCATGACTCGGATGCTTTCCTCGCCACGTTGAATGCGTTGTGCCTGCTCACCATAGAATGCGCGCCTGACTTGGCGAGCGAGGTTTTCCTGGGTGAGCCCGAGGTCGCGGCCGTACGGGCGTAGGGTGATCAGGAACTCGTTTTGTGCGTTTTCGATGCTGGTGGATGCGTTTCTGACGCCATCGGTCGCCTTGAGTGCCTCCTGGATCTCGAGTGCGACGGGGATCATGGACTCACTGTCGTGACCACGCAGTTCAATTTCCACGTCGTCACGTTCTTTCATGAGTTTGCCACCCGAGCGTTCTGTCCGGATGGAGAACGACTTGGCTCCCTGGACCTCGCCCACGGCATCGCGCCAGGCGTCTGCGATGACCTGGTTTTTCGGACCGGGAAACTCGCGGCTTCCAGGGGGCGTGATTTCCACAAGCACATACCCCTGAGTATCGCTGGACCGCCCCCAGCTCGGCCAGCCGCCAGTGGACGACATAACATTTCCGATGAGGCTAGGGCCGCCATCACCATCGGTGAATTGCTCCCTCAGGCTGTAAGCAGCTTGCGTGATTTCATGGACTTTGCCGTCGGTGTCATCGAAGCTTGCCCCATCTGACATGTGGAGGCGGGCGTAGATATAGTAGCGGTCGACGGATGGGACCGACTGGAATCCCATCGCGCCGCTGGACATGAACCCGACGCTACCAAGGCCAATGGCTGCGAAGATGGCGAGGGAGATGTAGCGGTAGCGGACGCTGAGTTCGAGCAGGGGTTGATAGATTTTGGCGACAAATCCTTCCAGCATTCGGGTGGCTCCTTGTTGGAGCAGGGTGATGGGGTTTCGGCCTGTCCGGTTGATCTTGAGGTGTTTGAGGTGTGAGGGTAGAACGAATTTGGATTCGATCAGGGAGAAGATGAGTACCGGGATGACAACGTAGGGGATTTGTTTCGCCAGCGTACCCATCCATCCAGTTTGGAAGGCGAGCGGGACAAATGCAACGATGGTCGTGATCACGCCGAAGGTGACAGGTACGGCGATTTCCTTGGCTCCAGTGGCTGCTGCGTCAAGCGGATCCATCCCGGTTTTGAGTTTGGAAAAAATGTGTTCACCGGTGACGATGGCATCATCGACCACGATACCTAACACAATGATGAACCCGAACAGGCTCATGATGTTTGCCGTGATGCCTAGTGTGGGCATGAGCAGGAATGCTCCGGCAAAACTGACAGGAATGCCGAGCACGACCCAGAAGGCGAGGGAGAGCCGGAGGAAGATACCGAGGATGAGAAAAACAAGGATACAGCCCTGGAGGAGGTTCCAGAAGAGTGTGGAGATGCGGCCGCGCAGGCTGACGGAGTCATCGTCCCAGGTGTGGAGCTCGACGCCTTGGGGGAAGCGGGTGGAGGCCTCTGCGACATAGGCGTGCACGGTGTCGGCAATCTTGAGCGCGCTTTCTCCGTCTAGTCGTTTGGCCTCGATGAGAATGGCCCTCTTGCCATTGATTCGGCTGATCTTGCGTTGTTCATCGAAGCTATCTTTGACGGTGGCGACGTCACGGAGTTTGATCTCGGCACCATCGCCACGTCTAATGATGATGTTTTCAAATTGCTCACGTTCCAGTGCCTGATTGGTGGAGCGGAGGAGAACTCGGGCGGCGTCGGAGCTGATGGTGCCAGCTGAGAGATCGACAGAGTTTTGCTGGATAGCACGCGAAACGGCATCGAGAGTGAGCCCGTAGTCCTTGAGTGTTTCCTGGTTGATCTCGATGGCGATCTCGCTGCTGCGTGTGCCGATGATGTCGCATTTGGAAATTCCGGGCAGTGCCGTCAGGTCGTCACGGACTTGCCTGGCCGCGGTCTGCAGGTTTTTCTCCGACATATTGCCGGAAACGACCACAGAGATGACCTCCATCCATTCGGCAGTATCCGGGATTCTTACCCGGGGTGGTTCCATTTCACGGGGAAAGGTGCTGATGCTGTCGATACGTGATTCAATATCCGTCCGTAATTTGTCAATATCGACGCCGTCCTTGGCGTCGATGTAGAAGCGGGCGCTTGATTTCCTTGCGTCCGCGGAGATGCTTTTGATGTCGGGTAGGCCTTTGAGGGCATTTTCCACGGGCAGAACGATTTTTTGTTCGACCTCTTTAGGTGCGCCACCCGGCAGCGGGATGGTGATCCAGATGGTGGACATGCGGTAAGCCGGAGTGACTTCGGTGGAGACTTTAAACCAAAGTGAGTATGCTCCACCCAGCAAAATAGCCACCATCAGGAAGTTGGCGGCGTAATCGTTGCGTGCGAACCAGCGGAGCATGAGATAAAAAGGGAACGGGTGTCAGGTGTGAATATACGAGGAAAGGCTGGCCAGATTTAGTGACCGTGGCCGTGGCCTCTACGACGAGACTTTCCAGCGTGAGCCTGATCTACTTTGATCGTTGTTGGCTCGGTGATGATTTCCACAGGTGATCCTTCTGGCGCATAGGGGAGTCGGGTGGTGGTCAGAAGGTCACCTGGCTCGATTCCGTCACGGGTAATCATGAAGGTGGGGCTTGACCAGATAGGTGTGAAGGAGACACGTGTTAGAAGTTTATTACGGATCACCAGCACTTCGTTGAGCCCGCTGAGGTGCTTGCGCCTAATAACGTAAATGTCCTTGAGGGTTTTGGCGGGGATCGTTGCGCGCACGGGTTGTCCAATGAAGAGCGCCGCCTTGTCCGATTTAAGTCCGAAGGGATCCTCAATGCGGGCAATAACAAACAGCTGACGTGAGTCCTTGTCCAGTTCACCTTCGGCTCGTAAAATGGTGCCCTTCCATAGTGATGCCTCGCCGTTCACTTCGATGCCAAGGATGGATGTGAAGATGACGCTGTTTTGCGTTGTGGTGCTGCCTGGTTTGTTAGGTGGGGTGTAGTAGGCGAGGTCTCGGGTGGTGAGCGGGAGTCTGACTTCAGCTAATGCGGTGGAAAATATTTCACCGAGTGCGGTGCTGGCACCAACTTGCTGGCCGAGTCCAATATTCCGTTTTCTGACCCGACCATCGTAGGGTGCTCGAACCTTGGTGCGGGCTAGGTTGCGTTGCGATTTTTCCAATGATGATTGGGCGGAGTGGACATTGGCCTCTGCTTCCTTGAGTTGGGGTTTACGCAGAACAAGGTCGCTCGGTTTCTCATCGAAGCCCGCATCTTTCCAGTTGAGGAGGGCTTGTTTAGCGCGTGCCTCTTCCTGGGCAAAGGTTGCCTCTGCGCGTGCGAGCTGAGCTTCAGCGGAGGCGACCTCGGTGAGGTAGTCGGCGGTTTCCAACTCGAGTAAAATGTCGCCTTTGTTGAAGTAAGCACCGTCTTCGAATTTCTCTGATATAAGAAACACTCGACCGCTAATTTGAGGGGTAAGGGAGGTGGCATTGTGAGTGCGAACTTCTCCCTGACTCTGTAGCAAGATGGTATGGTCCTTCTTGATCAGAGGTTCAACCTCGGTACGGATCATGGGC
Organism: Akkermansiaceae bacterium; assembly: GCA_037620805.1. GTDB lineage: Bacteria > Verrucomicrobiota > Verrucomicrobiia > Verrucomicrobiales > Akkermansiaceae > Oceaniferula. The sequence continues at coordinate 41,530 of JASJLI010000137.1, forward strand.
GGGCCTGGTTTTTTTGCACCACTCATACCGCCAGTGGGTTTAGCCTTTCCTCCTTTACCCGGCTTGCCCTTGGTGAGTCCGATTTTTTCCAGCTTCTTGAGATCCTTCATCCCATAGAAGGCTCCTACACCCATACCAAGGATGGCAAGGGGGATCAATATGTGGAGAAAAATGCGCATGATATCGTGTCTGAGAGAGAAACCGTGGAGTTACGAGGAAGTTGCAAAGTCTCCTCCAAGGGCCAGGTGCAGATTGATACGGTTCTGGATACGTTGATTTTGCAGTTCAATGAGAGAACTACGAGCATTGGATGCACGCCGCTGGGTTTCGAGCAGGTCGAGGATGTCAACGCCTTCAATGCCCTCGGCGTAGTCGCGCGCAGCTTGTCGTTCGGCAAGCGCCGCTTGTTCGAGTTCTTTTCGCAGGTAGTACTCCTGTTGTTTGAGCCATTTTTCAGAAGCCAAGGCAGATTCTACTTCGCGGAAGGCACGGAGTGCGACGTTGGAATAATCGTGAATGGCAGCTTTGTTTCTCGCCACAGCGGCACGGGCATCCTCACGACGGGTGCCACCCTCGAAGAGTGATTGGCTGATCGATGAGGCGATGGACGACGCGAGGTATCCTGGATCGAGAAGTTTGCCAAGATCGGCCGAACGGGTGCCTGAGCTTCCAGTGAGTCGAAGCGCAGGCAGGAGGTTTTTCTGCGCAGCACGAGCCCGGTGGAAGGATGATTCCAGTCGTTTCCTCGCCTGCACAAGATCAGGTCTGCGATTGATCATGTCAGAGGGGATTCCTGCTGGAGTTGTTTGCCTGAAGCTGGGTAAATCAGTGGGGGCTGTGATGGCCGCACTGGGGTAACGGCCGAGGATGATTTCGAGATTTCGTCTGGCATCATCTCTCCTGCGAAGGCGGGATCTAAGGACGCGTTCGGCGCTGTAAACATTGTTTCTGGATAACTGAAGATCGAGTGCCCGGGCGGTGCCGGCTTTGTAGTTGCGCTCGATAACTTTGACCACCTTGCCGTAGCTGGCCAGTGTCTCCGTGGCTAGTTTGACCTGATTCTCCGCACTAATCAGATTATACCATAAGCTGGCGGTATTGGCAGCCAGAGATAGGCGAGTGGCTCGAAAATCGGCCACTGTTGAATCGTAGTCAGCCTGTGATGCTGTGTGGAGATTACGAAGTCGACCCCAGAGATCAATTTCCCAGCTAACTCCCACATTGATGTTTTGGCTGGTTGAGTAGCTTCGTGTGCCTCCTGCCGCATCTGCATTGGTGCGGCTCCTGCTGGCTGATCCAGAGGTGCTGGCTGATGGCATTCTGTTGGCTCGGGAGCGAACCACACTGGCTCGGGATGCTTTGAGGCGTTCCGCCGTGGCCAGAAGGCTGGGATTGTTGGTCATGGTTTCGTTAACCAGCTTTGGCAGTCGGGAGTCATTGAAGTCTTTAATCCAGCCTTTGCTGATCCGTGAGGACACGCTCTGGTTGGAGGCCTTCCATGCCGTAGGTATGGCAATCTTGGTTTGAGTCGATGGTGCTCCTCCAGGCTGGCACGACGGTATCAAGCAGATCACGCCAGCGAAGGCAATGATTGCCCCCCCGTGGTTGTTCCGTGATCTTGGTGAGCCTGACATGTAGATAAGTGTGACGTTGATGATAGAAGCGATGAATAAGCCCAGAGTTGTGATAAAAACTTCCCGATGACAAAAAAATCCTCCCCCTGCATTAAGTTTGTGAGGGGGAGGATCTTTTTACAAGAGAATGTCTGCTCGATTTATGGAATGCGGAAGCGTTTAGAGGTGTTTGTATCGAGCTTGCCTGTGGTAGCGTTAACTTTGGCCGTAGAGGGGTCGCCTACGATGTCACCACTGCGGTAGCCTTTAACATCGATGATGTTGTAGGGGCGAAAGGGACTGACTACCATGTTAGGCCTTCCTTGTGGGTCGGGATGGCCCATAGGAACTCTCCTTTGGCTCGCCACTTTAGGAGCTGGAACTTCTGAACCAGGAGCTTGTGTAAAGCCTGGGGCATTAGGATTTGGAGCAGGAGTAGGGACGCATGAGGCGAGTGCCGCCGCTGCGATAGTAAGGAGTGTGATGTGTTGGGTTTTCATAAATAGATCAATGATTGGTAACGATGCTTTGACGTTCGTAGCGATAGATTATTCGGAGTTATTATACGGGGAAATCAAATTCTGGCTATCAAGAAATGAAATCGTTATTTTCCGATGAGGGTACTGAGCAGAATGGCTGTTTTTTTGGCCTTCGAGAGTGAATAGCGCTGGGTGAAAACTTGGAAGTTATCAGCACGCATTTTTTGCAGTAGCCCATGATAGATTTTTCTCATAGCTTCGGCTGCTTTCAGAGCTTTTGCATCTTCGGGTTGAATGTATCCAATAGCTTCTTGAAAGAGCTCTTCAGCCCGATCGGCATGATAGGTCATCATATCGATGAATCTTTGATCATGGGTGTGAGCCGCTAGATCTTCCTCGGAGTAATCGAAACTTAAAAAATCCTCCGTGGGGAGGTAGATCCGTTCTCCATTGCGGAAATCTTCCTCTACGTCGCGTAAAATGTTGGTGAGCTGTAGTGCATGACCTAACGATATCGCATATTTTTCTGAGTCGGCGTGTGTGCATCCAAAAATTTGGATTGAGATAACTCCCACGCAGCTTGCGACGCGATAGGTGTAATTTTTAAGATCCTCCCAAGTCTCGAATCGCTGCGGCTCAAGGTCTGAGGAACAACCATCAATTAGATCAAGAAAGGGTTGTTTGGAAATCGAATATCGCTTGATCAGTTCAGTAACCTCAATTTGAAGCTCATCGGGTCGGTCAAAACTTTTCTCGATGCCATTACGCCATTGTGACAGACCATGGATCCTGTTTTCAATAGGTACATCGAGATCATCTGCGAGATCATCGATGACGCGACAAAAGGCATAGAATGTAATCATGTCCCGCTTGCGCTCCTTGGGTAAACAAGAGAGAGCAAAGGCCAGATTCGACTTAGCCTTACGGGTGATTTCTCGAGATGAAGACATGAGAATTTAGAATAGTGAATTTAGAATGGTGAATGCAGGCGATGATTAGTCAGGATATGAATTCACTATTCGGAATTCACTATTTAATTATACCCCAATGGCCGCTCTTAAAGGGCCAGAGAGTGAAGGCGGCAGGGCCAATTACGTTGAATTCTTTGGCTGTCCCCCAATTCCGAGAGTCTGATGAGTTAAAGCTATTGTCACCCAAGGCAATATACTCATTCATTCCAGGTATGTTAGATTTTCTGGCTTTGAAAGTCTTGCCCTCGGTGAGCTTCTGGCTGGCCCCGTAACCGTGGTAGCCGTTTTCCAGGCTCATCACTCGAACAAATCCTGGCTCGGTTGCTCTTTCCCCATTGATATAGAGATCTAGGCCCACGGCGTGAAGCTCATCACCAGGCACTGCGGCAAGGCGTTTAATGTAGTGGGAGCCAGCAACACCTCCGCTTTTCGCGGCATCACTGTGGATTTTTTTAATGTCTCGGGTATCAAAAACAAAGACCTCTCCGCGGCTGGGGCGGCGAAAGTGATAGGACATTTTGTCGACCAAAATCAGGTCGCCAGTATCGATATAGCCACGCGCAATCACGGTGCCGGCGGTGAGCTTGGGCTTTGTGAAGGGCGTATCTCGTTTCTTGGCTCCCTCAAAGGACATTTCTGATTGCAGTGTCGTCTGCGCTTCGAGTCGGAACTGCTGCTGCTCTTCCTCGCTCATGTCGCGGGTCGGGTAACCACAAACACTACCGAAGCCCATGCCATTCCGATTCATCAGAGCAGCTTTAGGTCCAGGGAAGGTGACTTTCGAACCATCGTCGAAGTAAATGTAAGTCCGTGTGAAGAAATGCAGAAACTGTGACTCAACTACCGGGTTAACTTCACGTAGACGTTTGTCTTCTTTTAACACGAGATCGACATAACTACGTCCGTGTGTGCCTCGCTGCATAGTTCTTACGGCAAGGTTAGGAAAGTCATCTGGAGATTCTAAAGGTGTGGCAACAATGCCATTTAGGGTCGGCTGCATTGAGCCTGTGGGAATACGGAACGGCTGCACAACGTAGGCGCGCAGTCCTAACGCAATGACGATCGCTACAAAGATAACCTCGAGGTTTTCCTCTAGCCAACCTTGGCTCTGCTGGCGGGGGAGGGCGTTTTCACAAGTGGCTTGGAGTTGTTTCGAGGCTTCATCACACTTCTCCTTATCACTGGCTTTACGAGCATTGCGTAGGTCGTCACGACGCGACTCAATCTCTGCAATCTGCTTTTCCTCCAGCAGGTCGCGTTTGTAGTTCAAGAACTTCTTGGCCGCCTTGTCGAGAAGCTGGGCTTCCTTTTTCCACTTGGGTGCAAACATGTCGGGATGAGTAGCGGTTAGTCGGACGTTTCCAGCAAGTGAAAAAAATAAGATTTCTTACAGAAAAACCTTGCTATTGAGAATCAATCGCAATAACAAGTCCTCGCCGTGCATTTTTGCGGCGATATTCACCTCTAATTTTACAAAAAATGAATAATCACATGAAAAAAACAATGGCCCTCGCTGTATTCAGTCTGGGAAATTTAGCTGCAATATCAGCTCTCTCAACAGCAAATGCCGATGACGGTGAGCTTTCACCTCTCACGGTGGTGGGCGGAAAAGATCGCGTTCTTGATCTGGTCGGATCTGCGGCTTATCTCGATATTGAAGATATTCGGAAGCATGGTAATCCTAACATTAACCGTATCTTGGCAAAGGTGCCCGGCGTGTATGTTCGTGAAGAGGATGGCTTTGGTCATTTTCCAAACATTTCAATACGTGGAGTTGATGGTAGCCGTTCTAGCAAGGTGACAATTATGGAAGACGGCGTGTTGTCTGCTCCTGCCGCTTATTCCGCACCTTCAGCTTACTATTCACCTAATGCTGGCCGAATGAGAGGTCTTGAAATTTTGAAGGGATCGAGTCAGGTCAAGTATGGGCCTCATACCACGGGAGGTGTGATCAACTATCTCTCAACGGAGGTGCCAGAAGATCACAATTTCTATGCAAAGCTGACATACGGTAGTGATAATACTCTTCTTGGGCATGCTTACTATGGTGATGTTGTTCAGACTGAAAAAGGTAAATTTGGATATGTATTGGAAACGTTCTACTCACGGAGTGACGGTTTCCGTAATATCCAAGGCTCCGGGACCGATACGGGTTTTCAGCGTATCGAGCCTATGCTCAAACTTTTCTGGGAGCCAGACAGTGCTGTGGAGCAGCGTTTTGAATTCAAAGTGGGTTATACCGATTTTGATGCCAATGAGAGCTACCTTGGCCTGACCGAAACTGATAGGCGAAAAAATCCATTTGATCGTTATGCCGCTTCACAGTTTGACAATATCGATACCCAGCACACCCGGACTTATCTTAAGTGGTTAGTTGAGCCGTCAGAGAACGTCAAGTTCGAGACCTCGGCCTACTATAACCATTTTAACCGGAATTGGTATAAGGCGCATGATCTTCGTAGTATCGCGAGTGGTGGCGGTGGAACCTCCAATATCTCTTTGCACCAGGCTCTTCTAGGAGCAAGTCATCCCACGGATGGTGTGCTCGGAGCGAATGCTCTTGCGGCCATTCAGGGAACAGGGGCGGGAACGCTTCGTGTTCGTTCCAACAACCGCGATTATGTTTCCTATGGTATCCAGTCAGCTGGACAGTTTGACTTCCTGACTGGGAGCGTTGAACACTCATTGGTTGCTGGTGCTCGTTATCACATTGATCGTGTTCGTCGTTACCAGAGAGATGATCTTTATACCGCCGATGGATTGGGAAACTTCGATCTGACAACAACTGGTGTTGAAGGTGGTGCAGGTAATCGTCGTCAGGAGACACACGCGCTTTCACTCTTTGTTGAAGACTCGATCAAGATTGGTAATACAACCATACGTCCGGGAATTCGCTATGAGCATATTGATGCTGATTACATTGACTATAACGGAGGTGACTCCGGTTCTGATACCTATGGCGTCTGGTCTGGAGGTATTGGGTTTACTCACGAGCTTAGTGATACAGATACAATCTACGGTGGTATTTACCGTGGAGTCTCTACTCCAGGACCTCGCTCTCACGTCAAGAGCGGCCTCGAAGAGGAGACAACACTATCTTACGAGCTAGGATGGCGTCATCAACGTGATGGATTCAGTATCGACGTTGCTGGGTTCTACACGAACTTTAGTAATCTGATCGCCCGTGAAAGCATCGGCGGTGGTCTTGGTTCTGATCTTAATGCTGGTGATGTTGATGTGCTCGGTGCTGAACTAGCCGCTTCCTATGATATAGCGTATAACCAAGACGGTTATAGTTTGCCAATCTACATCAGCGCAACATGGACCCAGTCCGAATTCAAAACAGCTGTTGAAAGCGGTGGTGAGGACGGTATCTGGGACGGAGCAGAAGTGGGAAATGAACTCCCATATGTTCCTGAGTGGAAGCTCGCCGCGGGTGTCGGGCTACACATGGAGAAGTGGGGTGCTAGCCTGGATGCTTCTTATGTCAGCAGTCAGTATGGTACTGCCAAAAATCTGGACGCTCCAGTCAGCTCGTCACGTGAAGGTAAGATTGACTCAGCCGTGGTTTTTGATCTGTCCGGTTACTATCAACTTAATGATAACGTAAAGATTCTCGCGGGAATCAATAACCTTTTCGACGAGGAATACGTATCATCACGAGTCCCTCACGGCCCACGTAATGCACGTGGACGTCACATATACACAGGTTTTGAAATTAAATTCTAAGTGAGAACATAGTAAACCATTGGATTTAAATGATGGGGTGATTTGCAAACTTGCAGATCACCCCACTTCCACTTCATAGTTCTCAGGCCCTCACTCATTCCAGATTCATCCCGCACCCATCGAATGCCGTTTATGAAACAACTCATCATCTACTGTTTAGCCTTTATGCCCCTGACTGCATCCATATGCGGACAGGAGGCGGGGGGGGCATCACCCCTCACTTCAGTTCATGACCCCGCAGCCACACGCGAGCTGATTAGGCAGTGGGTGAAAACTGAGCGGATCATTTCAGAGGAAAAAACATCCTGGGACGTCGAAAAGAAACGGATGCAAGAATTGCTCGATCTTTATCAGAAAGAACTCAAACTTCTCGATGAGGAAATTGACAAAGCAGGCAAGTCCGCAAGTATGGTGGATGAAAACAAGCAGAGGTTTCAAACCGAGCTCAAGCAATACCGTGAGGCTCAACAATTACTCGGCGATACCATGGCTCGGCTTCTTCCCCGATTGAAGTCACTGATGGCTCGCCTACCTCAACCTCTACTTGATGAGCTGTCCGCTGAGATCAACCTACTCAACTCTGAGGACGCACTCGGTAAACCACGCGATGTGCTGAAGTCCATGGTCGCAGTGCTCTCTGCATCAGGTAGGTTTAACCGAAGCATTACCATTGCCGAGGACACAAGGCAGACACCCGACGGGAAAAAGATGACCGTCGACGTTCTCTACCTTGGCCTGTGTCGGGCCTTTTACACCACCGCAGCAGGATCGACCGCTGGTGTGGGAACACCTGGGGAAACTGGGTGGGAGTGGCAGCCCGTGGCGGATCTTGCCGATGATATTCGCCGCACCATTGCCGTCTACCGAAAGGATAAACAACCTCAGCTCATTAAGCTGCCTGTGAAAATTTCAGGTAATGAAAACAAGTAGTGCCATGAAGAAATTTTCCACGACTCTCATCCTGCTTTTTGCCAGCGTAATCTCACTGGTAGCTCAGGATATTCCGTCGATCCAAAAAGATCTAAAATCAGCTCAAGATCGACTAACAAAACAACGTGAGGCGATCGCTGCGGAAAAACCCACCATCGCTAAATCATTCGATGAAACACGTGCGTCACTTTTAGAAAAACGCCGGATCGTTCGTATCGCCAGAATGAGTAAATCTGATCGTGAGACACTTCTCAAAGAACTTGAGAAAAAACATTACACCACCGGTCAGGATTATAACTATGTCGATGGCCAACTTCGCGATTACGGACTCAAACTTGAAACATTCCTCCTGCCCGGCGAGGGATCAATTTATAGTGATGCTCTCGAAGGAATAAGAAAATCAGATGGGTTACCTGCTGAGAAGCTGAAAGCCCGTCTTCAGTCTCTCGAAGCGGGTATTGACCGACTCGAAAAGCTCATCGGCGGGAGCACCGTCACCGGTGAAGCCGTTGCGCCCGATGGCACCGTGAAGTCCGGCACCTTTGCCCTCGCGGGCCCTGCTGCTTGGTTTGCCGCAGAGGATGGATCTCTCACAGGCTCAGTGGTGATGGAAAAGGGATCAAGGAGCCCGAAAGTTCTTCCCGGTGAATCGGGTGGAATTAAAACAGTGCTCGCTGGGGGTGAAGCTTCGCTAAGTATTGATGTGACCGGGGGCAAGGCCCTCGCCCTCGCCACCCTTGAAAACGACAAACTCGATATTTTCCGTAAAGGTGGATTCTGGATCTGGCCGATCCTTGCTATAGCCCTATTCTCTGCCATTTCCGGCGTTATTAAACTTGCTCAGATCATTCGTATCCGAACACCGGATGCGGATTGGGTTTCCCGGATTCTTGCCTCGCTTCGTGAGGGCGATAAGGCGTCTGCCGAGGCGCTTGCTTCCGGAGTCTATCACCCTGTCTCAGATGTTGTGAGCCAATGCCTCAATTATGTTAAAGCCGGACCCGACGTCGTGGAGGAAGTCCTCTACGAGCAACTTATCGGTGTGCAGAACAAACTCCAAAACTGGCTGCCATTTATCGCTATCACCGCTGCTACAGCTCCTCTATTAGGTTTGCTGGGAACTGTTTCCGGTATGATCCGCACCTTTAATGTCATTACGGTCTCTGGCACGGGAGATGCCAAACCTCTCGCCGGTGGTATCTCGGAAGCTCTGGTCACCACACTCTTCGGACTAGTCGTAGCCATCCCAGCCCTCATCATCCACGCACTGCTCTCCCGCCGATGCCAAGGTGTCATCCAGAATACTGAAAAACTTGGCCTGACACTCGTTAACGGTCTGCGTGGAGAGAAGTTCCAAAAACCAATCTCCAAAGACCCAACCTAAACAACCGGATGTTTTCTGAATTCCAACAAGTCCTTAACCAAGGTGGCCCCATTCTCTGGGCGCTCATCCTGCTTGGTGTAGGTTTGTATAGTATCCTCGCCTCCACTTGGCTGGGACTCAGGAAAGTAAAAGGTGAACTTGCCGATCATCATTTTGAGGGTGAAGACCGCCGTCACACCGTCCGACAGTTTGCTGCCTTCGAACTGGACCGCCTCGCTTGGGTCGAACGCCGATTACCATTCATCGGGGTGCTAGCAGGAGCCGCTCCTCTTGCTGGTTTGTTAGGAACCGTTTCCGGTATGCTGGTCACCTTTTCAGGTTTGGCAACAAGCAGTGCAGCCCAGCCGATCGATAAAATATCCGTCGGTATATCCGAAGCCCTAATCACTACCCAAGCAGGCCTCCTCATCGCCATCCCCGCGGCCTTCCTCCTCGCCCTCCTGCGGAAACAAACAGCATCCACCCACGCCACCCTCCAACAACGCCTCCACGTCGCTCTCATCCCTGATACCTGTCACCCGACCCCCGCCTCCTGACTATGCGCCGCTTCAGACATTTCACAGGAGACGTTTCCTCAAGCTCGGAGATTAACATCTCCCCGCTGATCGACGTCGTATTCATTCTGCTGATCTTCTTTATCGTCACCACCGTCTTCATTGATGAGGCCGGCGTGGAGGTCAACAAACCTCGCGCAGCTTCCGCTGAGGATCTAGAAAAACACTCTATCCTGATCGCCGTCACCGCCAATGGTCAAGTCTACCAAGGCGGCCGCAGTATCGGTATCGATGGTGTCCGCAGCGTCGTCGCCGCCATGCTCGAAAGCGATGAAACCATACCCGTCATCATCCAAGGCGACACAGCCGCCAGCCACGGCATTGTCGTTAAAGTCATCGACGCCGCCAAACTAGCCGGAGCCAAAACAGTCAACCTAGCGACGAGTAAGTAATAAGTTTAAAAAAGCAAACTCCAAATACCAAAGGGACGAAGTTTCAAACACCAAACTCCAAAAACCAAGTAAGAAAATTCCGTGTATTCAGTGCCTTCCGTGGTTTGAAAATTTAATACACAACCCAAGTCTTCCTTTCGCGCATTTCGCGTCCTTTCGCGGTCAAAAAAATGAAACTCAAATCCATCATCCTTGGCATTGCCGTCACCACCGTCTTATTAGGCGTGCTGGTCGCGACCCGTATGATGGTGCTGACTAACGCCTCAGCTGAATTTGAAATTCGCGAAATCGAAACGGTGAGCCTACCCGAGCCTCCACTGCCACCGCCGGAGGAACCGGAGGATGAAGAATTACCGCCACCACCACCACCTGCTCTTGCGGACCTGGCCATGACCCCTGATGTGAGCCAGCCAGCCCTCCCTGTCGTCAAAATGCAGGTAAACCCACGCCTCGCCGTGGATACGTTTTTTACCGATCAACCACCGGCTCCACTTCCCGTGGTTTCCAAACCCAAGCCTCGTCCTGTCGTTAAACCTACAATAAGGAAACCGGTTAGTCCGACTATCAAACAGGCACCACCCAAACCGAAGTCCCAATACTCAATGGGTGAACTCGATAAAAAACCGCGACTTCTTAGGAATCCCTCGGTGACATTTCCCCGCAGCATCGGAAATGCAACCAGTGGTCGAGTCGTTGTCCGTGTTACGATCCTGCCATCAGGAAAAAGCCAATTTCTATCCGTATCCTCATCGACGCATTCTGCACTCATTCCGCTGGCAAAACGTATTGCCAACGGCTCGCGCTTCACTCCTCCCACACGCCACGGGAAACCCGTCAAAGCGGTTATGACCTGGCCTATCATTATTAAGAAATGAGCAATTTAATTACCAGTTTCCGGCTATCAGTTTTTAGTGTGCTTTTGACTCCTTTATTAGGTGCTGCCGAGCCCATTTCACCTCTTCCGCTATCCGAGAGCTATTGGAAAGATGATTCGTTTTTAAAATCCTTCAACGGCTCCTACCGTATCAATGCGCGTATCGAACCTGTGGTCACCACGGCTGAGCGTGGATTGTTAGTTTCCATCCAGCCATTGATGGCAGAGGGGAAAAGAAAAGAGGCTCTGGCGAAGCTGAAAGCTAGTCCACTGGTCAAGTCGTCCGCAGCTATTGCTTTCAACGCAGGTAACATTCAGTTCGAACTAGGTGAGATCAAGGAGGCGGCTGAGCATTATCAAGCTGCGCTGGAAATTTTTCCAAGCTTCCGCCGCGCCCACCGGAATCTGGGTTTTGTTTACGCCCGTAAAAACAACTGGGAAAAGGCACTGCCATCTCTCGAGTCAGCCATCCGTCTGGGGGATCAAGACGGCTCTACATACGGCCAACTTGCCTACGGACGGATGCATAAGGAGCAATACGCCTCTGCATTACAAGCCTACCGACTCGCCCAAGTGACCCAGCCTGAGAGTGTCGATTGGAAAGCTGGCACCGCCCAGTGTCTCCAGCACCTCCGCCGCAATGAAGAAGCTCTCGCGCTACTCGATGAGGTCATCACAGCACGCCCCAATGAAGTTTCATATTACCTTCTCCAGTCGTCTATCCAGCTCTCCATGAATCGCTCCGACGATGCGATTACCAATCTCGAATTCGTCCGTAGGTTGGGTAAGCTTGATGCTGAAAACCACCTTCTGTTAGCTAATCTTCACCTTCGAGCAGGCAGCGATCGTCTCGCCCGTCCCGTGATGTTGGCAGCCATTGAGATGGAAAAGAAACCACCGATCACCGCTGCACTTAATGCCCTGGAATTTACCATCCAGACCAGCGACTGGAAACTAGCCCGCGACTTCACGGTGGCTCTCGAAAAATCTTTTCCTGAAATCAAGGACGCGAAGCTCCAACAAAAACACCAGCGACTCACCGCCCTCATTGATATCGATTCAGGCGAGAATCCAGCACGCGGAGCCAAAGTACTCGAATCTCTGATTAAGCAAAATCCACTCGATGCCCAGTCTCTCATTCTGCTAGCCCGATACCGCATTACTGAAAAACGAAATCAGGAAGCCGAGATGTTTCTTCAGCAGGCGGGTCGCGTTGAAGGCCACGTCTACACAACCCATATCGAGCTCGCAAAACTCTACGTCGCTACATCCCGCTATAGCGATGCCGTTACCGAACTGGATAAGGCTCTCAAGATTCGCTCATCTGAGTCCATAAAGACCTACCGAAACGCCGTGGCCCGTTTGGCCGAGGCTTCGGAATAGATTATTTTTCAGTCGCCTAATCGCGAGGGGATGATCAATGTCCCCACGCAATGCGCTACGCCATCGTTTCTGATATTCATGCCAACCTCCAAGCTTGGGAGGCTGTGGTGGCGGATATGCTTAGTCTGCAGATCGATCATATTATCTGCGTAGGTGACATCGTTGGTTACGGACCGGATCCAGCTCCGATTACCGAGGCTATTCGCAAGCATGCCAGCGTGATGGTGCTAGGGAATCATGACGCGGCTGCCTGCGGTCGGATGGACACCTCGCTCTTTAACGATAATGCCCGGGAGGCGATCGAATGGACCGCGGATCAGTTGTCAGAAGATGACTTGCAGTATCTAAAACAACTACCCGAAAAAGCGCGACCTGATGGGGCTGGGTTTTTGGTAGTACACGCGGAAGTTGTCGAGCCAATGGCCTTTGGTTACATCCTGAATGAAGAAGCGGCTAAGGTGAACTTCGCGGCCTGTAATGATCGGATTATTTTTATCGGGCACTCTCATAGGGCCGGCGTATTTATGCAGTCACCCACGGGAGAGGTAAGCATCCACGATCCCAATGATTTTTGTTGTGATCCCCAGAATAGGTACATCATTAACCCTGGTTCGGTGGGTGATCCGCGTAGCACGAGTATCGTGGCATCCTATGCGATTTATGATGATACCACACGAGACGTGTATTTCCGGCGCATCGAATTTGATATCGAGGCATTCAGGGTGAGTATTGATGCCACCGAGCTTGTTACAAGACCGTTTTTCGTGCGTTACCTTGACGAAATTGCGGCTGGAGGAGCGCCTGCAGAGCATTCCATCCCCTCGGTTCAGGAAACCGACATTGTCCCGCAATTTAATCGGGTGACTACGAAGATGAAGATTAAAATGAAAGACCCAATTGTTAGATTTGGAATCGGGGTTCTTCTGGTCGCGTTGATTACAGGTATTTGGTGTTTCGTTCAGAACACGCCTCCCTTATAGTGACGAGAAGGCTCGAGATTCTTACCTCACCCTCTGGTTTCGAATCTGAAGAAAGGCCATCGTTGCAATGAGACATGTGGATATGCAGGCGCCAATGACCCACAAGCAGGCATGGGTGGTTTTCGTCGTGAAATCTAACCAATATTTCCACTCGGCTAGAAAGATGCTGCGCTTGGTTTCCTGGCGATAGTCGAGGCGGTCAATTTCGGCCTTGGTGGCGAGAAGATCAGTGCGGGTGTTTACGAAGAAGTCCCTCACAGGTTTTGTGTAGATAGTATCATCTTCTGGATAAGGTGGGATGGCTAACAGTGTTTCCATATCATTTCGGCGACCTGCATCGGTGATACTCCAAGAAAGGGTGCCAGCCTCACTAACATCCTTGGCTTCAGACGCCATTAGCCTAGTAAGTGCCTGAGTGAGAATGTTAAGTCTCTCGCTTTCCTTCGGCTGCAAGCCTTGATCTTCTTCTCCCGAAAGACGCCTGTTATTGCGCTCCTTGAGAGGATCAATTTCGCCTTGGATTTTACGGCGCTGTTTCTCAAACGGGTTCTGAGTTGCTTGGCTGACAATCATGCCCTCGTAAGCATAGCGAAGGGGCATGAAACGGGCTGGGAAAGGCTCTACACCCGCTGCACGACCATCATCACCACCCTGAAATAAACCACGGTTCATCTCGTCGAAGGGAACTAGGGCCCCTGCGAGGAGGATTTGTGGAACAAGGAGTAACGGCACCGAACTCAATGCCGCACGTTCGGTAGTGACGATGGATGAGACTGCCAGCGCCATCGCGGTGCCGCAAAGTGCAGTTGCCGTCATCCAGCCCCATTGAATGAGAAACATGCCGTGTATATCTAATATGAAGTGCCCAAGCCAAGTGTAAATGCCGCACTGAATGATCGCAAGGATAGCCAGCGATAAAAACTTTCCTGTGACATAAAGAAAGGTACCGGATCGGCAATTACGCTCACGTCTGAGGACGGGGGAGTCGCGTAGAATTTCTGTGGCGCTGTTGGTAAGGCCTAGAAACATGCCGATGGTTGCGGTCAGGAACAAGTACACCGGGAGATGAAGTCCTGTATGGAATGAGTAAGAGCCTTCGGGTGACGCGCGTAGTGTAGCTCCGATGAGTATGGCAAGCAAAGGAGCTTCTAACAATATGCTGTAAACGGTTCCCTTGTTTCTGAATTTTGAAATTAAGGATCGGTTCACATGAGTGCGGAACAGACGGATCCACTCCGCGCCACGCTGGCGGCGTGAGCGAGTAGGCACTGCCATTTGATCTTCACTTAAGGGGACATCGCCAAGGTGGCTTTGATCCGGGTTTTCACCCTTGGCTACTTCATCGACGAGTTGGCTTCCCTCAAATCGTTCCTGCCAGAACGTGGATGGGAATCGGCGAGCTCCACCGCTTTCCCTGCCCGCTACTCCATGGAGTGGAGTTTCCAATACATCAAAGACAAAGTCGGCACCCGCTTGCTGCGCTTGTTGGCTCTGGAGTCTTGAGGGAGGGAGAATATTCAGTTCCTTACAAGCTTCTTTGAAATACTGGCCCATGGTCATGGGGGGGCCAAAGAAGGCAACACGGCCACCCTGATCAAGCATCAGAACTTTATCAAACAAACGAAGCACCCGCGCTCCAGGACGGTGCAGTGAGGCAATGACGATATTGTCCCGAGAGAGTGCGTGCAGTGTTTCAGTCACGTGCTCAGAGTCCTTTGATGAAAGTCCAGAAATGGGTTCATCAAACAGAAAAATCTCTGCCGAACTACCTAGATCGAGCCCAAGATTAAGTCGACCCCGCTCTCCGCCACTCAGGGTTTTTTCTCCGGGGGATCCCACACGTCTTCGTGCCAAAGGCTGTAGAGCGAGCTCAGCTAGGATGGAATCGACTCGTTTAGCGTGCTCGGGTGTCGTTAGGTGAGGTCGTCTAACCGTAGACGCATGTGCCAGATGTTCCCGCACCGTGAGTTGCGGGTTAAGAGCCTCCTCCTGAGGCATGCTGGCGATAAACGGAGCAAGTCGCGAGCGGTGATTGTAGAGAGAAATTCCATTCAGTCTGACATACCCGCGTGTTGGTTTTAAATGCCCCGCCAAGGTGGCGAGCAGCGTGCTCTTTCCACTGCCGCTGGGCCCCATGATACAGAGCATCTCACCTCGTTTGACCGAGAATGCGACGTTGTCTAACACAGTCTTATCTGTGCCGAAACGATGGTTTAGATTCTCTACGGATAACTCCCTGATTACGGCACGCTCTTCGTCTAATAAGCCTTCACTGAACCGGCATCGAACAGCCTGGTTGGGACTTAGTCGGATCAGTGAACCGTCGACTAGTTTACACTGAGTCCTGACGGGCTGTCCGTTGACCATCACCATGCGCTCAGCTTCGATCACCGTGACTGAACCCTCAGCCGTCTGGGCGTTGTAATTGATTTTTAGAAGGGCTCTGCGCGCAAGTCCTGCTGTGAGTAGGACGTCACCTCGTTTGAGGGCCGAGGGGTCATTGGAGACGAGGCACTCCTGTCGGCCCGCATCCATTTTAAAGCGGCTTCCTGTCTCCATCGCTTGCTTGCGTAACGAATCGAGATTAGCCTCTACGCCATTTTCAAGCAGAAGTTTATCCAGTACAGGCAGTGCATGAAGTTTACCCGGTTCAAGAACTTCTCCAGAGGAGAGAGAGATCTTCGTTTCTACTAATGCCTCCACATTGACGTTGAGGCCGAAATCGAGTCGCACCGTGCTCTGTCGGGACCTAGCACGCTCGGCAGATAGCCGAGAGCCACTCTCGGATAGATAGAGGGTCTGTCGATGTCCGGTGCGTACGGAGTTGAGAAAAAAAGCGATATCCTCCGCCGTGAGTGTCCAGGTGGGAAGGCCGATACTCTGGTGTTTTCGTAAGCGGAGGCATTTCCCTGGCTCCAGAGAACTTCCGCTGACCCAGATGGATTCCTTGCCGGAATTACGAATAATAACCAAGCCCTCAGCTCGATAGGCGCAGAATGCAAATCCTTCGTTACTAGCCGGCATGAGTACATCGGCATGGTCCTCGGTAGAAAAGACAACCTTATCGAAGGGCAGGGGGCTTGCTGGTTTCTCCCCACTCATTTCCGCAAGAATGGCCTTCCCCGCATCCACGGAATCGAGACTTCGCATCACCTTGGAAAAGGCCTCCCTGCCGCGGAAGGCGGATCCAGATGCAACAACGAGTAGGTAGAGTTGAAGTCCCAGAGAAATGAGTTCTTCCTGATTAAGCTCATGACGCAGCATTTCAGCCACGACGTCTGGCGATTGAGGGCTGGCCAGCGCACGGTGAAGTCGACGTGCCAGCCAGCCGTGATCGGCTTCCGGGAAGGCGTGCCTCAGAAGATCGAGTGCCACCTCGGCTTCAGCCCGGTCCACACGGTTATCCAGGGATACAAAAGAGGCGAAAATATCCACCAGTCCTCCAGCATGCTTCATCCCTCCAGGTGCAGAGGAACTGATATTTTTAAAGATAGGCACGTGCTCCAACCACCCGCGGAGGTGGTTGACTGGGGATGGCTTGCGCGGTGCTTGGTCGTCTGATACTGGCACGTGGCTATGTTACTAAGAAACGTTAGTTTAACAAGCACGGTCACGTTCTGGGTAAAAAGCAACGGTCTAATTAGGGTCGAGATCGACAGAAACCCCTTACTTTTAGCGGAATTTTAGCGAAAATTGGGTATTTTGACGTAAATTAAGCATTTTCTTTTTCCAAACCCGCGCTAGTTTCTCCCGCGCCCCGCCTATCACCGGAAATTATAGCCCTAGGCACTCTCAACCACGTATTCTGCAAGAACCCTTTTAAAGTATAACTCATTTATGTCCAATCAATCACCACCCGAACCACCACCATCGCCTCGCGGCTCAGGCAAAGGCAAAGGACCCTCAACACCAGGAGCTTCCGGCGGAGGCGGCGTTAACTGGCGCGTGCTCATCCTCATGGCAATCGCTCTCGGAATCCTTTTCATGGCATGGAAATCAAGCGGTTTCGGCAAACCTGAGCGTCTGACCTATACCCAGTTCCGCGACTACGTGGACTCCGGGAAAATCATTGTTAAACAGGATCTTCCCAAGAAAAACGAAGGTTTCCCCGATAACCGCTTCAAGCTGAAAAAATCAGGTGAGTCCGTTGCCTTACCCAAGATTGTTGGTTTTTTCTACAAGACCGACCCTTGGGTCGTTGATAAGAAAACAGCCCCTCAGATGGCTTTTCGTATTCCGATCAATACCGCGCTTCACGACGATGAGATCAAAAGTATTGATGCCCGTCACCCGATGTCACTACGTATCGTTTCCGAACTTCCCGGAGAGGACGATGGCGAACTGCTGACACTTGCTGATCTCCGCCGTATGCTAGCTCGGGACGAGGTGATTAAAACCGATAAGGACAACGCGTTCGAGATCGTTTCCACAGACGGATCAGACGATAAGTACATCGTTGGAAAACGTTACGTCTTTGCCGCTGCCGACGACGCAACTAAGGACGACGAGCTTGCCCCCTTCGAGTTGGACGTGAACTACATGGAACTTGGTGAATCCGAGAAGCAGTTTATAAATGCGCTGGCTCCCTTCCAGCCCGATTCTGGAATGATGCGTATGTTCCTAGTTCAGATCTTCCCGATTTTTCTGATCATCATTATTATCTTCTTCCTCTTCCGTCATCAGATGAAATCCGCTGGTCGCGGCGCAATGAGTTTTGGGAAATCCAAGGCTAAGCTCCTGACCATGGACAAAAACAGGGTCACTTTCAAGGACGTCGCCGGTATCGAAGAAGCCAAGGACGAACTCGTCGAGGTGGTTGAATACCTCCGTGATCCCAAGAAATTCCAAAAGCTTGGCGGTAACCTTCCGAAAGGTCTGCTCATGGTAGGCCCTCCAGGAACAGGTAAAACTCTCCTCGCACGCGCCATCGCCGGTGAGGCCGATGTGCCATTCTTCTCGATTTCCGGATCCGACTTCGTAGAAATGTTTGTCGGTGTCGGTGCCAGCCGAGTGCGCGACATGTTCGAGCAAGGTCAGAAGAACTCGCCCTGCCTGATCTTTATTGATGAAATCGATGCAGTAGGCCGTCACCGTGGTCACGGTATGGGAGGTGGACACGATGAACGTGAGCAGACTCTCAACGCGCTACTTGTCGAGATGGACGGATTTGATACCCGCGAGGGAGTCATCATCATCGCGGCAACTAACAGACCCGACGTTCTAGACCCAGCGCTGCTTCGCCCTGGTCGATTCGATCGCCAAGTCAGCGTTGGCCTTCCCGATGTAAATGGTCGTGAGCAAATCCTCAAAGTTCATGCCAAGAAGATTAAGATGGATCCTGAAGCTGATCTCAATGTGATCGCGCGTGGAACCCCTGGGTTCTCTGGTGCTGAGCTGGCTAACCTACTTAATGAGGCTGCGCTACTAGCCGCACGTAGGGATTTGGAGTCAGTCACTCTTGCCGAGATGGAAGAGGCACGCGACAAAGTCCGCTGGGGCCGCGAACGCCGCAGTCTCGCGCTTAGTGAGAAGGAAAAGGAAAACACAGCCTACCATGAGGCAGGTCATGCCATTCTCAACGAGTTGCTCGATCACACTGACCCACTACACAAGGTCACCATCATCCCACGTGGTCCATCACTAGGATCCACCATGTTCCTTCCTGAGGAAGATAAGTATACCTATCGTCAGAAGGAACTTGTCGATCAGCTCTGCGTTGCCATGGGGGGGCGTGTTGCTGAGGAACTTACTTTTGGAAACGTTACCAACGGAGCCGTCGGTGACATCCGCATGGCCACCAACATCGCCCGTAAGATGGTCTGCGAGTGGGGCATGAGCGACGCTCTCGGTATGGTTGAATACGGTGAGAACCGTGGCGAGGTATTTGTGGCTCGCGACATGGGGTCTAATAAAACTTACTCAGAGGAAACCGCGCGTGTGATCGATGCTGAAATCAAGAAATTTATTGATGATGCCTACGCTCTCGCGAAGGAGCTTCTGATTGAGCACAACGATGCTCTCAAGTTAATCGCCGAGGCTCTGCTGGAATATGAAACGCTCGACGCTCAGCAAGTGAAAGACCTTATGAAAGATGGTGAGATGAAAAACCCACCAAACCCGCCACCTCAGGCTACCATTCCCGGTAATCAAGCCGATGAGGGTATCTCTAAGACGGCCGTTTCAGAGGATGCATCAAGCGATGATGATCCTTTAGCAGGCGAAGTCATCGGCGCACCCGCTTAACGGACTTTGCGAACTTAGCAAGTTACAAAATCAAATCAAAGCGGAGGATTGAATGATCCTCCGCTTTTTTTGTCTGTAAAATTATGAATCAATCGACCGGCTTGTCATCTGAGTCTTCTCTGCCTCCGAAATTGCCCTCCTCAAAACCAGCTCCTGCAGCAGGTCGATTCCGCTTTTCCAAAGTCTTCACCCGCTGGTGGTGGCTGGCTACCCTTTTTATCGCCGCGATCACTTACAGCGTCACCATGATTCCAACCTGGATGGATATGGACGGGCCACTGTATGAATCCAGCGCCCTGATCGAAGTGAAACCGATTGTTGATCTCGACCCCACAGTGAGCAGTGGTGGTGGGATGGGAGTTGCCATGACTCGCAGCTTTATGAATACGCAGTTTGAGATCATTGAGGCACAAGTGACCTTGGAAATGGCTCTCGAAAAAAATGATCTACTCCAGCGTCTTGGCGGGGATAAAAACGAGGCTATCAAACGGATGCAAAAGTCCATCCGGACTAGCCAACGTCGCGGTACGGATTTAATCGAAATTTCCTACCGAGACGTAGATGCCCAACTTGCACGTGATGGCGCCAGTGCCGTTTACGAAGCCTACAAAGATCGTCGATATGAGCTGGAAATGAATATGAGGAAGCCATCAAGGAAGTTGAAACCATGAAGGCTTCTGGTTTGGCTGAAGCTCGTCCCGATATTAAGATGCGTAGGGTTCGACTGCTAGAACTTAAAAAAGCATGGGTAAACGAGCCATCAATATTCATGATTCCCTCAAGTAAAAGCTGGTATTAGCTGAACAACGTGTGACCAAATTGAAGCGAGTAGTGGATGGTTTTCAGAATCCAGGAGTACGCGCACGCCGGAGCGATCAAGAACCCGATGTGCCGCTTAAAGAATACGAAATGGCTCGGGATATCAGAGATGGTATGGAAGCTAGATATGATCTTGAGAAAACTAAACTGATCATGCCGTCTAACAGAATAGTCGTCCATCAACTTCCCGAGCAGATAGGGTCACCCGCTACCCGAGGTCGCGAGTTCTTTGTCACCCTCGGCACCGTTTGCTCGTTGCCCTTATCCATTGGTCTAGGGATTCTACTCATGTATGCCACTGAGATGATTATTCCTCGCAGAGGCTAAAGTTGCAAACTTGTCCTGCTTAGGATCCCTCTTTGAATACAATGATCTGAAAAACGAATGGATTATTCATCCTCTTCAATCACCTCCGCCTTAGGTGGTTTTCCTGTCCTGTTAGGTTTAACAGGCTCCACGGGTATCTCCGGAGTGGTGGGGGTGGCAGGATTGGCAGGGGGCGTTCCGACATCGGTGCCGCCATCTGGAGATGGTGGATTATTTGTCGCCACGAGAGGAGGTTCGTCTTTGGGAGCGATCTTGGGTGTTTCTGGAGTGGTGGGTTCTACCGCTGGGGTATCAGATGATGTGCTGGTATCATCCGTGGCCTCCTTCTCCTCACTCAGAGATTCTGTAAGTATGGGCTCGTATTTTTTATAGGCATAGATGCCTCCACCGATGAACAGGGCTGTTACAAAAAAGACGGTCAAGGTCTGAAGGATGGATGAACCACCACCTGAGCCTTTCTCTGATGAGGACTCATCATTTCGCCTAGCATTACGACCGCGTCGCCTGGCGGGTTCGGGGTTATGTCTGTGGCTGCCTACGTGCTCGTTGTGGGATTGGAGGTAACCGTGGTCGTTGGAGAGAACA
Organism: Akkermansiaceae bacterium; assembly: GCA_037620805.1. Classification (GTDB taxonomy): domain Bacteria; phylum Verrucomicrobiota; class Verrucomicrobiia; order Verrucomicrobiales; family Akkermansiaceae; genus Oceaniferula. The sequence goes on from JASJLI010000137.1 coordinate 62,793, forward strand.
TTACCGGTTTCAAAAGCGTCAATCCACTCGCGGGCATCGACTTCAAGATACTCGCTGTATTGCGAGAGAAAGCTGCGGGCGTAGGTGGGTGAGGGGGAAATCGAGTAATCGCTTTCCTCTAGCGCTGACAGAGTAGCCAGCGGGATACGGGTGGTGTGGGCGACGTCCTTCAGGTCAAGGCCCTTGCTTTCGCGGGCCTTGCGCAGTTGTTCGCCGATGTCGGTCCATTCGCTCATGGGAAATTGGTTTTTATGGTTGGCGGATTCAATATGTTAAGGAATAAAAGTTAGGAGCGGAGGCAGAGGAATTACTGTAAGCGTTGCTTTTTACTACAAAGACAAAGACAATGCAAAACCAAAACCGCCACCACCGCGAGGAAGATCGTGGAGTAATCTACCGAATGAATAAAGCAGCAAAATCCCAATCTGAGATAGCTCAAGCCATAGGCTTCAGCCAGGGCACTGTGAGTAAGGAACTGAAACGCAATAAGGGCAA
>JASJLI010000138.1:0-14692 GCA_037620805.1 Akkermansiaceae bacterium
AGCGGGAATTGGATTGATGACGGGTGACCAAAAGTTATCCGGATACCGAGGGGAGTTGGGCAGAAATATCCTTACGATAGCAGAGGCTCTCGGTCTCTGCGGTTATCGGAATTATATGGCCGGTAAATGGCATGTCACCCGCCATGTAAGACCTGAGGGACCTAAGGATAACTGGCCCCGTCAGCGAGGTTTCGACCGGTTTTATGGAACCATCACCGGAGCCGGGAGTTTTTATGATCCTGCCACCCTCTGCCGGGATAACACCTACATTACCCCGCTCAATGACGCCGGGTATCAACCGGAGACTTATTATTACACCGATGCAATCAGCGACAACGCGGTCACCTTTCTACGGGACCACGCCCAGGAGTCTGCTGAAAAACCGTTCTTTCTTTACCTTGCTTACACCACCGCCCACTGGCCGATGCATGCACTGCCCGGGGATATTGAGAAGTATAAAGGGAAGTACGATGACGGATTCGAACCTGTCCGCCAGGCCCGTCTGAAGAAGCTCAAATCGCTGGGCTTAGTTTCTGCGGAGACTAAACTTTCTCCCGGTTCCGACAATTGGGAAAAGACTACGCATAAGGAATGGGAAATCAGGAATATGGAAACCTATGCTGCTATGGTCGACAGTATGGATCAGGGGATCGGACGGGTGATGAACGAACTGCGCGAGCAGGGTAGGTTTAAGGATACTCTGTTCCTTTATCTCCAGGACAACGGAGGCTGTGCCGAGGGTTATGGCCGGTATGCCCCCAAGAAGGGATATCCTGAATACCAACCGATGGATCCGGACGAGCTGCAGAGAAAAATTTGGCCTCCGATGCAGACCCGGGACGGGCGTCCACTTCGTACAGGCCCGGGGGAGATGGCAGGGCCCGAGGATACTTTTATCGGATACGGGCGGGGATGGGCCAATGTTTCCAACACACCGTTTCGAGAATATAAGCATTTTGCTCATGAGGGAGGGATTTCCACCCCGTTGATCGCTCACTGGCCCAAGGGAATAGGCAAGAGGATGCGTGGTAAAATTGACCACCAACCAGGCCACCTGATCGACCTGATGGCCACCTGTGTGGATCTGGCAGGTTTGAAGTACCCGCAGAAGTACGGGGATTACGAGATCGATCCTTTGGAGGGCGTCAGCCTCGCTCCCGCTTTCCGGGGGAAACCTCTGGGACGCAAGGACGCTCTCTTCTTCGAGCACCATCTCAATTGTGCAATTAGGGATGGGGACTGGAAACTGGTACGCTACGGCCGTACCGGCCGTCCGGCGACCCTGCAACCCTGGGAACTCTATAACATGTCCAAAGACCGGGTGGAATCAAACAACTTAGCCGAGCAAAAACCAGACCTTGTCCAAAAATTGGAGAGAAAGTGGGAGGACTGGGCGAATCGGGCACGGGTCAAGCCTTGGCCATGGAAATTCGAATCCGATTGAGCCGGGGAAAATCTATAAAAATCATTATCTCCGGTGCCGGTGCCCAGACTGGTGATTTGTTTTTTCATTCCAAGAAACCCCTTGGGGCAGGTAGCAGTGAAAACGCTTCGATCCTTTCTGTTCAAGATCTCGGCAATCATCTGTGGAAGGTTACTCTGAAGGGAAGAATTTGGAATGCCCAACAGATTATCAATCTAAGCATCAAATAAAATATTCTTAAGGTTCCTCCTCCAAGAGGAGTGCTGCTTAATTTTTTTTTGGCTCACAGGGCTTTTTTTGTGGCTTATTTCAAGAAGTAAATTTGTGATAAATATATGTTGGAATTTAAATTTGGCCTAATATTTGAACTTTTGATATTTTGGTATGCAGTTGATACGGGCAGGGATAACATCGCCTGAAAAGCGAATCCCTATCAATTGAAGATAATATGAACCATCCATTCACTCGTAGTGCCGATCTCTTGAAAGGTTTTCTTGTCGAATGAAATTTGGAACGCATAAACATTTTTGGACCGCCGCGTTTGCGTTTGGCCTCGCCACACTCAGCGTGAATGGCGAAAAGGTCAGAGAGATCACTGAAGAGGACCGCGATTTCTGGTCATTCCGGGACATCAAAGATGTTCCGATTCCTCGTACAGACATCGAATATCCCCTATCCAATCCGATCGACGCTTTTATCCATGCCAAACTAAAGGAAAATGGGATTACGCCCGTTGGGAAAGCCGACAAACGCACCTTGATTCGCCGGGTCTATCTGGATGCGATCGGCATGCCGCCGACCGAGGAGCAGTATACCGGCTTTGTGAATGACCTCGCCGGGGATGCCTATAATCAGCTTGTTAACCGTGCCTTGGCCAGCCCGCATTTTGGCGAACGCTGGGCGCGGCACTGGCTGGACGTGGCCCGCTTTGCCGAAACCGGTGGATTCGAACTCGACGGTCTTAGACCTCGGGCGTATCAGTACCGGGACTTTGTAATTAAGGCGTTCAATGACGACCTTCCCTACAACCAATTTGTTCAATGGCAGATCGCCGGGGACGAATTCGCTCCCGATAATCCCGAAGCGTTGAAGGCCACCGGATTTCTGGGCTGCGGCGTTCGAAACGCGGTCATCACCAAGAACCAGGTCGAAAAAGAGCGCTACGACGAACTCGATGACATTCTTCATACAACCGGGGTCGGGATGCTCGGCCTCAGTATCGGCTGTGCACGCTGTCACGATCACAAATATGATCCGATTTCTTCCCGCGACTACTACCGTATGCTTTCCACGTTTACCACAACCGTCCGCTCGGAGATCACGTTAACGATACCATCGGCAGATGTGGCGAACGCATTAGAGGTGTTCGATCGAGACCATGCAAATATTGTCGCGGCACTCAAGCAATATGAAACGGAAATTCCAAACCAGATGCCCGCACTCGATCATCAGCCGCTGGAGCTTGGCCCATGGCAAGGTGCCGAGCCGCTCAAAACAACGGGATACATGGCAGGGCATCATGCTGTTTTCCCGCCCGAGAAAACGCACGGTTCAACCCCCGATCCGTCCGCAATATGGAGTCCGCAACCAAATCTTACCGACGGAAATAACCATGTTCTCACCGAAAGCAACCGAGTATTTTATTTTCATCGAACGATCACCGCTGCAGTTGCAACGCCTACGGTCCTTTCTTTCGGGGCCGATGATACGATCAAGGCATGGTTGGACGGGGAACTGATTGCCCAGCGTATCATCGCTGGCGCCGTGAACGCGGACCAGGCGCTCGCTCGGGTAACCCTATCACCTGGCGAGCACCACCTGCTTTTTAAAATTGTCAACGGTCCAGGAATTGGTGGTTTTTATTTCAAGGTTAAGGAGCAAGGTCTGCCTGCGGAGATCAAGGGGATCGCAAAAATACAAGTTGCGCAGCGAACTCCCCAACAAGAGGAAAAATTCTTCGACTGGTCTCGCCAATTTGACCAGAAGTGGCAGAGACTTTCAGCCGAGATAGCCAGCCACCTCGCGAAGAAGCCGCAATTTCCTAAGGAGACGATCTTTGTCTCAACCGAAGGCCGTAAGGGGTTTCGCCCGAGAGTTTATAATGTGCAGGGACCGGAGTTTTATCCGCAGACATATTTTCTTAAGCGCGGCAACCCGAATGAGAAAATCGGTCCGGCCACCCAAAGCTTTCTGAAAGTGCTGATGAACCATGAGGACGAGGAAGCCCATTGGATCCAACCGCCGCCGGCAGGAAGCGCATCGACCTACCGGCGAAAATCGCTCGCCAAGTGGATAACCGATACCGAATCCGGTGCAGGCGACTTGCTCGCAAGGGTCATCGTCAATCGACTATGGCAATATCATTTCGAATCCGGCCTCGTCGCAACACCCAATGACTTCGGTGCTCAGGGCACACGTCCCTCCCATCCCCATCTACTGGAGTGGTTGGCGGGTGAACTTATCCGTAATGACTGGAGTCTTAAGCATATTCATCGGCTCATCATGACTAGCGAAACCTACCAACAGGGATCCAACCTCTCCCCATCCGCTACCGTGATCGACCCCACAAATGTATACCTCGGACGATACCCGCGCCGCCGCCTTGAAGGGGAAGCGGTGCGTGATTCGATTCTAGCCATTTCCGGACAGCTCGACCGCACGATGTTCGGCGAGGGGACGTTGGATTTCGGCCAGAAACGGCGAAGCATTTACTTTACGGTCAAGCGCACATTGCTGAACCCTATGATGCAACTCTACGATGCGCCGGAAGCCCTCACCAGCACCGATCGCCGCCCGACCACAACCACTGCGCCGCAGGCCCTGCTCCTGATCAATAATCCAGTGATCCGTAAGTTGGCTACGGCTTTCGCCGCCCGTATTTCAAAACAGCCCGACGCTTCGTTGACGGATATCATCCATAACGCCTATAGGTTAGCCCTCAATCGCGCTCCGTCAAAAACGGAGCATCAGGCCGCTTTGCGATTTGTAGAGTTACAGCAAGCCGAATATACAAAAAACGCACGGAGCCTGGCCTTGGCCGACCTGGGCCAGGCCATCTTCAGCCTTAATGAATTTATTCACATCGAGTAAAATAAAATGAACTATTCAAGACGCGACTTTATCAACATCGGAGGACACGGACTGGGTGCTATTGCGTTGAGTTCACTCTGCTCACCACGTTTAGCCCGCGCAATGTCCGGGAGAGCGCATGTTCCACATTTTCCCGCCCGGGCCAAGTCGGTTATCTGGTTGGTCATGAACGGTGGTCAAAGCCAGGTCGATACTTGGGACTATAAACCGCAACTGGCTCTTTCCCATGGTCAGAAGCTCGAAGGCTTCAACAAAGAGATCGGATTTTTTCCCGAACAAGTCGGCACCATCATGCAATCCCCTTTTTCCTTCAAGCAATACGGTCAGAGCGGAAAGTGGGCTTCCGAGATCTTGCCGCAGCTGGCTCAACATACAGACGAAATGACTTTTGTCCATTCATGCTTCAGCAAGTCGAACAATCATTCTCCCGCCCTGTTCACCTTGAATACCGGCGAAAGCCGTATGGGCTACCCTTGTGTTGGATCCTGGGCAACCTATGGCATGGGTGGCGAAAACAGTAATCTCCCGTCGTTTGTGGTGATGACGGATCCGCTCGGGCGCGGTCTCCCAAAGGGACAGGCTCAGAATTGGGGGGCTGGTTTTCTCCCTGGAATGTGTCAGGGTACGGCGCTTAACAATAAAGGCCCGGCGATCAATAATCTTGTTCGAACCGCTGGCATGACTCAACCGCAGCAGCGACGACAGTTCGATCTGATCCGGAGCCTCAACCGCGAACATGAGCAGGCTCGAAACCGGACCGCCGACCTGGAGGCGCGCATCAAAAGTTTTGAACTCGCTTACCGCATGCAGACTTCTGCTCCGGAGGCTTTCGATCTGGAACGCGAGCCAGAGTCTATCAAGGAACTCTACGGCATCAACAATAAGCGCTGCCAACATTTTGCTCGGCAATGCCTGAACGCCCGGCGATTGGTCGAACGCGGGGTCCGCTTCGTCCAGCTCTACAGCGGCGGCACCGAGAATCAGAAAAGCTGGGATGGGCACATCGGCATTGGGGATAACCACCGCTCCTTTGCGGCCGAAACGGATCAACCCATTGCCGCACTGTTGACCGACCTGAAGCAACGTGGCTTATTGGATGAAACCTTGGTCATCTGCGGCAGTGAATTCGGAAGGTTACCCGTCGCGCAAGTGGGGAATAATCCGGGTCGTGATCACAACCCAAACGGCTTCACCACCTGGTTTGCCGGAGGGGGTACGAAGAAGGGCTTCAGCTACGGAACAACCGACGAACTTGGACACGAAGCGGTTGACGACAAAGTCAGTATCCATGATCTACACGCAACGATTCTGCATCTGCTCGGAATTGATCACCAAGAACTTACTTACCGATTTAACGGCTTTGAAATCAAACTTACCGGGGTCGAAGAGGCACGGGTGATCAAGGAGATCATTGCCTGATCAAGTGAAATCCGGAACCCTTCCAGAATCCATGGCTTGATCCGTCGTTGAATACGAAAAGATAGAGACCAATATATGAAACTACGAATACCCATTGCCCTCAGCCTGTTTGCCACTTTTCTCAACTTGGACGCTGCGGCCGAATCGAAAAAGGCCCCCAAGCCCAATGTGATTTTGATCATTACTGATGACTTGGGCAACACGGGTTTATCAAGTTGGGGTTCGTCATTTTACGAGACCCCGCATATTGATGCATTGGCAAAGAGCGGGGTTCTCTTCAAAAACTTCTACAGTGCTTCTTGCCTGTGTTCCCCTGCAAGGGCTTCTTTGATGACAGGGAAGTATCCGCAGCGTGTAGGCATCACGGAGTATATTGAGTCGACCCGAAAAACGGGGCCTCACAGTCATGAGACCACCCTCCCGCAAACCGAGGTAACGCTGGGTGAAGCTTTCAAAAAGAATGGCTATCAAACAGGCTATATTGGCAAGTGGCATTTAGGTGCGGAAGCAGGGGGCTGGCCCAAGGACCATGGCTTCCTGTGAACACGGCGCTCCGGGTTCATACTTTTTCCCTTATAAACACAGGAGCGTCAGCGTGTTGAACGTGCCCGATCTGGAAGATGGGAAAGCGGGCGATTATTTAACAGATGTGATTACCGATAAGGCGATTGGGTTCATAAGAGAGTCCAGCAAAGCAACCGCCCCATTCTTTTTGACGCTCTCACATTATGCCGTCCACACTCCGCTTGAGGCGCCCCAGCATCTGGTTGAGAAATACAAGAAGAAGCGCCTGAAAATGTACGGAACCTCTCAAGCGCCTTTTGAAAAAGAAGGGGGCTATAGAAATCGTTTGAGACAAGGCAATCCGACCTATGCGGCGATGACCGAAAGTCTGGATACAAATATAGGCAAACTCCTGGCGTCACTTAAGAGATTAAATATTTATGATAATACCATCATCGCGTTTGTCGCTGACAACGGCGGCGAATCCACCCGAAGCAGTGTCACCAGTAATATTCCCTATCGCGCCGGGAAGGTCTGGAATTATGAAGGCGGCATACGTGTACCGGCATTCATTGTATGGCCAAAGCACATCAAGCCTTTCGTCATGGAAGAGAAATCCATCACCATGGATCTTTACCCCACGCTTCTGGACTTGGCGGGCTTAAAGTTACTGCCCGAACAACATATCGACGGCGTTTCCTTCAAGCCCCTTATCTTAGGGGAAAGGAATACGATGGCTAAGAGAATCATTGGATTTTGGCACCCGCATATGACCGGAGCCCCTAAAAGCGGCGCTTACATTAACGGCGACTGGAAGATTGTTAATTTCTTAAATGGCAAACCCTCCGAACTCTATGACTTATCAAAAGACATCTCTGAACGTAAGAACCTGGCCAGTACATACCCCAACCGAGAAAAACAAATGACCCAGGAGTTCAGGCAATGGGTTAAGTCAACGAATAGAACGCACATGGACGAATCAAAAAAGGACACTCAAGAGACCGCGTCTCCACAACCGAGTGGTTGGATTCCTAAACCGCTCAGTGAGTTGCCCGAGCTTTTCGCAGCGTCTATCCACGGCTCGCCGAATGTGGATATTGCCGTACCCAATGGGCCGTACACCCTGCAACTCCTTCTTTATGAAGGATGGCAATCACGGGCTGCGGATATCGTGATCGAAGGGAAGACGGTGAGAGTAGGGTATGACATGTTCAAAGAGCAAGGTGGAAACTTCGACCATGGAAGCGTACTCCGCCATACTTTTACTCTCACTGATGGTAATATCGACATTGAAATCAAGGGCCCCCTCCATCTTGGCGGCTTGATTTTATCAAAGGGAAAAGTAGATTCTCCGGACCGGGTGACGATCGTGAAAAGCCCGGCGGCTCTCGATCTCAAAGATGTCATCAAGACGATCAATTTCGGGCATACGAAAGGCTTAAACATTGGCGATGTCAAATTTGCCGCCGCTGCGGTCAATACCACAGTTGATGGCGTGACCAATACAGCCGGCGGTGATGTTCACAGTGGAGAATTTGGACAGCAAATTCCCCAGATACAGAAGGAGAAGACTGCATTGAAGAATACTGAGTTCTTCAATGGTAAGGACTTCACCGGCTGGGCGGCTTCAGAGAGGAAGTACTGGTCGATCAAGGACGGCGCCATCGTGGGGCATTCGGCGGTCAACGTACCGAAGAATGAATTCATCTGGTCCGACGTTGAAGTAAAGGATTTCTATTTGACCGTCGATGTAAAGTTGACGCCAGATGCTCGTAATGCAGGGATTCAGTTTCGCTCGAAGCCGGTGGATGCTTACGGGCAGGCACTCGGTTATCAGGCGGACATCGGAGCGGGTGTCTGGGGCAAACTGTATCACGAGCACGGACGCGGCAAACTGGACTGGAACAACAACGCCGATGGCGTGGTGAAACCCGACGACTGGAACCGCTACGAGATCCTGGCGGTCGGCCATAAGATTTGGACGGCCATCAACGGCAAATTGTGCGTGGCTCTGGAAGACACCCAAGGCGAACTTTCCGGCAAGATATCCTTCCAAATTCATGGCGGTCCAGCCCAGACCGTTCTCTATCGCAACCCCACTTTGGTCCATAACCCGAAGATTGCTCTCGAGAAGCAGACCGAGGCGCAATTGCTCGCCGCTCTGCCGAAAAAGGCGGAAGCCCCGAAACCCACTCCCCCAAAGCCAATCTCCACTCCATTACCTCACTGGACGCGTATGATTATGGCCATTGATCCAGGTTCTCAAGGTGAAGCTTGGGCCAAGCCGGCATTTGACCACAAGAAATGGAAAACCATGGAGGTGCCGGGTCATTTTCAAAACGCCGGGTTGCCCGGCCACGATGGCGTGGTGTGGTTTCGTAAAACGATCGAACTGTCCGCCGAGCAGGCCAAGTCCAAGGCGATTCTGAACCTGGGCCAGATTGACGACATGGACGTCACATGGATCAATGGCAAGCGCGTCGGTGGCTACGAGAATCCCGGTCACCATTACACGGTGCGGAAATATCCCATTACCGCGGGTCTTCTGAAAACGGGCAAGAATGCGATAGCCGTTCGCGTCATGGACCACGCTTCTCCGGGAGGCATCGCCGGGAAACCGGAGCAGCTCTCTCTACAATTGGGGAAGGAAACCGTTTCCCTCGCCAATCTCTGGCATTTTGCTCCGGGGGCGAATCTGAATGCTCTCAATAAATATGCCGCGCTTGCTAATCATGCCCTTTTGCGCCCCCTCACCAAGCCCGTTGCGCCCATTCCTGGATTTGCCAATGGCTTTGTGCTCAAGGACAATCAATCAATCGTCATTGTCGGCGGTGCCAATGCGGCAGAGTGTCAGCGCTACGGATACCTGGAGACATTACTGGTTTCTGCAAATCCAAGCCAACAATTGCACATGCGCAACATGGCTTGGGCTGCCGATACGGTTTACACCCAACAACGACCGCGTAATTTTTTCGCCGTCAATAAACCCGGTTACGGCGAGAGGGACCGCCGGCCGCCCATGGCCGTGGACGTAATGTTTATATGGTTCGGCCAGATGGAATCACTTGAGGGAACCGCTCGATTGGATGATTTTACAAAAGCGTATATCGAGATACTTACGCAGTTTTCTGGTTATACGGGTCGATTGGTGATGATGACACCTGTGCCCTTTGAGGATCCCCTGAGTCTTGGGCTCAAGGTAAAGGACCGGAATGCTGTGCTTGGAAAATACGCGTCGGCTATTCGCCAAATTGCGAACGATCGCAAGCTGCCCGTAGTTGATCTCTTTACAGCATTAAGCGGCAAAGCGGTCACCACTGATGGTCTATTGCTTTCGAGGAAAGGCCAACAACTCGCCGCCCAGGCCTTTGCTCATCAACTTGGATTTTCACCCAAACTTTTGGCCAACGCCGAACCTCTGCGCCAAGTCATCCTGAAAAAGAATGCTCTTTGGCAGCAGTATTGGTTTCCCTCCAACTGGGCCTTTCTCTACGGAAACCGACAACAAACTGCGAGCAGTCGTAGTCATCTCAATGGAAGCCACCGTTGGTTCCCCGAGGAAATCCAATCTATAGCAACTCAACTTAAACAGATGGATCAAGCCATCAAGGTAAAGGCTTCGCTTACGCCCTGAACATGAAATTGTACATACTCTCCAAACGGTGGAAATCACAATGACTATTAAATCGATCAACTCAAACGTGACTGTTCTCTTTATGCATATGACTATTCGTATATTCATGCTGTGTAGTGTGCTGTTGCCCGGCCTGCTCCAGGCGCAGAACTCACTCTCCGTGTCCAGGCCCGAGAAGGACAACTCCGTTGAAGCAGAGCTGGCTTCATTCACGGTGGACAAGCGACTGCAGGTGAATCTTTTTGCCGACGAATCGATGGGCATCGCTAATCCGGTATGCATGCGCTGGGACGGACGCGGTCGGTTGTGGGTTTTGTGCACTTGGGCATATCCACAGCTCAAGCCAGGAACAAAACCAAACGATAAGCTACTCATTCTTGAAGACACCAAGGGCGACGGAAAGGCGGACAAGATTTTCACCTATATTGATGGGCTTAATATGCCCACCGGTTTTGCCCTAGGCCATGGCGGCGCATACATTGGCAACGGGCGTGATCTCATCCATGTTCGCGACACCACCGGCGACGGCAAGGCGGATAAACGGGAAGTGCTCTTCACTGGGTTTGGCACAGGCGACACCCATCAGAACATCAACTCCTTCACCTGGAGTCCTGGAGGCGAATTGTTTTTCAGTCAGGGGCTGCACTGCTTCTCGCGCGTGCAAACGCCGTGGGGTATTCGTAAGCTTGATGAGCACGGCTCGTGGCGGTTGCGCCCGTTGCGTCGTCAACTGCACGCCCATCGCCGCACTTCCGGCGGGGGTAACCCGTGGGGTTTCGCGTTTGGCAATTGGGGTGAACCTTTTATCAAAAGTAACGGCCCGGGCGTCAGTGAGCTATTGCCGGGCATGGTGTCAAGCGAGCATATCATTGGCGGTTACTGGGGCGGCACGGTGAAAATTGGTGCCACGAAAATAAAATCGATGATCATTGAAATTGTCGACTCGCCGCATTTGCCCAAGGATTTTCAGGGAGACTTTTTGATTGCCGGTTATTACGCGCGCAACATCGCCCGACTGCGGCCGAGCGTGAATGGCGCTGGCCACAAGCTGCAAACGCTCGCGCCCATTCTCACCTCTTCTCACAACGCCTTTCGCCCCGTGGACCTCAATACCGGGCCCGATGGCGCGCTGTATGTCACCGATTGGTTTAATCCGATCATTGGTCATTACCAGGCTTCACTGCGTCATCCGGACCGCGACAAAACGCGCGGCCGAATCTGGCGCATCACCACCAAGGGCCAGCCTCTGCTCAAGCTGCCCGCCTCTGCCGAGATGAATACTGCTCAACTTTGTGAGCAACTCGCCGCGCCCCATCGCCGCACGCGTCAACTCGCCAAGTTGCGACTCATGGATTTGCCCAAGGTCGAAGCCATCGCCGCCATAAAAACATGGGTGGACGCACTGACACCGAACGATCCAAAGATCGAGACCAAACTTTTCGAAGCCATCGGTGTATTTGAATCGCACGAAGTGTTGAACCGCCCGTTACTTGAGCGTTTGCTCGCCGCGAAGGATTACCGAGCCCGGGCCTATGCCACGCGCGTGGTGGGGCGATGGCATGACCGCTTGAAAAATCCATTGGAACTTTTGCGCCTCAGCGCAACGGACAAACATCCGCGCGTCCGTCTCGAGGCCATCGTGGCCACGAGCGATGTGCACGTGCCTGAGTCCATTGCCATTGCTGCGCTGGCGGCTGATGGTTCAACGGACCGCTTTATCATTTTCGCTTTCAAGCAATCGGTCCATGCTCTTGCGAGTGAATGGAAGCCGGCGCTCTTGGCCGGCCGACTTAAATTTGCCAAGCCCGCGCACCTGTTAAATGTGGTACGTGAAGGCGGTGGTAATGAGGTTGCCGGTGTGGTGCGGCAACAACTTTCCGATCCTGATCTCTCTGCTGTGCGTAAACAGGTCCTAGCTGAATTACTGGCCCATATTGGCAGCACCGCTGATGCCGAACTAGCGCTGAAGGTGGGTTCGGCAAGTCCTGAAGTCCTGCGTGCATTGGTGAATTCCGCCCGTGAGCGCAACCTCAAGGCGCCCACGAATGCGGCCTCTTTGCTTGTCTTACCATTAAAAGCTGGTGTCGCCCGCCTTGAGGCCGTGCGTTTGATCGGCGCCTGGCAATTGAACATGCATACTGATGCCATTAGAGGCATCGCTGTTGGAGGTACCGAGCCGATCGCTCTGCGCGTGGCAGCGGCAGAGGCACTAGGTCCATTGAATGGGCCACAGGTTACCGAAACGTTGGCCAAGCTAACGACTGTCAATGAACCGAATACCTTGCGCTCAGCATCCTTGGGAAGCCTGGCCCGGCACGACGTGGCCCGTGCGGCGCAATTGGCCGCAGGTCTTGCGGGAAAGGTGACGCCTGATGAACTGGGCCCACTCATGGCAGCGCTGCTGCAACGCAAGGCGGGTGCAGATGCATTGGCGAACGAGTTAGGCCAAACGAAGGTTTCGGTGGACACGGCTAAACTCATGGTTCGTTGGCTCAACTCAGTGGGACGTGTTGAGTCAAGGTTAAGCTCGGCCTTGAACCAAGTAATCGGCGTGCAGGGGGCCTTGCCGGTTTACAGCGTTAAGTTTGTCAATGCTCTGACGAAGGAGGCTCTTGAGGATGGCGATGCCAACAATGGTAAAAAAGTGTTCCAGCTGCCATTGGTTAGTTGCACGGCTTGTCACGCCGTGGACGGCGTAAAAGGCCCGGCGACCGCCGTGAAAGGACCGAATCTCTCCGCGGTGGCGGCAGGTTTGCCGATGGATTTACTGGTGGAAAGCGTTTTGTGGCCGGCTCGCCAAATCAAGGAAGGCTACGAGGCCAACACGGTTGTTACAAAGGATGGTCGCGTCCTGAGCGGCTTCGTGCACAGTGAGGATAAAACGGTGCTTCGCATCCGCGATCTGGCTACCGGTAAAATCGCTCCCGTGCAAACGGCAAACATCAAGCAGCGCACCCAAGGCGGCTCGGTGATGCCTCCGGGCCTCATCGTAAGCCTCACGCGAACCGAATTACGTGATCTCATTAGTTACCTTTTCACCTTAAAAACAACCAGCCAACCGAAATGAAGAATTGAAGACGCTGAGAACATTTATTTGGTGTGTACTACTTGTTGCCAGGTTTGTGGAACCAGTAAATACCCAACCCTTAGGGTGATCTGAAACGACGGGTGTGCCTTTTCACGCAAGGAGTACTTGCTTGAGTGAAGCGTTTAAATATTTTTCGGCGTGATTTAGAAAAAAATGGGTACCTGCTCTAGTTTTAAAATTAAATTTGCCTCAGTTGATATTTGGCATATGATTGAGATATTAAAACTCCCTCCTGAATAGCATTCCTCCTTCGTTTATGATTTTAACGATATGAAAACAAAAACCTCACTAGCACGACGTAATTTTCTGCGTTCAAGCACGGGGATGATCGCCCTGCCGTTTCTGGAGTCTTTCGGATTTCGGCGTTTTGCCAGTGCGGCGACGCAACCAGCCATTCCTAAACGAATGGTATTTTTGGGAATCGGATTTGGTGTGACTCAAGAGACTTGGTTACCGAAATTGGCCGATACTGGATCCGGTTATACTTTGCCCGAAGGACTGGCACCCCTCAAAGAACATAAGGCTGACTTTTCAATCGTCCAAAATACCACCAATAAGCATTCCGCTGAAGCCCATTGGGGCAGTACCTATTGGCTGACTGGAGCGAACCGATATGGATCGCCCGGGAGTAGTTTTCACAATACCATCTCGGCCGATCAAGTGGCGGCCCGTGCCCTCGGTGGAGAAACGCGCTTTGCTTCGCTTCAGCTGAACGGTGGCGACAAGAATCTTAATGGGCCAGGTCATGGTCCCGGGCTCTCGCTGGCTTGGGATGCAGGCGGGAAACCCCTGTCTGGTATCGATGATCCGGTGGCCTTGTTTCACAAGTTGTTTTCGCCCTCGACAATGGCCCTTGATAAGCGCAAGTCGATGCTAGCAAGGGAAAGAAGTGTGCTTGATGCCGTTTTTACCGACGCGAAGGATCTGCAGAAGGGTCTCACATCAACTGATGTGGATAAACTGGACGAGTATTTCTCCGGTATCCGCGATATCGAAGTTCGCCTCGGCAAAGAGGAGAGCTGGATGGGCAAGCCGAAGCCAAAAACCTTTCTGCCCGAGCCCAAAAATCGTCCCAAGGGCAAGGATGAGGTTCGCCTGATGTATGATCTTATCGCCGCAGCACTCCAAACAGACAGCACCCGTGTTTTGACCTACCGGCAACCCATTTCCTCCCTACTTACAAGTATCGGCGTCCAAGTGTTGGCACATGACATGAGCCACTATCACCCTGGGGTACGTATGCAGGCCTCGCAGGCACGAGACCAGATACAAAGTGATTTGCTGGCCGGGCTCTTTACCAAGCTTAAAAGTATCAAGGAGGCGGACGGCAGTTCGTTGTTCGACCATACTAGTCTGGCGTTCGGGTCGAATTTGCGGAGTATTCACTACCGCGATAACTGCGCCACCTTACTCGCAGGGGGCGGGAGTTGTGTCCGTTTGGGTGAGCATCTCGTTTTGCCCAAGGACACGCCATTGTGCAATGTTTGGCTTTCCCTTCTTAATGGAATCGGGATTAAACAGCAACGCTTTGGTG
>JASJLI010000139.1:0-6440 GCA_037620805.1 Akkermansiaceae bacterium
TAAGTGCTGGGACATGTTTTGGGAAGTCGGGAAGTCGGGAAGTTAGGGAGGCTAGGAGTCGGGGAGTCTGGAAGTCGGGAGTCAGGAGTCAGGAGTCAGGAGTCAGGGATCAGGGATCAGGGATCAGGAATCAGGGGCGACGAGTTCGGTATTTCTGATTCCT
The DNA here is from genome assembly GCA_037620805.1 of Akkermansiaceae bacterium. GTDB lineage: Bacteria > Verrucomicrobiota > Verrucomicrobiia > Verrucomicrobiales > Akkermansiaceae > Oceaniferula. The sequence continues at coordinate 164 of JASJLI010000139.1, forward strand.
GTCACCCGACCCCTGTCTCCTGTCACCTGTTTCTACTTTTTATCCCCAGTTGGGACCTCTTTGAGCAGTCTCTCGACCAAGCTGTCCGATGTCATTCCTTCTGACCTTGCGGCGAAGTTAGGGATGATGCGGTGACGAAGAATTGGTAGGGCGACGGCTTGGATGTCTTCGATGGCAACGTGGCAACGGCCACGCAGAGCGGCGCGGGATTTGCCGGCGAGAATTAGGTTAAGTGAGGCACGTGGACCGGCACCCCAAGACATGTACTGCTTAACCCAATCCGGTGCTTCCTCTTCGTCGGGGCGTGTGGCACGGATCAACGAAGCTGCGTATTCGAAAATGTGGTCGGCTACTGGGATACGGCGGACGAGGTGTTGGAACTCAAGGATCGCTGCACCGTCGAGGACTGTCTCGATGGTTGGCTGCTCGACACTGGTGACGTTACGCATGATACCAAGCTCTTCATCGCGGCTTGGGTATTTAACGATGACGTTATAGAGGAATCGGTCGAGCTGCGCTTCGGGAAGCGGGTAGGTGCCTTCCTGTTCGATTGGGTTCTGGGTGGCGAGCACGAAGAATGGCTTGTCGAGTTTGTAGTCAACACCGCCGGAGGACACTCTCTTTTCCTGCATCGCCTCAAGAAGTGCTGCCTGGGTTTTAGGAGGTGTCCGGTTAATTTCGTCAGCTAACAGAAGGTTGGTGAATACCGGGCCTTCCATAAACTTGAACTGGCGTGCGTGGGTCTCAGGGTCTTCCTGAAGCAGCTCGGTTCCGGTGATGTCCGAAGGCATCAAGTCGGGGGTGAACTGGATGCGTTTGAAGGAAAGCGACAGCGCTTCAGCCAGCGAACTGACCAGCAGTGTCTTCGCCAGGCCGGGCACACCTACGAGTAGGCAGTGGCCTTGCGCAAAAACGGCAATCATCATTTCCTCGATGACATCTTCCATGCCGACGATTACTTTACGTAGTTCTTTGACTACTCCATCTCTTGCGATGCCGAGTTGTTCTACGGCTTTTACGTCATCAGTTGTATTACTCATAATGTTGATTTATTGGTTGTTGTTGATTCTTGTTAGCATCGAGCGATCTCCGGCTAGAGTTATGGCTAGAACTAGGACATCGCCGACGATCATGTAGGTCTCGGTTCTCGGCATTGCGGCATTGCCGTTGAGACGATTTCATTTACTCGGTTTTGTGTTCCCTATAAACAAAGATTATTTCATGATTCTTTCGACTATTTTGATTTTTTTTTATTAGCCGCAAAAGGAGGTCTCGCAGACGCAGGCACGCGAAAGAAGACATGGTTGCAAACGCACCAATATCCATTCCCTATTTCCCCTGCTTGGGTTGCCACTTCATTTTTTTGACCACGAATCTATCCAACGGTGGACAAACTGGGATCAATCGCGAAGTGGCCCGCACATTGCCCATCCAACGGCATCTGTCCAATTATTTAACCCTTGATACGTGACCATTAAGTGGACAGGCCATTTGCAATACCTACACAGTATTTCTAAGTATTGCCAGATGCGGCGAATCGCGCAACTCACCTACTTTTACTTCCGCGCTTTTTTAGCCTGTTCAAACGGAACGATTTTTTTGGCATCGCCGCCTTCAACAGACTTGACCATGGCGTCGTACATTCCCTTCCACCTACCAGACGCAAGCATTTGGGTGAGCTTGGGATCAGCTTTGATTTTTTCCAGGTAGGGTTTCGCAGCCGGTCCGTATGCTTTAAGAATTGTTAGGATAGCACGCACCTTGAAACCACCTTTGCCGTCCGGGGCCTCAAGCATCGCCCAGCTCCACTCGAGACCTTCCTCGACACCAAGTTCGGCGAGCAACAGTGCCGCATCTTGCACACCGTCCTGGGGGTTGTGATAGGATTGGTAGGTGGTGTCCTTATTCCGCACCACATTTTTCACCTTGTCCGCCACACGATGGAAGTCCTCCGGCGGCATCGCTCCCAGCAGCTTCATGGCATAGGCCCGTGCCTCCTGACGCGGATTATCTGCCAGTTTAAGTGCGGCCTTGTAGAAGAGGCCCTTGTCTTTCACCAACCCGGCAGCAAATGGATTGGGGGCGAGAATGTTGAGGCTTTTGCCTACTTGCTGGTCGATGAGTTTGAACGGATCGTTTGGCTCTTCCTCGACGATCAACTTAAGCATGTCCTGATAGTATTTTTGGGCGAGTTTCCCGTGCCAGCAGATGGAATAGGCCGCGACGGAACGCACCTTGGGATGTTCCTTGGTGTCGCGTAGGACGCTGCCGATCAGGTCGACCTGCGGCAGGGCCCATTCGGACGGACACTTGTAACCGAAGAACCCGATCGCGCTGCGCTTCTCAATGACGCTGCCATTTTTGATGAGTTTTACCACCTTCGGGATGAAGTTGCCCTTGCGTGCTCGCAGAGTCCAGATCGCGCCACGGTTCACCTGAGGTGCCCGGTGGCCAAAGAGTCCGATCAGTTCGTCCTCGCTTAGGCTGGCGTAGTCGAACTGTCCTTGCTCGATCATTTCCTTAACCTTGTTGCCTTTCACCCACAGTGATTCGTCAGCATTTTTCCCGGTGATGTAGAGTTGCTTTCGAGGCATGCAGTAGGCGAGCAGCAGAGCACCACCGTCATGAAAACTCTTCGATTTGTTGCCGTCGTAGGTGAACCGGTCATTCCATCCACGGTAGAGCGTGCGCACCCAGTTCGCCCTTCTGAAAAACTCCTGGGAAACCTCTGGTCCGGCGACGTTGGCGCCGAGCGGCGTCCACAGGATGTTGAAGTAATGGGTCGCGTGTCCGGTCTCCTGGATGTCATACGCGGCCGCCGATTGTTCGGAGAAAAATTGGGCGGCCTCTTTTTCGCCCGCCAGTGTCATGACGATTGCCGCCATCGCGCTGCTTCCGTTGTTGTTGAACATATTGGTGTAAGGGCCATGCACACCGTAAGGGAGGGATCCTTCACCTGAGAAACTTTTGTAGAAGACGACACTTCTGTCGATCCCCGCCTTGATCTCCGGGTTGTTGATGCCGCACTTCAGGGCCATCTGCATGCCGATGACGGTGCTTAGGCTCGGGTTATTAATGTGGGCGTAACCGGGCAGGCGGCCATTGCGTGCCTTGGTGGCCAACCGGTGGCCCCAAATACCTACCGGATCCTGGCCTCGTGCCATGGTGAGCGCGTAGGCTTCGAGCGCGGGAAGAACCGACTTGTCGCCGGTGAGTAGATGATACTCGGCGAGCGCGATCATCTGGTAACCCCAGTACCAACCAATGTAACCCAGATCCTTGTCACCGCTCAGCAAAGCGGCAAGCACGGCAGGATCGGGAGCCTGCGCCCACTTCTGTTTGGGCAACTCTTTCTTCACGACATCGATGTATTTTTTCTCACCCGTCGCCAGCAGTCCGATCCAACCGACGGGTATCGATCCATCGATGAAGTCTTTCGACTCAACCATCCTATCCGCGATACGGGTGATGATGGCGTCGGTTTTTTTGCAGTCCCATGGTGCTGTTTTACTGTAAGATCCAAGCACCTTGAGTTGGAGGCTCACCTTCTTGCCCCCTTTTAGCGTGAGTGACAGCGCGCCCCTTGCGGACTTGCTCTCTGCGTGGTCGATCGCCGCTGCGATTTCCTGTCGGACATCGCCGGAGAATTGCTTCCCCCCCACCCCGACGATCACATCGCCCTTCTTCAGCTTTCCGTCGGCCGGTGAACCTTTTTCGACGCTCTGAACTTGAAGTTCATTTTTGCCGTTCACAGCCATGATACCGGTTGGGCCAACAAAGTGGTTTTTCTGAGGGCGTGCCTGTAGGGATGTTGATAATGAAACCGCCATCAGGATCGCCACCATCAGGTGGCAAAAAGTGGACGAAGATCGAGTATTATTCTGGGTTTTCATGGATGGTTGTTAGTTTACGTAGAGTGAATGGTGGGACAAGATGCCAAAGCTCTGCATCATGTATTTCTGCTGAATTTACTGATTACCAGCTATCTGTTCTAAACGATGAGGCTGGCAGGCCCTCTTGGTTATACAGGCTCGGCACACCGGCGTTATCAAAGGCGTATCTAACCGCGACCGGTTTAGCCACCTTATCGCTGGAGACGACGACGCTGCCATTGTTGATCGCAGCTTTAGCTGGGACAAATTTCTTATCAGCTCCTGCGATCATAAAGTTGGTTAGAGAGCCGTCTTTAGCGACTAGTCCTGATCCGAGGTGGTCAAATGACACCCGGATTTTTGCGGCTTCGATTTTCATACTCTGATAGATCGGACCGGAGTAGACCAGATTTTTTTTGCCGTAGTCCTTAGCGAGAGCCCAGAGTGCTAGTCGCTCACCGACTTCCTTTTTGTGTGGCGGGTGAATGTTCTTAAAATCACCGACATCCAAAGTCACAGCCATCCCCACATTTTTTATCGAAAGCGATTTCATCTGAACTTCCCTGAATAGCGCACTGTTACTGTGGCGATAGTCATACGGAGGAAGCTGCACATGGTAGAACGGGAAATCGCCGAGGCCCCATGCATCCCGCCAGCTTTGGATCAGATTTGGAAACAGCGGTTTATACCATGCCAGACCGGTGACGTCGTTTTCACCCTGGTACCAGATGACTCCCTTGATGGTCGATGATGTCAGCGGGCTGATCATGCCGTTGAACAAGGCCGACGGCCAGCGGGGGCCGATCCTGGGAAGGCCTCGAGGGCGACGGGGTTCTGGAGCGCCATCGGCTTTCGCCTTTTTCACCGCTTCCTGCCACGTAATCATCTCCGCCTCGTATTTCGCCTTGGCCTTATCGATTGTTTCCTTGTCCGAGACCTGTTTGACCTCATGGGCATACATGTTCTTTTCCACGAGCATCTTGCCGGAAGTCCACGCCCGTGCCGGTGTTGCTCCCATGGCGGGGCATACCAAACCGATCGGAACATTGAGTTCTTTGTGAATTTTCCGACCAAAGAAATAGGGCACCGCCAAAATTCCGCCCGCCGTTTTGGGATGGCACTCAGACCAACTCCCCTTAACATCATCAGCCGGACGCGCCGTGGCAGCACCACTCACATTAAAAAACCTGATCTTCGGGTAATCGGCTTCTGTGACTTCCTGTTTACCGTTCGAAGCATGTGGCAAGCGGAATTCCATGTTCGACTGGCCGGAGCACACCCAGACTTCACCTAGCAGAATATTCTTAAGAGTGATGGTGTTATTGCCTTTGACCGTGATCGTGTAAGGCCCTCCGGCTTTGGGGGTTTTGAGAACCGTCTTCCACTTTCCGTCTTTGTCGGCCGTGACAGGCTTGGAAACTTCCTTTGTCCATGATCCTTGCACCGTCACTTTTTCACCGGCAGTGGCCCAGCCCCAGAACCTGGCATCGCTCTGTTGCTGGAGAACCATGTTATCCGATAAAACCGCCGGCAGTTTGACATCGGCAAATACGTTAGAGGTTGCGGATAGAACCAAAAGGCCAATAGAAAATTTTATGTGCATGTTCATCAATTTAGTTTGTTTGTAAATATCATCCCTTAAATGGCTTATACATCGGCTTCTTTCTGGTTTTCTCATTTTCAACCACGAATCTTACGAATCTAGCGAATCTTTCTTGGCTTGCTACTTCATTTTTGACCGCGAAAAAAGACGAAATGCGCGAAAGGAAGACTTGGGTTGTTAATTCATTTTTAACCACGGAAGGAACGGAATACACGGAAGGAAGACTTGGCTTGGGGGCTTGGGTTGATAGCAGGCGGGACGCCCACGCGCCCTTCTTGCATCAGGCGAAGCCTGTCTTACTTGGTATTCTTGACGCGCCGTAGCCTTCGGCGAAGGAGGTTGGCGCTTAAAACTTGGAGTTTAGCCCCCTTGGTCAACCGCGTCCACCATAGCATCGACGGCGGATGGGCTTTAGCTCATCCAACGACATGCGTCCACTCATTTACATCTTGACTCTTGTCCACTAACTGGACAGGATAATCAGACCATGTCTGGACAGCACTTCCTAAGTATTGCCGAGCAAGTGGCGGCGTACCTGCGTAAGGAGATCATCTCGGGTCATTGGAGTGGTGTGATGCCAGGCAAGAACCATCTGGCAGAGAAGCTGGGGATCAATAAAAAGACGATCGTAATCGCAATGAATCAACTTGAGCGAGAGGGACTGCTAGAGGGACAGGGCTCGGGTCGGAGCCGCAAGATCTTACTGACGCCCGGCAAAAAGACCGAGGCGTCGATGAAAATCGCATTCCTGGGCTACAATGAGCAAGACCAAAAACAGGACTATATGATTCATCTCCAGCAC
>JASJLI010000140.1:0-7274 GCA_037620805.1 Akkermansiaceae bacterium
ATCAGTGAGCTGCGCCGGGACCCCGATCGCGGAAGCGAGGTTTCTGAGGCCCTCCAGCACATGGACACTGTAGTTCGTAATATCCAAGAAGGCAAGGCTTCTCGGACTGACCTGGCGAGTGCGCAGGCCAAAGTGATACCAGCTTCTGGTTTCAACTTCGGCCTTTTAATACCTTCCTACTTCACTGCTTACCCATTCCAGGATCCGCTCAGTTTTGTGGATCGGCCGTTCATGTTCGCCATGACTTGTCTCGCCCCCAATAGCGTGGTGACGCTGAAGGCGGGTCGTCAGGTTGGTAAGTGCGCCCACGGTGACACCGAGGTGGAGACAAACCAGGGACACATGACCTTACGGAGTATTTTTGACGCCGGTCGGTAGGAACCCCCGGATCAAATCCAGGATTTCTAACGAACGCACCATCAGTGCCGGCTCCGCGAATGTCTCAGGCTTTACGCCGTTGAATTCGATTGCGTCTGCCATGAGCCTTGTGAGCCTGTGACAGAACGCGTGCCGATGCTCCTTCGCCACTAAGTGCCACCTCAGCTTGAAGGAGGCCTCCAGCTCAGGGTCTTGCTTCTGGGCGCAGCATACTTCGATGACCTTGGCGACGTATTCGGAGCGGAACTCTAGTAACCGGGACGCCAGGGTGTCGAGGTGGTGGTCAGCTTGTATCGGTAAGTTTGACTTCAGCTGCAGGTGCACGTCCAGATACGCATTCTGGGAGGTGAGGCTCATGCGAGCGAGGTTCGCGCAAACGGAGACAACACGGCACTTATACTGACGGCTGTCCACCAGGTAGATGTGGTGCAGGTCCGACGGAGGGGCGTCGAGAACTAACCGGCGCATGACTTGAGCGAAGTTCGCGTGAAGGGTCGCAGGAACCGAGGCGATATTCTCGACGTGGCTAATGATCTTCACCCGGTGCTCGAACGTGGAAGCTTTGGCTTCCTCTAGGATAGCTTCCATATCCACGGTTTCTTCGCCGAAATATTCCTGAACGTGAGAGCCTACTACGTCAGTGCAGTAGCTGTCGATTTTACCATCACTTCCGTAAACATCCCAGGCTCTGTCGCCGTGACGCAAAAGGAAGTAGGAGTAACGATCGTTCACGACCTCCTGATCTTTCCAGGCAATGGCTTCTTTCGCTGAGTTGCGATAAACCGTGACGTCGGCTCCTTTGGGATCCTTGGGTACGGCCTGCATGCTGTATAAGCCGCTCAGGTGAGGTGGCGGCCTATCTGTGATACTGCTAGGAATTTGCTTTTGACTGCTAGGAATTTGCTTTTGGCGCGAGGGCGTTGAAGCCGCCTTTGGACCGGATCGGATGGGGGAGAAAGGGGGTTATCTGCTCAGCACAACCAACCTCTTGATCCCGCGCGACTCGTGGCCGGTATACGACCCCGACGGCGTCGGCGGCAACGATCCTTTCGCGGACATCTCCTTCGGCGTTACGATCACAAGCTCTGCCGTCGATTCGAGTCGCTTCTTTGTCCTGAAGGAGAAACAAGCGCCGGTGCTCGTGCTCGCACACCGAGGAGATTCCATCAGCGCGCCCGAGAATACTATGGTATCGATCGATTCTTTGACGGCGGGCACCGCCGATCCGGTGGAATTTGACGCACAGGTTACCTCAGACGGTGTGCTTGTGTTGATGCACGACAATACGGTCGACCGCACAACCGACGAAACCGGCACCGTGGCTTCGATGGACCTCGCTACGATACAAGCTCTCGATGCGGGGTCATGGTTTTCGCCTGCATTTGCTGGAGAGCAGGTGCCCACCATGGCGGCGGCGATCACCGCGGCCATCACAAACGGCATTGAGCCGCTAATCGAGCGGAAGACGGGAGATGCGGCGGTTTACCATGCAGAGTTTGTGGCACAGGCCTTGTCGCCGAATGACTTCCGGGTTGTTTCGTTCGATGCCGCATTTCTTGATGCGCTGGACACCCTCAACCCCGCCTATCGACTGGGACTGGCGGGAAGCGCCCCCCTCACGCAGGCGGTCATCGATCAGGCGAAAGCGGATGGCGTCGATTTCCTGGCTTGGAAGAACAACGTGATCGACCAGTCCGTGGTGGACTTAGTCTATGCCAACGGACTGGAGTTGATGGTCTGGACAGTAAACGACGCAGGCCGGATGCAGGAAATGATTAATTTGGGGGTGGGCAGCATCTATACCGACAATCCCGTCCTGTTGCGCTCGTTGTTGCCGTAGTTCATCTGGTTGCTTTTCGATCCAGTTGTTGCTGAGTTACCGACACGCAGTATCATACGGAGCGCCAACGTTTGGCAGAATAGCAGCGCATAGATTGCATTGAGCTGCTTTCGAGCTATTAAGGAAATTGGAGAAGAAAAGTGGCCCGGATCAGGCTCGGGCCACATCGCATGTACGATTGACAAAAACTCTGAGAAATGGTGTTTTGGTATATCGTTTTTTAGAAGAGGCCTGTTCTGCGGGTGCAGAGTGCGGGCTAGTGAGAGAAGAGGAAACACAAACAGAAGGAGAACGTAGGATGAAAAAATTATTGATTGTGGCCGAATTGGTCAGCATGGTGCTTAGCAGTCAGGCGACTGTAGTGACGTTTGATACAGGGCAAGCTGACAACGATAACCTCAATACCACCTTCGCCAGCAATCTCAGCGCCGACATTGCCGGGGCGAACATCTCCAACGGGGCCACCCCTAACATCGGCCTGACTTGGGCACCATACCCCCACTTGGACGTCCACGGCACAGACTATTGGAATGACCTCGATCCTACGATTGCCGGGAGCGTCGTCGACGTCCTCCAGCTTGACATCAACAGCGGTGAACCGGACCCGACGATCACTTTTGCCGTGGGCACGGGGAAGGCCCTCAAGTTGAACTCCCTGGATATCGGCCACGAGACCTATGATCTTTCACTGGTGCCCTACGCGTGGATCTTTACCATCTCGGAGGTCGGAGGACCGCAGGTCTTTACCCATACCACCGCGCTCTTAGGACCCGGGGATACGGAGTCTGTTAATTTCAATTTCACGGGCGATCTGGGCGTCGACTATGTGTTGAAACTTGATGACGGTGGGGCCGATACCCTTCATGCTGCCATCGACAACCTGAGTTTTAACCAGATTCCGGAACCGGCGACGTTCGGTTTGGTGGGTGCTTTCGGTTTAGGCATGTTGTTCATCCGTCGTAGATTGATGATGTAATTTTATTCTAGGCACATTTGTGCTGAATGAAAGCCTTCGCGCATATTGCGCGGGGGATTTTTGTTCTTCCGGAAAAACCAACAAATACACGGTCGGAAGGCGTTGCGCTTTGGTTGATCTCTCCTGCTATTCGGTTGGATTTTTCACGTCTTCTGGTTGGTGTCGGGGTATAGTGTTCGTCATTAAATTAGGGATTATTTTATGAAGCGGATCAGTATTTTCATTTTAGCCATCTATCTATCGGCGGCGCAGGGCGCGACGATTCAGCCGGAGGATACGGGCGAGGCCTTGGTTAATCCGGGCATGGGATGGACGATGCATTTTTATTCCAACATTCCGAAAAACTATGGCTCCAAGCTCGCTCCGTCGGACACGCTGGATGATTTTCCCGGACTCTCAACCGTCTACCTCCGCATTCCGTGGACGTTTATTGAACCGGAGGAGGGGAAATATAACTGGGCCATTCTCGACACGCCCGCCCAGCGATGGATTTCGAAGGGCAAGCGCATTGCCTTGCGCATTACGACGTCCGAAAATTGGATGGATTTTCCGACCCCGGAATGGGTGAAGAAAGCCGGAGCCAAGGGCACGTATTACGAATATAACAAGGGGCGCGTCAAAAAGAGCGGGAACTGGGATCCGTTTTTTGATGATCCGGTCTATCTGGAAAAACTGGACACCTTTATGGCCGCGTTGGCCGCGCGCTATGACGGTAACCCCAACGTGGAGTTCATCGACGTCGGAACCTATGGCATGTGGGGCGAGGGGCATACCCATATGAGCAGTAAGCAGGACAGCCTCGAGCTGCAGAAGCTGCATATTGATCTGCATCTGAAACATTTTAAAAATACCCAGCTGTGCCTCAGCGACGACTTTGCCGGGCACGATAAACCCGGTGCGCGTTTCCCGATCACTGACTATGCGCTTTCGAAGGGCGTATCCATTCGCGACGACAGCATTCTCGTTCAGCCCGCGCCCAACTCGTGGTACCACGCCGAAATGGTGCAGCCCTTCTGGCCGACGATGCCGATCATTCTTGAGCACGAGCACTATGGCAATTCCATCGGGCGCAACGCCTGGGACACTGCTAGGAATTTGCTTTTGGCGGGAGGGCTTTGAAGCCGCCTTTGGACCGGAGCAGAGGGGGGCGAAAGGGGGTTGATGTAGTCGTGGAGCGAGGCGATGGATTGGTTGATGGTTTCCAGTTGGTGAAGCAGAAAGTAGTTGAGGTCGTTGCCATCGGTCTCGGTGTAAAGAAAGGCGCGGGAGTATTCCTTGGGGGCTTTGAGGATTTGTTGCGAGATGGAGATGAACTCGAAGAGCCAGTTAAATTATGCCTGGCAGACTTTTCATCAGGGAGGATTTATTAACTGATTATAAATAACTTAGGGGAATTACCTCTAAATTATGCCTGGCAGAATTTTCGTGGCAGAATTTTCACGACCATTCGCATCAAGAGGCGGAACTGCTCTTTTTGATCAGGCTAGCCAACCTGCCCCTTCGGGCACCCTTTCAGGTTGTCTAACTCGCTCCGCTCGGTTCGTCATCCTGGAAAAGGAACTGGCGATGCAGCATACGCGAAGTGACGTGGTAGCGAGCAAGGTCGGGAAGAGAGTTTTAGGATGGAAGTCCCAAATTCCTTCTGGCCTTGCCAAGCTCCGTCTGTTTGAATCTAGAGACATCCAATGATTATGAATACCCTCTTCAGCACAAAGCAGGTCTGGAAATTCATCGGGCTGGCCGTGCTTGTCTTCTGTCATACGGTCCATGGGCAACAAACCGAAAACGAAGAACTTTTTTCCGAAGCCAAGGAGCAGATCCGACTGCGGAAATACGAAAATGCGATTCACGTCCTGGGGGAGGTTCTTCACAAGAGCGGGGCTAGCTTGGGTGACGATACCGTAACCGCATCGAAGAAGCTTTATGTCGATACGGTGATCGTGATGGCGGAGAATCTTGCCCGCAAGGATCTCACACTCGAAAGCGCCGAGTTGCTGATTTTGCACAGCAACCTCCCAATCTTGTCCGATCAAGGAACCCTGCTAAAGGAGAGGGCTGGGACGGTCTTCAACGATGCCCTCAGGTCCGCCACCAAGAAATCGGAGAGCCAAAGGATCGTTGAACTTACAAAATCATGGGCGGGTCTCTTCCCTGATAAGGAGGCATTGGTCACCGAGGCGGAGTTGATGCAGCATAGGATCAACGCTGTGGCCCAGACTTCAAAAACCGGCAACCCGAGGGTTGCCTTTCTGGAGTATCGCAACCTCAGAAAAGAGGGCGTTTCCGAGGGAATTCTGAGGAAAAGCGGCCTTTCGGAGGGATCCTTGACCTTGCGCTATGCCAAGGCTCTCTATAAACGGGAATGGTATAGGCAATCGGCCTCTTTGCTCCGGGAGCAGTTGCGCAGCGGAACGCTTTCGGGAGATGAGAAATCCGAGGCCGAGCGCATCGAGGAACAAAGCCTGCTCAATCATGCTGCTGCCTGCATGAAATTCGGGAACCTTAAAATGTGCCGGGAAGCCTATGATGTTTACATGAGTGGGGATAGGCCCGCGAGGGAACGAATCAGAGCACAGAACATGAAGCTGGCCGTTGACAGGATCGGAACGGCCGGTGAGCCAAAGGAGCTGAAGTTTCCTGATAAATTCGTGGAAGGAAAAGGAGTTTGGAAGGACGCCGGGCATGGTTATTTCATCAGCAGCAGCGTCCAGACTGGGAACTGCGCAAAGTCACGCGGAGGTGAATGGAAAACTGCGGACATCGAGGTGGCCGCAGGAACGGTCATTGAAGGAGGTACGTTGCGGGCGTCCCATGGGAAACTGGCCTTCCTCGGAACGGCCAAAAAACCGATCGTACTCCGAAATGTCCACTTGGAGTGCGATTACACTGCCGCGGTTCACGCCACTAACACGTTGTTTGTGGATTGCACGTTCAAGAAGACCGGAAGTTGGCACTGGAACAACGGGTTTAGCAGCAAGTGGATTTTCACGGACTGCATGTTGGTTAAGTCCAACTTTGTCGGACTGACACGCGGTGACTATGGTATCCGGTGGCACCAGACAATCTTCTTCCGTTGTAAGCTTCCGCAAAGGAACCTGAACAGCAAGGCGGACAGGGATGCGACTGGCGAATACCATGGGCACTGGAACACGATCACTGACTGTCTCTTCATGGAGTGTGAATTACCACCCTCAATGGTTTGGGGCTGTGTTTTAACGAGGCTGATAGATAATGAGGTTGCGGGAACATCTGACTTCTACAGTGCCAAACCTCTGAAAGTTGGCATGTCAGCGACACCTCCTGAGTTTGTTAGAACACTAAAAACAGCGACTCTGAACAAAGGGCATGGGTCGGTGGAATACATTCCTTTGAGGCGTGCGTCGCAACCTCCATTCCGGGGGCACTGGAATTTGCTCAAGGAGCTAGAGGAATAGCCCAAGCTAAACACGTCGGAAGTGTAGCAGAACTAAGGTGCCAGACAAACTATGGAAGATCTTCTCCTCTATCCCCGTATCTTCAATGGTTTTACAGTGGTGTGGGGCGGTTTGAGGCGGGTCAATTATCCCGTGGTCATCGTGTTAAGCCAGTCGGGCAAAGGGCTTCCAAGAGGCATGGCGGCGGATCTTGATGACGGCCCTCAGGAAAGAAGACACGGAAGCATTTCCTCAGGCTTGCGAGGGTCACAGAGCGCCGCGACATCCCTTGGCGGTTGAAGGTGACTTATCCAGACCTACAGGTTTCTCGGCGGAGGGAAGAGATATTGGATGCGATGCGGGAGTCGCAGGTTGTGAAGACGTGACCGGCTAGGATTGTGGGAGTCTCGACATCTTAGAGAATGGGGATAAACTGTTGTTCTCGTGACTGCTAGGAATTTGCTTTTGGCGCGAGGGCGTTGAAGCCGCCTTTGGACCGGATCGGATGGGGGAGAAAGGGGGTTGATGCGCGGCAGCATATTAATTTTACTAAGTAGAAAGCAGTCAGATCATTCAAAAAAAAATTGACAATTACCTCTTGAAAGAAGACTAGCCTTCAATCTTGAAATTAAAAACTCTCTTACTTGCTTCCGTTTTTGGAGGTCTC
>JASJLI010000141.1:0-10330 GCA_037620805.1 Akkermansiaceae bacterium
AGAAGGGCGGTGGTGGATGGCTCGGGGACTGCGACGGTGTCGAAGGTCACACCGCCGATCATTGTCCAGGCAACAGGTGAAGCAGTTCCTTTTGTCACGCGCACTTGAAATGTGTCCCCGCTTTGAATGCCGGTAACATCAAAGTAGGCGACGTCTAAACCATCACCTGCGAGTGTCAGAGTCGGAGTTGTAGCTGTAGCGCCTCCACCGACAGTCTGTATCAGCGTCACTGTCTGAGTGCCCAAAGTAAGACCCCACGTGGAGTCGTAAAGGACACCAAGACGCAACGTTTCCGTGGCCATGGTGCTTCCCTGAAAAACGATGGTTGCAAACGTCCCACCGCTATCACTACGCCCCGCCCAGGGTGCACTGACATCGGCACCCGTAGGATCCAGGGGATTATCGATAAAGCCACCATTCGAGGTATTGTGTGTGCCGCTAACTACGGCGGATAAAACATAAGAGGGCAGATCGGTGCTAGTTGTAAGAGAATAGCCATCCGTGCCGAGGATGTTGTCGCCATCGCCATCACCGGGCTTAGCGGTCGTTGCGTTTCGCCAACCGTCCGTCAGGTCGTTAGCAAAAGATTCCACGTTGAGGTCCCCTCCTGCGTTCATAATAGTAGCCGCCTGGGCACTGGCCACTAGCCCTGCAAAAGCAGCGAGCGGCAGGAGTGTTTTCATTTGTTGGTTCAATTTCATATCTTTTTGGGACTGGTTGTTTATTTATTTATTTGTATTTTCGCGATCTCACCGATTTCACCCAACCGAGGAGAGAACCGAAAATTAATCGCAAGTTGGCACGTAATATACCCCCCCCTACGGGACTCGTCAAATCGAAAATCAACTATTTCCGGCAACATATTGCCTTTTTGGACACAATATTACTCTGCGTCGCGTTGGCGGATTGAGGAGTTGGCTGCGTTTACTTAACGCGATCGAGTTGCCGCAGGCTTAGGGAGGAGGGACAATCCTGTCCCTCGGCAACCCAAGCAGATCATCCCAAGACAGACTACTTCACACATCCTCCGCTGTGGACAGGATTGCCTCGCCCACTCGGCTATGCTGGTATGCAGCCCTCCTCCTCCGTCGGGCAGGAATAGAATCGTGCATTGTCCACACTCCTTATTTGCCCGCCTTCAATCTCAGTTCCTTCAACTTCCCATGGAAGTCCGAATAGATCGATGTTCCGTAGGCTGTGGGTTTGGGTGGAACGAGTTTTCTGGCGGCGGTGGCTTCTGCGGTCCGGCCGAGGCTTTCGAGAATCATGGCTCTGAGGGTGAGCATTTCGTGTCTGGCGGCGCAGGGGTGGTCTTCATCGTGGCGGTGGCTTTTGGGCACGTGGTTGGCGAGGGCTTGATCGATATCTTCCAGAGCGGTGTCCCATTGCTTGAGTTTCATGTTAGCCAGAGCACGGGCGTGGAAACGGGGGGCGGTCCAGCCGAAGCGTTCGTCTTTCTTCTTCGGGAATGGTCCGGCAAAGAGATCGGCGGCTCTTTTATAATCGCCTTTTTCCAGGGCTTTGTAAGCGAGTGCGATGTCGCAGAGCTCGATGTGCACGGTCAGGCCGAGGTAGGCGGAGAACTCGTGGCTGAATGAGAATTGGTGTTTCAGTCCGGTGGTTTGCCAGGCGATGGTACCGTCGCGGCGGAGCAGGAAGGTGTTGGCGATCTTGTCGGCGGAGACGATGCCGAGCTGTCGGATCGCGGGGTTTTTAATACCGTCGGGGACCATGGCGACTTGGAATTTCCAGTCGTGTTTTTTGACCAGGACTTTGATGCGGTCGGTGTCTTCGGAGAGGAATGCGACGACTAGGTTGACGTCGTTGTGGATGTGTTGTTCGGCACGCTGTGAGGCGTAACCGACCGCACCGGGAACGACTCTTTTTTTCCCCTCGGCGGGCTGTCCGATCAATTGGACAGGGAACTCCCCGTCGGCGGGTGGCTCGATAAAGAGGATCAGGGTCATTTTTCCCTCGTGGTCCTTGGGCAGGTTGAGCGTGTTGCCGTCGAGTGTCTTGAGTGTGAAGTTCGGGAAGGGTCGGGTGGAGGTGCTCCAGCCGTGGTTCATGATGTTGCTGCGTGAGTCCTTGCGTTCGCGGCGCTGATCGGTGGCGTGTAGTAGGTTGAATTGGTAAAACCGGTCTCGCAGGAAGGTAACGACGGGCCAGAGTGTGGCGTCGTTTTCACTGTGCATGGCGAGGGTTTTCTCCCGGTATTGTTTGTGCAGGCCTCTCGAGTGGGCTTCCTGTGCGAGGAGGCTGGCGCAGGCGTAGGCGGTCGCTGGGGCGTCGTCGCCGCCGGTGGCTTTGATGAAGTCGGCGAGGATCGATTCGGTGTTCGTGTTCTCTGGTCGCAGGGCGGATTTTGCCAGGCAGAATTGCGCTGCGATGTTTGCGCCTTGGGGCAGGTCGGAAGCCAATGCCGTTTTAGCTTCGTCGACAGCGGCATCGAGGTGTTTCGGTTCGATGGCGGTTTTCCACATACCTAACAATGCGATGATGCGGGTGTTGCGCACCTGCCAGAGATTCGGTGCCTTGGGAAACTGGCTGATGGCCTCGCGGCTGAGTTTTTCCGCCTTGGTGTAATCGGAGAGTGCTTGTGCAGGTGAGAGTCGGTAACGCATCGGAGCCGGGGTGAAGCAGGCCTGGATGGCGTCGATTTTTTCCTGCGGTATGGAGTCAGCTGCGCTGGTGGATTGTTTGCTCAAACCCAGCACGAGGAAGTCACCGATGAACAATGACTGCAGCTGCGCCATGATGCGTGCGTGTGGCACGAGCTGATCTGAGACAAGCACTTCCTTGTGGGCTCCATGCCCGCGGCCATGCTTTGCCAGACTAGACATCAGCAGGGTGTGGCCGTGGGGGTTGACCAGGTAACCTTGGGGTTTGTTGATGGCAAAAATCCGTGCCAGCCGACTGTTTTTTCCGCCGGGCAGGTGCGCTGCTGTCCAGTTCAGCCCGAGGCTGCGCAGTTGTTTTTTTCCGGCATCGGGTAGCTCGTCGATGTTAAAGCTAAATACGCTCAAGCGATCGGCGTAGGCCGTTATTTCCTCGCTGATCTTCTTTAATCCCTGCTGATACCCAGGCATCTGGGTTGACCAGAACACGACGATGCTGGTGTGACCTAACTGGTCAAAAGGGAAGCTGAGCGTGGCACCATCGGCGCGTTTGAAGTTTCCAGTGAATGGCACATCGGCGCGACCGAAGCCAAGGTTATTGAGACGGAACTGAACAACGTCTGCATTGCTAGCGAAGCGTTCGGTCATCATAGTGACGATCTCCTCTTCGAGCTCACGGGATTCGATATTGCGTGCGATCATGGATGCGATCATCAGGCATTTGGCTTCGACCGGAGTATCCCGGTAGCGGGCAATTAATGCCGTCAGAACCTCGGCGCGCTCTTGTTTACTCGCGCCCTTGGCATCCAGTTTCATGGTGGACCAGAGCAGCTCGGCATCCAGTCGGAGGGTCGCATAGGTGTTGGGTGCCTTGGCCAGTTTGCCACTAATTTCAAACAGCGACGTGCGGTTTCGTTCTGAGTTATCCATGCCGAGCAACAGCTTCTGGCTTTGAAACATGATGGAGAGAATTTCGAACCTGTTAGACGCGGTCGCTGAGGCCTCGATCAGGGAATTACCCGAGCGCACGATGGTTTTGCAGGTCCGGCGTTTTTTGGCAGCCGAGGTCTGGGTTTTTATCCCGTCGAGATCTTGTTGCAGGGCGGTGATTTCGGCTTGAGGGATGTCAGCGGGGGCGGCCTGTGCTTGGGTGGTGATGATGTAGACACATGCCAGCAGAACCGCCAGGCAAGCGGTCCGAAAATCGGGTTTTCTTCGTTGTCGTATCATCGTCTTATTAAGCTCTACTCTAAGCGTTGCTTGTCCGCAATTAATCGTTTCCTCAGTTTGTCATAGCATTTTGGGGGTCATTTGGAGTCAGTCATTTGGTGCCTTGGAGCGGTTAAGTTAGGCCTTAACTTAGTGCCATTCCGGACTAATCCCTATCTGCTTCTTATTAACCCAGCAACTAAACCTCCATTTCAGCATCTTCATAAACTCGCTCAGATCACCTATCCTATTTGTGAATTTCTCCTGCATTATCTGCGATGCCTTCGTCGCATGATTCCGCTACTAGCTAACCCTATACAATCTTGTTATAACTTGGATCAAGACCCACCCTAAGACACTGCTTTCGCCACTTATTATTTCATATCAGCTTGAAAAGATCGCTCTTCGTTGCTCCCTTATCAAAAGTGACTGTGTAGTTACATCCGTTACTTTTATGGATATTTCCTAACAAAGCATCTGAGAAATCTATACCAACACCGCTAAACGCGTGATAGGCTTTCCATGCTTCTTCTCGATGCTCAATCTGAAGATCTTCTGAGTTTAAGAGTTCATGAATAATCGCGGCTAAATCCACTTTCCCCACCTTGTAGATACGTATCAGAACCCAGCAAAGTTCTACAAAAACCACGCTACTAATATATCCTGGAGAGTCTTTTGATAACTCATTCTCGATGGTCTTAGTTGCTTTCTTTGACTGCTTTTCATCATCCTGAGTAAAATACCGGACAAGAACGTTTGTATCTAAACCAATCATCATATTTTGAGCATTCTTTCTTTGGCTTCATCAAGAACCGCCGCATTCATATCTTCTATAGATACTGGCTTAGAGGGCTTCTTTACAACTCCCTTTAAATTTTTCAGCGATCCTTTTGCAGGAATGATTACTAATTTGTCATCTTCAACGAAACAGTTAAGCCTATCCCCTGCGTGCAACTCCAGCTCCCGCCTTAGTTCCACAGGGATCGTCATCTGTCCTTTACTTGATAATGTAGATAGCTCCATAATTCCCTCCTTATTTTAAATTTCTTACTTTCACTCCTTACATTCTACACTTCCGAGCGTAAATGTCAATTTATTGTTCTCAACTACAGATTCAGGGTGAAAAAGGGCTCCAGGCAGAGAAATTGCCATTCCTGACCCCTTTTCCGAATGAACGCGAATATTCGCGAATGGAAGACTTGGGGATGTCGCTGTGCTCGAATGTAGAATGGTGAATTTTGAATGTAGAATTCACATCCTGATTAGTCAAACTGCGCATTCACTATTCTCTATTCTAAATTCAAAATTCTCCGGCTTGGGTTGCCGAGGGACAGGAATGTCCCTCCTCCTTGGGCTCGTGAAGCGGGTTGAGCTAGGGAGAGTGGACACTCTTGTCCACAGCAGAGGATAAGTGAAGTATCCTGTTTTGAGTGTGTTACTCTGTTTTGAGAGGGGCGAGGGTGTCCAATTGATCGTGATACAATCCGTATCGGGATTCGGGATGCGTTATTGTGGAGGAGGAGGCTCGCTTCAGCGCTTGTTGAGCGTCATCGCTCTGCCCCAATTTTTCAAGGATCATTGCTTTGGTCCGCTGGAGTTTTGCAGTCCGATCACAGTGGCATGGTATTTTTCGACTGTAGATTCTATTATGTATAAGGATGGCGGCATCGATGTCGGTTAGTGCGTTTTTCCAATCCTTGAGACCTATGTAAGCGAGGGCGCGACCGTGAAGTTGCGGAGGGAGCCATCCGTCCTGATCACGGCGATCGAGCGGAAGTGGGCCGGAGAAGTGGTTGACGGCTTGCATGAATTTCCCTTGCTTGAGCGCGTCAAGCGACCCTGCCATCGACTGCAGCTGGATGTGGGTTTTCATGGCGCGTCTGATGGCATGGGTGAACTCGCCGATGCCTTCGCTTTTGTGTTGTGGATGGATGATGCCGGAGATCGACCACACGACGGTGCCATCGGGGCGGAGGAGAAAGATGTTTGGTGTGCGGTCGGCGGAGATGATGCCGAGCTTTCTAACCAGCGGATTTTTAAGACCGCCGGGAACCATCACTGACTGGCACGGCCACGGGTGTTTTTTCATCAGCGCCTGCACGCTGGTTTTGTCGTCGCTTAGAAATGCAGCGATCACCTTGATGCTTTTACTGGGATCCTGTTCGGCCATCTCGAATGCGTGTTGCATGATGCCGAGGGTTTCACGTTTTTTGCCTTTGGTGTCGACGGTGACACTGCCATTGATCTCGACGGGGAAATCGCTGTTAGGATCGGCTGACGGCTCGATAAACATGAGTAGGGTTAACTTGCCATCGGTGGCTTTGGGTAGTGTGAGTTTGCCGCCAGTGAGGGTGTTGAACTCCGCCTTTAAGAGCTGTCGTTTTTCATCGATCGATTTGAGATCCGTTGCGTTTAAGCGCAATGCCCCGCGGACAACGCGGCGTGCCCTGCTGGGTGGTAGGTAGAAGTTCGCTTGGAACAAGCGGAACCTGTGGTTCTGATCGCGAAGGAAAGAAATGACCGGCCAGAGTGCGGGGTTGGTGGGTTTGAGCGCGAGCAGTTTTGCGCGGAAGTTCTGGTGGAGTTCGCGGCTGTTGGCATCCATCGCCAGAATGCAGGCGGCGGCATTGGCTGACGCGTCATCTTTGCCGGCTGTCTTGATGAATGACTCTAGGATTGAGTCTGGCTTAGCGTTAGATTGGCGTAGGGCGTTTTTGGTGAGGCAAAACTGGGGCACGAGGTCAGCTCCTTGAGGCGGCTTGGCAGTCAATGCGGTCTGTGATTCTACCACGGCGGCTTCGAGGTGTTTAGGTTCGATGCCGAGATTCCACATGCCGAGCAGGGCGATGATCCGGCAATTCCGCACGCGCCAGAGGTCCGGGGCGTCTGGGAAGCGTGCAATGGCTTCTAGGCTAAGCCGTTCCGCTTTTTGATAATTTGCGAGTGATTCAGCCTCGGTGATCCGGTAGCGGAATGGCGCGGGAGTGAAACAATCCTGAATCGCCGTGATGACCTCGGCGGGAATCGACTTTGATTGTTTAGCCAGATTGATATCGGCGATCAAAAAATCACCGATGAGCAGCGATTGCAATTGTGAGAGGTAGCGCAGTTCATCAAGGTCCTGCTCCATCGGCATTTCATCGACCATTGTCCTAACAAGATTGGATGGGAGTAGGGCGTGGCCGTGGGCATTCACTCGCAGGGCTACTAAGTCCTGCCCGGCGTAAACTCGATAGATCTGCGAATTTTTTCCTCCGGTCAACCGCATCACCGTCCAGTCGAGGCCGAGCCGGCTCAGTGTTTTCCCTCCGCCGTCTGGCAGTTCATCCACGTTAAAACTGAACACCTTGAATTGGTTGGTAAACTGCGATTGCAGCTTCTTCATCGCTAACATTTTCTTTTCAAGACCCGGTGATTTTTCAGACCAGAAAAACATCACGCAGGTGTGGCCCATGCCATCGTAGGGGAATGTGAGCGTGGTGCCGTCGATGCGCGTGAACGTGCCTTTGAAGATCAGTTTGAAGTGCGCGTAATTCCGGTGGGTGCGTTTCCATTCAAGAAGGTCCATGTCGCCTGCGAAGCGTTCGTCCATGGCTTGGTTGATTTGTTTCTCTAGTTCGAACGCCTCCAGTTTGGGCGCGATGATCGCCGCCATCATCAGGCTTTTGGCTTCGGCGGGTGTGTTGCGGTAGCGCGCGATTAGTTCGGCGAGTGCGACGGCGCGCACTTTGACATCAGCCTTCTTGCCGGACATGTCCCTGTCCATGAGAAGAAAGTCAGCCTGCAGTCGAAGCTTGGCGTATGCATCGGGTGCTTTTGCCAGTGTAGCGCATGTTTTGAACAGCGCCTCGCGGTTGCGGTCGGAGTTATCTAAAGCGAGTAATCGTATCTGGGTTTGGTAAACGATGGCCAGAACGCGGTAGCGGTTCGGTGCCGTGGGGTTGGCCTCGACCAGTGAGTTGCCCTTACGGATGATGACTTTGCAGGCCCGACGTTTTTTAACCTCAGAGGCCCGTGTGTCGAACCCGGCGACTTCTTGTCGCAGGGTGATGATTTCGGTTTCCGGGATGCTGGCCACAGCACCGGTTGGAGTCCCCTGCCCTTGAGCGGTAACCACAGGAGCCGCTGCGAATAGAACAGCAAAACATGTGAGCATGAAGGAGGATCGAATAGGTTGCTTGGATATGGTTACTCGTCCTTTCATGACTTTCCGGTTAGTTTTGAAGCAACTTTTCAAAGCCACGATTCTGGATTTCGAGACGTTTGGAGAACTCCTTAAAGTCTTTCTTTGAATCTGGGTTCCAGATGCGTTGGCTTAACGTGGGTAACCTTTTTCGCAGCGATGGAATTTCCACTTCATCCTTTTGTTCCCAGGCACACATCTGTGCCCCTATTACTTGGGATGTCTTTTCCACATCGATTCCTCCGTTGGATGCTTTGGACTTGGGCCAGAAGTTTTCCCATCGGTACATATTCCAGTTATAGATAGATTCGGGCTCCCAGGCGCGTTTGTTAACGACATAGAGCGGCTGCCAACTGGCATTGATCACGGTGTATCCGTCTTCGATCAGGTGTTGAGGCAAGTTATAGAGACACTCGAATACCATGACGGTGATGTCGCGTGGGATCTCTATTTTCCCTTCACGGTGAAAGCCTTCCCAGACAATGGTTTTCTTACCATGCTTTTTTACCACCTCATTCATCTTCACGATGAACCGGCGATAGAGTTCGCTATCCTTCTCGAGTTTCTCCTTTTCCTTGAGCGCCTGACAGTGCTTGCACTTGGCCCATCCTACTTTGCGAACCTCATCGGCCCCGATATGAAAGTAGGGTGTCTTTTTAAAAACCTGGCAAAACTCACCAATGATCGTATCAAGGGCTTGATAGGTGCTTTCCCGGCCGGGACAAACTTCATGTTTATAAGGTGGGTCGCAGGCGACATGCTCGGGGATCCCCCTGATAATCGCAGCCGAGTGACCAGGCATCTCCACCTCAGGAATGATCGTGACCCCACGGGCGACGGCAAAGGCCTCCAACTCCTTCATCTGATCCAGGGTGTAATGCCTGCCCTTGGTTGCCAGATTTGGAAAGGCTTTGCTTGGGAAAGTGAATGATTCCGTGTCGTTGAAATGTAGCTGAAGATAGCGGATCTTATACCAGCGACACAGCACGACCAGCTGCTTCAGTGTCTCAAATTTATGCCAACGACGTGCGATATCCACTAACAACCCACGATACTCGGCAGCCGGTTTGTCCTTAATGGTCTGCTTGGGAAGGACAATGTGATTCCCCTTACTTACAAGACTTTGCAGCAGTGAAACAGTTCCCATCGCGACGGCATCGTAGTTTCCACCTTTGATGGTTGCCTGCTGATCAACCGACATTTCATAGGACTCCCCTTTCATCTTCGGGTCGATGTTCAAACTGATATCACCGGCAGCCGCTTTCCCTGTGGCGATGGATAGTTTTTTGCCAGTCAAAAGCTGAAATTCCTCAGCCACAACCACGGCAAGGTTCTTTAACTCCGTTGAGCTGATGACGATTCGCGAACTGAGCGTCATTTCACCTTTCTTGAACTCAACCGATTGCGGTTGCGGAATTATTTGGCACTGCCCGGCCTGGAGCGCGGAAGTCATGAAGAGACAGACCACGGTTAGGAAAATTGTAATTATACATTTCATGAGTTTCAGGTGTTTGGTTTTTTAACCGCGAAAGAAGACGAAATGCGCGAAAGGAAGACTTGGGTTGGGGGCTTGGGTTGGGGGCTTGGGTTGATAGCGGGCGGGACGCCCACGCTCCCCTCTACTTGGTATTTGGAGTTTAAAACTTGGAGTTTATTTCCCCTGGTGCGGATTCAGTCTGAAGTTTTTGCGGTTGTCATCGGTGTAGATACCGAATGGTGACTTGTTGTGCGGGGTGGTTGGTTTGGCGGCTTGGATGCGCAGGGTTTTGGCTTCGGTGGCTTTATCTAACTTATCGAGGATATCTGCTTTGTAGAGTTCCATCTCTTTGTGGAGTTCGCAGCGGTGGACTTTTCCGAAGGCGAATGTCTGGTGCGCATCGATGGCAGTGTCGATGTCTGCTAGGGCTGCTTCCCAGTCTTTCAAGCCGACGTAGGCGCGGGAGCGGCTGTAAAAGCGGAACGTTGCCCACCAGTCGCCTTTGCGTTTCTTGGGGGCGAGAACTTCGGAGAAGAGTTTGACTGCCTTTTTGAAATCACCCTGGTCGAGCGCACTTTTTGCACCCTCCATTTGCAACACGTTGAGTTGGGAATCTATCCCGTAGCCGATGGCTGTTGTCATTTTGCCACTCTGACCCTGCACGGGATAAGTCAGTCCGGATATCGACCACGAGATACTGCCGTCGGGTCGAAGGAGGAATACGTTCGGTGTGAGGTCGGCGGAGAGGATTCCGTATTTTGCAACCAGAGGGTTATCAAGACCGTTAGGAACCATCGCCACTTCGCAGGCCCACTCATGTTTTTTGACCAAGGTGTTGATTTT
>JASJLI010000142.1:0-9812 GCA_037620805.1 Akkermansiaceae bacterium
GATGGTCGGACGGAAAAGCTGCTCCTGTCCACGGCGCTCACCTAGGTGGACGGTGTAGAGAAATCGCGGAAACAGATCCCTGTTAATACTCACCGTCTTCATCTTGGCAAGGCTCAGCCACTGGGTGGTAAAGTTTTCAACAAAGTCTGCCGACCGTTTATCGGCCAGAAGTCGCCGCGCCTGAACCTCGATCACATCCGGATTGCCCAGCTTGCCTTTGGCGGCCAAGTCAAACAGCTCCTTGTCTGGCATGCTCCCCCAGAGGAAATAGGACAGCCGAGATGCGAGTTCATACTGCTTGGTCGCTGAGCTATCTCTGATGACAGTGTGATAGAGAAACTGCGGCGAGATAAGCACAGCGGCCAAGGTCTCACGCATCGACTCCTCGAGCGTGTCGAACTCGGCATCGTAGATTTTGTAAATGGCGTAAAAATGGTCGACTTCGTCTCGGGCGACAGGTCGGCGGAATGCTCGTTCCATGAATCGCTCAATCACCTCATAAGCATACTGGCCTGTGTTAGTTTTACGCAGGGATGATTTGAAAAGGATTCTCGTGTGGTGCTCCGGTGGCCAGACATCCGCGACGGGTGCTTCAAACTCTAGCGAGGTTAGAACAACACGAGGTGCCTTGAGACCCCAAGAGGCGTCGAATCCGCTCTTACGATGATCATTGAGCTCTCCATTATCGAAAAGGTTCTGTGCGGTGATGGTGATGCTTGGCGGCTGCACGCCCCTTTTGGTGGAACGACTCGGTTGCACCGGGATGTTTTCAATGCGTCCGCGAAACTCATATTCTTTAATATCATCTGGGCTGTTTGTTAGATTAACGGTTCCAACAGGATGATAGACTCCAGAGCCAGCGTCATGGCGCAGGCTTGTGCCCATGACTAACCGCAGTGGCACTTCTTTGAAACCCGGAGGAAGCTTGCCTGCTGCCTTGATGCGGATCCTGAACTCCCCTGTCGCTGGCCAACTTTTCACCCCAACCGTTCGGCTGCCAACTCCTGCCCCCTGATAGACGGCAATTTCTGCCTGAGTCAGCCCGCCCTTGCCCGGCTTTTTGGCATCCCACTTCGCGCTGGTCTTATGGATTTTCGGTTTTGCCGGATCAACGATGGCGCTGGCCATCGCCCGACGCGCGCTTTCTTTATAACGAACCAACTGATCCGGGCCGATCATCATAAACTTCGCCGTGTTGTTAAAATGATACGGCTTATCTGGATCCGCAGGCAACTTCTCAGCAAGCTCCAGATCGATACCCAGCAGATCACGCATGGTGTTCTGATACTCGAAATTCGTCAGCCGCCGCGTTGTTGTCGCGGTCGCCACTTTGCTTTGCTTTTTCACATAGTCGCGCAGACCGGATTCGATCCACTTGACCACGGCAGCGCGATCGGCCGCACTGGGTTGATCCTCTTCCTCGGGCGGCATGTCCACCTGCTCAAGCGCATCGAGGATGAGTTCCCATCGCTCAAGCTCCTGCCCGGCAGCCAGATCGCCGTCCAGGCTGTGCACGGTGATTTTACCCTTGCTCTTATCCGGGCCATGACACTCGACGCAGTTCGCCTTGAAAAAGGGTTTGATATGAGACTCGAAGCCCGCTTTACCTTGCGGGATGTCGATTCCAGATGGTTTTCCACCTGATGAGGTCACCGTCGTGGCTGCAGCGAGAGCATCACCAGCAGCGGGCTTATTTTCTGCGATCAGGATACCGGCAAGTAGCGTGCAAGCCCCAGCTATCAATGCTAAAGGAGCAAATTGAGGACGATGTTTTTTAAATCTCATAATTCGGGATGGGCGGGCGGTATAGGCGCTACTCCGGCACAGTCTATGCAGATACGCAGAATTTTCAATGGATTGTGCATTAAGCTCACCGGATCGATCCACCGTGGATAAACCGGAATTAATCCGCGAACTGGCACGCATCTAGCCCCTCAGACGAATTTGTCGAATTTTATATTTCTCGACACTGCCCTCTTTTGGGGGACACTATAAATCCATGGACACCATCACCCTTCTCTCCGCCGCTGAACAAGTTGCCGCGCATCTGCGGGAGGCACTGCTGCGTGAAGGATCGAGCGGGACGATCCCTGGGGTGCGTACGCTGGCGACGGATCTGGGAGTCAACCGCAAGACGGTCGAGCGCGCGCTGAACCAGCTTGAGCGTGAGGGCTTGCTGGTGGCACAGGGAGCGGGTCGGAGGCGCAGGATCGTGCTGCCGGAGGGTCACGGCCCGCCCGTGCTGCGGGTGGCCAGACTTGACTATGATATTCCGTCCCAGGGCGCGGACTACATCATTGATCTACGTCACCGGATCGAGACGGCGGGGCACGTTCCGCTTGTTGCCGACAAAACACTGGAGGATCTTGGCATGGATGCTGGGCGCGTGGCCCGTTACGTGAAGAAGACCGAGGCGGACGCCTGGATCGTAGGGGCCGCCTCCCAGAAGATACTGGAGTGGTTCTCGCGGCAAGAGACGCCGACGTTCGCCCTGTTCGGGCGTATGGCTGGACTGCCGATGGCGGGCACGAAGCCGGACAGGGAGTCGACGCTATCCACCGCCACACGTCACCTCACCGGCCTCGGTCATCAGCGGATCTCGTTTTTGTGTCGCCACCAGCACCGCCTGCCAGAGCCAAACCAAGGGTTGCGTATTTTTCTCGATGAGCTTGAGGCTGCCGGTATCGAAACCGGCTCGTTCAACCTGCCAGACTGGGAAGAGAGCAAGGAGGGTTTCGCGCAGATCCTCGACTCGCTGTTTGGCGGACCCACTCCGCCCACCGCCCTGATCCTCGACGAACCGATTCTCTATCATGCTGCCCACCACCACCTCGCCAAGCGCGGCCTGCAGGTGCCGGAGAATGTCTCGCTGATTTGCACCGATGCCGATCCGGATTTAGCCTGGTGCGAGCCCAGCGTCGCCCACATCCACTGGGACTACCGACCGGTGGTGCGCCGCGTGGTGCGCTGGGTCAATAACGTGGCCGCCGGCAAGGAGGATCAACGGCAGAGTTTCACCAAGGCGGAGTTCGTCAAAGGCGGGACGGTGGGACCGGTGGTTTGATCAGGAGACAGGAATCAGGGATCAGGGGACAAGATCCAACAGCCAACAAGGAATATCCAATTACCAAGGGGGCTATGTCATCACCGTGTTTGGTTTTTTGGCCGGTATTCGTTCCTGGCACTGTTGATTCGTGTGCCCCTTCTTCGGTTGGGAATTCCTTGAGCTACAGGACACACCTTTTATCATGCGCACCTTTTATCATGCGTTCACCTTTTATCACGCGTTTGGGGAACACATTGGATTCATGGATTCCATCACACTTCTCTCCGCCGATGTAGTAATAAATGGTCGTCCCGAATGGCACTGACTTAAGCTCCAAAGGTGCGACCCTATCGTAGCCTAGGGCAGCGCCCTAGGTCAAGATGGACACCCCACGGCTGAGCCCTGAAGGGGCGACTTAATTTAGAGACTATCTGATGATTTAGGACGCCCCTACAGGGCTCAAATGGAGGACATAACCATCCCAGGGCGCTGCCCTGGGCTTCGTTAGAACACCCCTTTGGGGTTCATGACAAACTTAGTGAATGGAAGACTTTTCCTAACTAAAAAACGACGATAAGTGTCCTTAAGTCAGTACCATTCATGGTCGTCCCTTTATTATGCTCCCTTTATTATGTTTATTCGGTCTTCTTCCGTGGTGGCAAGAAGGCATCACCACACACGACTGATGCCGTAAGCATCAAGTTGGGCGTCACAGGAAAGAATGGGATAATTGTGGATTTGGCATTCGGCGACGAGCAATCGGTCGAATGGGTCGCGGTGATGGAATGGTAAATAGGCGGCTCTACGCATGGATTCCCAGTCGGGTTTGATGAGGTGGAACCCCATCGACTGCAGGAGTTCCGGCAGGTCTTCCCGGTTTGCGTAATCGACCTGCAGTTTCCCAAGGGATGCTTTGATGGCAATTTCCCAGAGGCTGGCTAAAGAAATATAGCTGCGTGTGGCGGGATTCTCGATCATTTGGGCTAACTGCTCTGGCAGGCGGGGGCTGTCCTCCAGAAAAAACAGGAGGACATTGGTATCCAGTAAGTGGTCCTTATTTTTCATAGCGGCTGTTGTCTTCCGCCACCATCGTCTGGTCGGGTTCTTCGAAAAAATCCTCAAATCCGGTCTCGGATGCGTCAAAATCCTTTGCCATGAAGAATGAGTCTGATTTCAGGCATCCCCGCACAGGTGTTTTCAGGGGAGTGGCCGGGCAGAGCTCCGCTACAATCTTGCCGTGCCGTGTGAGCAGGATTTTCTCGCCGCTGGCCTCGATTTCAGCAACCAGGGAGGATAGCTTTGTCTTGGCTTCATAGAGACCTATCGTTGTCATGGTGATAGTAAATAGACCAGACTAGTCTGATCTGTCAAGTAAAAGGCAAAACCTGGAAGTTTTTGAAACGTGTGGAAACTGCAAACTGCCCGAAGGGTTTAAAAAACCCCACACCCCGGTGACGGGGAATGGGGCTGGAAGGATGCTTGGTTTTCCGAGACCGGGTTATTTACGGTGACGGAGGACCAAGGCGAGACAGGTGGATTGATACTTCAATTTTTGACCGGTATTCGTCTATACTTGGAGCTATGGGCCATTACATTACGGTTCTGATAAGGCGTCGAGCATGGCGGTGATTCGGTCGATGAAAAATGGAATGAGTTTCTCGCCAGGGTAGCCAGAAAGATCGCCGAACGAGTAGTCCAGGCCGGAGGTTTCCGACCGGTCCACCACTGATTTGATCAAGACACGCCGCAATGCCGATGCCTGTGCCAGGACATCGTTTTGGGTGAGGTCAGTGTCCTGGAAAAACATCCAGAGCACTTCGATCGCGCGGAATAATCGTGGCCACACAATCCAACGAGGTTGCTCGTGACCTAGAAACAGATCGTTCCAAATCCCGGGCGCCAACCGGTGGTCCCT
Organism: Akkermansiaceae bacterium; assembly: GCA_037620805.1. Taxonomy (GTDB): domain Bacteria; phylum Verrucomicrobiota; class Verrucomicrobiia; order Verrucomicrobiales; family Akkermansiaceae; genus Oceaniferula. The sequence goes on from JASJLI010000142.1 coordinate 4,962, forward strand.
ACGTCTTCCCTGGATACGCGACGCCAAAAACCCCGAGTCCCGCATCTCGGCCATCGCCTTGGAAATCGTTAGTGGAAAATAGTAAGCGTCCCGCGCCAGTGGGCCGGGTGAGCCTTTCTCATGGAGCAGTAGGTAGGCGATGATCTCGCAACGGGCGTTGACACCTAGAAACGCTCGGAGGCGTAACATGAGATTACACACTGGCTCGGGCCGGAAGAGCTGCGCCACGTTCCGTGTTTCATACCGGGTTCTCAACAGCCCGTGTGCAGAGAAAATCGGGTCGGGCTCCTGTATAACGGGCATCGGTTTACCGTTGCTCAGGAAAAAAAGCGGGCAAGGCGGGGCCTCGGCTTCTCCTGGCTTAACTTCCCCCGGCTTAGCCGTACCCGACCACTTCGCAGCCGAGACGGAATCACGCGTCATGGCGGCAACCGCCCGGACAACCTGCTCGCCGGCGAATTGCTCACTCGCCATGATCCGTTTCAGGCGTTGCACGTTGATATACCGACCATTGATACCCATCCACTCAACCATCGCGTCAAACATCCGGGCATCATAACGCCCCACTGTACAGGTGATCAACAATAAGGCTTCGGGATCGATCAGTGAACCGCGCCACACCTCACCGTGGCCAGCGACCCCGAATGCACTCCATTGTCGCCAAAGGATGTCGAACACCCGATCCTGAAACTCCTTTTTAAATTCGGTTAGCAACGTTTTCATAATCCAGTTCTTTTAACAAATGTTTGAGAATCATCTTAAAACCATCGGACACATCGTGCGTGGTGCACCATCGGCAGGCGGATTCCATTTCGTCGGATGATGGGGCCAGGCTGAGGAGGTCCTCGATGTGGTAACCACCACGGTCGACCGACGCATAGAGCTTGAAAAAAATCTGGTCGAGGCGATCGATGAAGTGAGCCGTCAGCCGATCACCGTAATCCACGGATGTCAACCGACCTGCAAAGCCGTCCGGAAGCCCCATTTGAAACAGTCCGCCATCACCCCGGCTGGGCCCGTTGTTCAGCCAGTCCGGAGCCAGCGCCAGATCCTCGGCAACCTCAGCAGCAGCCAGGATAAGCTCGTCGGGTAACGGTGCCGGTGAGGTCAGTTCCCCCGAACAAATCAACGCAACAATATCCACATCCTTTGTGGTGCGCGGCACCATACCAGTAAGAATCAAGGCCGAGCCGCCGCAGATCACTATCTCAACCGCCGCCGCATGGTTTTCCTGCAACCGAATCGCTAGGGACCTCATCGCTTGATCAAGCGCGCTTTTGTTAAGTGGTTTATTCATATAGTATATCAGTAGTATTTGAAATGATGTATTGATAGTATATATATTAACCGTGCAGGGTCAACAAAAATAGATAAACGCGGGTAGATCAGATATCAGCGACTGGATGCCTATGAGTGAAAGAACTACAGGACAGACCTTTAGAATTGAATCGGCGGGTTACTCCAGGGGCTCTTTCACGAGCTGCCGCATCGAGTAGAGTCGGGTCTGTGTTTTCTGCCATCCCACCCCCTTCAACGGTCTTGCCCCGCTCTTGCGTTTTTCGCCAAACCTCTCCCTCGCGTCTTTGAATACCTTGTTGACAAAATCCCGACTACCAAACGTCATTCCATCGCTGAAATACCTTACCTTGCAGCGCAATGCCTCACCCACACTGAGCTTGCCTCCCTTCGCGAGCACCTTCTCCACGTCCTTACGCTTAAAGCCTTTTCTAACACGCTTTGGTTTCCTCGCCTCCGGTGCCACGCCGGCATGGATGTCATCCGCAAACACCTCCTCGCCGTCTGCAAAAAGCATCATCCGGTAACACTCCGCAACCCCATCGCTCCATTCCAGCATTTTAGGGCTCTGGTTGCCTGGCTCTGTATTCTTCGCAAGCATGCTACAATAACCCTCACGCGCAAGTTGCCTACCCCGTCTAGCCTTCGGCTGCATCGCCTCGCCGTAGGAGCACCATCGATAATCTTCCGGCCGATCCACCATGTCCGCCCTAACAGGGTTTAGATCAATATAGGCCGACATCACCCGCGCCGCATATCCATCCTCCACCAGCACACTCTTAAAACGCCCCTCCCAAAGGGTTCCGCGCCTGCCGTGGGCACCGTTATACCACTGGGTGAAGCGCTGCTTGAGTCCCTTCATAAACTCGGAAAGATCGTGCATCCTGCAGGTGAATTTCTCCTTCAACTGCCGCGCCGCAGCATCGGCGCCATCGGCACGGAATCTCTCCAGCATCTGCTCAATCCCACGATAATAAATCTTCGAATACATGGGCTTAAGCCGTGCCAGAAAATCTTCATCCGAGACATCCACCGCCTCGCCCTTTTTCTTCGGAGGCACCTCAACTAGCAGATGGAAATGGTTGCTCATGATGCAGTAGGAAAGCACTCGCACACCGCAAAACGACTCGTATTCGCGCATCATACGCACAAAGACATCCTTCTCTTCACGCTTTAGCACAAACTGGCGATCCACAACCCTGGAAACACAGTGGTAGAGGCAGTTTTCATCCTCGGCAGAGGGGGAGAGGAAACGGGCTAGGCGCATGACAGAGACAATTTAAGCTAGAAATTAGAAACGCGTCAACATTTTTCTCTATAAAAGGTCTGTCCCTTTATTATGATTCTATTAGTATAGGATTACCCAAATCGCTAGCTTAGGCGCGTGAAGGTTCGGGCATTGGTTCGATGCGGATTCTGAGGTGAAGTCCTTTCAGCACACTACACAATGTTTCTACCGTTGGGTTGCCAGATTCAGAAAGTGCTCGGTAAAGGCTTTCGCGTTTTACATCGACACTTTCTGAAAGCTTGCCGATTCCGCCTTGCGCCTCGGTCACTGCACGTAATGCTTTGAGCAAAGAGCTTTTGTCTCCATCCTCTTGGAAATCTTCAAAGGCGATATCAAGATAATGCTGTGCTGATTCAGCATCAGCCAGAAACTCTTTCTGAAATTCATTCCACTTTTTATGTTTAGCCATTGTTATTTCTCCTTCTGATACTTCTTCCAGTATTGCTTCGCCGTTTTGATATCCTTGTTTTGGGTTTTCTTGTCACCGCCTGTTAGCAGTAGAACCAGCGTTTCACCGTCCAGCCCATAATAAACCCTGTATCCCGACCCGAAAAAGAACCGTAGCTCAAACACGCCATCGCCAACCGTTTTATAATCACCGAAATTGCCATCTTCCAGACGAGTAATGCGTTTGACAATCCGAGCCTGATTTCTCTTATCGAGCTTGCCCAACCACTCGCTGAACGGGATTTCCCCGTCAGGTAAAGTATAGAGTTCAATCTCGTAAGCCTGTTCATTTCCCATGCCGTTCTTAGATGCACTGTAACTTACAAGTTACAGAATGTCAAACCCTCTCTCACACACAACAAAAATGGGGTCAAAATTGGGTTATCTCATTTCCCTTGGGAACATGTCTTCTGGGAACCTTTCTTGCAGCCTGACGGGCTGATCCATACTAGCCCGGGGCATCGCCCTGGGTTGGCTGTGGTAGTGGGTGGGCAGGCTGAAAGCTTGCATCATAGATGGCTGGTTGGCTCGGCAGTCTATGAGGCAGACTTTCAGCCTGCGATGTGTTTTTAAACGTGTGACCCAGGGCGGCGACCGATGGATTCGGTCTTGCCCTGGGCTAGTATGAGTGAACCCGTTGGGCTCAGGAGCCCTGCGGGCGGTTGTTGGTTATGAGTTCTCACGTAGAAGAGCTTTGTAAACTCTTTGCGTTTCCAGGGAAGAGGTTGGAAACCTCTTTACGTTCGCATGGGCTACGGGGCTGGAAGCCCCGGCCACAGAAAAAACCCCACGCCACGTGTGACCGGAGAGTGAGGTTGGAAGGATGCTTGGTTTCCCGAGGCCGGGTTACTTGCGGCGACGGAGGATGAGTGCGAGTCCACCGAGGCCGAGAAGGGCGGTGGTGGAGGGCTCGGGGACGGCGGACCCGTAGAACGTTACTTCTGCGAGAGCTGGGGCCTGAATCGCATCAATACTGAGGATGAACGTGTTCACGCCTGTCTGCGCTGAATCGAACAAGAAATGCGAAGGGTCGCGCGCCGGAAAGTCGCCTCCTCCTGTGACACTATAGGTTCCAATCGACGCGCCGTTCGGCCGCAAATCATAAGTTCCGTCGTCGGTATTGCCCCAAGCCCAGTCAACCTTGATGCCAGTCAGCGTGACCGGGCCGGAGAATGTGAACGTCACATCGACCATGCCAGTAGCGTTGTTGTACCACATGGTATTCGGGAAATCCTTATTGATGGCATCGTCGAGGAGTTTGTCAGGCGTAGCACCGTTGGTAGATGGACCTGTCGCGGTAATGCCGGCCTTATCGATAATATTGCCCGCATCGTCGAACGGCGACGCCGACGAAACGGACAGGCTGTAGTCGGCGCTGCCGCTGACCACGATGGCTGCCTGTGCCGATGCGGTGACGAGGGCGAATGCCGCGAGGCTTGATATCGTTGTTTTTAATTGGTTCATTTTCATGATGTAATAATTGTTTGTTAGTTCTTTTTTGTTGGGTTTTTCGCGACTTACCGGATCGATCCAAACGTGGATAAACCGGAAATTAATCGCGAACTGGCACGCATCCTGCCCCCCCCCCGAATCTGTCTATATTTTTATTCCTCGACACCCACCCCGTTTGGGGGACACATTGGATTCATGGACTCCATCACACTTTTCTCCGCCGCTGAACAGGTGGCCGGTCATCTTCGGCAGGCACTGCTGCGTGGAGAATTAAGCGGGACGATTGCTGGGGTGCGCCCGCTGGCGGTGGAACTGGGAGTCAACCACAAGACGGTCGAGGCCGCGCTGACTCAGCTTGAGCAAGAGGG
>JASJLI010000143.1:0-6882 GCA_037620805.1 Akkermansiaceae bacterium
TTTGTTTACGCTCTTGCAGAGCCTCGAGCCCTTCCATTTGATCCGCCGAAAGAACATTCTTCATGGCATCATTCAGACCATCGCCTCGTAGCGCGGCGGCCATTTCCTTCATCTTATCGACATCGCCCATGGCTGACATGCCATCGGCAAAGTCAACCTTCTCGAGTTGCTCGGCATAGAACGCCCTGAGTGCTTTTTCCTGAGATGCATTTAAACCAAGCTCCTTCACCATCGCGGTGATCTGCATATCAAATTTATCCCCCAAACGCTTCTTCATCATCTCAGTCTGTCTGCTCTGAGACTCTTCGATCCTCTTCTTGGTTTCTGGGTCCATTTCCTCCGGATTAATGATTCTGGTCGTAACACCACTACGTCGGGGTGATCGGGTGGGTTTTGCGTTGTCTGAGTCCGACGACCTCTGAGAGCCAGAAGGTTTATCCTTCCGCGAGGTTGTTCGGGGTGCTGTTTCAGTGTCTTCTGAGGCTGCTGTTTCAGGCTTGGCCAACCAGCCAACTGCGAAACCAAGGCCGATAGCTACCAGTGCGATAATGAGGGTGTTTTTCATAATGGACATGTTTGTGCTTTCCCGATTAGCGGCATTGAAGTGAGACTTTGTGTTTTTTGGCAAGAAACATGGAAAATTTCATCTATCCTACAGCGCCACTATGACCCATTCGCAAAACATCCCCCATGAAGGCGACCTTCTGTCCCTTCTGTCCCTTCTTAACCGCCACCTCTGCAGTATTCAACTGCGCCTCACCTAGCACATCCATCATCAGGATCGCCACAACTGTCATGTTTCTGATTTTCGACATGTGAACAATAGTATTGGGAAATAGTATGAAGAAATACGGAACCTTTCTCATTGCCCATCCACGCGCAGAAAAAATCCCATCCGGCCTAAACCGAATGGGATAAAAGATATTTATATAAACCTGATTCTCTCTACTTGCGGCGGCGCAGGATGAGGGCAAGTCCACCGAGGCCGAGTAGGGCTGTGGTGGATGGCTCTGGGATCGCTACAAACGGTGCAGTTGTGGTAACTTCAATATTGTCTATAAATATAGATCTGTTATCATTTTTGTTGTCAAAGATGATGCGAACAAGAGACTGACTACCAAAGGCTTCTCCTGCATACAGAGTTGTACCCCCAGTTCCATTTAAGTTTTCATTCAGGTTGCCAGTGCCAAGAAATCCAGTATGCGTGTAAGAGCCTCCTTCAGTTATTGTGACTGAACCACTACCAGAGGAAGAACTTGCAAAATTAGCAATTCTAAACCAGTTAGTTCCGTTGTCGTTAGAGAACTCAACTTTCGCACGGCGAGTGGATTGTGTTCTGTACCCTGCAGTTTGGTCAAAGCTGATTGTGATAGACTCGGCGGCACCTCCCACAGAAACGTCGAAGGTGTCCGACACCACTGTGGCAAAACCGTTCTCAAGACGAAATGCCCCATCATCTGTAGTTGCATAATTAGTAGCAGCATCGGGACTATTGACGGGTGAGGTGCCGCCACCATAGTTATAGAGTCCAGAGTCATTGCCACTGACAGTGCCACGAGAGCCTACGCTCCAGGCACCTAAGCCGCTTTCGAAGCCTTCGGTGATAAAAACGGTGGCCGCATTCGCGGACATGATACTTCCCATCGCAACAGCAATGGCTAATGTGGTTTTATTCAATTTTTTCATAATATCTACTTGTAATATTTTTTGGGTTTTCGCGGACATACCGGACATACTTGCCCGCTGTGAAATACAAACTACCCACGCACCCGCTCCTTGACAAAGTGCTTCTCATTAGCGGCCTGATCCTTATCTGGGCAGGATTGAATAGTATATGCGCAAGAAATGTAGTATCTGGGGAAACTCAAAGCCCTTCATTTTAAGACATCCTAATATTTCACATACTCAATCTGTCTAAAAAACTTCCTGAAAACATCTAATACCGAACATGAACACCAGATCACCGCTATAACTAACAAATTGCCCCCCCCTATTTAGGGGTGTATGTTCAATGGATGTCTAGTCTTAAAGTTTCCACCATTGCTGAGCAAGTAGCCCAGCACCTTCGCAAGGAAATCATGCGAGGGCGTTGGCAGAAGCTCATGCCCGGACGGAACGAACTCGCTGCCGAGCTGGGCTGCAACAATAAGACGGTTGTGGTGGCTTTGCAAATGCTGCAGAAAGAGGGGTTGCTCATCAATCAGGGCGCAGGACGCAAGAGCCTCATCCATCGTCCTTCCGGCGCTCCTTCCGACGAAGTGCCCAAAGTTCAACTTCGGGTTGCGGTCTTGTTGCTCGACAAGATGGACCGAGCCAATGACTTCGTCATCGAGCTTTCTCACCTGCTCGAGGAAGCTGGATACATTACCTTTTACCCCGAAAAATCCATGTCTGAACTTGACATGGATACAACCCGTCTGGCCAATCTTGTCAAACGGACTGAGGCAGATGCCTGGGTCATTGTGTCAGGCTCACGCTCTGTCTTGGAATGGTTCTCCGCGCAGCCCGTGCCGGCGTTCGCTTTATTTGGTCGTCGTGGAGGCTTGTCGATTGCTTCTTCAGGCCCTGACAAGGCATCCGCCGTTGCCTCAGCCACGGGCCGTTTACTTGACTTGGGTCATCGGCGCATCTCGCTGCTCTGCCGCGAGCAGCGCAGGATTCCGCAACCGGGTAAATCCGAGCGTGCATTCCTCAAGGCACTCACCGAAGCAGGTATTAAGACCGGTCCATACAATCTGACTGACTGGGAGGAAAGTAAGGAAGGCTTTCTAGCGATGCTGGACTCCCTATTCGCCCACACCCCGCCCACAGCGCTGATTGTTGACGAGGCTTTCCTGTTTAACGCCACTTATTATTATCTAACCCACCGGGGGTTGCGCATACCCGAAGACATCTCCCTCATCTGCACGGATAACGATCCCTGCTTTGCCTGGTGCCACCCATCCGTCGCCCACATCCACTGGAGCTACCGCCCTGTGATCAACCGGGTAGTACGATGGGTAAACAACATCAGTCATGGCAAAGACGATCAACCTCAAACTCTGACCAAAGCCGAGTTCGTGGAAGGTGAAACCATCGGCCGCGTGAAGGTATAGAAGAGAGGTATTTCCAGCCGGGCGACCTGATGCAGCCACCCACTTGTCGCGCCAGTAACCTACTGCCCTAGGAGGAAGCAAGGTTGTTACAATTCGTAAGATTCGTGGTTCCTCAGCTCGCTCGTTCAAGCCGAACCCCCAGCGCGGAGTTTCGGCTTGTATTTTGCAAGAATCCCTAGAAATTTCAGGTATGAGAACTACAAGTTCTCAGCCAAATCCATCTACCAATTTTCCTTTACTCAGTTTACTATGATTAACCCAAGTTCCATCGGCACCAGCTTGATTTTACTGACAAGCTCAGTCGCGATGATTGGTGCAGCCGACAAGGTGTCGTTTAACGAACATATCCGTCCCATTTTCATGTCCAAGTGCACCAAGTGCCATGGAGGAGCGAAAACCAAAGGCGACCTCTCGCTGATTTACCGCTCCGAAGTGCTCGGTAAGGGTAAGTCAGGTAAAATCATCATCGTCCCCGGCAAGCCCGATAAGTCAGAACTATTTCGTCGGATCATCACTGATGACATCGACGACAAAATGCCGCTTCAAGAAGGAGACCATGCCGATGAACCACTCAACGAAAAACAGGTGGATCTCATTCGAAAATGGATCGAGCAAGGTGCCGAGTGGGAAGAACACTGGGCCTACATCAAACCCAAAAAGCATCCCTTGCCGAAACTCAAAAATGCAGCATGGGCCAAAACCTCGATGGATCCGTTCGTGCTGAGCCGATTGGAAAAAAATGCTCTCCAGCCGATGGCACCAGCCGATCGTGCCCAGTGGTTACGCCGAGCATCAATCGATCTTATAGGCATCCCCCCAAGTAAGGCTGAACTGGATTCCTTTGTAGCCAACAAGGCACCAGATGCCTTTGAAAAAGAAGTCACCCGACTGCTCGCATCTCCCCACTTCGGTGAACGCTGGGCAAGTGTCTGGATGGATCTCGCGCGTTATTCCGATAGCAAAGGCTACGAAAAAGACCCACACCGCGACATTTGGCCGTATCGTGACTACCTCATCAAATCGTTCAACAAAGACAAACCCTACGATCTCTTCATCCGCGAACAGCTTGCTGGGGATCTCTTTAGAAAGCCCACTAGCGAAACACTAACAGCCACAGCATTTCACCGCAACACTCAGACAAATACCGAGGGCGGCACCGACGATGAGGAGTTTCGCATCGCCGCAGTCATTGATCGAGTCAACACGACATGGACAGCCACCCAAGGCCTAACATTCGGATGTATTCAATGTCACGCCCACCCTTACGAGCCGATACCTCATGCGGATTACTATCGTTTTTATGCCTTCTTTAACTCGACGGAAGATGCTGATCTAGACAACGACACCCCTCATTTCAAAGTATCCAATCAACCTGAGCAACGACAACTAGCTGCTGACCTTCACCAGAAATTGCCACCACTTCGCCGCGCCATCAACGAGCCCGGGCGAAAGCTCCTACTCGCCAGCAAAAACTGGGAACCGCTGAAATACTCCGATACCAAAAGCACCAACGGCAAACTGACCACCTACCCGAGTGGAGAGGTCCACGCCACCGGAACTTTCCCCTCTAATACCCGATACGATCTTACTGCAGTATCCCAGGATTTCACCGCCATCAGGGTTAATATCATTCCCGAGACTGAAAACATCGCGGCTCTCCCCGAGCGAGGCTCCGTGCTCTCGACCCTCAGCCTGCATAAGATCAAAGCAGATGGAGCCAAAGAAAAAATCAATCTCTCCTACGTCTTTGCTGATCAAGTCGCTGGCACATTCGACCCCGTAGGATCTATAGGTAATGGTCGTGATGGCTTTGGAGGCTACCCTAAACTCTTTGGAAAACGGCAGGCTGTATTCATTCCTGCGGCCCCTGTCACCTTTGCTAAGGACGAAAAACTTGAAATCACCATGCAGCACCGCAGCAGCACCACGGGTGGCCAGGCCTGCACGGTGAGAAGGTTTACCATCGACACATCTAACAATACAGCATGGACCCAACTCCTTAGTAATCCCGATCACGCCAAAAACGTCGCCACCCACAATCAGGCACTCAACCAGTATAATCAAATCAAGGGCACTAACATCCCCGTCATCCGCGAACGGTCCGAACATGCCACTCGTGAAACCCGAATCTTCCTCGGAGGTCTCTGGCTCAACAAAGGTGAAGTCCAGCAGCCGGGAGTGCCCAAACTGCTCAACGGTTATCAAAACAAGGTGGATACCCGCCTGGAAATGGCTCAGTGGATCACCTCACCGGAAAACCCACTGACGGCCCGCGTGATGGCAAACCGACTCTTTTCCGAGATGTTTGGTCGAGGTATTGTTGAGACTCTCGGTGACTTCGGTTCCACAGGAATGGATCCCAGCAATCTCCCCCTGCTCGACCACTTGGCTGTGGAGTTTCAGACAACGCATAAGTGGTCGGTCAAATCACTACTACGGGAAATGGTGCTTAGCGCAACTTACCGGCAAGATCACAAAGCCACCCCTGAGCTGGCGGACAGAGATCCAGGAAACAGACTGCTCGCCCGCGGCCCACGGAACCGACTCAATGCCGAGATGCTGCGTGATCACGCCTTGAAGATTTCCGGATTACTCACGCCAACCATCGGAGGAGCATCGGTGATGCCACCACAGCCGGCAGGTGTCTGGCAGACGGTTTACAGTGGTGCCAAGTGGAAGGACGCCACAGGGCCGAACCGATATCGTCGCGCTGTTTACACCTACTGGAAACGCACCAGCCCGTATCCATCGATGATTACCTTTGATGCGCCATCTCGCGATCTATGTAACGCACAGCGCATCCCGACCAATACTCCGCTACACGCACTAACAACGCTAAATGATCCGGTTTATCTGGAATGTGCCCGCGCATTTGAAAAACGCATGACTACCGAAGGTGGAGCTGACATTACTCAACAGATCGCCTACGGCTACTTACTCGCCACGCAACAAACTGCCGACGAGAACACCTTAAAGCTTCTTACAGATCTTCACGCAAAGTTCCTTACCGACTACCAAGCAAAACCTGATATTAGTAAATTACTAGCTGTCACCCCTGAAGAAGCAGCCATGACGGTAATCGCCAATACCATTCTCAACCTCGACGCAGCATTGACAAAATGAACCTCTCCGAACAACTCCAACACGATTACCTGCAGCACCAGTCGAGACGACAATTCCTCTCGAAGTGCGTCGCCGGTGTCGGCTCGGCATGGTTAACCTCCATGGCAGGAAATGTTATGGGTGCCGGTGGTGCCGCCGACCTTCCGGGCCACATCTCTCACATCGCGCCGAAGGCGAAACGCGTCATCTTCTTACACATGGCCGGAGCACCATCGCAGTTAGAACTATTCGATTACAAACCAGCTCTCGCCAAACTCAATGGCAAGCCGACCCCCGCCGAGTATCTGGAAGGTCAACGATTCGCCTTTATCCAAGGAGTTCCCACGCTACTCGACAGTATTTATCCCTTCCACCAGGCAGGTCAATCAGGACAATGGATCTCGGATCGACTCCCCCACTTTGAAAAAGTCATCGATGACGTCTGCTTCATCAAGTCGATGCACACCGATCAGTTCAACCACGCGCCTGCGCAGCTCCTTCTGCACACCGGCAATGCCAATCTAGGTAACCCATCAATCGGTTCCTGGGTCACCTACGGCCTCGGCAGTGAAAACCAAAACTTGCCCGGCTATATCTCAATCGTATCAGGAGGCAAGGCACCGTCGGCTGGAAAATCCGTCTGGGGCTCTGGTTTCCTGCCATCCGTTTATCAAGGTGTGCAATG
>JASJLI010000144.1:0-9188 GCA_037620805.1 Akkermansiaceae bacterium
GTTGAAAACTTTACCACCCAGTGGCTGAGCCTTGCCAAGATGAAGACGGTGAGTATTAACAGGGATCTGTTTCCGCGATTTCTCTACACCGTCCACCTAGGTGAGCGCCGTGGACAGGAGCAGCTTTTCCGTCCGACCATCCGCGATGACATGGAGAAGGAAACCATTGGATTCATCGGCGAGCTGATTAAGCGCAATTTGAGTATCATGAATATCGTGAATTCAGACTTCGCCTATCTCAATGAGCGGCTTGCGGTGCACTATGGTGTCGAGGGTGTGAAGGGGCTGGGCTTGCGCCCTGTTGCGATCAAACCTGAGCATCGGTTAGGCGGCTTGTTGACACATGGGTCGGTTCTGGTTGGAAATTCTACCGGCTCGGCACCTCATCCGATTTACCGTGCGGTTTGGCTGCGTGAGGCGATCCTTGGTGACGCAGTCAAGGCTCCTCCGGCTGACATTCCGGCACTTTCAGAATCTGTCGGTGATTCTGCCGACGAGTCATCATCGATCAAGGACCTGTTAGCTCTGCACCGGACCAAGGAAAGCTGTGCCGATTGCCACGTGCGTCTCGACCCCTGGGGGATTCCTTTTGAGCGTTACAGCGCGATCGGGAAATTCCAACCATTCGTGCCGAAAGATGGAGCCAAGGTTAGAGGTTTCAACCATAAGACAGACCAAACTCTTGAGGGATATAAAAAGTATCTGGCAACGATTTTGAAGGTCGAGGTGGATGCCTCCTCGCGGGTGCCACACGGCCCCAAGGTCGATGGAATGGAAAAACTCAAGAAATACCTGCTCAAAGATCGTAAGGATGAGATCACCCAAAACGTCATCCGCAGATTGATGACGTATGGCGTTGCGCGGGAGATGACTTACCGTGATAGGTTTGAGGTGGAGCGATTGCTCAAACTGGCAAAAAAGAACGATTACAAATTGAAGGACATGATCGTATCGATCTGTCAAAGCGGGACATTTACTGGCATCAAAACGAAAGAAAACTAACACCAATAGCACCATGAAACAAAAATCCTGGCACATCAATCGACGCGATTTCATCAAAGGCGGCGGAGCCGCACTGGCACTACCGTTTCTCAACGGCATGTCATGGGGCGCTGCAGCTACGGGGAAAGCACTGCCGAAGCGTATGGTCGTGAGCTATATCGCGTACGGTGTTTACGAACCGAAAAACAAGGACGGTTCACACCACGACTGGAACTGGTGGCCCTGCAAAGATGCCGGCCCACTTAGTTTTAATAAGTCGTCCGCTCCCTTTGCTCCCTTCAAGGATTCTGTGAGCTATCTCAAAGGTCTCGATCACGCAGGTGGCTACGGACTTGGCGGTCACAGCAGTGGTGATGTCTTCGCCACCGGAGCCAATATGTCGGCTTTTGAAAAAACGAATAACATCTCCATCGACCAGCTTGCCGCCAAGGTGAATGGACATCACACTCGTTATTCATCACTCGTGTTAGGAACCGAGGGCGGCACGGGCTCGTATGGCAGCGCTAAGACATTATCGCACTCCGGGCCTGGACAGCCGATTCCGTCGATGCACAAACCGCAGGAAATTTTCAACCGTCTGTTCAAGCCCTACGCCGGCAAAGGCATCGAACAAGTGCGCGCCGATCTCAAACGCGAAGCCAGTGTGCTCGACCTCATGATGGAAGACTCCAAGCGACTGAGCAACAGACTTGGCAAGGAAGACCAACAGAAGATGGAGGAGTATCTGGATTCGGTTCGTGCGATGGAGAAACGTGTGGAAAGAACAGATCAGTGGACACACAAGCCACTACCGAACGTGGATACCACAGGTCTGAATCTGGACGTTTCCCACAAAAACCCGGTGGAATATACCCGCTGCATGTATGATCTGCTTTACCTCGCGTTGCAGACCGACTCGACACGTTTCGCATCCCTCATGTTAGAAAGCGAGCAATCCAGCGGCACCGAGTTGTGGAACTACGCAACCTACACCCTCGGATACAAAGGGGCGACCCATGACATTGCCCATAAACGCCCCACCGAGTCAGGAAAATGGGACAACTGGCGTGCTCAGCAACACGCCTATTTCCTAAAGCGTCTGCGCGATACTCCTGAAGGCGATAGCAACATGCTCGATCAGACCGTCGTCCTCTGGGGATCTTCCCACCCGCATGCCTCACACAGCACCAAGAACTACCCGATCCAGTTGGCCGGCGGTAACGCCCTGGGCTTCAAGCACGGTAATCTGCACTCATTCGAGGGTGAGAAAAAAGTGCCGCTGTCGAATCTGTTTGTTTCGATGCTCAATGCTGTGGATACCCCGACAAAAAAATTCGCCGACAGCACCGGTGAAATGACGGAAATTATCTCTTGATGATAAAACAGGCTGGAGCTCGCAGGAAGGTGATGTCTGGAATATACATTCCGCTTTTCGATCGCTTTTCGATCGGAGTGGACACTCTACGAAATTGAGTGGTGAGTAAGTGATTCGCCGCATCCGACAGTACTTAGAAAGTTCTGTTTAGTAGCAAGTGCCGTTTGGTATTGTGAATAACCTGTCCGTTTGATGGGCAAGAATCAAGGGCGAAGTAATTGGACACATGCCGTTGGGCTGGGTAGTCTACGCAATGTTGTAAGATTGATCCTTGTTTACCCAAGGTGGAACTGAGCGTCTCATTGTCCCCCTTTTTTTCGGAAAAAAAGACCTCACACATCTCATCTCACAAAGAAAAGCCCTAGCAACATTATCAATATTCCATATGAATAACTTTAAGTGCCTAGCAGGATTTCTGCTTATGCCGTTCCTTTTTACGACAACTTCGGTCAAAGCGGCAACACCGTCTGCTAGCCCTACGGCACCTGTAATCGACAGTAAGGATATCGCGAACTACGGAGCGGTCACTGGCACCGTGAAATGGTTTGCCGAGAATAGCGCGGCCGGTAAGCCTAAAGGTCAGACGTTTTCGACCGGTGACACCGGCGTGATGTTTAAAGCCGTCACCTACCAAGTGACCGCAGATCAGAAAGCCGAACCTACAAAAACGTATGTAATTCGCATCGGCACCGTGTCGGGAACGACCTTTACCGAAATTCATAACGAGTCAGCCACTCAGTCTTTCACATGGAACGGTGGCGAATACATGACTTGGACACTCGCCACCCCCGTCTATCTGGCGCCTAACACCTTATATGGTGTCGATGTTGGTATGACCTCCACCACTTCAGGATGGCCGACAGGAATTCCCTACCTGAACAAGACCGACAACGTCTTCCCCGGCGGCACGTTTTATGATTCAGGAACCGGGTCGGGCATCGGCGACAATACCGTAAATACACAAACCGGGGACCTCATTTTCCATCTCGACATGGATGATCCGCAGGCACCCGATCCTTTTGACGGTCAGATCGTCTCTGGAGGCAATGTCACACTGAACTGGACCAACCTTCCCGCCAATGTGAACTCCGATGTATGGGTGGACGTGTGGTTTGGCACTGATCCTAACACCAGTTTCACCAAGGTCGTTGATGCGGGGCAAAATGTGACCTCGGTCGTCGTCAATGCCCCAGTGGCGGATACTTACTATTGGAGGGTTGATTCCTATCTTGAGGGCAGCGCCACAGGGACGCCGGTTGAAAGCACCACATTTGCCTTCATCGTCAATGATACCGATGGTGATGGTATGCCGGACAGTTTTGAACTGGCGCATACCTCGCCGTCTTCTAACACATCTCTCGCACCGGATAATGATGAGGAAGGTGACGGCCTGACTAACCTCGAGGAATATTTGGCCGGAACCAACCCAACCCTTGCTGATTCCGATGGTGATACTCTCAACGACGGCGATGAAGTCGCCGGGGCGGGGGTGCGCCCTGCAACCGACCCGACCGAAGCCGACACCGATGGTGATGGACTGAGTGACGGGATCGAATCGAACACCGGAACCTACGTCAATGCTGCTGACACGGGGACGGATCCGACCAATACCGACACCGATTCCGATGCGCTCTCAGACGGAGTAGAAACGGGCACCGGCACTTTCGTGAGCGCCACTAACACGGGGACCGATCCCACCGATCCGGACACCGACGGCGATGCGGCGGGGGACTGGTATGAGGTCATGGCCACCTTCACTGACCCTACCGATGTGAATGATGACCCCGGCTTTGCTTACCCCTTACCCGATCCTGACCCGACAGATATCGGAGTCACTAACCAGCCGGTAAAAATCTACATCATGTCCGGTCAATCAAACATGGTAGGCATCGGCTACGTCAATGAACCACTCAACGGCAACCCCGGCTCACTGGCAGGAATCACCAAGGTGGATAACAAGTTTCCTAACTTCATCGATAATGCCGGCGACTGGACCGAGCGTAAAGACGTCTGGTACGAAGGCGTCATCTCCGCGACCGCTAAGAAATGGCTGAGTGCGGGATGTGGCGCCAGCGCCGATCGTCTAGGCCCTGAGTTGGGCTTTGGTCATATCCTTGGGGAACACCACAGCGCACCAGTGATTTTGCTGAAATCATCGATCGGCAACAGAAGCCTCAGCTGGGACTATTGTCCTCCAGGGACTCCTCAGTTTACTTGGAACGACGGGACAACGGATTGGACCTATGCTGGCTACGGTGATTCCCCTGACCGCTGGGTAACTGGCACCACTCCTGTTCCAATCAATTGGTATGCAGGCAAGCAGTATGACGATTGCCTGCAAGACGAGGCCGACTGGGCCCCAGCGGGGGGAACTCCGGTCGAAAACGTGGTCGATATTTTGGACAACTTCGCGACCAAATTTCCGCAGTATGCAGCACAGGGCTTCGAGATCGCTGGTTACGTCTGGTGGCAGGGACACAAGGATCAGAGCGAACCTCACGCCAGTCGCTACGGGCCAAACATGGCCAATTTCATCAAGAAAACTCGAGATTACTACGAGAGCCGCTATCCATCTAACACGAGCCCCGATGCCCCCTTCGTTCTGGGCACGGTTTCCTTTGATGGCGGCTGGAACAATACTTCTCCTGGGTTTCTCGCAGTAGCCAACGGCCAGCTTTCGGTCAGTGGAGAAAGCGGGAACTACCCCGAGTTCGCCGGCAATGTCCTCACCATTGAGACCCGCAGCTACTGGAGGGAAGTCGCCGACTCTCCGGGAGTCCAGGGTTTCCACTACAACAACAATGCCGAGACCTACACCCTCGTTGGAGATGCTCTCGGCCGAGGAATGGTCAATCTTCTCAACGGCAACGCGCCAGGGCTCGATACGAGTCCTCCCACGGCCGACCCCGCATCGTTCGCGACGGCACCCACGGCAGTCAACAGCATCGCAATCACGATGACCGCCACCACGGGGTCCGATGCTACCGATCCCGTGCAGTATCTATTTACCGAAACGTCCGGTAACCCCGGCGGCACCAGCAGTTCCTGGCAGACTAGCTCGACATACACCGACACAGGTCTGAACCCCTCAACGACCTATTCCTACACCGTGACCATGCGGGATTCCGCCTCGACCCCTAACGTTGGCACCGCATCTGCTGCTGCCAATGCAACGACCGATGCGGTTGATACCGATGGGCCGACACCTAATGTGCCGACCTTCACCGTCGCGCCGACGGCCAGTGGTAGTTCTGTTAGTATGACCTCAGTCACCGGCACAGATGCCACCGGACCCGTGGAGTATCTCTTCACCGAAACATCAGGTAATCTCGGCGGCACCAACAGCGGTTGGCAGCTCAGCCCGAGCTATTCTGACAACGGTTTGGCACCTTCCACCACCTATACCTACACAATTACCATGCGGGATTCGTTAGGGAATCTGAGCATGGTTTCGACCGGCGTAAATGTGACCAGCGCCCCCGAGCCTGCCGCTGGATCGGACGCCACGACCTTAGTCTCGGTGTTCAATGCACTGAGAGATCACATCGATAATACAACGACGCTAACAGGTCCTCAGATCGCGGCGCACAAGGCAACGATCGATGCCAAGTCCGGCTTCATCGGCACCCACAGCTCCGTTATTTCGGCGAGTTTTGAACTCGTGGAAACCTACGACACTGAGATCGGCGCCATCTTCGTGCAAGGCAGCCCGATCCAAACCTTCAGTCGCTCGTCCACTTCTGATGAGGACATCAACTGGGTGATCTACTCGGTGATGCAGCACATCATGGACAACACCTACACCTTAGACAATGTGTTGAAATACGACTATTTGTTCGAAGGTTACAAATTTGGCTCGTCGGCCTTTTTCCCAGGAGCTGCAGCGCCAGCTTCTAATTCTGATTTGATCTACAAAGTTTCCATCGATGCCAGTTATCCAGACACCTGGGGTGACGACACGTTGTATAGCGGTACTCCCGCTCGGAAACCGACCGGGGCCTACGTCGCGCCCGGCGCTACCGCCAAGATCACCGTGCCGGCGTCCATTGTGGGTAGGGGATACAGTGTGCGAGTTGGTGCCCACTCGTGGGATTTCTCTAATAAGCCGACCATCAAGCGCATGGACCGCGTCAGCCGTTTGTATCCGATCAATAGCACCGTCATCGAGGTGGCCAACCCGTTCGGTGGTGGAATTTACATCGAGGTGCCTCGCCTGGAATCGATCGGAGTCGTCGAGATCCAAGTCCGTAACGCGATACGCTCGCCCTACTTCTCGGCAAAAAGTTTTCACTCAACGACACTAGCAGAGTGGCAAGCCATTGAGCGCAGTCACCCCGCGCCGTGGGCGGATTTTCAGTCGGATAAATTTATGATGAACGTTCCAACCAGCTGGATTTATGCACTGGATGATCCAGTCACCCTGATGGCGGAGCATGACTTGGCGATGGATGCAATCAACGACCTGATGGGTTATCCGGACGGGAAAGGTAAGGAGTCGGTCTATCCGCAGGTGGATCTGTCCCTGCGTGCCTCCGTGTTTGCCCCGGGCTATCCCCAAGTGAACATGTCCTACAATCCGAACACAGACTACGGCGGTAATCTCAACTACTTCTTACTCACGGATCCGGGAGACGCCCCTGATTGGTACTACCACGAAGAGGGACACGCCTACGGTAATCCAAGATTTGGTGGTGAATCCGAATCGAACAACAACCTGCTCCACGTCGCCGTGGCCAATGGTAAGTTTGGTGTCAGCCTCGACACAGCCCTCGCTCAATCGAACGGCTACCAGAATAACCCACACCGTACGTTCGACAACACCGCGATCGCGTGGATGACCAGCTTCAACTTCGCGCCTCGTAACGTGCCCATGGCATCAGGTGAAAAATCCTACCAGATGAAAGGGCACGCCAAGTATGTCGATATCGCCCGTCTCTTTGGGTGGGACAAACTGGAGGACTATTATTATTCGTTTAACGAAGAACTCGAAAATGGTGAGACCAACGACTTAAGTAATGACGGACTGATGCTGCGACTGGCCGAATCCACAGGTGTTGATGTTAGACCGCTACTTCACTTCTGGGGGATTCAACCTGCTAATGCATCCACTCTTGCCACGGCGATCGCTGCGGCGAACCTGCCCGAGTCAGCCGCGATCTACGATGCCTTGGTGTATTACAAATCGATCGTTCCCGCTAACAACGCCGCCTTTCAGACCTTCGCCATGAACTGGTGGGGGCATCAGCCTAACCCGACTGGTTTCTGGACTGAGTCCGAACACGGACGTCAGTGGGACAGCACCGAGTGGTTCGTGGAAAATAATAATAACGAGCAGCGACCTAACGGTGAGATCTACGTCGAGGCCTCGGCCGCCGATATTCAGGGCTACGTCGACACGCTTCTGGCTCTCTATTTTCCTACTGGCCGACCTGGTGGTGGCGACTTTAATACCTGGATCGCAGGCTACCCCGAACTGGGTGACCAGACGGATCCTGAGGATGATCCCGACGGAGATAGACTGTCTAATAACTTGGAGGCTTGGCTGGGCACACACCCTGGGCAAGCTAATCAATTTATTACCAGCCTGACGTCCACCGCCACCACGGTCACCTTCACTCATCCACA
Organism: Akkermansiaceae bacterium; assembly: GCA_037620805.1. Lineage (GTDB taxonomy): Bacteria > Verrucomicrobiota > Verrucomicrobiia > Verrucomicrobiales > Akkermansiaceae > Oceaniferula. Next base: position 7,982 of record JASJLI010000144.1, read on the forward strand.
GAATGCAACCCCTCCAACTGATTTAACAGGTTACTACGAGTGGTCACCGAATCTTAGTGACTGGTACGCCAGCGGAAGCGGCCCCACTGGTGGGATGACCGTGACTTTCGTTCCTAACACAAGTGGATCGATCGCCACGGTTACAGCCACCGCCAGTGAAGCTTTCGGCCGTATTTTCTTACGCGCTGGGGTGAACCAGAACTGAATGTCTGATCGGTGTATGGAAACTAAAATGCAAAGTTTGGAGTTGCAGAAGCTTATCCCAATCGGGGGAGGTTGGTGGAGTTTAAGGAATTGACGCATGAGGTGGTTTGTGGCGACATTGCACCCATTGCACCCATTGCACCCATTGCACCCCTTGCACCCCTTGCACCTCCGAGCTAATTTTGCCCAAATCTATGAATATAGAACTTCGAAAATCAGGGATAGCCATCTTGGCTACCCTATTCACTCTTGTCACCACTTCAATGGCCGCTCCGCCAGACCTGACGGCCGGTGGTGTACAGGATCCAAGCAACAACCGAACTTTCAACCTGGGGCCCACCGGGCTTCGGGGCTGGGCGTATTACGTTTCAACAGCGGACACTGGTGAGAGTCGGCAGATTCAGGTGAGCCATGTGGAGTCGGGTTCGCCTGCTAACGGGTTTCTCGCGGTCGACGATGTGATTCTCGGGGCGGATGGAACGGGCGCGACCCCAGTCAACTTCAGCTCCGATGCACGCAAGAGCCTGGCCTACGCCATTCAGGCTGCCGAGGCACGCAACACTCCCGAACTGAAACTGCTCCGCTGGAGGGCTGGCACCACCAGCACGGTGACGCTCACCCTGCAAACCATGGGGAGCTACACGGCCACCGCACCCTACAACTGCCCGAAGTCGGCGCTGATTCTGCAGCAGGGGTTGCAGTATGTTTACAACTCCGAGTCTGTCGGCAATTACTCGTTCGGGGGGCTGACCCTGCTGACGACCGGAAATGCGGCTCATCTAGCGAAGGCGCAGACGGAAGCCCGTGCTCTCATTCCTTCGGCATCCTACCGGGACTTTCTGATGAGGGATGAACGCGATGACAGCGGTGGATTGCCCGTCTGGGACCGAGGACACAAGCTCATCTTCCTTGCTGAATATTACCTCGCGACCGGCGATGCGTTGGTTCTGCCTGCAGTCGAGGCCTATGCGATCAACATTGCCAACAACCGGAGTATGTTCGG
>JASJLI010000145.1:0-3882 GCA_037620805.1 Akkermansiaceae bacterium
TGCGAACGCGAGGCATGGGATGGTCGTCCGACTCGATCATTGGTTGGTGTATTTTTGGGTTGGGCATAACCCATCAAGCGCACTCGCTGAACTCGAGTAGCGTTGATCGACAGTATGGCAGGCGCATTGACAGATTGTGAAGCTGAGTCAGCGCTTACATGCACAGCCAGAAGAACGGTAGTTGGATTCCACGGTGTGCGGCAGATCTCCATATCAGCCACCAGTCCTCCACCACTGATCATGGTGGGTTTTTTATAGCGGAAATGATTGACCATCTCCTCTATTCTTACGGCGCGTTGTGGTGGGAGTTTTTTCTGCTCTTCAATCGAGCGAACGATCCATGGCCAACTGGCGGCGCCGGAGGCAAGTGGCACGTTCAGGGGGTGATCCCCTGTTATATTTTGCCAGCGTTGTTTCGAGCTGTCTTCAAGTTCGGGCAAACTGGCTGCGGATTCAATTTGCTCTTCCTTCATGCTATCGATCCGCTGCTTCACCTCCTTGCGGAAACTGTGGGTATCATCACTGATCGCCGCACTTACAGCATGGGCATTTTCTTTAGCTCCGTTAGTAGAACCAACGTCCCCTGGCACATCGCTCACGGCAGGGGCCATCAGGCTGTCCATATCGACTTGGGCCCAATCCCACTTGGCAGGAAGATCATCCCCACCGGGGCCAGAACCGCTACCTGGTCGGCCAGCAACGATGTAGAGAGTCAAGGCAACTGCGGCCGCAACACCAATTCCCGCCACAGCAGGATTTGTCCAGAATGATTGCTTTGCACTGGAAATATCTGTGATCACAGAGCTCGAACCTGCACCGCGTACAGCATCACGCTGTTCCGAGGTTAAAAGATGGGTTTCATTCCCACCGAGCGTTTCCATTAACAGGCAAGAGGTATCGCGCACTTCATCAACTGCCGCACGCACTCGCGTATCAGTGCGCACCGCACGTGCTATCTCGATGGCATCATTCCCCTTGAGCTCTCCTAGAGCAAAGGCGGTGATACGGGGGTCATTGAGGTCGATTTTCATCTGATTAGGTGGTTATGTAAATAGGTAGAAAGGGAGGGTTTATTTAAGCTCATCCGGGAGGGTTGCTCTGAGTCGCTTCATCCCGGTGTGGATGAGAAAACCGACGTTGCCACTGGTGAGTCCGGTGGCATCGCTGATTTCCTGATAGCTGTATCCTTTTTCAAATTTGAGTATGATTACGGTGGCTTGATTCTCGGGGAGTCGGGCGATGTAGCTTTTTACTAATTTCACCCGCTCATGGTCGGCGGCGATTTGGCCTGGTTCGGCTACTCCGCTGTCCTCTGCTGCTAGTATCTCGTCGTCCACCAAAACAAGACGCTTCTCCTTACGCAGGACATCGAGAGCTCGGTTCCTGCACACGGTAAACAACCATGACTTCAAGCCATCGCGCACCTTGGACACATCTTGTTGGTAGAGTCTAATAAAAGTGTCCTGAACAACGTCACGTGCACGATCAAGATCATGAACGATTGTCTTTGCGTAGCCGATGAGTGGCGACTCGAATTCCGAGACCGCACGTTCGACCAGCTCTGCGCTGGTTTCCACCATTTCGTTTCCCTTCTGAATGTCGTTCAGTTTGTTGTTGTTGTGGTTAGCATCGCCCATTTTAGGCACTTTCTATAGGTTGAACGCACAAAACGTAGGTTTCTTGGATATATTTACTTTTTTCTGATAAAATAGTTCAGATTCTCCAACTCGAGGGCGAGATCGACGCTATTCACGGTCACTTCAGATGGGACTTGGAGCATGGCAGGAGAGAAATTGAGGATGCCTTGTATACCGGCATCGACCAGGACATTGACCACCTCCTGTGCATGAGTTGCCGGCACACAGAGAATAGCCATCTGAACCTTGTTTTCTTTAATAAAAACGGGAAGATCGTCAGAAGAGTGCAGCGGAACGGGAATATTTCGCTCCCTCAGGCTTTCCGCCGCCGAGTCAAAAGCAGCCAGAATCTCGTAACCTTCCTTTTTAAAACCATCGTAACGCAATAACGCCCGCCCTAGGTTTCCCGCTCCCACCATGATGACTGGTTGCAGCTTGGCACGGCCAAGGCCTTCATGGATTGCCGTCCTCAGTGCCTCTACGGGATAACCGCGACCCCGCGTGCCAAAAGTTCCGAAATACGCCAGATCACGCCTAAGCTGGGATGGCTTCACGCCAGCCGCTGTAGCAAGAGCCATGGAGCTAACCATCTCATGGCCATTTTCATGGAGTCGCTCCAGACAGCGACCGTACAGAGATATCCGGTAGATCGACTTCTGAGGTATTTCCACTTTATCCATCAGAGAACCATGCAATGGTTAGATCGCGCGGTCAAGAAATCAAACCAGTTCTCAAAGTCAGTGGTATCATAATGAGGCCGCCGGAGGTGATTGGTTGATCAAGTTGGTAATCTCCAATGCCAGATCGAGAGCCGCAGCCCCTTGCTGACCGGAAACCTCAGGCGTAGATCCCGCCCGTGCACATTCCACAAAGGAGGCTAGCTCAAGCTTCAAAGGCTCGTCCTTTTCCACATTCACTTCTACTTTTTCAATACCTCCTTCGGCCATGCGATACATACCCGCCGATTGCTCCTGATAATCGAGAGATAAGTAGCAATCACCTTGGAATACTCTGATCTTACGCATTCGCTCGGGGCTGATTCGGCTTGCCGTCACGTTGGCAACACATCCGTTTTCGAAGCGAATTCGAGCGTTGGCAATATCCTCACGAGAGGTCATTACCGCTACACCGACAGCATCCACACTCTCGATAGGTGATCTCACCAGATGGAGAATGATTTCCAAATCATGAATCATCAAATCTAATACAACTCCAATATCAATACTCCTATTAGGAAACGGTGAGAGTCTGTGAGCTTCGATAAAACGAGGCTCGCTGAGTCTGTCTTCCAGCTCACGCATCACTGGATTAAATCGCTCGATGTGGCCGACTTGGAGAATCTTCCCACACCGCTGTGATGTCTCGATCAACACGCGAGCATCATCAAGAGTGTCCGCAATCGGCTTTTCCATCAAAACATGCACCCCTTTTTCCATCAATGCACAACCCACCTCCCGGTGAGCGATGGTCGGAACAGCCACGGTCGCAGCATCCACAGCTTCGGCAAATTCATCCAAAGAATCAACGGCTATGGCCCCAAACTCAGCGGCAATGGCCTCTGCCTGTTGTTTATTTTGATCATAAATAGCGACCAACTCCACGCCTTCCAGCAATGAAAAGACCCTTGCATGATTCCTACCCATTGCCCCTGCACCAGCTACGCCTGCTCGTAAATTCATGGCCATACCCCTAAATGAAAGCAATGCCCATGGCAAGGCTCATGCTAGAGCTAATAAAGGAATGACAAAAATAATCAAAAAACACCTAAGACAAATCAAAGCCAGTTCGTTTCCTCACTGACGGAGCGTGGACTCAGCTAGCTGCATGTGCCCCTGTATTGCCTTCATTCCTTATAAAACTTAATAACAATAAACTATCCCAACCCTTCATTAAAATTTCTTAATCATCTGTCGACACCCCGTAAATACAGCTTTTAGCGCTGGCTACGGCCGGCAGCCAATCTATATTCTCCTATTAATAAAATCCGCGTTAGCTTCATTTAGCTCTCCGAATAAAAAAACCCACTACCACACCACCCATCAAACACTAAAAACTTATGAGCCTCCACGCCCAACTCTCACCTGAAGCCCAAGCCCGTCTGCACGCCCAGCAAAGAAACTCGACCATTACGAGTATCATCATTTCATTACTGATGGTTGTTCTCATCGGTCTCGTGCTGCTTTACCTACTATTGCCACCGATCGATAACTTCACGCCGGAAATCGTTTCCTACCAGGCTGGCGCA
>JASJLI010000146.1:0-5250 GCA_037620805.1 Akkermansiaceae bacterium
TTGGATAGTCCGAGATGAGATGCTTGGGGATTTTTACCTCCATGAGGCAGAATGGTTTTGATCGACTTGTCGGGGTGGTCAGGTGCACGAGCAATTCCAGCGCAGTGAGCGCACGGCTGCCTCCGAGGTAAACCATCGGCAGGCCAGGCGAGTTCCAACGGCCACCGTATTTTCGAGCACCTTCACCGGAGAACGCGCTATCAACCCATCGAGGGGCGACGAGACGGTATCCATAGCTGTATCCTTGATTCATGACCTATCGATAGAAATAGAGAGTTGGCAGAAATAGAGTGGGTATAAATATTAGCAGCAATATTAGCAGAAAACGCCATGGTCAATACGGCCGAGCAGGTTCTCTACCTCACGGGCACCAAACTCCGTGTCTGCGTAGGAAAGTGGCGACTCGCTGGCGGTTCCAGGGTTCTGGGTTTTGAGCCATTCACGGGTGGCATCCTTGGCTTCAAAGACCTCCATAGTCAGCCCGAACAGGCGGGCAAAACGCACGATACGCTCACTTTCTGGGGTTTCGAGATGACCTGATTTCTTGCGCCGATGCAGGGTGGCAGGGGAAATGCCTAGTAACCGTCCCAGCTCCTCCTCAGAGATGCGGAGTAATTCCTGTAGCAACCGGAATTCTGCCATAGGGAAACCCTCGCGCAGCCGTTGGACGAGCGGTGTTTGTGTGGTTGTAGCCGTTTCCCTGAGGGTGCTGGGGGCATCAGTATCGTTATTGGCTGCCTGTTTGGGCAAATAGGAGGTTACCACGGGGAGGTCTGTGTATTTCATGTGAGTAATGTAATCATTTCATATGAATGTGTCAAATGGTTTATTGCTATCTATCATTTGATAATGTAGTCCATTTCTTGAGACCGCGCTTCTGAGCTTCTTTTTTAAGAAAATCCTTGGTCTCTTGGTCGTCGATCATGTTCCAGCACGGGAAGCCAGCTTGATCAAGTGCTGTGGGGTCGGCTCCTTGTTCAATTAAATATTTAGCCATGATGATCGATTCACAGGGAAAGAGCACCGACCATCCATCGCAATCCTCTGCGTCGATTTTGGCACCGTGTTTGACAAAAAGCTGAACTATTTTGACGTTGTCGTTTTGAATTGCTTTGAAAATCGCGGTCTCTCCGCTCGAGGAGGTATTCGGGTCGGCGTTGTTTTCTAGTAGCCAAGTGACAGCTTCCAGGTCATCGGCTTCGGCAAAATTGGAAAGTGGCCAATAGCCTGATTCGTCGACATGATTGATATCAGCTTCGAATTCCTTAACCAGCATTTGGAGCATCGGTAAATGGAGGCAGTGTTCGATGGCATGGTTTTTGGTCGGGGCAAAATGTAACTCCACCATGTCATCAACAATATCTTCGATACCCTCATCGGAGATCATCTCGTCGCGTAGATCCTTAGGCAGATCTTTCAAGACCTCTGACATGTTTTCGGGGGAGAGCGACTGCTTCATAATTACCCGATTCTCATCCTCTTCCTTCTTACGCTCCTCGGGTGTATTTTCACGCTGATAGGTGTAACTCATACGTGCTCCCTGCTTGAGTAGCCAGCGAGTGGTATCAATGTTGTTGTGCGTAACAGCAAGGATTAGCGGGGTTTCACCATAATCGTTGAACGCCTCAATATCCGCTCCTTCTGCGACAAGTTTTTCACACGTTTCTAGATAGCCCATTTCCGCAGCCTCATGCAACGGTGTTGTTTTAAATGCGCTTGGTGGTGTTGTCTTCATAGTGGCAGCTGTTTGAGTCATCGTGGAGGTTTTACTGATAAGAAAAAACACAACTGCAAATAGTGCAACGACGAGGAGAAAAATAAGAGCTGCTTTCATGGTTATCGATAGTGGGGCACACGCAGCTTATCGAGTTGGCCAGTGGAATGGAAAATAAAAATTCCATGCTCGAATCCGGCCACTCAAGCTAGGGAAAAGATGCGTGCTCGGTAACTTTGGTTCATGAGGGTTTGAAAGCGTTTTAACTGTGCCGGTATCGCTGTCGTCACCAGATCCACGACAGCACCCAGAAATCAGCCCTTCATCTTGCGGAACTTTCCAGGAGCTCACCAAGAGGTTCGTGAGAGGAACGAGGTGGCGGTATTACTCTACAGCGCGCACCTGCACGAAGAGTCTGCCGTCGGCAGATGATGCGCCTAGCGTGACGGTCACGGTTTCGACGTTGGCTACCGCGGTTTCGGGTGCCTGGCTTGCTAAGGTGTCCTTAGACCAGTTCTCGAGATCAGTGGACGTCCAAATCTCGTAGTTCAACCCGGTGAGGGTATCATCGCGGCGGGTGTAAGTGAATGTCCGCGAGGCATCAAGTGGCACGGTGATAGGGGAGGCCGAACCACCACTAGTGGGGTCAATTCCCCAGATGCGCAATTCGTTGTTAGATAGTGGGTTATCGTTGTCATGAGCATCCGGGTTGACTAGATACATGTTAGGGAAACCGGATGCCCAGAGGTTGTAGTCCGCGGGTGCGGCAGCACTGAGTAGCTCTACCATACCCCGGCCAAGTGCGTCGCCAGTGAGTAAATAGGTCTCGGCATTATGGTTATAGTGGTGACCTTCACCAGTATTCGGGCCGAAGTCGCGCCAGTACCCGCGTGACTCGATAGTTTTTACGTTACCCGCAAACTCGGGGTGGTTGCCAGTCTCGCCACTAACGGCGAGTTGCCCGTCAGCGACATCGAGCAACCCTCCAGACAGACTCCAGCCACCGAAACCAACGGTAGCAAGAACGAAAGGAGCATCCTGAACAGAGTTAGATGGATAGCGACCTTCGTAGTAGTCCCGTATTGATTTGATGAAATTCACCATGTTGTCCTCGTAGCGGCTGTAGTGTGCTGCATCGTATTGGTCCTTATGCCCCTGCCACCAGACATAGCCAGCGATCTCAAATCCATGCGTAGCATACTGGGGGTATTCGTCGGCGAAGTTGTCGAGGACATCGGTCACATTAAATACCGAGTAAACGTCCCAGTTCACGGCCGATTGTGCTCCGATTCCAGGTTCTGTGATCGGGCTCGCTGTATGTGCCGTATTGCTGATATAAACCACACCGTTGTGGTGAACCTGACAATTGACAGGGTAGGCGATGGTATCCGCCCAGCCCGTCGCACCCATGTCGCTCTCAGCTAGAAAATAATCATCGTACTGTTTACCAGCGTACCAAGTTCCCGACGTCGGAGGGTTGCCACCGACCGACCAGTTGCCGTAGTTTCCATAACCAGCGTAGTTCGTGTCGCTGCTGACAAACGATGCACTTCCCGGAGGCAGGCAGTCCCAGCCGAGGCTACGGTTGCCGATAGACGCCTTGATGAGCAGCACGTGCTCGTCATGGTACCAGCCCATCACGTGACCGAATCCGAGTTCAGGTCCGAAAGATGCGGCACTGGCCCCGTAACCAGGAATCAGTGGTCCGTTGCCAATGGCTGATATCACGCCGCGGTAGCGAACATCATTGCGGGGTTTCCACGCGCCGTTGCCGTCGATTAGGTTCGGAAACTTGTTTTGCTGGGTGGTCATATGCTCCAGCGTGCCCTGTGCCAATCCAGCCACTCGACCAAAGGCAACCATGTTGGATTGTCCGGACATGATATAAACCTTGATCGGTTTGTTAGTATCGCCCGCAGATGTGTCAGGGGCGGGCAGAGGATAAGGAATGTTTGGTCTCTTGGTCGGATCAACCGGATCGGTAAATGACGCGGCGATCTCGTACCAGTCTCCCGCGCCATCGGCATCGGTATCAGCCATCAGAGGGTTGCTGGCGGTGCTCGGTGCGGCAAGATAAGCGACCGTCTCAACTCCATCATCAATCCCATCGAGATCAGTGTCCGCCAAGACTGGGTTGGTTCCAGTGTTAGATAGGTCGACGATGGTGCCGGTATTGGTTTCAGCCAAGTCATCCAGTGTGTCATCATCGCTGTCCGCCTTGGCTGGGTTGGTTGGAGGACGTGATCCGACTCCTGCAACTTCAGCCCCGTCGGTCAGTGTGTCATCATCGCTGTCAGAGTCGTTTGGGTCGGTCTTATGCTGAAACTCCTGTAAATTGGTTAGGCCGTCGCCCGCCCCTTCGTTTTCCAGGTCTTCATCAGGATCCAGAGCGGTGGCGGACTCGGGGTTGGTGTGAGCTCTCTCGAACTGGTCAGACATACCGTCGCCGTCGGAATCAGGCAGCGTACCCATCGCGCCGGAGAAGGATGTCGCTAGGCGGATTTCATCTGTGACCGCATTGTTCGTGTCCCAGATAGCAATGGTGTCGATGGCGGACTGGTCGAAGTCCAGATGGGTAATGGATACGATGGCGGTGTTCTCCGCTGGCTCGTTTTCCAGATCAGTGACGTTAAAAATGAAAAACTCATCTGGTGTGCCATTCGGCTTCCAATTGATTTTACCAACTAACAGAGAGGTTGCAGTGCCTGGATTATAGGTGCTGGTAACCACGGTCGGGGCGGTTGCGTTGTCAAAAGCTAGGGCGTTAATCTCGCCACTCCCGTCACTCGTTCCGTCTGCTGCCACCAGGGTGAATCCAAAGCCGTCGCCAGCTGTGGCAAGAATCGGCGAGCCGCTCGTAGTGAAGGGACCTGTCCCGAAAAGGAATGCCGCATACCGGTGCGCTGACGGCGCCTTGAAGAGAACAGAGAACCAGGCTGTCGTATTATCACCAGTGAGCGCGGTTTGTGTTGCTCCTAACAGTGGTCGATGCGCTTGAGCACGGCCTGAAGCACCGAAGCGGGAAACCGAGTTTCCCTTCACCCGAAGTGTCGAGAAGGATAAACCAGTCGCCTGAATATCGTAGATCCGACCATGGGAAATCGTCGATACCCAAGGTCCGTCAAAACCCAAGCCTCCGCTCTGATTATGGATGTTTTCTCCCGGGTTGTAATCGAATTCCTCCTCAACAAGGAGATCTCCATTGACCGAAGAACCTAAAAAAACGGCCCAAGTCATGGCCAGACTGGTGATGATCGTGCTGGAAGTAGTTAGTGTTCTCACTGTTTGTCTGTAAGGTGTTAGGTGTTAGTTTTTTGTTGCGGTATTACGATTGCCGCTGCGCGTAGGGCTATGTATGGGATTGGGGCGAACTGTGTCGAATGTGTGAGCACTCGGCAAGCCATTAAAAGTCTACTGAGATAACACGCATCCCAACTTACCACTCCACAAACCTCGACAGGCATGGTATGCATCGGCTCGAAATGAGCGACCTGCCTTATCACCACGATTGGAAACCACTGTTCGAGACTTCTCTC
>JASJLI010000147.1:0-14320 GCA_037620805.1 Akkermansiaceae bacterium
TACTTTTGCCGAACTTGGGGAAGAAATTAAAAACGGTCTAAGTCATCGCGCCCGCGCCATGGATAAAGTAGTGGCGTGGTTGGATCGGGAGAATGACTAGGAAGACTGAATCTTATCTGTGCCCATCCTCTTCATCAGTGGTAATCCGTCTTAGAAAAGATTCAAAAGACAGATGGTGCAGATGTCTACAGATCGAGACATCCACTCACGCTGACGGTAATTGGGCTGAGGGTGAGGTAAGAAAAAGTGAGACTTAAGACAATCATGGGATTTGAGGGCTTGCGAGGATGAGATAAGCAGCATAAAGAGGTCGTAGTGAGTTCATACTGAACAGCACACTAGCATTATGTCATCCTCTTGTTGTTCCCAAAAAATCGAGCCTCCTCCACCTGAGGAAGAGAAATCATCGTGCTGCGGTGGCGGTGGGAAAAAGCGTTTCGATTGGTTACTCTGGGGCTCTTTGGTGTTCGTACTACTGGGATATTTCGGGCATCTATTTTTTGCTGAAAACATTTTGGCGCTCTCAAACCAAGCGGCGCACTTTAGCATGGGAATATTCGAGTTGATGAATAAAATGTGGTGGGGCCTCGCACTGGGTATTTTTGCCGTAGGAGCCCTCGGATGGTTTCCTCGTGAGTGGGTTGCGTCCGTACTGGGGAAGCCTGGAACCCTTTCAGGCATTCTACGTGCAATGTCAGCTGGGCTGATTCTGGATCTTTGCAACCACGGTATCCTACTCGTCGCGATGAAACTCTATGAGCGCGGCGCATCCTATGGGCAGACACTCGCATTTCTCATTGCCAGCCCGTGGAATTCGCTTTCACTCACACTGATCCTTTTTGCCCTAATCGGACTTAAGTGGACACTGATCTTTATTGCTCTTTCGGGTGTGATCGCCGTGGTAACCGGATTGATTGTCGAACGGATGGTCAAGGCTGGACGTATCCCAGCCAACCCGAATCAGGTTGAGCTCCCCGAAGGATTTAAATTGTGGCCGGAAATCAAATCGACTTTCCGGAAATCGCGAATCAATCACATTTTGTTAGGAAAAATGCTCAAAGCTGGATTGAGTGAATCGACCATGATCCTGCGCTGGATCTTTTTTGGCACCGTACTCGCTGCAGCGATCAGGGCATTCGTTCCTGCTGATGTGTTTGGCGCTTGGTTTGGCCCCACCTGGATCGGTGTGTTACTGACATTGGTGGCCGCAACAATTATTGAAGTTTGCTCGGAAGGATCTAGCCCGATTGCCGCCGATCTGGTCACACGGGCAGCCGCGCCGGGAAATGGGTTTGCATTCCTAATGGCCGGCGCTGCCACGGATTATACCGAGATCATGGCGCTGAAGGAAACCACACGCTCGTGGAAAATGGCCTTTGTCCTCCCCCTACTCACCCTGCCGCAGGTGGTGATCGTCGCATGGGCGATCAACGCCTGGGCAAGTCAGTGAGTTAATAAGTTGGAATTTATTCAACAATCAAGGCGTCCTCAGCCTTAGGCTCGGCCGCTTTCCCTTTGTTGCGCGGAGTAATGACAATCGCGTGATTATCGTAGCGAACATTGCCTGCTGCCTGATCAACGATGTATTTGAGCAGGGTTTCAGCTGGGATTCTGTTGAGCCGGAGAGTGACTGAGCGACCTTTAAATCCGCCTGTAGGGTCCTGAACAATGAAGTTAGGAGTTACCTTCTTTTTGGATTCTCTTTCAACCTGAACGGCAAGCATTTCCAGTGCTTCTTGGATGGTAGTCTTCTCGAGGTTCACCTTCGGAATGATGACCATGCGTAAGGCGGCTTTGCGTCTTCCTATTTCCAGAGAGTTTCTATTTGTGCTGATGTGAATCAACTTTGCCCTCGCCTGTGGGTGGTGAGGGTATATTTTAAGAACTCCTTTGAAGCTAGTCTTAGCGAGGTCAAAGTTGCCCTCGTTCATTGCGTGAAGCCCCATTTGGTAAAAGCTTTTGGCTTTTTGGACGCGGGCATCAGCTTCGGCGTATGCCGTGGTAGTGGAGGCGAGGGAGGCAAAGACGCCAAGCGTCATTGCCACAATCATGGTTGTGGTTCTGTTTTTCATTTTGGATCGTGGTATAAAAACTGACTAGTTTAGGTGTAAAACTAGCTGGTTCTTTGTTGAACCATAACCCACATGGTGAGTGCAAAGTTATGGAGTTATCTACAATATAGCCATAGCAGATAGATCTGCAAAGGGTAAAATATGAGTGCTTGGCACTGATGCGTATTTGCCCTTTCATTCGGGCGTGGATAGGTCAGGCAATGAGGAGGACTCAAGTTGTGCATCGTATTCGGTGCCAGCACCCCAGCTCGTGGAGTTGGAGCTGACTCCTGCCGAGGTAGCAGCGGGTCTCCAACATTTACCGGGGATGGTGTTCTTTGATACCTCGGGAAACATTCCCACAAGGAGCCATGCTCCTGTGTCCATCATCGCAGCCCGACCTGTAAACGTCATCCGTGGCCATATTCACAATGAGGATGATCTTAATAGATTGCGTGATGCCGTTAATCAGTGGGACGTCCATTCTCTTTCTCTAGGTTTCCCCGTAGGGGGGGCTTGTGGATGGGCCGACTACGAAGGTTCTTTTTGTTTTGGAATTTACCCAGAGATGTTGGTCTACCAACACGATCGCCAACAGTGGTGGCAATGTGGTGAATTGATGGGGGCTATTGTTAAGGATCCTCAGCCCTCTCCTGTGGTGAAAGTTGGTGAATTTGAGGAGTCCATGTCTCGCTCCGATTATCAAGATGGCGTACGGCGTATCCATGAATACATTGCCGCTGGCGATATTTATCAAGTCAATCTAACACAGCGTTATTCGGCCGCTGTAAAAGGAGGGTCGTTATTTCCCCTCTACCATCACCTGAGAGAGGGGACACCAGCGCCCTTGGCCGTGTGGATGGAAATCGAAGATCGTGAGATATTGTCATCATCACCAGAGACATTTCTACGCATGAGTGGTCGGGGGATCGAAACTCGTCCGATCAAGGGCACACGTCCCCGTTTTCAGGATGAGGAACAGGATAAGGCATCGGCCATGGAGCTGCTGAACTCTGAAAAAGAAAACGCAGAGCTGATCATGATCACCGACCTTGAACGAAACGATCTTGGTCAGGTGTGTGAATTCGGAAGTGTACGCGTGGCCGATATGCTGGCTTTGGAGAAACTGGAACACGTCTATCACCTAGTTTCGACCGTGACTGGGACACTACGTGAAGATGTCGATCACCTCGACGCGCTTAAGGCTTGCTTTCCGGGAGGCAGTATCACAGGAGCTCCTAAAAAGCGTGCGATGGAAATCATCGATGAACTTGAAACTGTCCCAAGAGGACTTTACACGGGCGCTGTCGGTTACATTGGATTTAACGGGGAAAGCCAATTTAATATTCCGATCAGAACTCTGGTCAGAGACGGGGATACACTTCACTACCACGTTGGTGCAGGAATTGTCGCAGACTCCGATCCAGCAGCTGAATATCAGGAAACTCTTGATAAGGCCAAGGGTATCCGCCTTGCCATCGATTGTTTTCAAAGGGCATAGCAACATGCACTTGCTCATTGACGAATGGTAATCAGCCCCTAAATTTCGCGTGAACTACCTACATAATTTTATGAAATCCATACGTCTCATTCTCATCGCATGCTGTTTTAGCCTTCTCTCATCGTGCTCACTGCTCACCAGCCTTCTAAAAGTTCCTGCAAGTCTGCTAAAGGCAGTGGGGCGCACCGCTGGTATAGGCCTGACTGATGATGCACCTGAGCCTGTGAAAGAGGGGGGGAATACAGATACCATTGAGTCCGCTGCCCAAAAGCGTCAGACTCCTTCCGAGTAATCCTTTCCGGGTAATTGTCTTGGTACAAAAAAAGGGACAAAAAAACACGGCCTGACAGAATATCTGCCGAGGCCGCGCTTGAGTGATTTTTTGTCGAGTGGTTATTTGTAGAAATTAGCTGCATCCGCAGCCACCGCCACAACACTGTGAGTTGGCGAAGTTTTCTCCGACAACGTCCCAGTTAACAACGTTCCAGAATGCGCCAATGTAGTCGGGGCGACGGTTCTGGTAGTTTAAGTAGTAAGCGTGCTCCCAGACGTCGAGTCCGAGGATAGGCTTGCATCCACAAGCGCCAGCAATCTCACCCATGAGTGGGTTGTCTTGGTTAGCAGTGGACGAAACAGCCAGTGAGCCGTCTTCCTTAGCGCCGAGCCATGCCCAGCCGGAGCCGAAACGTGTGGCTGCCGCCTTGGCAAATGCCTCCTTCATGCCATCGAGTGAGCCGAAGCTGGCATCGATTGCCGCAGCGAGATCGCCGGAAGGAGCCGATGCACCACCAGGGGCGATCACCTTCCAGAAAAGGCTGTGGTTGAAGTGACCGCCGCCGTGGTTACGGAGAGGGGTCTGGATGTCTGCAGGAACCTTATCGAGGTTCTGGATGAGAGCATCCACAGAAACGCCTTGGAGGTCGTCATTGCCTTCGAGAGCGCCGTTAAGTCCGGCGACGTAGGTTGCGTGGTGCTTGCTGTGGTGGATTTCCATGGTGCGCGCATCAATGTGCGGCTCGAGGGCGTCGTATGCGTATCCTAAATCAGGTAATTCGTGGGCCATAATTCTTTTTTGGGTTGTATGAGTTGTCATCTCTGTGACGTTGGAGTATTGATACCCAACGTGCGGATGACCACGGCACTATGCCGTAGCTATCCGTCATCGCAAGTAAAACTCTGTGTCAGCATTTAGATCATGATTTCTCCCGAACAGCTTCCCTTTATCACCGCAGCCGCTGGACTCCTCGTTGGTATCCTCATAACATGGCTCATCTTTTCATCCAAAAACAAAGGCCGCGCGGAAGTTGATGCCGAAAAACTCAAGTCCGAGCAGCAGCGTAGCCAACAGTCTTCCCTGAACCAGCAAGCGCTCCAGACCCGCTATGAAGCCCTACATACCAACGAAAGAGCCCTTCGTCAGACCCAGACGGAGCTCGAAGTCCGCCTTCAGGAGGAGAAAAAAGCTGCCGCCGAAAAGCAGGCCCTCCTTGAAAAATCCGAGCTTCGCCTGACGGATACCTTTAAGGCCCTGTCGGCCGAAACCCTGAAATCCACCCAGGAGCAGTTCCTGTCATTGGCAAAAAACAGCCTCAAAGCTCAGCAGCAAGAGGCGACCCATGAAATGGAAAAACGCAAAATCGCCGTTGAGCAAATGGTGAAACCTATTTCCCAGACGCTGGAAAAAGTCCAGAACCAGATCAGCGAAAGCGAGAAAATCCGCGAAGGCGACAAAGCTAGCCTGAAACAGCAAATGGTCCACATCGCCGAGGCCAACCAAGGTCTTCAACGTGAGACAAGTAAACTGGTTAAAGCACTCCGACAACCCACAGGTCGTGGCCAGTGGGGCGAAATGCAGCTCCGCCGAGTCGTGGAAATGGCAGGCATGCAGGAGCACTGCGACTTCGAAACGCAGACGACCACCACCACCGACGAAGGCAAACGTCTCCGACCCGATCTCATCGTTAAACTTCCCGGCGGCCAGCACATCGTAGTCGATTCCAAAGCCCCCATGGACGCCTATCTCGATGCCATCGAAGCAGAAGACGACGATCAACGTGCCACTGCCATGGCGCGCCATGCACAGCAGGTCCGCACTCACGTCCAACAGCTCGGCAGTAAAAAATACCAGGACCAGTTCGATACCACGCCGGAGTTCGTTGTTCTTTTCCTCCCCAGTGAAGCCTTCTTCTCAGGGGCCCTTTCAGAAGACTCATCACTCATTGAAAAAGGGGTTGATCAAGGTGTCATTCTCGCCACACCAACGACATTGATCGCTCTGCTGCGTGCCGTTTCCTTTGGCTGGCGACAAGAGGCACTCGCGCAAAATGCCCGTGAAATTTCAGCCGTTGGAAAAGAACTCTACTCCCGACTAGGCGCGTTCGCAGGTCATGTCCAGAAGCTTGGTCGCAGTTTGAATTCGGCAGTAGGCGACTACAACAAAACCGTCGGGTCACTCGAAACACGCATCCTATCAGGGGCTCGTAAATTCGAAGAGCTGGGAGCATCTCCTGAGACCGCTGAGATTCCGGAAACAAAGGAGATAGAAAGCCTGCCACGTGAACTTCGTGCCGGTATTTCCGAGGCTCTACCACCTGTCGAGCAAGTCATCCCCAGCGGGGAAGAATTTACCATCACCCCAGGTGAAGGGTTTGCAGCTCCCTCAGATGACGACTTTGGCTTCGAAGGATTTTCCGCTCCTGAGCCTGAAGGTAGTGCTGATGATGATCCCGATGTCAGCTCCGCGGCAGATGATTTGAGGTCGGCGTTTGAGTAAGCTCAGACATACTCTGTATTATTTGCATGAGCGGATGTCTTGATCTGTGGTCATCTTCTTCATCTGTGTAAAACTCTCTTTTTTAAACACAGATGGCACAGATTGTCACAGATAAAGAGATGAAAAAACAATTCTGTTTCCGTATTTTAACAGCGCGTTTCGTTACTTGCCAAACTCAATACACATCGCCTTGGGGATCTCTATCTTATTCCCCGTGTAGCTGAGCATACCAGTTGTCTTGTCTACTTTGAAAACCGGCACATTGTTGGATTTTTGGCCAGCTACTAACAGCCATTTTCCAGATGGATCGAGATTGATATTCCGTGGAATCCAAACTTCAGCCCCAATCGTCTGAATACGCGCGATTTTTCCACCACCGCCTACAGAGAATACCGAGATGGAATCGCGACCCGTTTCGGTCAGATTACGGTTAGCGCAGTAGATAAACTTACCGTCCTTTGAGACACGGATTTCCGAGCAACTCATAGCGGTTTTATCAGCTCCCTCAGGTAAAGTGCTAACTAGCTGCTTTGGGGTGAGTTTACCTGAGACGGGATTTTGATCGAAGACAGAGATGCTGAGCGTTAGTTCATTCAGGACATAGGCCTGTTTGCCGTTTTTGCCGAATTTCATGTGCCTAGGCCCAGATCCTGCCGGTGATTGGCTAAATCCAATATGCGTCAGTTTTGCTGTGTCGGGTTCAATGGCGTAGATCATGATCTTATCGATTCCTAAGTCGGGGGCGTAGGCAAACTTGTTACTAGGTCCGCTGTAGATCGAATGCGCGTGGGGTTTGGTCTGGCGCGTAGGATGAACACTTGAGCCCTTGTGTTTGTGAAATGAGGTAACTTTACCAATAGTGCCGTCCTGGTTTAACGGGAAGGAAACGACATTACCCTCGGAGTAGTTGGCGACCATCAATACCTTGGATGTGGCATCAAGACTGACATGGCAGAGTTTTTTACCCTTCGCCGCCTGTTTACCAATTTCTACCAACTTTCCGTCACTGTGGATTTTGTAAGCCGCCACACAGCCAACGCCCTTTTCAATATGGCCCGTTGCATACAGATACGGGTGAGTAGGATGTTTGGCGAGGAAACCTGCACCCCCAATATTAGAAACGAGTTCAGGCTTACTTAAGGAGCCTGTTTGTCCATCCAAGTGGGAGAGATAAATCCCTGTTTCGGCAGAGGCGATATAGACCGGAGTATTTGCCGCAGACAGCCAGTTAATTGAGAGTGTCGAAAGAAGAAGGAGTAAGATGTTTTTTTTCATGATGAGTTTAGATGAGGTTTTTTGCCAAGGCACCGGAGCATGTCCTTAAACTGGAGCTTACTAGGACATCATAAAGGAAAAAAGTGCTTACTTGTCTTTTACGGGTGTGCCGAGGAGTTCTAGCATACCTTGTCCCATGGCTTCACCCACGAGCATGTAGGTCTCGGCATTTTGGTTGTAGTGGAAGTCCTGATTTTTTGGAGACTTATCTGCCTCGCGCCAGAAGTCACGGGTCTCAACCGTTTTTACATTACCCTTAAATTCTGGATACTTGCCACTGCCCACTGCGAGTTGTGCGGCGGCTACTTTTTTGTGAGGTCCTTCCATTTTCCAGCCACCAAATCCAATGGTAGCAATCACGAAAGGTGCGTCAGGAGCTTTAAACTCATTGCGTAGAGACTTGATGAGTCGGACGAGATTTTTCTCATAGCGGCCGGCGGCTGGTTCGCCACCGTCCTTGTGACCCTGCCACCAAACAAAGCCCGCGATTTCGTAACCGCGACCCTTCCAGTGAGGAAACTCCTTGTCAAAATTGGCGAGCGTCTTCTGGGCATCTCCGAAACAATCATCATACTGTTTGCCCGCATACCAATTAACCGGCTTTGGCTTTGTCCCCGTTACCCATGATGGGGAGGCGTCCTTGAAACCAGCATAAGTTCTCCCTTCATATTCGAATTGCTGGCTTCCCGGGGGGAGGAAATCCCATGCCAGTGAGCGGTTGCCTTGTGATGCTTTAATAATGAGCACCGGCACATCGTGGTGATTGCCGAGTAGGTGGCCAAAGCCCAGCTCTGGACCAATGTTATTGTCTCCGGCACCACATCCTACACTCAACCATTTGTTAGCAGTCGCTGTGACAACACCTTTATACCAAACGTCCTTGCGTGAGACCCAATTGCCGTCTTTGTCGATGAGGTAGGGGAATTTTTTGTTTTCACGGACAGCGGTTGATAATGTTCCGGGGATGTCGATACGTGCGATCCAACCCAGCCCACCGGCTTGTGCGTTTAGGTAGGTGATTTTGAATGAAACTTTTTTACCGGCTTCCAGCTTGAGCGGAGTGTGTATGGCGTTTTTGCCGGTTTCGCGGCGGTAAACCTCGATCCCATTGACCTTCATGATGTTATAGGTCGATCCACCAAAACCGGGGCGAAATTCGTAGGTTCCAGTTGCTTTGATTTGAAGCGTGCCGCGTGTCACTTGTGTTCCTCCACCTGGGTATGGGGTTGGTTTTGTACCACCGAAGCTTTCAAGCTTTACGGTCTTGATCGGCTTTAATGTATCGTAATCCTTACTCGCATCATAGGCTCCCTCGTACACCGACACGACAGGGTTTTGAAATTCCTCACCCCAGCGCGAGCCACCTCCGGTGGCCTGGCCAATGCCTACCATATTAGATTGACCAGCGAGGATGTAAACTTTGACGGGCTTGGCTTGTGCCAGTCCATTTGGTGCAAAGAGGGCACCGGCAAGAAGGCAGGTGCAGAGTAATGATTGAGACATAATTTTTATTGAGTGGTATTCCGCTATTTCCCTGAAGTTTTGATGGTTTTCCCTAAAGCTCGGGCGATGACAAAGTTGGTGAGTGTTTCCGACTGGAACCATCCCTTCCACATGTTGTGTCCTTGGCCTTTAATCAATTCCACTTTAGCTGGTCCACCGAATTTCTTGTAGCGCTCTACCAAAATGGCGGTGTTTTTTTCGTAGGGGACTACTTTATCGACATCTCCATGAAGATGAAAAATGGGCACGTCCGCTTTGGCGAGGGGTTTGAGTCTTTCGATGGGGTTGTGTTGGCTTAACTTGCTCTTAAGCTCCTCAGCGGTCATCTTGTAAGCTCCGGCGGCATTCTTGAGTCCGGGGTAGCTTTCGAGATTGCAGACCGGATAGAGTGCGGCGATTCCACCGACTTTCTCAGGGTTTTCTACCGCCCAGTTGTAGAGCATCAGTCCACCACGACTGCGGGCAAGTAGGCAGGGTTTCTTGGAGAGCTTACGTTGGGTGACAAGATATTGGTAGAGGTCTGAATATATCTTTCGGCCTTCAGGGTTACCGTAGGATTCGCCGACATCAATTCCGGCTATGGCTATTCCCTTGGCTAAAAAACGTTCGAACATCCACACCTCGGCTTTGGACGGGAGGCCTCGTAAAGTTGGTGCATACCAGACCCAGGGGATTTCCCCGTCGAGTTTCTCGGGTAGTATGACAAAAGCATCATGCCCATTGAGGCGAAACGACTCACCCTTCATGGGTAGCTTTTTGTTGCCTTCAGTAATTTTGGCCTGTCCAAAGGAGAGGGTTGCAAGACTAAGACTAAAACCAAGAGCAAGTGAGAGAGTCAGAAAAAATTGATAGGTTTTCATAGGTATAATTATCGGTGGGTTGTTAGTTTAAGCCATCAGTTGTTTGATGGCTCCTACTTGATCCAACTTCTTGCGTGACATCTCCAGATCAAAATCACCATAGTGCTTGATAGGGTTTCCATATGCGTTGAGCAGTGTGGTGTACCAGTTGCCGATGGTTTTATGACCTTCGGTGCCGTGGTAAGGGAGGCGGATGTAACGCCCGCTCATATCGAGCTTGCAGTTGTCACCAGCCAGCATCAGGAGGGGTGACTCTGTGCCATGACTATGGTGGCCTTCGCCATTTTCAGGGAAATACACCACCACTGTATTGTCGAACATATTGCCCTTGACGGAGCCCTCGGGGGTGGCCTTGAGTCGCTCGACGATCGTTGCCACTTGCTCCATGTGACCGACTCGGATTTTCTCACGGATCTTTTCTGCGGAAACACCACTGTAGCCACCATTGTGCCCTAGTTCGTGAATTGAGATGTGATCACCTTCGTTGCCTGGCATACCCTTGATCGGTGTGGAGAGTTCATCAATGGTGTATGTCACCACATTGGTTAATCCGGTGACCAGTGAAGCGACCAAGATATCCGTCATCGCTTTCTGCTTTTCGGGAGTGCTGGCATTCAGCCCACCTTCAGCGTGGATCGGGTCTAGCTTGGGGATATGTTTGGCGATGGAGTCCGACATTTTTTCCAGCTTCTTGTTACGCGCCCTAATCGCCTGAATGGATTTGATATGATTGCTGAGTTTGAGTTTCTCATATCCTAATAACGAACCGGCCTTGAAATTTTCTTCACCTTGCAAGAATTCTAACATCGAATTGTCGGAATCGACAGCGCTCGGATTAATAACCGATTTGAATAGCTCGTTGTAGGCTGTCTGAGGATCGGCGTAACAATAGTTTCTCTGGTGCGGCGCTGGAGCGGAATAACCTGAAACGATACCTGTTCTAAACGTGCTGTAGTTCCCTGTTAGGGATAGCTCAACGTGCTCAAAGGGAGACGGGGAAAGCTTCGCCAACTCGAAATCGATGGTGGCGCGTTTGATGCCACTCAGTGAGTTGCGACCTGATTTGTAGGCTCCCATGACGGAGGAATACGACCAGTGGCCGTTCTCGCTCATCTTGCATGAGAGTCCCTGGAGGATGGAAAGGTCTGCCTTATGTTTGTTGAGAGGACGTAGCCACTCGGGTAGTTCATGCTTGTCCAGATCGACTTCCATCGGCTGCCTCTTCGCATCCAGATTTTTTTCAGCATCGGAGAATGTTGGCAAGGCCAGCTCGTTTGGGCGGATACCATTCGACTTCCGGATAAATACGAATCGTATCGGAGGGCTCCCAGCGGCGCCGCCAGCGGTAAGTGCGCGGAGTGACGAGGGAAGTGCAAATGCTCCGGCTGTCAGCGCGGATGCTTTCAGAAAATTTCTTCGGCTGTTCATGGTGAGTGTATTGGTTAAATCAATGTTCAGATGTTGCACTTGGCTTGCGATAAATAAAGGAATCGGAGGTGAGCAGCGAGACAATAACGGCATCAAAGCTGCCGCCGCTGTCGAGGTATGCCTTGTCGGCATCGATGAGTGTTTTTGAATCAGTTAGGAATTCGTTGCGCCCCATAAAGTAGCGGAACGCATAGCGAATGACCGACTGACGGACGTGTGCGGATCTGGAAAGACGATCGGCGAGTTCGATGGCGTTGTCAACTTCACCGTCCAGGCTTTTGTCGCCGGTTCCGAACAAGCGCCCCTTGGTGTTGACGGGTAGCGTTTTGTAGGTGTCACGTAGGTCAACGTGGCCAGCTGCTTTGTCTGGCCCTTTTTTTACCAGGTTGTCGGGGTGCTCAAGAGACTCCTTGGTTCTGAATCGACCAAAGTCATCATACATTTCAAAGGGATACCCGAGAGGATTCATCCGCTCGTGACATTGCCAGCAGTATTTTTTCTCGGTGACCTTGGCAAGACGGGTGCGTAAGGTGCTGTGATGATCTTCCGGGATAACGGCCTCGACGGTGATTGGGGTTTCGGGAACCGTGCCTGCTAACAGTTTTTCCAAGATCCATTTCCCACGTTTAACCGGATCGGTCTCGGTGTTCTGGGCATGGGCGATCAACCACGCAGGGTGTGTGAGCATACCCTTGCGGTGGCTAACTTTCGCTGGTTGCACAGCTGGGTAGTCCCAGTTATCCAAGCGGATATTGAAGAACTTGGTAACCTCTTCTGCCCGGAACTTTAATCCTAGGCGAGTGGAGGCATTGTGAACTCCGTGGGAAGAAAAGGCGGCGTATGGAGCTGCCGTTTTTTGCCCTTTATCAAACCGCAGTGTGAAGCTCGTCATGTGTTGTTTGAAAACTCTGGTTCGGTCACGCTTTTTATGAACTGGAGCAGCAAGATCAACACTGTGAAGTTTGACTTCATCGAGAAATTCTTTGTGTTTCATCAGATCCTCCATTTCAAAATTCTGCCAATCTTTGTCTTTGAAATAGTCATAGATCTTACGAAGGCGTTTTGTAGATGCGGTAATCGCCTCATTATCACCAGAGTGATAAACGTAAAAGTCCTCCGTGTTTAAGAGTGTCTCAATGACATTCTGGTCTTTCTCGAGTATGTGATCCACAAGGCGATCTGCCTCACCGACTAAGCGACCTTTCGAGTTATCATAATTTCCACCAAAGCGCTTATTGTCCTTAAAGATGGGAAGCATATTTTGATAGCCGAAAAACTCTCTGAAGAATCTTAATTTTCTGATAGGGGTGTTGGTGATACTCGCTGTATCTTGGAGACGTTGCACACTTTCATCGATGACGTAGTATTGATCACGTCTTTTGAGCATGCGGCTGACTTCACGTTTGTAATCCTCCCGAGTGTTGAGCTTTCCATTTTTGGCGGCCTCTGCCAGCTCCTTATCTGGGCTACTATCTGTGAGGGCGTAGGCTAGGGTATAGCTGGCATCGCGAGGGGGAAGCATACGTCGCCCGTGTTCATCGGTTTCTCCCTGGCCGAACTCTTGACGGTAAACAAAGTCCGAACGTAGGATCAGGGTCTGGATCAGTTTTTTAATGGCGCTCAGGTTACCGAGATTGCTCATATAGGTCTTGGTGAGTGCGTTATATTTACTGGTCTCTGCACCGGTGGCTGAGCGCTCGAGGATTTTGATAAACAACTGCTCGATGAGTGCGTTGATGGTTTCATCGCTAGCGATCCCTGCCTGGATGCGATCTTGTTCGAACTCTTGTTCCCAGTCGGCCACACATTTATCAATGATGGCGGCGTAGCTGTCTCCTTGTTTACGATTTTTAAGAATGGTTTGGGTGATTATTTTCATCTCGGCCTCGCTGGCAGGGCGGTACTCAATGGGTTTGTGCTTCGTTTGGTAATTATGTTGTTTGAACTGCCCGATCAGTTCGGCCATGTAGCCGTGTAGGAAGGTGACGCGGGATTGAATCTTGCGCGCGTTGTGACCGGAGATAAACCATTCCCTCTCACATTTTAGAATTAGCTTTTCATCGCTGTCGCCTTTCTTTTTCTGCCGGCGCATGGTGCGGAAGATGGTAACGAGTTCCTGATTACCAGGTTGGGCGGCGTGGAAGGGTGACTTCTTGGGAGCTTTACCCGTCGTCATCGGAGCTTTGGGTTTTTGCTTCACCGGAATGAACTTAGGCAGAAGCGACACGTGTTTGCTTTTGTAGAGATCCTGGAGAACGTGGTTGAGGTGCTTGCCGAGGAAGTCCTGTCGGGATGTGAGGGTCTTCTTCTGGGACCACTCCAATTTCATGACCTCGTTGAACGCGGGCATGTAGCGCGCATCGCGCCCGGCCAAATACTCCATGTAGGTGGCGGTTTCCTTAGCATTGGTGAGCATGGTAAGCAGGTGCCCGCCGTTGAGGGTGGTGGTGTCGTAGTAACGCACGCCGGAATTGGTCGGCAGCAGGAACGGGTTGGTGAGGTTAACGCGGCGGTTGTTATCGCCGATCACATTCTTCCGTGTGCCGTCGATGGTCTTAGTAGGAGCGTGCTTGAGCAGGACGTTGAATTTGGCATCAAAAATAAACTCACTGATGAGCCAGCGCCGGTCCGGGGTGTAGGGTTTGAGGTCTTTGTATTTTCCGGAGAACAGCTTGTCGTGATGTAAGTAGTTGCCGTAATCTGGCATACGCAGCTTGTCTTCGAGCTTGGAGGCGCTGTGTTTCTTGAGTTCCGCCGAAACCCACTCGAGCATGGCGATGCGCTCGGCATCTGTTGGCTGCACTTTTTCCTTTTTCGGAGGCATCTGCCCGAAGTGGATCTGCTCCTGTATCTTGTTGAGGAGGTCGAGTCGGGTCTCCAGCTTGAGTTGATCGAGTTGATCGAGCCTGATGTCACCTTCCTGTTCCGA
>JASJLI010000148.1:0-3072 GCA_037620805.1 Akkermansiaceae bacterium
AAGATCTCATCAAACATCGCGAGGCGAAAAAATTGGTCGTTCATCTTGAACGCGTGCAAGCGATTATCAAAAATCTGGAAAACGCGACGAATGATGTCAAACTCCGCTCTATCAAATAAGCGGCTGATCCATGACGCATCCCAATATCACCCTAACATGATCCAAGCGTAGATACTGATAACGACAACGCCGATCAAATTAAGAACAATGCCCTCTCTTACCATGCGGGCTACTGTAAGATAGCCTGTTCCGAACACGACTGCATTGGGGGCCGTGGCAACGGGTAACATAAATGCACAACTAGCGCTCAAAGCTGCCGGCAGCATCAGGATAGCTGGATCCAAATTGTTACTTAGTGCGACCGCACCAAGAATCGGCATCATCAAAATCGTACTCGCCGTATTACTTGTGATCTCTGTGAGAAACGTCATCACCAGACAAATCAAAACGATCAACGCAAAGACCGTTAAGCCACCGTAGTTACCAAGGATGTGAGCAATCGTCTCACTCAAGCCAGATTCTCGAATTCCTGTAGCGAGACAAATACCACCACTAAAAAGCAATAACAGCCCCCAGGGTATTTCTTTGGCATGCTCCCAATCAAGTAAGCGATTACGCTTTTTGCTGTCCTCGTTTCTCGTCCCATCAGGAATCATAAACAGCAAAAGCGTTCCAATAAAGGCGACGGAAGCATCGTTGGCATGTGGTAGCTCCAACCACGCCTGCCATCCACCAAAAGGTTCAGCCCGCGTTATCCATGCCAATGCCGTACATCCGAAAATAAACAAGGTGCGCCACTCTGCCTTCCTCCATACTCCACTCGATGGCAGCGTCACGACACGCTCACCTGATTGTCCGCGCGATAACCAAAGCCACATCAGCGGGATCATCACAAACACCACTGGCAAACTAAACTTCATCCACTCAGTAAACGACATCGTGATCCCAGTAACCTTGGCATACTGCTCGATAAATACCAGGTTAGGCGGTGTTCCAATGGGGGAGCCCAATCCTCCAACACTTGCCGCGTAAGCAATCCCTAACATTAAAGGGGCTGCCAGCGTGCTGGGGGATCCGTCTTTGTTTTTACAACCATCCAGAATGGCCAACGCGATCGGAAGCAACATAAGCGACGTCGCCGTATTTGAAATCCACATGCTCAGTAAAGCCGCCGCGAGCATGAATCCCAGAATCAAACTTTTGCCACTCCCACCACCACACAACCTAACCATGGTCAATGCAAGTCGTCGATGTACTCCGCTCTTTTCCATCGCCTTCGAGAGGAAAAAACCTCCAAGCAATAGTAATATAAGTGGGTGGCCGTAACTTTGAGCCACAGCCGTCTTAGCAGGTAATACACCCAACAACGGGAACAGCGCAATCGGCACGAGCGAAGCTGCCGGAATCGGAATGGCTTCGAATATCCACCACACCGCAGTGAGCAACGTGATTCCTAGAGTAATCGCCGCAGCACTCTGCATCCCAAAATGTGATGCCAGCGACCAAGATAAAATGGCCAGAAGAGGTCCTCCCCAAAGCGCAAACTCAGATATTCTTTTCATGAATGAAGTAGACCACATGATTTACCTGCTCAATCACGTGTCATCAATCTGAAACAGCATTTTATTTGCAGGTGAAAAAATCGAGATAATTGCCGCGTTTTTTCTCCTTCCGTGTATTTCAGGAAGTATGAAAATGATGGCCATACCACGTTACTCAATCTCTAAGGAGTCAATATTCACCAAGTTGGTAGCCGTCTTTGGATTATACGCACTCATCTCTGCATCAATCACACAGGCAGCTGAGTTTCATACGCCTGAGAAAGACAAAAAAGGCCTGACCGAGAAAGCTAAGATGGATGCAAAACTCCCTAATGTTCTCATTCTCGGTGATTCCATTTCTATCGGTTACACTCGTCAGGTTCGCAAGGGGCTCGAAGGCAAGGCCAATGTGATCCGTCCGAAAGCGAATTGTGGGGACACCCCGAGAGGTCTGGCCAAGATCGATGCATGGCTGGGTGACAAGAAATGGGATGTCATTCATTTCAACTGGGGTTTGTGGGATCTGTGCTACCGCCACCCTGAGTCAAAGACACAAGGTCGACGCGATAAAGTCAAAGGCACGATTTCAACACCACTTCCCGAGTATGAAAAAAATATAGAGAAATTGGTCGTCCGTCTCAAGGAAACCGGTGCTACCCTAATCTGGGCGAGCACGACGATGGTGCCCGCAGGCGAGGCTGGTCGAATCGTCGGCGACGACATCAAGTATAACGCTGCCGCAGAACGTGTGATGAAAAAACACGGTGTGTTAATCAACGATCTCCACGCGACTTCCTCTGCGTTTGCACCTGAAATGTTTACCAAACCCGGTGATGTTCATTTCAAAACCACAGGCTCCGAGAAACTTGCCGCGCAGGTGGTTGCCGTCATTTCCAAAGTACTGCCTGCACAGACTGGAAAAACATCGGTCATCGATTGCCACGTGCACCTCTCTCTGCTCTCCAGACCCGAAGGCATTGGCTGGATTAAGAAGGACAATAAACACCTCTACCGCGACCATCGACCGGAAGACTTTGCCACCGTTGCCAAGGCGAACGGTGTCGACGGCGTAGTTCTAGTCCAAGCAGGTCAGAGCATCCCTGACAATCAATGGAATCTCGATATTTCCGCCAGTAATAAAAATCTCTACAAAGGAGTTGTCGGCAACCTTTCCAAAGTCATCGGAACCGATAATTTTGCACCCTTGTTCAAATCTCTCTGCAAAGATCCCCGCTACCTCGGTTACCGCCTCTCCGGACGCAGCGCAGATGATCTGAGTGAGGCGTTTTTTCGTGATCTCAGAACCACGGCGAATGCCGGTAAAAGCGTTGATGTTCTTGTTGGGAAATTTTCCCTCAAAGATGTCGACACGATTGCCAAGCGAGTTCCCAAGCTACGTATCATCATCGATCATTTTGGAGGTGTTAAGCTTGACGATAAACCTCTCGACTCAGAATGGACCAAGGATTTCCGTGCCGTGGCGAAACACAAAAACGTCTATTGCAAAGTCTCCGCACTCTTCGGCAGGGTT
>JASJLI010000149.1:0-2716 GCA_037620805.1 Akkermansiaceae bacterium
ATGGGGTTGTGCAGACTGGCTTGCGGCTCCGAGGGTGTAGCGGAAAAAGGGGAGTCCGTTGCGCGGCAGGTTGTTCCAGTTCTCGGTGACGATTGAGAGATCCTTGCGCCATCCACCGGTGGCGGTGTTGGTGAGTAGCCCGACCGAGTTTGTCGACAGGTCATGGAAACGGCGACCGGCTGTTACCAAAGCAGCTTTGTCCGAGACGAGGGAGGCGGTCAAGCGCGACACCACACGGCTGGCTGGTTCCGCGTTATCGAGCAGGGACTCAAGGTGAAAAACCTCAGGGTCGGGCACGGCGTGCGACTTGGCGAGGACCGACCAACGGGCCGCAGTGTCGTCTTCCGGATTGTAGGGTGCAAGCAGTCGTGCCTTTTGGTTTTCGCCTGATACCCACCACGCGAAGCGGCCCGGGGTTCTGCCCTGCACTGAGACCGGTTTGAGATGCACCTGGCGTTGGTCACCCACGGGCAGGGATCCAGCCCCAAGCATGGAAATCCATCCGGAAGTGGCTTGGTTCCTTGCCATAGAACCTATTTTGTCGGGGCCTGTTTCGCTTTCGTCCGAGGAGATTAGCCACGAGAGGAAACGTCCTCCTTCGTCAACGGATCGACGTTTCGAACCGTAGTCCGGCTTGACTGGGCGGCCACGAAAGCGGCCTTGCGTTTCGTGATCGGTGCCCTCCCAGCTCTTCCAAACACCTGTGACGATAGGGTGGTCCTCCTGGAGGATGTTCGCGGGGGCGGTTACTCGGGTGTCACTGCCGGCGAACTTCTGAAGATCACCGAGTGCAAGCATCAGAGCTAGGCGAGCATTGGCTTTGGCTTCGGCTTGTGCAGACTCCAGCGAAGAACTGCGTACCGTCAGTGTCGAAAGTGTTAACATTGCCACCGTCACCATGGCGAGCAAGACCAAGATCGAGAGGGTCGCGATCAGCGCAAAACCCTGCCGATGATTCGTCCGCCGGTGTAAACGGTTTTTTTGCATTGTTCGTGGTTTCGTTTTGCCCGAGGCAATTATGATCGTCATTCAGAGTGATACGTCGAGAATCTTCGCACATGCTAGTGACTTAGCCTGCCGTACCGAGGAAATTTGGAATAAAAGTTTGCAGTATAGGGATAGTCACGGGACTGATTTATACCCTGCGGGTTTGAAGAGATTAGACGGAGTCCGTGGAGTCCGACTAAAATGGCCACATGATGGGGATCAGGAAAGATGCCAATAGCCATAGAATGAGGGCTAATGGGAATCCTACCTTGAAGAAATCGCCAAATCTATATCCTCCTGCACTGTAGACAAAAGTGTTTGTCTGATAGCCAATCGGTGTGGAAAAACTTGCTGAGGAACCAAACATAACAGCGATGACAAAGGGGATAGGATCTACGTCTAAGGTTTGACCAATGATGATGGCTAGTGGGGTAAGGAGAACCGCGACTGCGTTGTTGGAAATGATTTCAGTCATCACGGCGGCCAGTAAATAGACGAGGGAGAGCATAATCCATGGGTTTTCAATGCCCAAACCATGAGTCATGCCATTGGCGATGAGTTGGGCAAGGCCGCTTTTTTCAATGGCCATACCCAATCCTAACATTCCGAAAATCATGAAAACCACTTTCCACTCGATGGCTCGGTAGGCTTCTTGCGGTTGGACGCAGCGGGTGACTAGTACGATCAGGGCTCCAGTCAGGGCAAGTTGAACAATGGGGATCCGTGGGATGCCGAAGTGTCCACCCAGGGCTCCAAGGACCATAAAGATAAGTAACGCTCCAATGGCGATGGGTGCCTTGCTTCGCCTCAGCATCGTGTGCTCAGGTTCACTCAAGTTGATGAAATCGCGGCGGGTGAACAGACTACGTATTTTTTCCGTTGGACCTTGCACTAACAGTGTGTCACCAAAGGCGAGTTTTTCGTCCTCGAATCGTTCCTGGAGACTGCGTCCACGACGATGAACGGCAAGAATTAATACACCAAAGCGCTGGCGGAAATTGAGTTGCTTGAGGCTCTTTCCTGTCATGGTCGATTCAGGTCCGATAATTCCTTCCATTAACAAAGCGCTCTCGGTCCGAATACCTTCGAGACCTCGGCTGGCATTACCTCTTACATCAATCCCTTCAGTTTTAGAGATGCCCATTACGCCCTCGAGCACACCTTTGAAAACAATTTCATCGCCGGCTTCAAAAATGATTTTTGGAAGAGGTCTGCGGAGTCGGCGACCATCACGAAGCACTTCTAACACACGGGCCTTTTTCATTTTTGCCAGCGGAGATTCCAGAAAGCCCATGCCATCGAGATCACTGTCCTTTTTGACAAAGGAAACAAATACAACCACCACCAGAGCGGAGAGGAATGCCTGTTGCCAGTTTTCAAAGAAGAAGATCATCTGTCATTAGACTAGATAATCACCGCAGTATTTGGCGAGAAAACTATACGCCACCCAACTAGATTTATGAAATACCTCGTAGTGAAGCCCTTGCAGGCTTCGCTAGGCAACTACTCCAGACGATCTTCTTAGTTGAGGTCAAAAAAATTCACGAAAAGTGAACCAAATAGCAATCAACCGATTCGGAAAACGATACGCGCCTTGGTCGTGTCATAGGGGGACATTTCCATTTTTACTTTGTCGCCAACAACGAGGCGAATAAAGCGTTTGCGCATCTTTCCAGAAATGTGGGCGAGGACTTCGTGTCCACTTGGGAGTGCTACCTTGAACATCGTG
>JASJLI010000150.1:0-35720 GCA_037620805.1 Akkermansiaceae bacterium
TTCACAATCTGTCAATGCGCCTGCCATACTGTCGATCAACGCTACTCGAGTTCAGCGAGTGCGCTTGATGGGTTATGCCCAACCCAAAAATACACCAACCAATGATCGAGTCGGACGACCATCCCATGCCTCGCGTTCGCACGGGAATTATGTGATTTACGAATTGGAGATGCGCGAGAACGAGGGCTCTATAAATAATGGAGCCATCGCGACACTCTCGCTAGGTAAGGGTGCAAACACAGCGCAACTACCCGTTGGTCGTATTAGCGGCTGGATTCACGCCAGTTCGGATCTGCGCTTTGCCTCCACTGTTTCCGCCTGCGGGATGTTACTCAACGGCAGCCAAACAAAGGGCGAGCTTGATGCCAAAAGGCTCCTATCCCTTGTAGATATCATCGAAAAGCAAGATCTCACCGCTTTAGGTGGTGACCGTAGGGGGGCTCTGAAGATAATTAGACAAGCTGCAGGACTTGTTGACGCTACATCCAGTAACTAATACCTTATTGACTTACTAATTGATCGAGATAAGGACTTTAGAAGATAAACTGATATGAAAAGTAAACACCTACTCCTGCTAACTTCATTGGCTACACTGACCTTTGCCTTGCCCTTACAGGCAATTGAGCAAAGAACCTTCAAGAGCGCCGATAAAACCAAATCATTCGAAGCAACCCTAACTGACTACGATGCCAAGAAAAAGACGGTTACCGTTGTTTTTGCATCAGGAGTTAAAAAGAGATTTCCCATGAACGTCCTTTCTACAAAGGATCAGGATTATGTAAAAGCCAACCAAGACCTTCTGGTTATTTCCAAATCCGTTCGCCTCAAGTTTAATGAGGTCAAGGTCAAGGGCGGTGGCGACGGTGTTGCTACCGGATACGCAATCGAAGTATACAATAGCGGGAAACGTGCCATCGAAGACGTAACTCTGAAATACACACTCTATTACAGCCAAGGTGACCTTGCCAAAGGGGGGACTGTCAGTAAGACAAAAACAGGAACAGTCACTACGGGTAAAATGTATGACGCTGATACCATTACGGTTGAAACAGCCAAAGTGGACATCGTCCGCAAGATGAAACCTGCCTCTGGCGGTGGATGATGTGGACCTAACGTGCCTGGCGGTCGCCGGGTAGATAACATGGTGGGTGTGGTAGTCGATATCGTCGTAGGTGATGAAATCGTTCGCTCAGACTCCAGTAACCGTAACCTTCTTACCAAAGTGCTCAAGGAACGCTCCAGCACAGCTTCTCGATAACTCTCAAATTGAATCATTCAATCGAGCCCTGCCTGACACATCCGTGTTTGGCAGGGCTTTTTTCTTTTCATCTCAGATAAAGCACGTATCTCTTCCGCATCACGACTCGAATCCACCCGAGTTCGAACCATCCAGACCCATCACAATCATGGCCAGGAAAATTAGAATACCGATCAAGACAGCAGCCGACATTAAGAAAATGCGTGTTGCCTGTGAAACCGCCAGTGAGATCCTTCAGCTCTGTGCCAAAGCCGTGACACCAGGAAAAACCACCGGTGAGATTGATGCCTATGCAGGTGAGTTGATGAAGGAACGCGACTGTAAAAGCGCCTTTCTCGGCTATCGTGGCTTTCCCGGTCAGATCTGTATTTCCCGCAATGAAGAAGTCGTTCACGGTATTGGCTCCGACACCGTCATCCGCCCAGGGGATATCATGAAAATCGATGTCGGTATCACCAAAGGCGGCTGGATTGGCGATAACGCCACCACGGTTCCTGCTGGAGAAATTGATCTCGAAACCAAACGACTCATGTGCGCCACAGAGCAGTCTCTTTACGAGGCTATTGATCAGGCTCGTCCAGGTAATATGTTAGCCGACCTCTGCGGTGCAGTTGAAGCCCATGTGCTGAAGCATAATTTCACCGTCGTGCGCGAGTTCGTAGGGCACGGTGTTGGCCGCGACCTCCACGAAGAGCCGCAGGTACCCAACTACCGTCCTTCGGGTCGTTCACCTAAGCTGCGACCAGGAATGGTGCTCGCTATTGAACCCATGGTAAATGCCGGCGTCGCTGGAGTTACCATCCTCAGCGATGGCTGGACTGTGATCACCAATGATCGCAAAAACTCATCACATTACGAACATACTGTATTGGTGACCAATGGTCGGCCAGACATTCTTACAGCTCGGCCACGCGAGGCTACTGAGGAATTGTTAGGTATTTCGATGAATGACTAATCAATAATGGCTCGACTCCTCATCGCCGGCTATGGATTTCTAGGGGAAGCCCTCGAAACCCAATTTCTATCCGCTGGGTGGACTATCGATAAATTGAGCCGCAGTGCTAAGGAAAGCTGTATCTCATGCGATCTTTCTTCTGCGGATGATGTGGCCAAGCTTTCGGGTCAATATGATCTCATCATTCACTGCGCTGCCTCTGGAGGTGGGGGAGAGGAGTCTTACCGGAAAGTTTATCTAGAAGGTGTTCGAAATCTATTGGTTCGATTTCCAGATACTCGGATTATTTTTACATCAAGCACTTCGGTTTACGCCCAGGCCGATCATTCGGAAGTTGATGAGCTGAGTCTCGCTAGTCCTATCACCGCGACCGCTAAAATTTTACGCGAAGCCGAGGAGTTGATCTTAAATGCAGGCGGTGTAGTTACCCGTTTATCAGGTCTCTATGGTCCTGGTCGCTGCCATGTTTTGAAAAATCTACTCAATGGAACCTCTCGTATCGATGGTTCAGGCGAGCGTATGATGAACTTCATCCATCGTGACGATGTGGCTGAGGCGATGTTACTTCTTAGCTCGAATTCGGTTGTAAGTGGAATCTATAACGTGACGTCCGAGCCTGTGAGTCAGCATGATTGTTATGCATCACTGGCAGATCACTTTGATCTTCCGATGCCTCAGTCAGTTGATGCGGACTTGCCTCGTAAACGGGGTAACAGCAGTAAACGCGTATCGAACAGCAAACTTAAAAGTGTGGGATGGACTCCGGTATATACAGATTTCCTCTCCCTTGCCCTCAATTGCAGGCTCGACTGAGTTTTGTGATTGGCTAGAATTGCGTGAGTATGCATCACCCTACCTGCCTTACCTTACTTGGGTTAGCCTCACTAATATCCTCCTGTTTAAACAACATGAACGACAGAGGGTCTCTATCAAAATTACCTGTTTCTAAAAATCCCATCTTAGCCAAGGCTGGACTTATTCACGTGCAGGAGGTGGACAAATCGATTAAGATCAACCTTCAGTATAAAGGTGCTACCACGCTTTCGAAAAAGCCCTTCTACCAGCCATCATTTCCTGCGCTGCTCAGACCGGAAACGGCACGTAGGCTCAGTCATGCTAACCGGTTAGTGAAAGTCTACGGATACCGTATCCTAATCTGGGATGCCTACCGTCCACCGAGTATCCAGATGATGCTCTGGGATGCATCGGGTCATAACGACACCTATGTTGCGAACCCGCACAATGCCGCATCACAGCACTCCTGTGGCACTGCCGTGGATATCACGTTAGTAACGTCCAGAGGGAAGCCCGTTAAAATGCCTACTGGCTTTGATTCTTTTTCACCTCAGGCAGCGACGAAATATCAGCACACCGATCCAGAGATCAAACGGAATGTGCGGATCCTCCAAAATGCCATGAGGCAAGCCGGTTTCTATTCGCTCCCATCCGAGTGGTGGCATTATATTGGTGGAAACTACAAAAAATATCCGGACACGATTTCTCTAAAATCAATCCAAGGTGCAGACTAACATATTTAATGTGATGAAAATATTACCAGTAATTATTCTAGCATTGATCGGATGCTCTTGTTCGTTGCCTGCTCAAGTGAAACCACTTGTTGGCACCTATCTTGGTGACGGACAGAGAAATTATTACGGGAATGCCGCGCCATCCCGACTCCGTGTTCACTGGAAGGTTCATCTTGGCAGCGGTAGTACCAAAATAGGCCGCACCGTTAAGACCTGGAAAGGCGCAGGCTGGACGGGTCAGCCACTGGTAATTAGCGAAGGTGGTGAAACCTACCTGATCCAAGGATGCCTCAGCCATCACCTCAAAAAGATCCGCGCCCGCGATGGGAAAGTCATCTGGAGCACCAGCGTGGGTGATGTCATCAAGGGAACTCCAACCTTTGCCGATGTTGGCGGGAGCGATCCAGAAAAACGATATATTCTAATTACGGGAAGTCGCATGGGACGGCACAATGATTTTGTAAAGGGACCCGCGCACAGCCTCCACGGAGTGTCTTACACGACGGGTAAAATACTATGGCACCACAACAGCGTCCGTACCAGTAGTAATAGCCGAGATGTCGATGCATCGGCTCTGATGGTAGGCTCCAAAGCGTGTGTTCCATTAGAGAATGGTTATTTTACCGTGTTTTCACCAGATCCCGCAAAGGCGAAGATGAAGAATGGTTTTCCTGCTCCTAAAATATACAAACAAAGGCAGCTCTATATAAGTACCGACATCGCCACCTATAAATCTGAACTTTGCTGCGAGTCATCTCCTACTCTCGTTAGTGGCAAGGCATACGTTGCCGCTGGGTGTGGTAGAGTCTACGCCTGCTCAACAGGTTTTGGAAGGCTCGGCTGGACGCTTGATGTTGGCGGAGATCTAAACGGAACCATGCCATTAACGAATGATGGACATCTTTTGTTAGGCATTGAACGGGAGTTTATCAGCGGTCAGGGTGGTGTGATGAAATTCAAACCAAAAGGCGGTGTGAAGTGGTATCACCCTTTGCCGAACAAGCGGTTCTACACCTGGGCTGGGGGACTGGTCGGATCGCCCGCCGTCAACCACCGCTACTCATCGGCCAGTAATAAGGACCTCGCCTGTTTCGTCGGAGTAGACGGAGTGCTTACCGTGGTGAATCACAAGAAAACCCAACCGGGAGTGACGGTAGCTGGACCTCGGGGGAAGAATCATTACCCTGCGCCTCTGGTGCTCGATCGTGTCAAGTTGCCCACAGGCTCGATTTCAACCCCTCTCTTTGTTGGAAATAAGATCGTAGTTGGATACGACAATGGCTTGGATCTTTACTCCGTTTCTTCAGCTGGGAAACTCACGCGCTTAGCCCGATTAGCGGGGCCGATGTTTGATGCCACTCCCATCGTTTGGAACCGTCGCATTTACGCCGGCTCCAAGAATGGGTATCTTTACTGTCTGGGCGACTAATAACCTAATAACTGATAACTAAGCCACTACTGATAAGTCGGCTTTTTATGCTGCGTGAAGAACTCGTTGGTGGTCATCATCCTGTGAGGGTTGCCAGGCAGCGGTGTAGAATCGGGGGGGCGTGGAATGTTGCGTCCAATAGTGGCGTCCTCGGGTAAACTGCTTGCGATGTAAACTGGGGTGCCATTGCTCACCAGTCGGAAGAATTTAGGGGCTACGTTTTTATGCATCCGCAGACATCCATGTGATGCGGGGAAGGGCTTCATCCAACCGGTGTGAAATCCGTAGGCTCCTTTGAACTCACACCAATAGGGCATTGGAGTTCCTTTGAAGGACCAACCGCTAGGTTTGTTTTTCAGGTAACATGGACGCACGTTATCGCCGCTGATGGCATATCCGTGGGTATTAGCACGGTGGTAATGCTTTTTATTGAAAAGGCGGAAGCTTCCTTTAGGGGTCGGGTTTGAAGAAGTGCCTACGGTAACTGGCATGACCAGCAGTGCTCGGTTTCCTTCCATGACATAAGCCATCCGATTATTGGTGGACACCTTGACCCGCACATTTGAACGGTTGGTAGGGAGGCTGGCAGGTCGGTCGTAGGCATTGTACTGGGCCATCAGTGATCCGCCGGTGCTAGGCGTTGTGGAACACGAATTCAGACTAAGGCAGGCGAAGCCAGCCAACAACACAGTAAGTAGGAACTTGATATTCATCAACTTCCTGCATCTTGCCCATCACCTGAGGTCACGACAAGGAGGAAAAGTGTTACAATCACGCCAGCACCCAGCTTGAGGCTTGCAATTTAGGGTGAAAAACCCCATCAACCCGCGTCATGAAGACCGAAAGTATCCATAAATACCGTGCGTTCCCCGCCGTTGATCTACCAGATCGACAGTGGCCGAGTCGTACCATTACCCACGCTCCCATCTGGACGAGCGTGGATTTGCGCGACGGTAATCAGGCTTTGCCTGTGCCGATGTCCATTGAGGAAAAGCTCGAGTTCTTTCAGCTTCTATGCCGTGTTGGATTTAAAGAAATTGAGATAGGCTTCCCGTCTGCCGCCGATACCGAGTTTAATTTTTGTCGTCGATTGATCGAGGACGATCTCATCCCAGACGATGTCACCATCCAGCTTCTGGTCCAGACGCGTGAGCATCTGATACGCCGATCCTTTGACGCGATCAAAGGTGCCAAGCGCGTGATCGTTCATATTTACAACTCCACCTCACCTCTGCAACGCCGAGTTACTTTTGGTAACGCATCACGTGAGGATATCAAGCAGCTGGCCATCGATGGCGCCAAGCTGGTCAAGGAGCTCGCACCCACGATTCCTGAAACAGAAATTTTACTGCAGTATTCACCCGAGTCGTTTTCCGACACGGAATTGGATTTTGCTCTCGAGTGCTGTAATGCCGTGATCGATATCTGGCAGCCAACACCTGAGAATAAAATGATCATCAACCTGCCGGACACCGTCCAGTGGGCAACACCTAACATCCACGCCGACATGATCGAGTGGATGTGCCGCCATTTGAACCGTCGTGATTCAGTTTCCGTTTCTCTGCACACTCACAACGACCGTGGCACCGGCACTGCAGCCACCGAGCTTGGCCTGATGGCTGGAGCTGATCGTGTCGAGGGCACACTCTTCGGCAATGGCGAACGCACAGGTAACCTGGACATCGCCAACGTGGCCTTGAACATGAACAGCCACGGTATCGAAACAGGTCTCGATTTTTCCGACCTGCCATCGATCCGGGCCGTTTACGAACGAGTCACCCGCATGACAGTCTCCGAGCGCCACCCCTACGCTGGCGAGTTAGTCTTTACCGCTTTTTCTGGCTCCCATCAGGACGCTATTAAAAAAGGCCTGGACTTGCGCAAAGAGGAAACCAAGCGTGAGCCTGATACTGCGTGGGGTGTTCCTTACCTCACTATCGACCCTCAAGACATCGGCCGCTCATACGAGGCGATCATTCGTATCAACTCACAGTCAGGAAAAGGTGGCGTCGCCTACATCCTCGATCGCGAGCACGGCTTTGATTTACCCAAGACGATGCATCCAGTCGTAGGTATGAACATCTATGCTCTGGCTGATAAGTTAGGCCGTGAACTCTCGCCCGATGAAATTCGTGATGCCTTCTGCAAGATGTTTGTCAACATCAACGAGCCTTTGGCCTTGGTCGACTATGAGCTCGATCACCACGCAGGTGAAAAAGGTGAGGTTGCTTGCCACGCCGATATTTCTATCAGTGGGGAGGTAAAGAAAATCAGCGGGCTCGGAAACGGTCCCATCAACGCCTTTGTCCACGCTCTCGAGCAGGCAGGCTTAAAATCCTTCACACTCACCGATTACCGTTCGCACGCTGTGCGCGGCGGATCGGATGCTGACTCGGCTGCCTATATCCAATTGCAAGACCTCGAAAGTCAGACTTTGGTTTGGGGTTGTGGAGTTGACCCATCCATTGAGATGGCAGGTCTCAAGGCTCTGGTGTCAGCTGCGAATTTACTGTCGGCTAAGTTGAGCTAATTCTAACAACAATCTATTATGTTACGTTTTACGATTTTTGGTATCCCCGTCGAAGTCGAACCATGGTTCTGGCTAGTAATGGCTTTTATTGGTGGAGGAATGACCGCTCTATCCAGTAGCTCTCCCGATCTCTATATGGGAGTGGTTGTGTTTATGCTGGCGGGATTTATTTCCATTCTTGTGCATGAATTGGGCCACGCCTTGACGGGTTGGAAGCTTGGTGGCGGAACTGTCTGGATTCGGTTATGGGCATTTGGCGGTTTGGCCTATCAGCAGGGTGGTCGATTCGATAGAAAAGGACGTTGTGCGATGATACTTGCCGGTCCAGGAGCTGGCATCCTGTTAGCTATTTTAAGTATCGCTGCGGTATTTGTTATTTTCCCTCTGCCAGAGGCATTGACTCGATTGAGTATCTATGTCCAATACACCAATGTCCCTCACGAGCTCATGGTGAGGTTATTCCCTGACAATAAACCGATCTATGGATTTCTTAACTCAATGATTTGGATCAATATTTGGTGGTCACTTTTGAATATGATGCCTGTTTACCCGCTTGATGGCGGTCAGCTCATGGATCAATTTGTCAAATCCCGTAAAGCCATGCATAAAACAAGTATCATCACTTGCATCGTGATTGTGATGCTAATGTTGTCACTTAAGATGACGATGGGTATATTTTTCTTCGCCTACTTTGCTTACCAAAACTACCAAGGTTACAAGCAGGCTCGTTACTAGTAGATCAATCCTTTAAGCGTGTCGATCTACTAGCCGACCATCATCGAAGCTACGACACCGTAGACAACCAACAACAGGCTGAAGATCCAGAAGATCTTTATACCCTTGGTAGCCCATGGAGCGTTAGAGTTGCGTAGTCCGTCAGCAAACATAGCGCATCCGTGCACGATAGCGAAGCCGATGATAAAGATCGAGATGGGTGAGAAAATGTAATCATCACCAGCAACAAGGCTGCAAGGCATTAGAATTACATAGAGCCAAGCGTGGATGTATCCCATCATTCCGAAGAACTGACCAATCTTATCGTTACCCCCAGAGATATAGCGACCTTTTACACGGATGGTGCTGGTGCTATCATCAATCCGGTCAGCTTTCCTAGCCCCAGAGAGATTGCGCAATCCTTTTTCGGGATTGGTGCTCGTAAAGCCTCGTTTGATAGAATTTAGGTTCATCGTGTTCCTTTCGGTTGACTGGAAGTTACAGAAACTGCGCAATCGCAGCCATTACAAACCGTAGCCCTGATTCTACAGGCTAGCATATCTGACTTGGCATCTCCCGTTCCTGTTCTATGGTTCCCCCATGGACTCATTCATGCAGATCATTTCCCAGCCATTTACCTGGGGGCTTTTACTTGGGCTATTCCTACTTGTGATGACTTGGAAGCTGATGCGAAAGGACATCGTGATGCTTCGATCGGAGGGAAAGCGACTGGAAGAGGAAAACAAGGAGCTTCAAGGGCATCTCAACACCCAACTCAAGATCAACTCCAAAGGAAACGAACAACTCCAGAGCCAGCTCGATGACCTTCGCGAGCAGAATGAGACGCTGCGTGGAAACGTAAACGTGGCCCGACAAAAACCCGGTCGCGCCGAGCTGAGGCACCTGCAAGTTATGGAGGCGGCAGTTAGCACCATGCGTGAGCAGGCACCGGGATTCGCCCCCGCTTGGGAGAAAGCGATACGTGATGCCGAAACGGCTGAGGAAGCCGCCGAGGGAGGTTTGAAGAAACTCATGCGTAAGGTGCTTCCGGGAGCTAAATTAAACCCAGCTCTAGAGACGAAAGATGCGGCTCCGGAGGAGGATTCATAAGGAGCGCGGGATTGTAACCCGCATCTGCCTATCGCGCGAAGAAGGCGCGAAGAATCATGCCAAAGATGACACACGACAGGAAACCGTGTAATACAAGCCCCCCACTCCCAATATCGCGGTCTTGAATCTTCAATCTTGAATCTTCAATCTGGATGTGCTTCTCTCCGCCCGCCTCACCGACTGAGGTTCCATTTTATCTCAACCCAACATCATTATGAAAATCGTCGTAGCATATTCCGGAGGTCTCGATACCTCAGTTCTTCTTCTCTGGCTCAAGGAAAAGTATAACGCTGAAATCATCGCCTACTGTGCCGACGTCGGTCAGGGCGAGGAGCTTGACGGCCTAGAGGCAAAAGCCCTCAGCACCGGAGCCAGCAAGTGTTATATCGGTGATCTCAAGGAAGATTTCGCAGCCAACTACATTTACCCGATGTTCCAGGCCAACGCCCTTTACGAAGGTCGCTACCTACTCGGAACATCTATCGCACGTCCCTGTATTTCCAAAGGTATGGTCGACGTCGCCATCGCTGAAGGTGCTGACGCCATCGCCCACGGTGCTACCGGAAAAGGAAACGATCAGGTTCGCTTCGAGCTTTCCGTGGCGGCTCTCGCACCCGACATCAAAATGATCGCACCATGGCGTGATGCTGAGTTCCGTGCTGAATTCCCAGGACGTTCAGAAATGATCGCCTACTGCGAAAAGCACGGGATCGACGTCACAGCCTCGAAAAAGAAGCCCTACTCCATGGACCGTAACCTGCTTCACATTTCCTTCGAAGCCGGCGCACTTGAAGACACCTGGTATGACGCCACTGGTGAGCGTGATCGCGATATGTATGTGCTCTCCGTTTCTCCTGAAGAAGCTCCTGACACTCCCGAGTATGTTCAGTTTCTCTTTGAAAAAGGCGACATTGTAGGTCTCAAATACGAAGGCATTGACCAGATTATCTCCGACCTTGGAGACTTCAAAGTCGAAGGCGAAAAAGACGGCTACACTCTGCTCAGTCCCTACGGCGTGATGCGTGTGCTGAATTTCCTTGGTGGTAAACACGGCATCGGCCGTATCGACATCGTTGAGAACCGCTTTGTTGGAATGAAATCTCGTGGTGTCTACGAAACACCTGGCGGCACAATCATGCTCGCTGCTCATCGCGATTTGGAAACTTTAACGGTCGACCGCGAAGCCCAGTATGTCCGTGATGATCTCATCACCAAATACTCCCAGCTGATCTACAATGGTTTCTGGTTTGCTCCCGAGCGTGAGGCGATCCAAGCGCTCGTTACCTCTACTCAACAAACTGTTTCAGGTGAAGTTCGTCTCAAGCTTTACAAAGGCAACTGCATGCAAGCAGGTCGCCGCTCACCATTCTCCATGTATGACGAGGACGTCGCCACGATGGAAGGTGGAGCAGAAGAAGCTTACAACCAGGACGACGCCTCAGGCTTCATCTCCCTAAACGCCCTCCGCCTCAAAGCAAGCGCCCGCCAGGAGGGTTGATTGGTTCACTGGTTTATTAGTTAATTAGTAAGCCAATCAACTAGTCAACGAATGAACAAATCAACCCGTTAACCACCCCATGGACGAAGCCGTAATTTATACTATTCTTGGCGAAGCTGGATTCACCAAGATGGTGGCGGCTTTTTACAAGAGGATCAAAACCGATGATCTCATTAAGCCGATGTATCCTGAAGAGGATATGGAGGGCTCTGAGGAACGTCTTCGTGATTTCCTTCTGTTCCGTTTTGGAAACGATCCACGTTACCAAGCGAAGCGGGGACATCCACGCCTCCGCATGCGTCACGCGCCCTTCGCCATTGGCGAGGCTGAAGTCGAGCGATGGTTAAAGCTCATGGACGAGGCGATGGTGGAAACCAATGTTCCGAACTCGATCCAGCTAGACCTGCGCACCTTCTTCACGATGGTGGCGAATAACATGAAAAACCAGTAGCGTTGCTACTAACTGAGCTTATACTTCAACCATGAACAACTTCTGGTTATTCGCAGGCTTTCTAGCCCTCTACTTCGCACTGCAATTATGGATTCTCCCAGCGTTTGGGATATCCACATGACTGTCTGGTAAATGTTCTCAGTCTGAGGACAAGGATAAGGCTGATAAAGAAGCCGCAGAGGAAACCGAAGGAACGGACGTTAAGAAAAAGGAGGGAAGAGAAAAAGAAACTCCGTAGCTAGACGGTCGGGCTATTATTTCTTTTTCAGGAAATCCAGCACCTGCTTGATGCTCGGAATTTTGAGTTTTCCGGATTTGTCTTCGACGACAAAAACAACACGTGATGTCCCGCCGTGGGCAACAATGTTGGCGAGATAGCGGCCAGGCTTCAGTGGTTTTTTATCCATGGTGGCGTCGAGCTTGGTGGACTTGGTCTTCTGGGTAAAGATGACTGCGGGCTGCTGACCAGCTTTCATGACCTCGCCTTTTTCATTCACTGAAAAGGCATTAATAATGAGCATGGGGGCCTCTTTTTCGATTTTCAATAAAGCATCTGCTTTGACTGGTTTTGCAATGACGGCAAAGAGGATGTTGCCTTCCTGCATGGCGGCTTTTTGACCACCGATGTTGACGTCAAAGGGGTAGAGCATCGGACGCTTATCTTCTTCAGCATGCAGGCAAGAAACGAGAAATAGACTAATTAAGAGGAGGGGCTTCATAAGCGAATGATATCATCCTGTGATGGTTCGTGAATAAAAAAAGTGCCGCAAGGTTTTACCCCAGCGGCACTGATTCAATAGTTTTAATCAAACCTTACGGTTCAATAATGGCGTAATCGCCGTCGTTACGACGATACAGGACCTGTGTGACGTTGCGGCGTTCGTTGTTGAAAACGATGAACGGCTTGTCAGATAATTCGAGCTGCATGATGGCTTCCTCCTTGAGCATGGTGAGAACACGGTAGCCCTCACGGTGGATGATCATGGGTTCTGGATCCGGGCTTGATTCATCTTTGTCCTCGGTCAGGTTGTCGAGGAAGTCAGCGGAGTAGACTTTTTCATCAAGATGTTTGATAGTATCGCCTCGTCTGTTAGGGCGGTGCTTCTTCAGGAGGCGCGTCTTATGCTTGCGCATACGGCGGGCGATCTTGGAGATAGTCTCATCGATGGCTGCATACATGTCCTTACTGTCGGATGAGGCATCAATCACGATGTGATTGGCACAGAACAGGATGATCTCGGCATGGTGCCGATTTTTGTGAGCATCGAGGATGGCCTTGGCTTCGATGATCTTAGGATAATCGAGGTGGAGACCTTGTATTTTTTTGGTGGCGTAATCACGGAGGGAGTCGGTGACTGCTTCGTGACGAACGGTTACGGTTATTTGCGTATTAGCATTTGCTGTTTGCATCGTTTTTCCTTTCTGGTTTGGGTCATGCCGCCTGTGGCGACGTTATTGATTGGTCCTGAATAATCAGGATGAGAAATTTGGTAATGACTGGGTAATGGGAGTTTAAATTCTTAAAGGACGAAGTCTTCACCTAGGTAGTGTTTGCGGGCGAGTGGGTTGGCGGCGATGTCTTGGGCTTCACCTTCGAGGATGAGTTGGCCCTCGTGGAGGAGGTAGGCGTGGTCGACAAGGTGGAGGGTTTCACGCACGTTGTGATCGGTGATAAGAATCGAAAGACCATCTTGATCACGAAGATCGCGGACGATGGTCTGAATGTCACCCACAGCGATGGGGTCGACTCCACTGAACGGTTCATCAAGCATTAGTAGTGTGGGGTCCGTGCAAAGGGACCGTGCAATGGTAAGTCGGCGTTTTTCACCTCCTGAGAGGGAGAGAGCTTCGGATTTCCGGAGTTTGGTGATGTTAAAGCGCTCAAGTAGTAGGTCGGCGCGGTACTGCCTTTCCTTACGGTTTAAATCCTTGCGTGTCTCTAACACAGCTAGAAGATTTTCTTCCACATTGAGGTGCCGGAAAATAGATTCCTCCTGTGGCAGATAGCCCATGCCTAGACGGGCGCGCTTGTGCATGGGCAGGGTGGAGATGTCATTTCCTCCGAACCTGACGATACCCGCGTCTGCGGGGACGAGCCCGGCAATCATGTAGAAGCTGGTGGTTTTGCCTGCACCATTGGGTCCTAACAGGCCGACGATTTCACCCTCGCGCACACTGAGATGAACGTCATTGACTACGGTGCGGCCGGCGTAAGTTTTCATCAGCCCCTGAGCTTCAAGAAGCAAGGGGGCTACGCGGCGCGACTCTGTGCCGAGATGCAGCGGCCCACTTCCTGGGGCTGGCATGGTTTGCTCAGGTTGATTCATGGGGGAGGCCGTTGGTAAGGTCTCGATGTCGACGTTATGCATGGTTAGGAAATCAAGGGTTTGTTTTTTTGGTGGTGGTTTGCATGACCCACTTACCTTTGCTGGTAATGAGTTTTCCATTTTTGTGGATTTTGATCCACTGGCCGGGTTCTTGGGCTTGAAGGTATTGGTTTTTGCTTTGCTGGAGTCTTGGTAGGCCACCTTTGAGGATCATCTCCCCAGTTTTGGCATCGTAGCTAGCCACGCCACCTGAGGCGATGAACAGTTTACCTGAATCGTCCTTCTGAATCACTTTGACGTTGCCTGTTGCGACGATGCGTTTGAGATCACCGAAGGAGGCTAGGCTCTTGTCTTTCTTTTTGGTATCAGCTGCAGTTTGATCGGTAGCTGCTTTATCCTTAGCGTCTGGTCTGGGCGTTACGGCTGTCTCCCCTGGTTTTAGTTCGGGTTCCACAGGCTTTTGATCGAGAAAGACCTTGAGTTCGTCACTGCAGGTTAATTTGAATCGTGGCTCAGTGAGGCGCACGTTTTTCAGATAAGCGAGCACTCCAATTTCATTATCGAAGTAGAGGCCGCCATCACACTCGACTTTAAGAGACGTTACGGTGGGTTTCTTCTCAACAGGGGTGACCGGGGGAGTAGGAATCACTTGCGGGCTTTGCACGAGTAGCGCCTTTTGGCCAATACTCTCTAGAAAAGGTCTCATGACACCATCGGTG
The DNA here is from genome assembly GCA_037620805.1 of Akkermansiaceae bacterium. GTDB lineage: Bacteria > Verrucomicrobiota > Verrucomicrobiia > Verrucomicrobiales > Akkermansiaceae > Oceaniferula. Next base: position 14,521 of record JASJLI010000150.1, read on the forward strand.
GTCTTTGAGCGCGTGGCGTCCTCATCGATGATTTTTTGGCTGTCCTCTTGCTCACGCGTGATGCTTTCGCTGAGTGGACGTGCGAGCTGATCGAGCTCATTGAGTTGAGCGGCAGTAAGGGGCTCTGGAGGGGCTGCAATCAAGCTGGTGGATAGCACGAGAAGCGCGCCAGTGATGGCTCGAGTTCCGTTGAACGATGGGATGAAATGTTTCAGCTGCATTGCGGGGTGTTATTTGGGTAGGGCAGGTGTTTGGGCAGGCTTTTCAGAAGGGTCTGGTTTTTTTGAAGAGTCGGACTGCTCAATTTGGAACAAAGTGGACGCTGGTCCAAGTAAAAAACCACGTCCTGAGTCCAAGTCTAAGATGAGACCGGTGCCTGAAGCAATGAAACTTGGCTCTGAACGACCCTCTTTAATAGGACCCTTGATGAGAATGGCTTCGGAAGCTTTGAGAATGGAATACTCCTGAGTTCCATGTTTCTGGGTGTAGATGGCCCGATTCATTTTGATGATCGTTGGCTTCTCGACATTGCCATCTTTACCATACATTTCCATGGTGATGCCCTCTGCTTGGATTCGATGCCCATCGAGAACAGTGAGCGTGTCGGCACTGAATAGGGAGAGAGGGTTGAAATCTTTATCGTATCGGGGGAATCGAACACTTCGTAAAATGCTTCCTTCAGGGAGGATATCGAGTGCTTGGAAAGTGGTTTTTTCTTTTCCCTTTTTGGGGGCAACAGATTTCTCGGCCTTTTCCGGAGGCTCTTTTTTAGATTCCTTTTTACTTTTTGAGCACGATGGAGTGATCGTGACTAAAAGTGCAGCTACTGAAACGCCGAGCGTGATAGCTCGTGTTAGATATCTCTGATGATGGACAGGATTTTTCAGTTTGGTTTTTGAAGTTTGAAACTTGGAAGTTTCGGGAGAGTGAATTTTAGAAAGGATCGTGTGCCGCGTGATGCACAGCAAGCAGTTTGATCAATACCGCTTCGATATCGGTTAAGGGAATCTGGTTAGGGCCATCGGAAAAGGCTTTTTCAGGATTAAGGTGGGTTTCCATGAAAATGCCATCGACGCCAGTAGCAACAGCTGCGCGGGCTAACACGGGAGCTAATTCTCCATCGCCCCCTGTGGTTCCTCCCTCACCGCCGGGTCGTTGCACGGAGTGAGTGGCGTCGAAGATGACTTTCATGCCCATATCGCGCATCCAATAGAGTGAGCGCATATCGGCGACGAGGTTGTTGTATCCGAAGGTAGAGCCGCGCTCGGTGATGTAGAAGTTCTCGCAGTTGAAGTGTTTCATTTTCCCTGCGATGGGTTTGACGTCCCATGGGGCAAGAAACTGGCCTTTTTTGATGTTTATCGGGCGACCTGTTTTGGCACAGGCTTCGAGAAGGTCGGTCTGCCTACAGAGGAAGGCGGGGACTTGGAGGAAATCGACAGTCTCTGCGGCAATGGTAGCCTCCTCAGGGGTGTGGACATCAGTAGTGACTGGAACTCCGAGTTCTTTCCCAATTTCACCAAGGATACGACAGCCTTCCTTGACGCCAGGTCCACGGAAAGAATCAACTGATGTGCGGTTGGCTTTATCGTAGGAGGCTTTGAAAATGAATTGGATGCCTGTGCGGTCGGCAATCTCCTTGAGAGAGCGGGCCATTTGCCATGCAAAATCTTCGGATTCGAGGGCGCATGGCCCAAGAATAAAGAACGGAGCGGAGGGATCGAGGGTAAGGTTGCCTATTTGACTCATAATAGCGTGAACTGTTATCTAAGCTAAGCACGTATGTAGCATATGGCACGTAAAATTTACACCATCGGAGTGTTTTTATTGCTCTTTGCTGATCCTATTTTGCTTCAGTGAATTTCTGGGCCTTTTCTGGGCCTTTTCTGGGTCTTTGCCAGCGGCCGACTAGTCAGGAGGGCAAGCGTTTTCCAAACCTAGTGTGGCGGCTCCGATGATGCCGGCATCATTGCTGAAATGGGCTGGGAGAATTTTTAAATGGCTGTAGAAAGGTGTGGAGAGTTGGGTGCGGATAAATGTCTCAAGAGGTTCAAAAAGATACTTTCCTGCCTTGGCAACACCACCTCCGATGATGATAGCATTCGGATTCAAAAGCCAGCAGGCGTTGACGATGGCACAGGAAAGCTTCTCTGCCACACCACGCCATATATCGACAGCGATGGTGTCACCGCCCTGTGCTGCTAGAGTGAGGTCCGCGGGCGTGCACTCTTCCAAGCGCCGGGTGATTCCTTGTCTGGCGTATTGTGCTTGAGCCTCCTTGGCTATTTCACGATTTCCGATGTAATCCTCGAGTGCTCCCATGTTTCCGTAGGCTCCTTTGAGACCACGAAAATCGATGGATGTTTGGCCTAGTTCACCAGCCGTGGAGTGGCTGCCGTGTAAGAGCATGTTGTTAGAAATGATACCGCTGCCCACGCCGGTGCCCAGAGTAAGACAGATGAGGTGTTCCATACCCTTGCCAGATCCATGCTTCCACTCCGCGTATGCCATGCAGTTGGCATCGTTTTCGATGATACACGGAAGCCCTGTGAGTGAACCAAGCTGATCACGTAGTGGCACATGCACCCATCCCGGAACATTGGTAAGTTGATAGACTAGGCCTTTGTCGAGATTGACAAAACCGGGAACTCCTACTCCGATTGCGCAGATGTTTGGGTGCTTTTCTCGCAGTGTCGCGACGCACTCTCCGATGGCGTTGATGAGTTCGGTTGGGGTTTCGTATTCGGTCGTGGGAATAGGGGTGCAGAAGTCGATGGTTTCCTGACCGTTGACGACTCCAATTTTGATGGAAGTTCCGCCGAAATCGATGCCAATTGAAAGTGGTTGATTAGACATAGTGGTATGCAGGGTGGTGAGTTAGAAAGTTTTCTAGAGGAGGTGAAAATCAAAAATTGAGGCAAGCGATAATTCGCAATCCATCGAGTGTCAGCAGAGGGGCTAGCTTGGTCATTTCTTGTAGATCACGGGTAATCAGGGGGGCATCACCTCCGGTGGCAACTACGACGAGATCGGCAGGTAGTTCCTTGCGCAGGTTGCGGAGGATTTCACGAACGAGTCCACGGTAGCCATAGACGGCTCCCGCGAGCATGGCTTCTTCAGTAGTTTTTCCAATGGCACGTTTGGGCTCCTCAAGTTGGATGTGCGGAAGCAGGGCGGTGCGCCGAGCGAGCCCTTCGGTCATCGATGCTAGCCCGGGCGCGATGACTCCACCTTGATAGGAGGCTTGTGCTTCTCCCGTGTTCTCCGGATCGTTCACGGGATCGTCTGCTGCGATCACATCGAAGGTAACGGCAGTACCAAAATCCAACACGATGCATGGGCTACCGTAGAGGACATGGGCCCCTACTGCGTTAGCAAGGCGATCGGCACCGATTTGTTCAGGTTTGGGATAGCTGATACGGATCGGAAGTTTGCTCTTGTAGCTAAGTTGATGGCAGGGTTTGTCACCGAGGAATGATTCCAAAATAGCGGCTTTATTTGGAACTACGGAGCTGATGATGGAAACATCCCATTCGATATCTTCGAGAGCCTTGTTTAATGATTCGGGAGAAATTTCCGGTGTCGGAATGATGGTTCGCCAATTGAGAAGTTCGTCTCGGCTAGCGAGTGCGAACTTGGTTCGGGTATTGGAGTTATCGACAAGGAGAATGCGCATAGCTGGAAAATCTGCAGGAGAATAAGGTGGTAGAGGGGGGAATGGAAAGTCCTATACCCTAAAAAAGGAGACAAAAAACCGGGAGGGCGATTATCGCCCTCCCGGTGGAGTAGTTGTTATGAAGGGGCCTATGGGTTATAGGCTGGAACACCGTGCTCGGCAACATCCAGACCTTCAGCTTCTTCTGCCTCATCCACTCTTACACCCATGACTAGCTTGATCACGTAGAACAGGGCGAATGAGAAGACGAATGCGAAGGTGCATACTGCGAGGATTCCGATAACCTGTGAGGTGAAGTTGGCACCTCCGAAGAAGGCGACGGCTAGAGTTCCCCAGATACCACAGACACCGTGAACGGAAATGGCACCGACAGGATCGTCGATTTTGATTTTATCGAAGAACAGGATGGAGAAGACAACCAGCACTCCGGCTACACCACCTGCGACGAGGGACATGGAAGGGGAGATGGCGTCGGCACCAGCGGTGATACCGACCAGTCCAGCGAGGAATCCGTTGAGTGCCATCGAGAGGTCAGGTTTCTTGAGCACTATCCATGAGGTAGCGATACAGGCGAGGGCTCCGGCGCATGCTGCGAGTGCAGTGGTTACGAAGACAGTGGACACGCCCTGGGCATCAGCTGAGAGGACGGATCCTCCGTTGAAGCCAAACCATCCGAGGAAGAGGAGGAATGCACCGATGGTAGCAAGTGGAAGGTTGGAAGGTAGGATAGGCTTGAGACCAGATTTGGTATACTTACCTTTACGTGGTCCGAGAACGATGACGCAGGCAAGGGCTGCGAAGCCGCCAAAGGCGTGAACGACGGTTGAGCCAGCGAAGTCGTAGAAGGCAGCATCTCCACCACCGAGGCGGCTAAGGAAACCTGTGCCCCAGTGCCATGAACCAGCGATTGGGTAGGCGATTGCGACGAGTACCGTAGCAAAGATAAGGAAGGAGGGCAGTTTAACGCGCTCAGCAACGGCACCAGAAACGATGGTAGCCGCTGTGGCGGCAAACATCGCCTGGAAGATGAAGTCAGCCCAGTAGGTGTAGCCCGGGTTATACTCTGAGGTGAAATTTGCGGCAGTTCCAGGCTCGGCACCAGCGGGACCGCCGATAGCAAGGACGCCGTCGATTAGCCATTCACTAGGGTAGTGGGTGTTGAATCCTATAACGAAGTAGGTGATCACGCCCATCGCAATGATGAAGGAGTTCTTGAAGAGAATATTGACCGTGTTTTTCCTCTGGCACAGGCCGGATTCCAAACTGGCAAACCCGAGGTGCATCAGGAAGACCAGTGCGGCGGATATAAGGATCCAGAGGTTATTGAGGGCGAACTTAACGTATTCGGCGCTTCCTTCGAACTTTTCGTATTCGGTAGGTTCATCTGCTGCGAGCAAAGTGCCTGCTCCGAGTAAGAGGAGGGATGCGGGTAGTATTGATTTGGTAGTCATGGACTGTTGTTTTTGTTGTTTGGACAACTCCTCCAAGCATGAGGCGTGCCAAGAATGGTTTTGGAGGGTGGGAAAAATAATTCTAGAGGTTGGCACGCCCTGTGCTGAGTTCTACACGCGCGAAGGTCATAGGTAGCCAATTTATGTGGAAACTATTTCCAAAAAATAGGTCGGAGTGATCTGCAAACGCGCGAAACCACAGACAAAACTATGAAAAAGCTAAAAACTTACTTAATGCCGCTGCTCGTGCTCATGCTGAGTTCATCCTTTGCCTTTGCTGGAGAAGAATTGCCTCAACCTGATTCAGGCGATACCGCATGGATGCTGACTTCATCCCTCTTGGTACTGATGATGTGTCTGCCTGGCCTGGCTCTATTTTACGGAGGCCTGGTGAGATCGAAAAACGTCCTGAGTATCTTTGTGCAATGTTTTGTCTTGGCCGGTGTGATGTCAATGATCTGGGTAATCTTCGGTTACTCAGTTGCATCGGGTGATTCACAAGGCGGACTATTTGGATGGGATAGCGGAAAGCTGTTCTTGGATCATATCACTTCCAATAACAACGGTCAGGGAGAATTGAGTGGTTCAATACCTGAGTCTGTTTTTGTGATGTTCCAGATGACGTTTATCATCATCAGTCCTGCCATTATTGTAGGTGCTTTTGCCGAACGTATTAAGTTTAGCGCGATGCTGATTTTCACAAGTATCTGGACCGTGATTTCGTATTTGCCGATGTGGCACATGGCATGGGCCGACGGTGGCGCATTTCATACGGAGGGGTTTTTGATGTCGGGAGCTCAAGGTGCTATTGATTTTGCTGGAGGAAACGTCGTGCATATCAACGCGGGTATTGCCGGTTTGGTTGCTTGTATTATGGTTGGTAAGAGAAAAGGTTTCCCTGGGCCGTCACTGGTTCCTCATAATGTGCCATTCGTTCTTGTTGGTGCCGCACTGCTGTGGGTCGGTTGGTTCGGCTTTAATGCTGGCAGTGCCGCCGGTGCAAACTTCGATTCAGGATTAGCGATGCTAGTAACTCAAGTTGCCGCAGCTGCAGCGATTATTGGGTGGGTTGTCATCGAATATATCGTGGTGAAAAAAGTGACAGCTGTTGGTGTTGCCACAGGTGCGGTTGCAGGATTGGTCGCGATTACCCCTGCTGCTGGATCTACGGATGTTATGGGCGCCTTGGCGATAGGCCTGATCTCAGGCGTTGTTTGTTTTCTAGCCGCCACCAAGCTGAAAAATGCCTTAGGGTATGACGATAGCTTGGATGTGTTCGGTGTGCACGGCATAGGAGGAATCGTTGGAGCATTGCTTTCAGGGGTCTTTATCCGCGAAGGTTTTCAGGTGAACGATGTGGTTGTTACAGGCGGCGTACCTCAGCTTTTCATTCAGGCAAAAAGCGTCGTTGTTACGATTCTCTGGAGCGGAGTTGCTTCAGTGATAGCCATCTTTTGTGCTAAAATAGTATGCCGAGGACTACGTGTTGAGGAAGATATCGAACATGGAGGTCTCGACCGTAGTGAACACGGTGAGGAAGCCTACAACTGGGAGGCATAAGTTTTCATAGTTATTCATCAAGTCGGAGTCTCGAGAGGGGCTTCGGCTTTTTTGTGGTTTTATGAACGTAAAGTTGGCACGGTGCTTGCTTAGTTTATGGTGATTATGAAACATACGCTAAAAAGTATAATGATGGGCGGAGGGCTTCTTGCCTTTACCGCAGTTCCAGCTTCTGCTGAAGTCGAAGTTGAAATCACCACCGGTTATCACTCAATTTATGAGTGGCGCGGTCAAGATTTCGGTGAAGATATGGGCGACGCTGGCGCAGAGCTCTCCACTGAATTGGGTAATGGCATTACCCTGACTGCTGGTGCATGGTATCAGGACAATAGTGGGAATTCCAGTGGTCCCGGTTTTAACGAGCTTGACCTCTACTTTGAGTTGAGTAAGAGCTTTGGTAAGATTGACGTTGCTATCGGTTACACCAACTATCTCTTCCCAGATTCTCCCAGTGCAGCAGGGCTCGACACACACGAAGTTTACTTAGGTCTGTCGACTGAACTAGAGAATGGCATCGGACTTAGCCTGACCTACTACCATGATACTGATGCGATCGACGCTGGGTACCTTGAGTTTGAAGTTACCAAGAGCATTGAAATTCCCAACAACTCAAATGTGAGCATCGACCTCTCTGCAGGTGCTGCTTGGAGTTTTGGATTCTCGCCTAACGTGAATGGTAATAACCGTGGTGCCGTTGAAGGCTTTAACCATTTCTTTGCAAGTGTTGCAGTGCCAGTGGTAATCACTGAAAATATTACTCTGACTCCTTACCTCAAGTATGTGGGTGCTGACAGCAACTTCGCGAACGCAAAAGGAGCAACAGTAAGCGATGACCTGTTCTACGGAGGTGTTTCTCTTTCTTACTCCTTCTAATTAATTTAACTGAATTACAATTATTCAGTTTGTCTGGTAAATGGGGATTCGCTTCGTGCGAATCCTCATTTTTTGTCGACTTTACTGGTCGTCTTTGCAGGCGACGTAATCATTTCCACGCTTTGATTTAAGAATATCAAAGGGGGTGCCGCAATACATGCAGCGCCAACGTTGGGTGAAGACCACGTTGAAGACGGCTGTTGTGCCGTAGTTGAGGGGTTTTATCCGGAACGATTTCTGGTGTTTGTGCGCCATGTTATCTAGAAACGGAGTACACTTGCATAGTGGACAGTTTGCGTTTCTTCGTTTGAAGTATGCGACGGTCCAGAATAAGCCGCACATGGGAAGGAGTGCTGCCAATGTATAGGCTGCACCGGTGTTTAACTCCACCGGAGCAATGGCAAAGGAAACGACGCTCGTTAGGAAAGCGATCAAACTCAAATAGAAGATAAGTGACGCCAAGACGGCTACCACGAAAGGTCTTTTATAGGTGACCGATCGCGCGCGCTGCTGCATAGAGAGCTTTTTGCGTGTCTCGGCAGCTCTGCTTGATGACTGTAAAGCTGTAGGCATAGATACTTAAGGGTCATTAATATCCTATAAAAGCGGACTAATGACAAGGTTAACTATCCAGACTTCCCCCAGAAGGGGATATTTATCGCGTCAAAAGAGGTGCAATCACAAGGCTGACAATCGCCATCACGTTGATGAGAATATTCATCGAGGGGCCGGAGGTGTCTTTGAATGGATCACCTACGGTATCACCAACCACACAGCCTTTGTGGGTCTCGGAGTTTTTGCCACCGAAGTGACCGTCCTCAACATACTTCTTCGCATTGTCCCAGGCTCCGCCTGCGTTGGACATAAACAGGGCCATAAGAATGCAGCCAAGTAGAGCTCCGCATAGGGTTCCGGTGAGGGCGATGGCTCCTTCTCCTGGTCCGCCTATAAAGTTAAATCCAAAGCCGACAACAATGGGTGTTCCCACGGCGAGCACGGCGGGCAGGATCATTTTTCTGGTGGCCGCACGTGTGGCGATGTCGATGCATTTGTCAGAATCAGGTTCGCCTGTGCCTTCGAGTAGTCCGGGGATTTCGCGGAACTGGCGCCGGATTTCGTTGATCATTTCAAAGGCTGCGCTACCCACGGCTTCCATGGTGATGGCTCCATTGACAAAGGGAACGACGCCGCCGATGAAGAGGCCTACGAAGAAGGTCCGTAAAACAGCTTCGTCTGCAAAGTTGAAACCTTCACCTACTCCGGACTTTTTGATGAAGGCGGTGATCAAGGCAAGTGCGGCAAGTCCAGCGGCACCGATGGCGAATCCTTTACCGATCGCTGCGGTGGTATTTCCCACGGCATCGAGTCCATCGGTGATTTTACGTGTCTCAGGGCCCATGGCGCTCATCTCGGCAATGCCGCCTGCGTTATCAGCTACAGGGCCGTATGCATCGATCGCCATCGTGATACCAACGGTTCCAAGCATGCCGACGGCAGCGAGTCCCACGCCGTAGAGGCCAGCGAACTCGTAGGAAATATAAACGGTGGCTGCGAGTGTTAGTAGGGGAATGGCAACGGATTTAAGTCCGACGGAAAGGCCGCTGATCATCACCGTAGCGACTCCGGTTTCACCTGATTTGGCAATGTCGCGGATGGGCTGCCCTCCCGTGTAATACTCAGTGATGAGGCCAATGATAATACCTCCCACGGCACCACAGAGCACCGCTAAGGCAATGTTAGAGCTAAAGCCCTGCATGTTGGTGTAGCCGAAGGTGGCAACGACAAAGATGATCGCAGCGCCAATCGTGCCGATGCGAAGAGCACTAGCCGGGTTTTTGGACGACATCATTTTAACGAGAAAAATTCCGAGCACGGAGCAGAGCAGGCCGACGGTGGTGAGGGCAAGAGGAAGAAACATCAGATCACCCGCCTTGTCAGCGGTGGTTCCGAGTTTCTCAAGTAGGGCCGAGTTCTTGACCGTGTCAGCAGCAATTGCGCCAGCAATCGCTACAGTGGCAATTTGAGCACCGCAGTAGGATTCAAAGATATCAGATCCCATACCGGCAACATCACCGACGTTGTCGCCAACGTTATCGGCGATCACGCCTGGGTTACGAGGATCGTCCTCCGGAATTCCGGCTTCGACTTTTCCGACGAGGTCAGCACCGACATCTGCAGCTTTAGTGAAGATTCCACCACCGACGCGATAGAAGAGTGCGACCAGTGATGCTCCCATTGCGAAGCCTTCCATGATTTCAGCGACGTGATGATTGTCTTTGTAAAAATAGAATAGTCCACCGAGCCCGATGAGGCCCATGGACGCAACCGTAAGTCCCATGACCGAGCCACCGAAGAATGCGACGCCGAGCGCATCGGCTTGTCCGTTATCGCGTGCAGCGATAGTGGTGCGAACATTGGCGCGTGTCGCCGTGAACATACCCACGAATCCTGCAAAGGATGATGCGAGGCAACCAAGAACGAAGGCCAGTGACTGTTGTTTTCCGTAGGCACTTTCCTGAAAAAAGAAGAGTAGAATGGCAATAACGCTGGCAAAGAAGGAGATGAGTATAAACTCGCGCTTCATGAAGACCATGGCACCTTTTTGAATTTTTCCAGCAATTTCAGCGACCTTACCTTCGCCTCCTGGGCGCTTAAGGATATTCGCAAGGATCAGAAATGCGATGACTAGGCCTGCGATGCCTGCGAATGGTGTTACAATTGGATTCATGGGGGACGGTTGTTATGTCTTATGGGGTGAAAACAAAAAGCGGGGGACGATATGCCCCCGCTTGATGTAGAGGCGATGAGCATATGAGCAGAGGACTTCGTTGCAAGAAAAAGATAGGGAATCTTACCATTTCTCTTAAACCATAAAAAAGCCCTATACCTCGTGAAAGGCAAAGGGCTTTGGTATGAAGTTAGATTCTAAAAATGATCTGGATTAATCCAGGGAAACGTCATCGTCGATCGAGCCGGATACGGAAGGTTCAGAGGGGCGATTATTTTCATTAGGGAGGATGCGATCAACGAGGCGGTCGATTCCCTTTTGAGCACGTTTGCTATCAGGGTAAATACTCTTGGCTTCAAGATACCATGTCATGGCCGATCCCGTTTGTGGGTTGAGATCATTTTCTTCGAACTCTTTAGCACGTGTCAGAGCTACGGTGAAATTCGCAACTTTAGAGGATAGTTTCTCAAGTTGGCGAAGCAGTTCAGGGTCCTTGGGGAACTCATCACGCAAGCTTGCAAGTGACTCCCAGGCGGCGAAGTCATTTCCAATTTTGGAAAATTCACTCGCTTGGATGAGGGACCCATCGATGCGGTGGATGTTGCGGATGATCTGCTCCACGGCATCCTTACGCTTGGCGTCGTCTTTAACTACGGGGACAAACTCATACTGGCGCTTGAAGATCTCACGGAAGTTATCCTCGCTCAAGAGTCGGTCAAAGTCATTGAGCAGATTCTGAGCGATGTCACCAGTGGCAAGCATGGCATCGAGCCGTTTATCGACTTCTTTGAGCCGTGGGTTAGTAGGCCAGACGGCGGTGGCATTTTTTAGCTCTTGTTCGAACTTGGCTTCGTCACCTTTGAGTAGCGCGATCTGAGCCGACCGAATATGTCCGTCGGAAACGCGAGTGTAGGCCGCAATAGCTCCTTCGGCTTTGGTGGAATCGAAATCCTTAGAACGCTTTTTAAGTGCTTCGAGTAAAATCTTGGCACGTGAGTAATCATGTACGTCCATGGCATTCACCAGTGAGTGCCCATCGCGCACATACTCGAGGATCATCCGGCGATCATCACCAGGCACGGTTTGCACGGCAGGGAGGAATTCACCGATGGCGAAGGCTTCCGTTAGGCGTTTGGATGCGCTGTGAAGTTCGTTGTGGCTAATGTGATTGTGAAAGGCGGCTACGAAAGTGGTTACCTTACGCATGGCTTCATTAGCTGCGGAGTCGAGTCCGGTGACTGTGGGATCGACACCTAGGCCTTCACTGAAGAATTTGGAGACGTCGGAGCCTTGTTTCAATCGCATCTTATTGTCGCCATCACGGAAGATCAGGTTGTAGAAACGTGTGCCGATGACAACGTGCTCGAAGCGGCGTTGGACAAAGAGTTGGGCGAGCAGTGCCTGGTACTGGATCTTGGCCTGGATAATGTTAACCTCATCCTTAGCTTGGTGGAGCTTCTTTAGGGCCTCTATTTCGAGGATACGTTTTTGCATTTCCTGAAGCTCGAAGGATGTGGCGACTTTTGCTGCTGTGGATTCTTTGCTGTTGTTCTGTCCCTTCTTTCCACCACCTTGCTGGCCATCGGCTAAATTGATTTTTTTTGCAGTGATTTCAGCATTGCGGGCGACGCGTTGCTTCTCCTTTTCCATGTCTTGGATATACTGCTTGGAGTTTTTGATGGATCCTTTAGAGAGCATCGCGGAATAGATTGCGTTTGATAGAGAGTCGCAAATTTTTCCATCGCCCGGGTAGGATGATGCACGGGGTAACAGAGCAAAACCATTACGCAGCTTCTGAGGAATGGAAACACCCTTGGTGTGCGGCGAGACAGCCGTTAGGATGGCATCGATGGTTTCACGGTATTCCTTGGCGGCTGGGGAAGTGTTCGGAGTGTCAGCAAGGTAGGCCTCGAATTGTCCACCAAGTCGGTTATCTCCAAGGTTGAAGGTATGACCCATGAAGCTGACTGTTTCTTGGGTAGGATCAATAAAGGGGACTTCGCTCCCATACGGGGACTTGGATTCATTTTTCTGACGGACAATCGTGGTGTCGCCACCCCCGTTGTTCGACGCCGCAGGTTTACTGCCGCCGCCGTTTCCAGGGTTATATACCTGCGCTCCGATGGGGAGCACTAGGCTGGGAATGGTCGCCAGCAGGATGATGGTTTGATTTTTCATAGGTCGTAGGATTGCTAGGTGGTGTTGTTCTTAGAGGATTCCGTAGTTTACTGCGCTTTTACATCCAATGCAACGGGTAAACCCTCACGATTGATTTCAACTTTGAATGTGTAGCTGTGGCCTCGTTCGAGGTTTACTTTGTCGATTCCAGAAGGCACCTTGATGGGGATGGTGCCCTTACCCTGTTCGCCTTGATCAACGGAAAGGCTGACCATTTGTCCCCGATCAGCCGTCCATTTGATTTTTTCTGCGATTTCACCCGTGACCCGGTATTCGTTACCACTCAGGCTGGTCGCTCCGTTTTTCATATCAGAAACCGAAAGTTCACTGAGTCCAGAGAAGTGCTGGCTGCGTTTATCGAGGATGAATTTACCGGCAACGAGGGCGGCGATGACGGCGACGGCAACGATGATGTAGACGGCGAGGTTACTTTTTTTACCTGTAGAAGAGGATCGAGATCTGCGAGACATAGGATGATGTAGGTGTGTAGGGTACGATTATTCAGAAATATGGGAAAATACCACAATAAGAGTGTAAAGATTTGGTAAGGTGGATCTTAAATCACTTAGTCCCAATGGTGGCGCTTCAGGCCGATATACGAGGCAATGAGGCCGATGGCAATGTGAATGAGTAACAGATACATACACGCGCTGGACGGCTGAAAGGACGTCTCAGTGACTGCATCAATGGCATTGCGGTAGCTCGGGTTCATAGAATCAATACTGCCGGACCACGCCCAGTAGGCTGAGATGAATGGTCGGGTGATAGATTCCATACTTTCAGGTAGAGCCAACACAGCTCCAGAGAGCGGAAGCTGGAAGCCCACGAGATAGATCGAGAGAAGCGACGACTGCTCAGCCGTTTTCATCAGTGAGGAAATACCTAGGCAGACGAAGGTCATGGCTGCGTTGATCAAGATAAGGAAGACGGTGTGGTCAAGGAATCCGGCTTCGCTTCCATCCGGAAACTTCCAGAACTGCTGGACAAAGATCGCCATCCAGAGCGATTGAATCAAGATAAGGCTACCTAGAAAGGCAACCTTACTACCGAGGTAAGCGATGGGCCGGATACCTCCAAATTTTTCTTTCTCAAAAATGAGTCGTTCGCCAGCGACTTCGCGGGCGGAGTTATTAGATCCCATCAGGGAGAGTAACACGACTTGGAACATGACGATACCCGAGACGGCTGAACCCACGCTAAGGTAGCTTTTTTCCACCATCGTGTGCTCTTGAATTTGCTGCAGCGTACCCTCGTAGCGGTCAGAAAACTTCTTAATGTTTTCATTACCGCGCTCACTGAAGAGGGCGACGAGAATGGGGAAACAGACTAGGATGGCGAGTTGGAGGAATACTTGACCTCGGTCGCGGAAGAAGATTTTCCATCGTCTCCCTAACAAAGTAGAGAATTGACTGATTACCCCGGGCGTTCTGACCAACTCCGAGGCTTCACGGACGATCTTATCCGACTCTGCAGGATCATCGAGAGGGGAGGTGTCGGATCTTTTTTTACTGGGTTTTTCAGGAGCTTTTGCCTCATCAGGAACAACAAGTTCACCTTTTTTGATGAGTTCGTTACGTCGCTTGGTGAGTTTGCCGTAGTAGGCCTCGCGGTGTTTCCCCCATGACTGCTGCCATTTTTCAGGCCTTTGTTTGGCCAGCTGCGGGTAGACTTCCTCGGTGTCATCAACAGAGAAGTAGTGGGTCAGTCCTTCTGGTGGCCCGTGGTAGGCCACTCGGCCTTCGTGCAGGACAAGAATAGAATCATAGAGCTCAAGGTGTGCGAGTGAGTGAGTGACGGAAATTACGGTGCGTCCGTCGCTGCGGGAAAGTTGGTGCAGGAGGCGTACGATGTCGCGTTCGGAGCGAGGATCGAGTCCTGAGGTTACCTCATCACACAGAAGGAGATGGGGGCCTGTGACCAACTCCATGGCGAGTCCGAGGCGGCGTTTCTGTCCGCCGGATAGAACTTTAACCGGGCGGTCTGCTAGGGCTGCGAGGCCCGTTTCTTCAAGGATGCGGTCAATGCGGTTATCCAGCTCTGAGTAGTTTTTTATTTTCACCCGGAGGCGTGTGGCCGACTCAATCGATTCATCGACGGTGAGTTGATCGTAGGCGATCGAGAACTGGGGGACGTATCCAATTTCAGCAGGATCGAAGTCCTTGTCGGTTGCGAGGTTTCTACCGTCCCATATGAGGTCACCTCCCGACTCTTCATTGAGTCCAGCGATGGTTTTCAGCAGGGTGGTTTTACCACAGCCGGAGGGGCCGACGATAGCCATGAAATGACCACGAGGGACCTTCAGGGTTACTTCATCGATGAGGTTGAGGGGTTCACCATCTTTTTGGATAGCGAAGCAGACGTCTTTAAGTTCGAGCACGGTAGGATCGGGTGTATAGGTTGTTCAACCAAGTTAATTAATAAAAGTCGTGGCAAGATGCGAGAAGAAAACTTGTGGAATTACAGAGTAGAGTTAGTCTTTTTGTATGTCGAGACGCGCACATAACAGAAAGTCAACTAGATCAGCGAAAGGTCGTGGCAAAGGTGGCGGCAACATCGGTAAATGGGTGGGGCGCATCATAGCCATACTCGTTCTTACGGTGATTCTTGCAGGTTTTGGGCTCTATTCTTGGTTGAAATCGTATCTACACAGTGACGATTTCCGCGTATTTATAAGTGAAACAGTGGGTTCAGTAATGGGAGCGGACGCCCAGTTTGAGTTATTTGAGTGGCAAGGAATGCATGCCCGCACAGCCGGGTTTTCTGCAAGTAATGGTGGAGTGATCACCCAAATGAGAGCCGATGGAGTGCAGGCCTCAGTTGGTCTGTCTGGTGTGAGGCGTGGAGTTTGGGAAATTTCCGATGTCCGGGCAAACCAGCTAGATGTCATGATTGATACAACCACTGGCACTAAAGCTGATGCAGAAAACCAAGAGACAGAACCAGACCCTGCACCCGTAGCGGAGGCAAGTGGTGAGCCTGGTTTTCTGGAAGGCCTTCTACCAGATCGTGCCGAGCTTTCTTCCGTTGAGGTGTCCAGTATGAATTTAAAGCTCAAGACATCCGGCGGGCACTTGAATGCCACGGATGTCGGAATGAGGGCTGATACAGAGAAATCAACCCAAACCTACGATGTGCGCCTGGTTGGAGGGACAATTGATACCTCATGGTTTGGCTCACCATTGGATCTGCAGTTTGCGAAATGCAAATACAAGGATGGTCATATCTTTATTAATGAATCCCGATCGAAAGTTTATGATCGTGGTTTACTAACCCTTAAAGGGGAAGTGGATGGAGGTAAGTTTGCCTTTTATGGAACGCTGACGGACGTGAAGTCCGAGGAGATGGTCCCGGACGACTGGCAAAAACGCATCACGGGTGACCTAAGCACCCGCTTCAAAGTTAAATCTACCAATGAGGGCACAGTCAGCCGAGGTGAATTAGAGCTTAAAAAAGGAATACTTACAGCGCTACCAGTACTGGATCGGATCGCAGCCTATGCTAACTCCCGAAGATTTCGCCGGTTGAATTTATCAGAGGCTAAACTAAAATTCATAAAACAAGGAGATCGACTCGAGCTCACTGATATTGTGATCGCTAGTGAGGGGCTTGTTCGTGTGGTGGGGGATTTGACAGTTATTGATGGTAAATTGGAAGGTCGTTTCCGTGTAGGTATCGTGCCTGGAACCTTAGCCCACATTCCGGGAGCCGAAACTAAGGTGTTTGTCCGAGGTGATAAAGGTCTACTATGGAGCCCGCTGCACATCACCGGAACGATGGATAATCCGAAGGAGGATCTTAGTAAGCGAATGATTGTTGCCGCAGGAGAGCGCATGTTCGAGCTAGTTCCTGAAACTGGGAAAATGGCTCTCAAGTTCGCCCATGATACAGCCACGGATTTCCCCGGAACTGTCATTGATGCCGGCACCGGTGTTCTTGGTGAAGGTGGTGATCCTGTCAAAGTAGGCACCGATATCATCCGCGAAGGCGTCGGCGGGATTCTGAATCTTATCCCCGGATCGTCCGGCGGAGATGATGAATGAGTGTCTTGCTCGTATTACAAGCATAGTGGCTAATTAATCTTAATGGTAAATTTTCTGCCGGTTCCCTTGACCCAGGCGCTGGTCACACTGCCGTAAAGTTTGTTGAGATCACGCACATCTGAAACACGGTATTCAACCGTTTTGGCGTGTGTGGTGGTGGGGTATTGTTTTGCGACAGCATTATTGACATCGACGCCTGTGCGTTGACCGGCTTTCTGAAGGAGTTCTTGGGCACGGTTTTTAATTCCAGCTCCAACATTGGAGGCATCGCCACCTACGGGTTCGATATAGTAGAAGCGGGCCAGAGAGTTGCCGTTGGTGTCGATAACAACTTCAGTAACACTGAGATTACCATCGATGATGTAGGTGTGCTGGCTTACGGACGCAATGCGATCCAGAGCGACCATGTAACTGCCACCGGGAAGCGTGGCTTGCCAGAAACGGCGTGGACCGGTGGTTTCGGAGGTGTTGCCTTTAGAAGCATCCGTGCCGTTACTGTTCTGTGCGCTCAGTGAAGTGGGTAGAAAAGAAAGAAGGAGTCCGGCTGCGAGGTAGGTGTAGGCTTTTTTCATGAGATATATGGTTTGGGTATTAACTATCCATCAGAAACAAAGTTTCGTCAAAACCTTGATTGTAAAATTACGGTAAGTTCATTAAGAACCTGTCATGGCGAGTTATCGACCCAATGTTGCAGCCCTTATACTTAACCGGAAGGGTAAACTTCTGGTATGCGAGCGTATCAATGAAAAAGGTGCATGGCAGTTTCCTCAAGGTGGTGTCGACAAAGGGGAAAAGATGCTCCGTGCCTTGGCCCGTGAAATCGATGAGGAAATAGGCCTGCCGTGGAATAGCTACAAGGTGCTGGAGAAACGTAATGGCTATAACTACCTATATCCGGACCAAGTGAAGAAAAAGAAATCTTACTTTGATGGTCAGGAGCAGACGTATTACTTGTGCCGACTGAAAAAGGATGCCCCAGAAATCGATCTCGACCAAAAATCTCCCGAGTTTGGAAGATACAAGTGGATTAGACCTGAGAAATTTAAACTGATCTGGTTACCCGAATTTAAGCGTCAGGTGTATCGTGCGGTGATGCTCGATTTTTTTGAAGTGCGCCTTTAGTGACTCTTTTTAATTTCACTCCAAAACTCATCTAGGGCATCTAGAATCTGATCGGATGAGAGAAGATAGATGTCGTTGTGGCCTGCATCCTCGATTCCGAGGAATGTTTTTGGTCCGGGGTGGAGCTCGTGTAGTTTTTGGCCATGCCACTGACCAATCACCTGATCTTGTTCACCATGAACTAAGAGTAAGGGAGTTTTGATTGATTCGATTCGATTAATGTTGTTGAAGCGATCCCCTGGGAAAAGCGGCACACGGGTTACGGCGCGGAACGCAGAGACAAAGGGCGCGACTAACATCAGCCCTGCACAAGATTCCTGCTCAGCCAGCCAGACGGATGGGCCGCTGCCTACGGATTGGCCGTAGATGATGATTTGGTCGGGCGTCACTCCGAGTTTTCCCGTAAGGTGATTCCACGCTGTTAGGCAGGCATCGAAGCAGCCTTCCTCATCTGGCGATCCCTCGCTGAGCCCATATCCAGGGTAGTCGTAGCAAAGGATGCCATATCCGCGGGCATGAAACTCCCTCAGACGTTCATCTAAATACCCGATGTCCTCAGCATTACCGTGCGACCACAGTAGGGTAGGTTTACCAGGGGCTGCGGCCAGATGAAACAGGGCAATTTTCTGGCCATCAGACTTTTCTACCATGCTGATTGGGTGTGATTCTTTCGAGTACCCAACGGTGGGGGGTCGGTGAATGAGTTGGTCTGCAAAGCCGAGCGCAATAGCTAGTATTACCAGATAAATGAAGGCGATCGACTTAATCGGGCGCATCCAGTTCCACTCGCCAATGATGTATTTTTTCCAATGACTCATTATCTGTGTAACCTCATGGCTTTATGAAGGTATTGCAAGGGGAAAACAGCAACGGCAGAACAGCACGGAAAAAGACACAGATCCACCTTGGCTAAGCCAAGGTGGACGAGTATCACACAGCCGTCTCGGCCCAAAGACACACCTATAAATCATGAGTTTTTTACCAGAACCTTTCAAACATCCATTCGAGATCAACCCGAAGTATAAAAAGAGCGTTGCCTATTTCAGCTCTGAGTTTGCTATTGATCAAACGTTGAAAGTTTACTCTGGTGGGCTCGGCTTCCTTGCCGGATCCCACATGCGCAGTGCCTATGACCTGAAGCAGAATCTCATCGGTATCGGCATTCTTTGGTCGTATGGATATTACAACCAAGCCCGGGGTGAAAACCGTGAAATGGCTGTGAAATCACGTCGCAAGCACTACCACTTCCTGCAAGAAACAGATATTAAATTCACCATCAAGATTCATGATCATGATGTCTGGGTGAAAGTGATGTATCTTCCAGCAGACACATTTGGATCAGCTCCGATGTTCCTGCTGACAACAGATATTGAAGAAAATGATGTGATGTCTCGCACAATCTCCCACCGCCTCTATGACTCCGATGAGCTAACACGGATTGCTCAATACATATTGTTAGGTGTTGGTGGTGCTGCATTACTCGATACGCTTGGTGTTGACCCTGACGTCTGGCACATGAATGAAGCTCATGCGCTTTCCGCTGCTTTCCATGTATATGGGAAATATAATTCTCTGGAAGAAGTGAAAAAGCGTTTCGTCTTTACCACCCACACTCCTGTGGAAGCTGGTAACGAAAAATCAAGTTTTGACCTGCTCGATAAGTTCACCTTCTTCGGCGGTTTAAGCCAAGATAAAGTCCGCGAGATTTGTGGCGTGGAGGGAGACGAGTTTAGTCACTCGCTCGCAGCTCTACGTATCAGCCGAAAATCCAATGCCGTTTCCAAACTTCACGGAGAGGTTTCCCGTGAGATGTGGAAAGGCTACGATGACATTTGCGAAATTGATCACGTCACCAACGCTCAGAATAAAAAATACTGGGTCGATGAGGACCTTGAAGCAGCACGCGTTACAGGTGATGTCAAAGCCCTTGCCAAACGTAAGCGTGAACTCAAGAAGCTGCTCTTTAAAGAGGTGGCAGATCAGACGGGACGACTCCTTGATCCAGACTACTTAACGATCGTATGGGCGCGTCGCTTTGCTGGTTACAAACGTGCCGATTTGATCACTCGTGATATCGAACGCTTTGAGGCCATTCTTGAAAATACCGATAAGCCGGTTCAGATTATCTGGGCAGGCAAACCTTATCCGAAAGACTACGGTGCTATCGATACCTTTAACCACCTTGTGAATCTGACTCAGAAATATGCCAATGCCACCGTGCTTGTTGGATATGAACTGTCACTTTCCAAACTGATGAAAGACGGCTCCGATATCTGGTTGAATAACCCTGTGGTAACACGGGAAGCATCCGGCACCTCCGGTATGACCGCTGCCATGAACGGTAGTGTCAACTTCTCCACCTACGATGGCTGGGTATGTGAATTCTCCAAAGATAACCACAACTCCTTCCTTATTCCTGAGGCCGATCCTTCTCTCTCTGATGAAGCACGAGATCAACACGATATGCTCGGCTTCTATCAGTCGCTTGAGACCAAGATCCTCCCAGCCTATTACGACGATCCAGAAAGCTGGTGGAAGATCGTGCTCAACAGCATGAATGAAGTGATTCCATTCTTTGATTCCGACCGCATGGCTGACGAGTATTACACCAAGATGTATTCTTGAAGAAGACAGCAGACAGCAGACAGCAGACAGCAGACGGAAGACAACAGATCTAGCAAGATGTCTTCTGTCTGTTGTCTTTTATCTGCCGTCTATTTTCAACAGAGCCTAATCATATCCCGGACAAATTGCTTCCAGAGATAGAGTAGTCCACGGATGGTGTAGCGGAAATGACCATCACCTGTTAGTCGGATAATTCCCTGTTGCAAATTGTGGTCAATCTGCCGGCGGAGTTCGAGTTCGAGTTCCTCTTCAAGATGATCCGGATCGGGGATACTCAGGTCGTCGTCGATAAATCCTTGTTTACTTAAAAAGCCGCAATGGTGTTCGATCAATTTGACCACACACTCATTGACGCAACTGATCTGATTCCAGTGCACGCTGGGTGTTGGTTTCAGTGTCGGAGAAAAAGGGAAATTGGTGGTCCGCCAGACTCCATTACAGATGTCACGCGAGGTGATGGTGAGGTAGGAAAAGGTGACGTTGGACTGCTCGCAGAGGTTGAGTGTGACTACCGATCTTGTTTCCGCATTCCAGTAGAGTTGATAGAGCTGGTCCATGCCACCGAGGTTCCAGCCGCAATCGCGGATGTGTTCGAACCCAGCCAGCTCAAGGGTGTGCATGTGCTTCTGTGCATTAGGGAAAACAGCTAGGTTGGAAGAAAAGCGTTGCTGGAGTTTATTTTCGATGGGCATGCGCATTTTGCGGATACGCGTGAGAAGCTCGATCCAGGGCAAGAAAAACCAAGCTGCGGAAGCGGCAATACCACCCCAGATACTGCCGGTGAGAAAGTGAAAACACAGGCCAGAGGCGACGAGCATGACGAGAGCTCCAATTTTACGGAGCATGGACGTTCTGCAGGAGCGCAGAGCATAACCAAAAATGATGATGGCGATGACGGTGTAAATTTCCTTCATGGGAAAGTCGCGAGAATGTCAGAGGGGGATGAG
>JASJLI010000151.1:0-39152 GCA_037620805.1 Akkermansiaceae bacterium
CAGGAGGAAAACCCTTGGACCAAGGTCATGGACGGAGTCTTAGGTGGCATCCCCATCCTCGGAATGTTCAGCGGATATTTTTTCCACCCCAGCTACGTAGCGACTCGTGCCGATGGCACTCCCGTCATGCGCGTGAAGAAACAGGCTGCCTTTTTTGAAGGCAAGTTCACCATCGAGAAACTTGCCGACCTGTCACCCCAGGAAGAGGTCAATCTGATCTACTCATTCCTGATGTTGCTGCTTCTAGAAAGATCTCGTGGATAAATCCTAACAACATAAAAAGATGAGTGAGGCACAAGAATGGTTTTATACGGATGCTTCCGGAGGCGAAAACGGCCCAGTCTCAATAGACGAACTCCAACAACTCGGAGCGACAGGAACGATCCACGCACAAACGGATGTGTGGACCGAAGGGATGGAAGAATGGCAACCCGCTTCACAAATCGAAGGGGTCATCCCTCCATCACCAGAAGATCCCCCATCAGCCCCAGCCCAGCCGGCTCATCAACCACAGATCAATCTGGGGGCTGGTTCTGGAATGCAACTCCAATCAACCATCATTGCTCGCCCGATGGATAAAACAAAACCCGAAACATCGGCCAACCCATACGCCCGTGTTAACCAAACAAAGAAAAGCCCTACAGGGAAAATTATTTTTGCGATCATCACTGTCGTAGCCATCGGAACGGGTATCTATTTCGCTACATTACCCGGCGAGCCGAAACTAGAGGATACTCCCGGCTACATCGAGTATTCCAAGGCCAACGACCTGATCAACAAAAAGAAGAATGTCGATATCTTGGGTAATGACGCCCCCGCGCTTGAAATCTCCAAGGCATTTGCCGTGAGTATTAAAACCCACGTCGCTCCAGCCATTGAAGAATCCTTCCCCGGCCTATTGGGCAAAGAAGGCGAAGTCAGAACCTACACAATGGCTAAAACCGAAAGTGATTTAAAAACCGCCGTCGTCATTGTCCAAGTGCTTAAGTTTAAAATGCTCAGCGCTAAGGCCCAAAAATCCTTAGCCGATGCTGTATGGCTGAACGCAAAATCAGCTCTGGCCAACACGCCATACAATGATCCTAAAACGCAACTCGTGGTGGCGCTCCGAGATTCTGAAAAGTATTCCAAAGTGATGATCGGCCACCCCGTTATCAGCGATGTAAAAGATGTCAAAGATGCCAAAGTTACACTCGGAATCACCGAGACTCACAGCGGTGATGATATTGAAACCAAGCTCTACCCCTTCTTCGCTAGGAAAAAGTAATTTCAAAAAAAATTATGAACGATAACCAACAATGGTATTATACCGATGCATCTGGCCAACAAGCTGGCCCAGTCACAGAAGCACAACTCAAACAACTTCTTTCAAATGGCACCCTCAGCGCCGACACCATGGTCTGGGCCGCAGGAATGGAAAACTGGGTACTATCTGCCGAGGTTAGCAGTCTTCAGTCGGTGCCTACCCCAAGTCCAAGTCAAAACCCAAGTTTATCACCGATCATTACGCAAGCCGCCGCTCCATACACACCTCAGGCCGCCAATCCCTACGCACCGCCACAAACTCAAGTCACCGCCGCCCCTGTCACGGATGATGACTATTTTATCCCTGATGTAAAACGGACCAACTACGGGCTTTTTGCTGGCACCTTTATCGTTGGATTTTTAGTGCTTATGGCTGGAATTTTCGTCCTGGGATTCACGCAAGAAACCAGATCGGCGCCTAGCTATAATAGTGATCCCTATGGATTTAACAACGGGTCCAGCTCAAGCTCGGAAGTATCCGTTCCTGCCATTGTGATGGTGGTTCTTGGTTTTGGCTTTCTCATGTGGGGAGGTATTCTTGGCCTGATCTACCTTCACCGTGCATGGCGCTTGGTTCAAGCGGGAGGTGCTACTACGACCCCTGGAAAAGCGGTCGGGTTCCTCTTCATCCCCCTATTTGCCATCTACTGGACCTTTATTGCCTACTGGAAGTGGTCGCAGGATTGGAACCGAATCTGTTCATCTTACCGGAAACTCGCCGCAGCTCCACGTGCCGGTGAAGGGCTTTTCCTCGCCTACGCCATCCTTGGTGCTATCGGCGCATTTGTCAGCCTCGCAGGCCTTGCAGGGATCGTCATCTACCTGATCGCCATGAAGCAGTTATGTAATATCGTAAACCACATGCACGATCTCCGAGTGAGCAGCCCCAATCAGCAGTCAGCCGACCTCAGCCTTCACTAGATCCATCATTCATCCCCCTCCAATCAACCCCGGCGGGACACTCCGCCGGGGTTTTTCTTTTCATTCCTGCAAAATTTCCCTACTACCAGCCCCTACCAAGCTTCGCTTGGAATTATGAATGTTGAATAGTGAATAGTGAATTCACATCCTCTTCATTCACTATTCAACATTCACTATTCTAAATTCAAAATGTCCGACCAACGTAAACCATTCCCCTTCGCCGATTTTGAGCCCAAGTGGCAGCAACATTGGGACGAAAACAAAACCTTCCACACACCCAACCCAGGTGATGAAGGATTTGATCCGTCCAAGCCGAAGTACTTCATCCTCGATATGTTCCCCTACCCATCCGGAGCGGGACTTCACGTAGGACACCCTGAAGGATACACCGCCACGGATATTTTGGGTCGGTACAAAAAGATGAACAACCACAACGTACTCCACCCAATGGGATGGGACGCCTTTGGCCTTCCTGCCGAGCAGTACGCCATCAAAACCGGACAACACCCTCGTATCACGACGGAGGCGAATATTATTAATTTCCGCCGACAGCTCAAGTCGCTCGGCTTCGGCTACGACTGGGATCGTGAGGTGAATACCACCGACCCCAAATACGTGCGCTGGACGCAGTGGATTTTCCTCCAACTTTACGGTTCCTACTTTAATGAGGAAACCAACAAAGCAGCACCTGTTACCGAGCTCGAAGCCAAAGGCTGGACACGAGAGCAAATCGACGACGTCCGCCTCGCCTTCATCAAGGAGGCACCCGTTAACTGGTCACCCTCGATGGGAACTGTGCTCGCCAACGAGGAAATCGAAGAGTGGAAAGCCAAAGGCGAAACCGTCGAACGCCGGCCACTCCGCCAGTGGATGCTGCGTATTACCAAATACGCCGACCGCTTAATCAATGAGCTCGACGACCTCGACTGGCCAGAGTCGATCAAGCTGCTTCAGAAAAACTGGATCGGTAAATCGACTGGTGCAGAAGTCGTTTTCGATATCGCGGGTAATGACATCACAGTTTTCACCACCCGTCCTGACACCCTCTTCGGGGCCACCTACATGGTTCTCGCTCCCGAGCACCCACTCGTTGCAGAGATCACATCGGCGGACAAACAAGAAGAAGTCGCCGCCTACATCAAAGCCTGCGCATCCAAGTCAGACCTTGAGCGTGGTGACCTAAACAAAAACAAGTCCGGTATCTTCACCGGGGCCACGGCTACCAACCCCGTCAACGGCGAGCAAATCCCTGTGTGGATTGCCGACTACGTCATGATGGGCTACGGAACAGGTGCCATCATGGCTGTGCCTGGTCACGATACCCGTGACTTCGAGTTTGCTACCAAATTTGACCTTCCCGTTCTTCAAGTTGTCCAAGAGGGGAGCGTGGGCGTCCCGCCCGCACTCTTCAACCAAGAGCAATCCGTCACCACCACTTCCCACAAACTCCCCCATTGGCAACAAAACGAATCCGCCTGCTTTGTCACTTGGCGGATGGCAGACAGCCTGCCAAAAGAAAAACTCAATCAAATAGAATCCGACCGAAAAATCTGGCTGTCTAACAATGAAAAACCTTGGTCTAAAGAACAAACCAAGGAATATCATCAAACATTCACTGACCAAGTTGAAACGTGGCTCGATCAAGGACACGGCACCTGTGCCTTAAAAAACCCTGAGCTGAGCGAACTCACCCTCGCAGCACTCAAACACTTCGATGGTGAGCGTTATGACCTCCACTCGGCAGTCATCATGCCAAACCACGTCCATGTTCTTTTTTCTCCTCGGGAAGGCCACAAGCTCAGTGATATACTCCACACTTGGAAAAGCTTCACTGCAAAAGAGATCAATAAAAAGATCAACGGCGAAGGCTCTTTTTGGCAGACTGAATATTATGATCGGTTGATCCGCAGCCAGAAACATTTTGACCGTGTGATTGATTACATTTCTGAGAATCCGCAGAAGGCGGGGCTTGCTGAGGGTGGTTATGCTATTTATGGGCAAGATGATAAGAGGGCGGGCGGGACGCCCACGCTCCCTTCTGCAGCCTCCGGCTACGCTGTAAACTCTGGATTCCTAGACGGCATGAAAACGAAGGATGCCAAGAAAGCCATTATCAAGTGGCTTGTGGAAAACAACAAAGGAACCTTCAAGGTGAACTTCAAGCTCCGCGACTGGCTCTTCTCCCGCCAACGCTACTGGGGTGAGCCATTCCCCATTCTCTGGGACAAGGAAAGTGGCGACCACCACGCCGTGCCCGAGTCCGAGCTCCCTGTGTTGCAACCAGAGATGGACGACTTCAAACCGACCGGTTCCCCCGAAGGCCCACTGGCCAAGGCGACTGATTGGATCAACTACTCAGAGACCGCTAGACGTGAAACCAACACCATGCCTCAGTGGGCTGGCTCATGCTGGTATTACATGCGTTACTGCGATCCTAACAACACCGACCGCTTTATCTCCAAAGAAGCCGAGGAATATTGGAGTGGCCAAACTTCAAACTCCAAATTCCAAATTCCAAATTCCGAGCAAAGCTCGGTGGGAATGGTCGACCTCTACGTCGGCGGCACCGAGCACGCTGTGCTTCACCTTCTCTACGCCCGATTCTGGCACAAGGTCCTTCACGACCTCGGCCATGTTTCTACCATCGAGCCGTTCCAGAAACTAGTAAACCAAGGTCTAATCCTCGGTGAAGACGGAGCCAAAATGTCCAAGTCCCTCGGTAACGTCGTCAACCCTGACGATGTCGTCGATGAATACGGTGCTGATGCCCTGCGCCTCTATGAAATGTTCATGGGGCCGTTAGAGCAGGTCAAGCCGTGGCAGATGAAAGGTGTGGAAGGAGTCTCCCGCTTCCTCGCCAAAATCTGGCGTCTTGCCTTTGAGCAAAATCAGGAAGCTGAGTGGGTGCTGTCCAGCAAACTAACCGACGAGCAACCTACGGATAAAGACCTCCTGAAAGTTCTTCACGAAACAATCAAAAAAGTCGGCGAAGATATCGAAAGAATGTCGTTCAACACCGCCATCTCCCAGATGATGATTTGCTGCAATGCCTTTGGCAAAGCAGAGAAACTCCCAGCTCTGTTGATTGGTGATCTAATCAAGTGCCTCAACCCGTTTGCTCCGCATATCACGGAGGAGATCAACTCCAAACTTCAAATTCAAAACTCCACCACCATGCTCTGCGACCAGGATTGGCCCAAGTTTGATGAGGCATTCCTTGTTGAAGATGAAGTCGAGATCGTTGTTCAAGTCAACGGCAAGCTGCGTGGTAAAATCACCGTTGCCGTCGACGCCCCCAAGGACGAGATCGAAGCCCTTGCTCAGAAAGACGCCAACGTCATCCAGCACACTGAAGGAAAAACGATCCGCAAGATTATCGTTGTGCCAGGTCGCTTGGTGAATATCGTGGCCAACTAAATCGTTATGAATGTTCAAAAAGTCAAATACGTGCTCTGGGCTGCCGATTGGGAACGCTGCCTGCACTTCTACCGCGACCTCTTCGAAGGTGAAATCTCATTTGCCGATGAAACCTGGAGCGAAGTTATCGTTGCAGGTG
The DNA here is from genome assembly GCA_037620805.1 of Akkermansiaceae bacterium. GTDB lineage: Bacteria > Verrucomicrobiota > Verrucomicrobiia > Verrucomicrobiales > Akkermansiaceae > Oceaniferula. The sequence continues at coordinate 5,783 of JASJLI010000151.1, forward strand.
CTACCATCGGCATCCATGGCGGTGGCGAAGCGGGCGAAGGAGGGCGCACCTGGACAGGACTGAGCTTCCAGGTGGACGACATCCATGCTGGTATCGAAAAACTCAAGGAACATGGTGGAGATCTAACCCGAGAGCCCACTGACACTGAGGAAGATCCACTTCACCTTGCGATGTGTGTGGATACCGACGGTAACGAGTTTATGATGACCTGTCGGCGGGACTAATTAACAAACAATCGCTTTTGGAATCCATTCGAATTCCTGATCCCACGGGAAAATGGGATGCTGGAGGTTTTTGCAATCAACAGATGTTAGATCTGGATTTACTCCACCGTCGCTGAGCAGTAGAATATGACTGGCAGCCATGGCTTTGAGCTCAGGTTCCAAGTAACCGATTTTCACCACAGTCAACTCGTTTTCCATGGGATCGATTCCCAGGTCCGTAAAATCCTCGCGAGTGTGATAGGGGCGACGACGTGACGAGAGTATGATCGATACATTTCTCACATCAATCACTGCCTCCGGGCCTAACCGGGTGTCGCGCTCGGAGTAACATCGGACGACTCCACTGACAGCAAGTGGCTGGCTATGAAGAGAGTCCAGTTTCCCTCCTAAAGAAAGAGAGACTTGAGCACCCACTCCAGCGGTAGCACATTTTGCCACAGCCTCAGCATCAGGGATGCTAGCAAAAATGGCAGGGCAACCATCTCCTAGTAATGCTTTCAACACACCGGTAGTGTCCCCTGCTCCACCTGCCGTTGGGTTATCACCGGCATCGCTCAAAAAAATGGGTAAAGGCAGATCGTTTTTGCTTAAATGTTTAAAGGCGGCTTCTACTGGCATGGCAGGTGACATGAATTGAAATTCTTCACGAGCGTTCCAGTAGTCGGCAGCAATCTCTTCGGCTGCTCGGCATACCTTTTCTCGATCCATACCAGTCACCACGACGGACGCCATGGCGCGCTTTTGATCTGCCCACGGGTAGCCAGCCCAAAGAGAGGCATCCCAGATATGTTTACCATCGATCACCTCGGGAAGTTTACCCCAAAGCGAGTTTCCAGGTTCGACTTCGGTGCTGGTCATCTCACCAGAAAGCAATACTGGAATCCCAACCCACGCACGTACTGGTCGTTCACCAGAGCGAGACATGTGCACGAGTTGCGTCATTGCACGCTCACGGGTTTCCATGAAATCGATGTGTGGTGCGGTGCGGTAGGTGGTAATGAAATCGAGGTTTTCGATCAGCTCGGCTGAGACATTTCCATGCAAATCCTGGCTACACGAAACAAGCAGCTCGGTACCGATGACTGAGCGGACACTCTTCAAAAGGTCTAGCTCTGCATCGTCGATATTCTCCACACTCATGGCTCCGTGGATATCGAGGAACAATCCATCTAATACTCCAGCTTCATCTAGACGTGTCAGGATTTCCTGTTTCATCGCCTGATAGGAATCCGCCGTTACCGCACCTCCCGGCATCGCACGAAAATGAACCAATGGCACCCACTCGATGTCATTTCCCCAGTCAGCATGGTTCTTTAGAAAAGGATAACGGGCCATCAATTCCTCACCATGCGTTGCCAGAAAGTCTTCTATTCCAGAAGTCAGCGGACTGAAGGTTCCGCACTCGATGTGCATTCCCGCAATGGCAAATCTGAGCTTTTTCATGAATCCAATTTCTCTCGATCTGATTTCTTAAGCCCCTTCACGACAAGCTCATAAGAATGGTCGATCAGTTCCAATACGAGATCCGAGGATAAAGTTTCATCAAAAGTCACCGTATTCCAGTGTTTCTTATTCATATGGTAACCAGGGATGATTGCCTCGTATTCGTCGCGTAGTTCGAGAGCACGATCGGGATCACATTTTAAATTCATGCGCGCAGGAACGACATCAGGATCAGTGAGGGCAAACATCTTACCTAGCACCTTATAAACGAGCGCATCAGGCCCAAAGGGTGTGGTCTCCTCAACACCCTTTTTGGCGAGGCAGTGGTCGATGGCGTCGGCGAGATTCACAGCTTGATCGATACAGGATCAAAGACTTCGGGATCGTAATCATCGTCCATCCACTCGGCGAAACCTTCGAGGCATTCTTTGTAGCCGAATGATCCGCCGCAGTCTTCGGGTGGACAGGCACGCTCTCCTCCGAGCATTTTGAGAGTTTTTCCACCTTCCTTTTTTTCCTCGATAACGACTTCGTGAGTCCAGTCGTCAAAAAAATCATAACGATACATGAATCGAAGTGGTATACGACGTCGGCCCACAAATCCAGCCACTGTGATCTCCTTTTCATCCTGAAACTTATCCCCCGGGGCCACTTGCTCCTGGGTATCAGCAATCACGTTGGTAAGGCTCTTGCCCTTTCCATGACGAAACTGGTGTGCCTGTTCATCGTTCCAGCCCATGGCCTTCTGGATGATTTGATGCAGGTCCGCGAAGGTGGCAGTTTCAGGAACAGAAAAACGTCGCCAGATCAGTGGTTCGACTTCGTAGAGGAAGATTTTGATGACGTAGGAGTTCATGGCAGGAGATTAAATCACGGAAGGAATGAAAATTAAATACCTAATCAAACATGCTCTTAAGATCGGCAAAGAAGTCGGCGGATTCCTCCTCGGTGACTTCGGCACCCATGATGTCATCGTAGTCGAGTTTCTCCAGGTATTTGTCATCAAGCTCCATTAAGAACTTACTAGCCTCGCCAGCGTGCTCCTGGCCCCATTTCGTGCGAACAGAGCACCATGTCAGGGTGCAGCGATCTTGGGCGCGGGTGATACCTACGTAGAGGAGTCGGCGTTCCTCATCGCTGGTGCCTTCCTCGATGCTTCGTTTGTGAGGAAGAATTCCATTTTCAAGGCCTACGAGATAAACGATGGGGTATTCCAGCCCTTTGGAGGCGTGCAGGGTAATGAGAGTGACACCTTTTTGTTTATCGATGTCATCATCGCTTTCCCGATCACGGGCGAGAGCTGACTGGTCGAGGTATTTTTGAAGTGTCTTACCCTTTTTAGAAGCGTCTTTGAGATCTTGAATAACCGTATCGATACTGTCGCGGCGCATGTCCTGCTCTTTCTCGTTTTTGCTATTGCGCTTTACCCAGTCGATATAGCCAATCTCTTCTAACATCTCCAGCATCACCGTTCCCATGTTTTCCTGACCCGAAGTCATTCTTTCGCGGTAACTGAGGATCGTCTCCGTGAAGGCATGGACCGATTTGGTGGCTCGGGTCGAAAGTTGATCGGATGGGACGCCCATGGATTCCCAGACGCTACCGCCACGCTCACGCGATGTTGCGGTTAGGAGCATGGCTGCCGCCTGACCAATTCCTCGTGGTGGGGCGTTCATGATGCGCAGTAGTGGCACATCAGCATCCGGGTTGGCTAGAACTTGAAGATAGGCGAGGACATCACGAACTTCACGTTTATCGTAAAAGCTCTGCGCTCCGATCATCCGATACGGGATCTCTTCGGAGCGTAAGGCGAGTTCTAGGTGTCGACACTGGGAGTTGGTACGGAAGAGGATAGCCATGTCCTCAAGCGGCTTTTTCTCGACCCGATGGACATCAGTGATCTCGTGAGCGATAAATTCGGCCTCTTCCTCGTCACCAGGCATCGTGATAATGCGGATGGGATCGCCGGCGGGTTTGACGGACTTAAGCGCTTTTTCACGTCGGCCAATATTGTGAACGATTAATGAGTTCGCCGTGTGAATGATGGATTCGGAACTGCGGTAATTAAACTCGAGCCTGATCACCTTCGGGTTTGGGAAAAATTTCTCAAACTGGAGGATGTTTGCGACCTCGGCACCACGCCAGCCGTAGATACTCTGGTCATCGTCACCAACGACGCAGACGTGATAGGGTTCGCCGACGAGTTGCTGTAGTAGGCGCATCTGCAGACCATTGGTATCCTGAAATTCGTCGACGGTGATACGGGTCCATCGTTTCCGGCAGATCTCTCGAACATCGGGAAATTCGCGGATCAATTTTTCAGCAAGGAGAAGGAGATCGTCGAAGTCCACAGCATTCTGGGCACGGAGCTCGTTTTGATACGCTTGAGCGATTTCAGCGACAAAGGGGTCATCCATTTCCGAGAACTCCAAGCCGGCATTTTTTGCCTTCGAAATCAGCGAGATCACTAAGCCTGGTTCGAGGACTTCCTCGCCACCACCTTTGCGCACGATGATCTGCTTGATCAGGCCGGTCTGATCATTTCCGCTGTAAATGGTGAAATTGTCTTTATAGCCTAATCGATCGATTCCTGTTCTAAGGATCCGCACGCAGAGTGAGTGGAAGGTGCAAACGGTGATTTCTTTTCCTGCCGCCTTGCTGACCATATCACCGACACGCTCGCGCATTTCGCTGGCGGCTTTATTGGTAAAAGTGACCGCGAGAATGTTTTCCGGAAGGATCCCTCTCTCGACCATATGAGAGATACGGCAGGTGACAGTACGCGTCTTCCCTGTTCCAGCACCAGCTAGGATAAGGACGGGACCGTCAAGGGCGTTGACGGCTTCAGCTTGAGCCGCATTGAGGCTGGAAAATTCAAATGACATGTGTGCGGCGCAGATGTATCTGCTAAACTCCAAGTTTCAAATGCCAAATGGCGATAAGTCTCAAAAACAAAACTCCAAATACCAAGGAGGATAAAAGGCACGCTATACGCGTGACCTAGTTTACCAGCCCTTCGTAGTTTCAGGGCGATGATTGTGTTTCGTCTCGTGTGAGCAGCGTGCTGCGGGAGTGCCCACTGCAGGAAATGTTTTCACCAAAATATACTCCCCACCATGCGGGCATTGAGGTTTTACTGCGATGTAATTATCTGGCCCAAAGATATCGCCCCACTTGAGTGTATCACCAATACTAAATCCATTAAGATTCTGATGAGCTCGGGTGGCTTGGTGCATGTTACGAATATCGAGAATACATGCTGCCCGTTTTGATCCAGACTTGTAGTTCTTTACTCCCACCTCCATCAGCTTCGTCAAAGTCGAGGCTTCGGCCTCCCTCGCAATAATACGCTGAGTGAGTTCCTCATTTTTTATCTGCAAGCGTTCTATTTCTTCTTTGGCTGCGCTCAATTCCGAGTCGTGCTGCGCCGTCTTAATCTTAGCCTCAGCCTTAGCTTCAGACTTAGCCTCGGTATCCTTCCCTGCATCGGCTTGAGGTGATTTCTCACAAGAGCTAAACAGTAAAAATAGCCCACAAATACTAAGGATGCTTTGAATTTTCATAATGCATAACCAATCAACACGAACTCTTCTTACAAGCAAAGCAAAAACGGCACGCTCATGCGTGCCGTCAAAATTGGGTATTGGGAGTTTAAGCATTAAAACTTATCGTCCCGGGCTCACCTCGGGGGTGACATCGAACTCTTTGACCTCGGTCCCTCGGAGGACTCGGAACTTTTTCGATTCTCCTGCAATGAGGTAGTAAAACCCGTCAACAACAGCGGCGTATTCAGAGACGATTAGATCTCCAATACTGAGAATGACGTCGCCATTTTGTAGGCCTGCTTTTTTGGCTGGGGAGTCAGGGCGGACACTTTCGACGATGGGTGCAGCCACCAGTTCATCCATAATAATACCGATCCAGCAGCGACTCACTCGTCCGTTTCGCTGGTGATCCTTTCGAATTCTCGTGATGACTTCCACTGGCAGACAGTAGCTGCTCTTAGCAACCTTGTATACTGCCTGGCGAGTGAGGCCTACTAGCTTTCCATCGGAGTTGTAGACACCACTTCCGGCTTGGGGTGCAGCCTTGGAGTGATTGATACGTAGAACGGCAAGCGGAAGAACCTTGCCCTGAAAACGATGAACACGACTGACTACACGTGATGCATCAGCACGGTCGGTTGCCGATGCGTAAACGGCTTGAGATGACTTAAGTGTGAGTGAGGACCCTAGCGTAGCAGGTTTTTTCATCAGCCCGATGGAGGCTTCAGGAATCTGATAGATGGCAACTCGGCTATCGGCATCGTTAACAATATACTTGAGCGGGACATTCTTTCCATCGACGACCAGACTAGCTTTTTGCACATTCGACCCTAGTTCAACGACGGTAGCGATTGTGCCTTTGTCATCCAGTAAAACGCAAGACGAGCTGGAGGCTTTACCACCTTCCGCAGTAGCTGCCACAAAATTGACGATCTGCGCTTTGAGTGAGGAGAGAGAAATGCCGAGTGTCCCGAGGACGATCAGGCTAGCGAACTTGGTGGCTGCATGGAGGGTGTTTCTTTTCATAAATTTTCTGGAAGTCATTGCCGATGATCATTACCAGCGGCTGACGGCACGGCAAGTTAAATGTCCACCGAGATCCTGAGGTATAGGATTGAATACAAATGCAGGATACAGACACTCAAAAGGAGCTAGACGTCTGCCAAGAGTAAGTGGAGGAAGGGAGCGAAAATAGGATCCGCTTGATCCGCAACTTAGTAAGCCTCGTGGATTGGCTCTTTATCCTTGTCTGGCTTCAGCATGTCTTCCTTTTCAATATGCTCGATGGGAGTTGTATCGATCTCCGCAGGAGTGGTTGTATCAGCTTTGGGCCAGAAAAAGAATCCCAGCATCACTGCGGCATAGGCCGCTCCACCACCCATCACAAAATTCCATTTACTAGTATCCTTAAACCAGGTGCTCACACGCTCAAAAAAGAGGCTGCGTGAAGAACGCTGGAGAAGCTCCTGACGTTGGCGACGATGGAATTCATCGAGGAACTCTTCGAAGTAGGCATCATCAGGCTGCTCGTGGCGCTTGAGAGCAATGAGCTGCTGGACTTGTTCAAAATTTTCGTCGTTCATGGATCTGTATGGGGTGAGATTTGGTGGTATTCTAAAAAGAATAATTAACAATGCGAGAGTATTTGTATATTTAAACTATTTTCTGAATGCTCTTTCTGGATGCTAAACAAGCGGCTTGATTCTAAATGGTAATTTGCTGTCGATTATTGGTCTGGAGAGTGCGTTGGCGTGAGAAACTCCTCTAAATATCCTTGGAGTTGCTTATGGGCGTAGTAGAGACGCGATCTCACGGTTCCTTCTGAAACCCCAAGAATACGGCTAATTTCGGCGTGTGGCATGCCTTGGATATCAAACATGGTTACTACCGATCTATGGTCTTCAGACAGCTCTTGCAGCGCTTCGTTCAATTTTTTTTGAAGTTCGTGAATATTCGACTGCCTGCGGGGGTTCGAGTGGTGTGCCTGATCTACAAAGGCGGGGTCGTTCTGAATCCCTGAATCGACGTCATCGAAGCTGTATCCAGCCCGCCTTTTCCGTTTTTTAAGGAAGTTTAAGGTCATATTGACTGAAATCGAGTAAATCCAGGTGTAAAAGGTCGAGTTTCCACGGAATCGCTTCAAGGACCTGTAAGCTTTGGCAAAAATGTCCTGAAGTAGGTCATGCGTGTCCTCCTTGTTGGAGGTCATATTATAGACCAATCCGTAGAGTTTACGGCTGTATTTAACAACGAGCTCATCGAAAGCTCTGGTGTCGCCGTCTTGTGAACGCTGGACAAGGTCCGCGTCGGGATCAACCGATTTTCTTTGTTTAGCCATGCGTCAGCCTAAGGAGTAAGGATGTAGAGGGAAGGGTAAGACGGTGGGGATCATGGCGCATGGTGTGGGGCATGTCAAAGCTGCATCCAATTTGCCTAGACCACAACTCAGGTTTCTTATCGCTGCGGCTTGCAGCAACAGACAAGCTGGAAGAAAAAATGTTCAATTTCGCCGGTGGTGACATTCGACTATTCTTTAGCCCCGGTATGCCCACTTGCGGATCGGGTGATTATCACACCTACACAGCGTGTGTTTGGTAGGATAAATTTTTCAATTTCAATGGTCACCGAGCTAACCGCGAATTCCTCAAGCACCATTTTGGCGAGGTCCTCTGCGAGGGTTTCGATCAATTTGCGCGGTTTGGCTGTAGAGACATCTTCGATCCTGATGGCCACAGCATGGTAATCTATCGTGCGTTCAATATCGTCTTCCAGAGGACCGTCAGACGAAAAGGGTGAAAGAATTGCACTGATAAGCAAGCCTTGGGGCTCTGCACGCTCCTTGTCCGGCACGCCGATATTGCAAGCTACATGCAAGCCGCGGATGAAAATCTGATCGGTGTTTTTCATAAGTTCGTTACTGGGGTAAGGTTTCTAAAAGTTGGTGAATTTCGGACAGATCATCAATCACGAGATCGGGGTTGGATTTCGATAGCTGCTCAGCATTCTGATAACCAGTAAGCAAGGCAATGGATGTGATCCCACCGTGACGCGCTGTTTCCACATCGTGGCACATATCACCGAGGAAAACCGTGTGCGCAGCATTCAGACCGTGCCTATCCAGCATCCGGTGAATCTGGTCGCGCTTATCAAGTACGCCCGCGTAGGTGGCTTCAAAAAAGTGATCCACACCAAGCTCCACGGCATGCCGGTCAAACGCCGCAGCATCCATTGAGCTGAGGATAAACATGCGCTTGTTCTTGGCGTGTAGGCATTTGAGAAATTCAACCGCATAGGGAAGTAGTGGCATCGTGACCCCTGAAGCTTCGGAGTCGGCGAAGCCTTGCCTGAAATGATCTTCCAGCTCTTCGAGAGGAACGTCAGGCAGAATTTCTTCGTAAAAACCTGAGTAGGGCAGGCGAAAGTTCATCCGGAAGTTTTCGCGGTCAATCTCGCCTTTACCATACTGGCGTAGAACGTGATTGGTGGCATCCAGAACCATGGCCAGATCATCGACTAGGGTGCCGGACCAATCGAAGATCCAATTTTCGTAGCTGTGTATGCGTGACTTGACCATTACTCGTGATGATATGCCGATTTAGTTTATCCGATCTTAAAAACGACTTGTTTCACAATCCCCTTGCCGAGTTCTCGGTGAAGATTTTCGAGTAGTTTACCACTCATTTGCTGGAGGTGAAACTTCATCGCTGGTTGGAGTACCCGCAGAACAAGAACACCTCCTCGGATGGATTCAGGAGTGGTATGCTGGGCTACGAACGCTCCCGCCACGGTGCTCCACACGTCTTTGAGCCTTTGTTCATCGACGCCTTCTGAGACACCAATCGTTTTTAAAAGCTGATCCAGATACTCACCTGGCTGGTGGATATTCCTTGCGGGGTTGGGAGGATCAATACCACCCAACCACTCGACAAGGATTCGCATACGCGCCTTCTTTTCTTGTAGGCGTGACGCATTGTCCCGCTTAACGCGAGGTTTCAAGTTGTTCGATCTCCCACTTGAACCAGCTCTTGAATCAGAAGTGGAATCAGGGGAGTTCGGTGCGTTGGGATTAAGCCCCATCGTCGCCGATAGCCTCGACGGGACAGCCCTCCATGGCTTCCTCACACTGTTCGCGCTCTTCGTCGTTTTCAGGCTGCTTATACACGTAGGAATAACCTTCGTCTTCCTCGCGCTGGAAATTGTTTGGTGCCGTCTCACGGCAGAGGTCACAGTCGATGCACTGACTATCTACGTAGAAAGCGCCCTTCACATTTTCGGAATTAGTATCTTCTTTGTCTGCCATGTCTTGTAGGATGGGTAATGTTGACGGCGCTTTAATCGCCTATGAAAGAGGCAAAATCAAGTGCGAATTTCCATCTCGTCCATTATCTCACTTCAAAATTCTTAGCTCTGGGAGAGAATTCTTCTGGCCAAACAATCGCCTTGCAGGTAATTCGATTTTTCATCACCCTCTCATTCCAGCCCACTTCACTGAAGCTAAAGCTGATTTCCTTTACCAATCTTGGTCATCGCCATGGACAAAAAAAACAAAAACTCACCGCGCAAAGCACACGATTTTAATTCTCAAATTGAAGAGGAAAAACTCTGGGATCTTGAGGACGACTGGGATGACGCGGATGAAGCTGTCTCGAGCGATGAGCCTGAGGAGGAAAACGCACCAGTGGCTGACGAAAATTCATCTGGCGAGGAAGATACAGAAGAGGTCCAAGCTGAACTAGATACCCCAGTTGAAGAGGTAGAAGAAATCAACAAGGAGAAGGAGGAAGATGACTTACCTGTGGAAAAAGCCCCCCTAGGAAATGATGATCAATTTGACCTAGAGGACGACAAAGCGCTAGATGACGAGGTTCTTGAAATACCCGATGAAGCTGATCAGGATGACTCATATGATGATTTTGAAGATTTGGCAGAAGACACAGACGATGCTAGCTCCTCTGAGGAGCTGCTCGAAGAAACTGAGGATGATACCGAAGAACCTGCCTCTGATGCTTCCAAGATAGGAGCTCTTGTCGAGCCACTGAAAAAACTCTCCCTAAGCTCTACCGAAAAAATCGCTCTCTCGGCTATCGCTGCAATTTTTATCGGTATAACCATTTATGGCTACATCTGGCTACGAGGGAAAAACAACGATGCCGTAACCGCTGACACTCTTGAGCTTCCGGTTGAAGGAAAACACGCAACCATCACTGAGTTTACCACGTTTTGGAAATCCCCAGGGAAAGCACCAGGCATCAAGCTTGGGGCTATCGTGGTTCCTGCGGCTAGTATTACTCTGAGTGATGACTCAAATACTGGAGCCTTGAGGATCTATTTTCGCAATGCCACCCAAGATAGCATCGGTGACCCGATTACGATCAGCTTTCAAAATGGAAAGTTTAAAAATGGCACCAATTCCATCGAGGTGTCAGCCTCCGATGGATTTCACCTCAAGGGCGATTTCCACGCCTATCAGATGGATAAGAGCTTAGCTTGGAAAGTCGATGTCCTAGAGGCCAGCAGCAGCGCGGCAACAGGCTCCAGCTACACAATATTGTTCGACACCCCAGTAGCACCAACAATGCGTTAGGCGATCGAGACCACTATCCGAGAAGACTCTCGGCCATGGCACGAGCTTGTTTACCCCCGCCTCCGAGCATACGGACTAGCTCGTTGATACGCTCTTCTCCCGCGACAGAAACAAGCCGCGAGCAGGTTCTCCCCTCCTCGACATCTTTGCTAACCACAAAGTGGTGGGCCGCCACCGCCGCGACCTGCGGAAAGTGAGTAATAGCAACCACCTGGTGGCGTTCACCGAGTTTTGCCATTTTCTCTCCCACAGCACGTGCTATTTCGCCTCCGACATTGGCGTCAATTTCATCAAAGACCATCAGTGGTGTGGCATCCTGCTCGGCTAGGGCACTTTTTACAGAGAGCATCACACGGGAGATCTCACCACTTGAAGCAATTTGCCTCAGCGGTTTCATCGGCTCACCTGGGTTGGGACCGAATTCAAATTCAGCATCCTCCAATCCGCTGGCTTCCGGCTTGGTGTGGGCAACAAGTTTGACCTCGAATGCTGCCTGTTTAAATCCTAGTTCCTTGAGATGTAGCGCGATGTCTTTGGCTAATCGAGGGGCGGCCTTTCGACGTTTTTCACTTAACTTCATGCCTAGGTCATCTGCGACGACACGTGCGACATCGACTTCATCTTGAAGTTGTTGCATGTGCTCGGTTCGATTTTCCACCGAGTCTAATCGTTGAGCCACGGCTTCACGATGCGCGATGACATCCTCTAAACCAGGACCGTATTTCCGCTTTAATGATTCAAGGGTATTGATGCGCTCTTCTAAGCGAAGCAACTCCGCTGGATCGGTGCTGAGATCATCCAGATAATCGACTAGACCGCTTTCCATTTCCTGAAGTTCGAGCACTGCTTTATCGACTCCTTCGAGGGTGTCGCGTAGGGCGGGATCAAGTTTTTCAAGATCACGGCTTACTTTTTGCAAATGACCTAGGCGCTCTAACATCGAATCCTCGCTACCGGATAAAATGCCCACGGCTCCGCCAATTAACTCGACCAGATGGGAGCTGTTGGAAGCACGTTTATAAGTCGATTCAAGTTCTTCTTCCTCACTAGGATTTGGTTTGGCGGCGTCGATCTCTTCGAGCTGGTGGCGCAGTAGATCCAGCTCTCGCTCCCCTTCCATTCCTGAGGTTTGGAATGCCTGTAAAGCCTCGGATTGATCACGCCATTCTCGCCATGCGGCGCGGTAGTGCCCTCCAAGTTTAACAATACCCGCGTATGCATCCAGCATCGATAACTGGCGATCCGTCGAGAGCAGACCTTGGTGATCGTGAGGGCCATGCAAGTCCACGAGATAAGCCCCCAGACTTTTCAATACCGCTAAAGTTGCTGGCGAGTTATTTACAAATTGCTTGTTAGAAGATTGACCGATCACACGCTTCACGATCAGCTGACCATCATCACATGGATCCAGACCACTGTCCTCGAGCACTGCATTGATAGTGGGCACGTTAGGTAGATCAAAAACAGCTTCGACCATGCAACTCGCCTCTCCAGTGCGGATCAACCCCTTGTCGGCCCGCTCACCCAGCACCAGTTTCAAGGCTCCTACGATAACCGATTTTCCAGCTCCCGTCTCGCCCGTAACTCCCACGAGCCCGGTGTCTAATTGCCATTCCAGCTCATCGACAAGAGCGAGGTTTTTGATTTTCAGTAAACTAAGCATGATCTTCTTTGGCCAATCTCCTTGGCGGTGTGGGTGTAACTATGCCAAGCTCTGCCCAAGTTGAAACCTGAAACTTCTCTCACCTTCCTCGGCACCAGTACTTCCACCGGCGTTCCGGTCATCGGATGCCGCTGTGATGTCTGTAGTTCTAGTGATCCTCGCCTGACGAGGACGCGGTCGTCGATCCACATCCAGACGCCTGAATTTTCGGTTTTGGTCGATAGTGGGCCCGACTTACGTGAGCAAGCATTACGTGAGAAGCTAGATCAGGTGGATGCCGTGCTCTATACGCATGCGCACCTTGATCACATCACTGGGTTCGATGAATTGAGGGCGTATTGCTGGCACCGCGACGCCCCCCTGCCCCTATATGGCTCTTCTGAGTGTCTGGGTGAGATTAAACGGATCTTCAGCTGGGCTTTTCTCCCCACCAATATTTATCGCGGCTATGTCAAACCTGACCCCATCGAGACGGACGGGCCATTTACCATAGGAAAACTGACCGTCACACCAGTCCCCGTAAACCACGGGAATGTGGTTACTCAGGGGTATCGATTTGATTATCCGGGCACCCCATCGATCGCCTACCTGCCAGACGTCAAAACCATCCCGGAGGAAAGCTGGCATCTGATCGAGGATATCCACGTTTTGATTATCGACTCCCTGCATCGCCGTGAACACGCCACCCACATGAATTTTACTGAAGCCATGGAGACAGGGAATAAGCTTCGGGCTAAAAATGTCTATCTGACCCATCTTTCTCATGAACTTGACGTCAACGAAGCGATGGACGAGCTTCCGGAGAACTTCCAGTTCGCCTACGACGGGCTCAAACTCAATTTCCCGATTATCGAATAGACCCACCCGTTTAATTCCCTACGCTCCACTTCCTACCATTTATGAAATTTATTTTTGTCTCTCTCATTCTAAGCTCTCTGCTAGCTCAGGCAGTCCAGGCAGCTCCGATCAAACCCGAAAGTGTGGTTATACTTTATAATAGTAAGGTTCCCGAATCGAAGGACCTTGCTGAGTTTTATGCGAAGATGAGGAAAATCCCGACCTCTAATCTTATCGGACTTGCGCTCTCGGACAAAAATGAAATCACGCGCCAGCAATACGATGCCACCTTACGCGATCCACTGCGCCAAGCATTCCTCAAACGTAAATGGTGGGTGATGGGCACGGATTCTAACGGGCAACGCTTCCCTACTTTCAGTAAAATCACGACCTTGGTCACCATGCGTGGCGTACCATTTAAAATCAAAAAAGATGCTACGGCCGTTGATACCACAAAAAAGCTGCCTGCCCATTTTGCAAAAGCCAGTGAAGCCGCCGTCGATTCCGAACTAAGCTTACTGGGTCTTTATGGCCTCCCCACCCTTGGGCCATTGAATAATCCCTATTATAACAAAGACGTCAGTTTTTCTGAAAGCCGGCTCTATCGTATGTTACTTGTTGGCCGCATTGATGGCCCCGACTACACAATTTGCAAACGTATGATTGACGATGCCATTGCTACAGAAGCCCGTGGCCTCTGGGGTATGTGTTATCTCGATCTCGCCAAAAAGGGAGCGGGATACACCGCAGGCGATCAATGGCTGGAGAGTATTGCCAAAGTGAACGGCACCACTGGAATCCCCACCGTGGTTGATCGGAATAAACAGACCTTCACCACCAATTACCCGATGAATGATGCCGCCCTCTATTATGGTTGGTACACCACCCACAAAAACGGTCCGCTTCTCAATAAGGATTTCAAATTTCGACGTGGTGCCGTGGCCATTCACCTGCATTCCTATAGCGCCAGTAACCTTCGCGATGCTAACAAAAACTGGACCGGACCCATCCTCGCAAAGGGCGCCGCCGCCACCGTCGGTAACGTTTACGAACCCTACCTACAACTCACCCATCACTTTGATATCCTCCATGATCGCCTGATCAAGGGATACTCACTCGTGGAGGCCGCCTACATGGCCATCCCTGCGCTTTCGTGGCAGAATGTTGTATTAGGCGACCCGCTCTATCGTCCGTTCATCCATCTTGATGGAAGTGGTCAAAAAGAGGCGAACGACCGCGACTACCGAGCCATCCGACTTGCCAACCAACGCTGGGGTAAAGAACCGGAAACCATGGTTAAAAAACTCCGCACCGTCGCAGCAGCGAAGGCTAACGCGAGGTTCTACGAATACCTGGGCCTCTGGCACCGAGATCACAAACAGAACCAGGTAGCCGTGGCCTTTTTCCAAACTGCGAGTAAAAAACACATCAAGGAATCCGATCGGCTAAGGCAGTGGTTATATACCGCCGACATCCATCGAGAAGCTGGCAACAAACCCTTAGCCATTGCCACACTTAAAAAGGCCAAGGATGTGATCGATGATATTCCAGAGTCGAAAACCACCCTCGCACTGCTCAACATTCTAGATCCTCCACCGCCACCGCCAGCTAAAAAACCGGCACCGCCTAAAAAGTAGGCCTCTTGCCTAATCAGCTACTCTCTAGGCTATTTGATGAGTCGATATCGAGTAGAAAATAGACTCTCAATTATAATACCCAGAATCAACCCGGTGTGGGATGTTTAAAACGTAAACAACCCACACCCAGTAAACGCCACGCGTAAAACAAGAGTTCATCCAAGCCACGGAGGACAACTTGCCCAACGCCTATCTGCAACCTCAGTGGCCTAAGGACATCCCGCAGCAATGCCCATGTTGTGGAGCTCAGCTACATCCTAAAATCCACCTGAGTTACGGCTTAGGTAAGGTTGGACGCTTTTGCAAATCAGGTTCACACTGGATCACCATACCTTGGTCATTGGTCGTTTTATGCCTCGGGCCGTTTCTTTTTGCGATGGGCGGAAATGGCGGGGCCTTTGCATTGGGTATATTGATGCTAGTTCCTGCTGTCATATTTGCCGTGATTGGAAATAACTGTGAACGCACACGCCGAGTTCGGTGCTTCCCATGCAAACACTCCAAAGATTACTCTGCATAGACACGTCATTGGATGTGTAAAAACTCGACCTTGCGGCCGATCACGGCTAGCACCTTCGTCGTGAAAACCTTACTTATTCTCATCTCCACCATCTTCTGTCTAGCATTAGGATCATGTTCTCTAGTTACCGTGCCTGTAAAAATCGCAGGCAAGGTGGTGACCACCTCCGTGGGGCTCGCTGGCAAAGCCGCGGGGGCAGGAATCGATGCCATGAAGGACAATGATTCTGAGGAGGAGGAGGAGGAAGCCTCAGAATAATCCAGAGCTTACTTGATTAAAGAAGTATTTGAAAGAATTATACAATACCTCAAGTAGAGACCTGAATCCTCATACACTCATGCAAAGACGTAATTTCCTCAAAATCCTCGGAGTCTCATCACTAGCTCCAAGTTCACTCGATGCGGCTACGGCTAACGCGGAGAACGACCTTAACGACATTCTGGTCGATGCCTTCAGCTTCACTGAAAAAGGAGGTTGGGTCGTTGACCCGCAGTTTATCGAGCAGATGGGATCGCCCTACCTTCTGGCTCACGGGATGGGAAACCCTGTGGCGAATGCGTCCACAACCATCAGCGTCAAAAAAACCGGCAAATATCACGTCTGGGTGCGCACCAAGAATTGGTGCCCCGGTAAGTGGGAGGCTCCCGGTCGATTCCAGGTCATTGTCGATGGCATAAAGAACAAGACCGTTTTCGGAACACAAGATGGATGGGCGTGGCAAAAAGGAACCACTGTGGATTTAGCCGTAGGAGAAACCAAACTTGAGTTAGCTGACCTCACCGGATTCGAAGGTCGTTGCGAAGCCATTTTCTTCACCACCAATGCCGATTTCACACCGCCTAATGATTTAAAAAAACTCGAGGCGTGGAGAAACCGTCAGCACGGCGGTTCACTCAGTGGCGACATCGATGAAACACATGATTTTGACCTCGTTATCGTTGGTGGAGGTATCGCTGGTTGTGGCGCTGCACTCGCGGCCGATGAAGAAGGTCTCAAAGTAGGCTTGATTCAAAACCGCCCAGTACTCGGCGGTAATGCCAGTAAAGAAGTCCGTGTGCATACGATTGGAATCCACGGCAAGGTCGCCCGTATACTTAAAAAAATCGACACCAAACACTGGGCTAACAACTCCCCTGATTCTATCAAGGATGATGCCAAGCGACACGCCTCGCTCGAAGCGGCGAAGAACGTCACCTTGTTCATGGATTTCACGGTAACCGATGTGGCGATGGATGGAAAATCAATTAGCAGTGTGGATGCCCGCAGCAACACATCTCGTCAACGCATCCGCGTGAAGGGTAGACAGTTTATCGACAGCTCGGGCGATGGCGTCGTAGGATTCAAAGCCGGAGCTAGCTTCAGCTATGGTCGTGAATCAAAAGACAAGTATGATGAAGGTTGGGATAAATTTGGTGATCTTTGGAGCCCAAAAAAAGAGGACAACCGCGTCATGGGAACCACGGTTATGTGGCGTAGCGTGAAGGGTAAAAAAGCGAGTAAGTTCCCCGCCGTTCCATGGGCAAAGGATGTCGCCAAGACCTACGCTGAAAAGAAGAGTGAGTGGTATTGGGAGTATTCCGATAATGATAGGCACCAGATCCATGACGCCGAAGCCATCCGCGATCACATGTTCCGTGCCGTGTATGGTAATTTTTCCAATGTGAAAAAGAACCCGGCCAATGCTCAACTCAAACTTGAGTGGGTCGCTTTCATAGGTGGAAAGCGTGAATCGCGACGACTCATCGGCGATCATATTTATACGATGAAGGACGTCACCAGCCTCACTAAATTCCCTGATAGTGTTGTGGTTGAAAAACGCGAAATCGACATGCACTATCAAAAAAGCTTGAAGGGCTTTGTCGTCGATTTCATTTCTAAGGCTCTATTTATGAAGCTCAAAGGGCACTACTATGTCCCCTTCCGCTCTCTCTACTCGAAGGATGTTCCCAATCTGATGATGGCTGGTCGTTGTTTTAGTTGTTCACACATTGGCTTGGGTGGCCCGCGGGTGATGCTTACCTGTGGTCAGATGGGAGTTGCCACCGGCTATGCAGCGGCGCTTTGTAAAAAACACAAAACCACACCACGTGGAATTGCCAAAAATCACATCAAAGAGCTTCGTAAGCTAATCGGAATCTAGTAGAGTCCACTTCATCCCAGTATGAAGCGAGTCCTCTACATCTCGATGTTACTTAATTTTCTCGTGCTCATCAGCACGGGAGGCTTACGGTTTTTTATCCCATTCAGTCTTAACCTGAGTCGGCTCCATATCATCTCGGGAGCCTTGTTAGGCATCTGTATCCTCGTCCATCTCTTTGACAAATCGAGAAATCTTAAAGCTGTCTTTAAACCTCGGAATCATCCACGAGCATGGATGACACCACTCGTCACCACCATCATCTGTACCGCACTCTGGACTGCTGCGTGGTTTGGCATGCCGGGAGTTTCCCACATGATGTCACTGAGCTACGAACAACGGAATCACGCCTCCATTTTTCGATCTCAGGATTCCGTAGCGTATCGTAATGATGATCGACTTATCCGCACGACCAAGCTCACCAGCGCTGGCGCATCGCTTGATCTCGAGCTGCTCTGGAAAGCCAACCCAAAAGGCTCTGCCGTAGCAATCTGGGCGGAAACCAAAGCGGGAACCATCATTGAGACGCTCTACCTAACCGGTTCGCTGAAATATAGTGAGGCCCATCCATGGGAGGGCGAAGATGCGCGTCGAGGTAATATCCTGCCCGTCTGGCGTCACCGATACACCGCTGTCTGCGGGGTTGATCCTGCAGGTGCTACCGACCTTATTTCCCAGCCGACCATCAACCATCAATGGCTGCTAGACAACCAGTTAAATGAAGCCAAAGAGTCCTTTATTCTCTACGTGGAAGTGAACCTTCCTGGCGATCGGGCTCCGTCATTAATCTATGCGGCGTCGATTGAACCCGAATCTACAAACCCTTACACTCTGCTCACCTTAGTGGGGCATAGTGGCGGAAGCCAAAAGGACGGGGAGCTAAATTACGACGTTTCAGTCCTACCACCAATCAGCCTGATCGTAGAGAGGATCCTAGTAAAAACGGTTTGGGGGAAATAATTCGACGAGCTGTTGAAATTATTTAGTTGGCGTTAGCATCTGGTGAAATATGGTGAGGCACTCCCACGTTTACTGTGGATAACCATATGATGAAAATACTTCTCACCGCAACAGTCGTAACTGCGAGCCTGCTCACAGTTAGCCAATCTCACGAAAGCCACAAGCATGCCCCTAAGGGAAAGGCAGTCACAGAGGTCATCCGCTCTGGGCAAAAAGAGTTCACTTACGAGACCGTTCCGGGATTCGGAGTCATCCCCGACGGAAAAAAACTGGGACCCACACACGGAGGAGTTGCCGTCGATAAAAACGGACTCATTTACGTCAGCACAGACGGCAAGCAGTCGATTGCCGTGTTCAAAGAGGATGGCACCTTCGTCAAAGCCATGTCACCCGAGCTTTTAGGAGTTCACGGACTCCACATGGTTACTGAGGGTGACAAGCAATTCCTCTACTGCGCTCAGCTCAAAAAAAACCGTGTGGTTAAGCTCGATCTCGATGGCAAAGTGTTACTCACGATCCCGAACGAAAATACGGGTGAAATCCCCGGCGGCACAAAGGGACTCACGGCGGTGGCCGTCGCGCCAGACGGCTCGATTTTCGTCAGCATGGGCTATGGCTCAAACAAGATCCACAAATTTGATAAGGTAGGAAAAATCATCAAATCCTGGGGTAGCCCCGGCAAAGACGACAAACAGTTCAGAACTCCACACGGGCTCGGGATCGATCTTCGCTTTGACAAACCACGCCTCCTCGTATGCGACCGCGAAAAACGTCGCCTCGTCCATTTTGACCTAGAGGGAAATTGGATTGGTGTTCACGCCACTGATCTACGCAGACCATGTGCCATTTCGTTTCACGGTAATCACGTCGCGATTGCCGAGCTTGAGGCTCGCGTCGCCATCGTCAACAAGGAAGGCAAGGTCGTTTCTGTCGTGGGTGACAACCCCAACAAAAAGCAGTGGGCTAATTTCAGGGTTCCGGCTACCGACCAGAAACCCGGCATCTTTACAGCCCCTCACGGATTAAGCTTCGACAAAAACGGCAACCTTTATGTCCAAGACTGGAATGCCACTGGACGTGTCACTAAGCTCAAGCTACTAAAAACTACTGATTAAAAATGTAGCTCATTGAAATACTCCCGTGACTGAATCGTAGGTAATCGGGTAGAATAACCCATTGCCAACAGACCTTGATTCATCTATGAATAGTTTACCTTCAGGGATTCAGGGATTAAACTCTGAGTTTAATAACAAATAGATTCACCCACTTACCCACAGCACCTAACATGCCTAGAGTCACCATCTCCGAACCAGGAAAAACTCCGCAACCTTATCGATTCAAACTCGAGCGCAAAGTCATCAAGATCGGTCGTGGAGGTGATAATGACATCATCATGGAGTGTGGCTCCGCCTCCACAAACCACTGCGTGATGGAACGGGTCGAGGGAGGATACGTCCTCCGCGATATGGGATCGACTAACGGCATCAAACAAGAAGATACCTTAATGCAGGCCATCGACCTCTTCGATGGTATGGAAGTGCTCGTTGGTGATGTGCCGGTAAAATTCCAACTCTCCGATGATGAGCTTGAAAAGCTTGCCGATGAAGAGTTTACAACACACCAGAAAAAGAAACTTCCTCCGGTAAGTGATGACGGCAATGAGCAGCGCTCAGCCACCACTTACTCGCCACGCGCTTCTCACGCTCATCTCTCTCAACCCAAGGTTCAGGAAAGCGGCGGCGCATTTAAAACACTCTTTGTTTTCATCCTCGTTCTCGCAGCCATTTTTGCAGGCATGACTTTACGCCATAACATGAGGACAGGCGACTTCCTCCCTGCCAAATTAATGGGTGGGGAAAAAGCAGAGAGTAAAGCAGCAAAAAAACCTGAAGGTGACTCACCCTCCGACGGCGACGCAGCTCCCGAACCGGCGGACAATTCAGGAATGGAGTAATTGAACTCTATCAGGCCCGAATGGCTCTACTTTTTACGCAGCCAAGCATCCGTGGCATAACGATCTGCTGCCAGCGTTGCAACGTCCTGATCGAAGTCTTTTTCCGCAAAATATTTTTCCGGTAACCAGTTGTGTACATTGGGGGCAAGGCATGAAGCCAGTTCAGAACCTAATTTTTCTGCATCCACTCCCGTAACAAGACTTCCTTGGTGAAGCAACCCGTAACGGGATCGTCGCTGGCCTGCTCCAGCCAGTTTTTTACCCATTGTATTGGTTAAATCGTAGGCCACTGGATTGGTAAAACACGCCAAACCACCGTCACCTTCGTCAATGGCTGTGATTCTTACATGTTCACCTAATTTTTTAAAAGCATCCGCCAGCGCCTGATGAATGAGTCGATAGCTTTCGGCCCCTCGCTCAACCGACAATGCATGTGATCTAGGTATGACCAAGGTGTAAGTAACATCAATTCTGTGATCCACAATACCTCCACCCGTCCAGCGACGAACATAGGTCAACGGTCTTGTAGAACATTCAGGGAAAGCATCCTGAGCATCTTGCAATGTAAGAAAATAACCAAAAGTAACCGTCGGCTCTCTCCAGCGATAAATCCGCAACATTGGATAAGCCCCGATCCTCTCCATCAGGAGTTGATCGACAGCCATATTCTCTGCTCCAGTACGAGCATGATCATCTCTCCAAAAGTCCAGATGATCAAAAACCGGCATAAGAAAATAGTGGACCGTTAGATACCAAGTTCACGCTTGACGGCGACGAAGGCATCGATTGCTTTATCGAGTTGCTCACGAGTATGGGCGGCCGAAATCTGGGTGCGGATACGTGCCTTGTCGCGGGGGACTACGGGGAAGAAGAAACCGACTGCGTAGACTCCGTGATCGAGTAGCTTATTGGCAAACTTTTGCGACAGTGCAGCATCCCCTAACATCACCGGAGTGATGGGGTGATCTTTACCAGAAATAGTAAAACCAGTCTGCTGCATCGCACTACGGAAGTATGTGGTGTTTTCCTCAAGGCGGTCTCGCAACTCGGTGGAGGCCTCCAGCATATCGAGAACTTTAATCGTGGCTGCGACAATGGCAGGAGCCACGCTGTTTGAGAACAGGTAGGGTCGGCTTCGTTGACGGAGCAGGTCGATGATTTCCTTTTTACCAGAGGTAAAGCCGCCTGACGCGCCACCAAGCGCCTTACCAAAGGTGGAGGTAACGATGTCTACGCGATCCATGACGTTATGATACTCGGGTGTGCCTCGCCCGGTTTTACCCATGAAGCCAGAGGCGTGGGAGTCATCGACCATCACAAGAGCGTTGTATTTCTCTGCAAGATCGCAGACGCCTTTGAGATCAGCAATGACACCATCCATAGAAAACACCCCATCAGTGGCGATGAGTTTTTGACCCACTCCATCAGCATCCGCCTGTTTCAGCTGAGCTTCAAGATCCGCCATACCATTGTTAGAGTAACGGTAGCGTTTTGCTTTACAGAGCCTTACGCCATCAATAATCGAAGCATGGTTTAGTTGATCTGAAATGATGGCATCATCAGGTCCTAATAAAACTTCGAAAAGCCCACCATTTGCATCAAAGCACGAGGTGTAGAGAATTGCATCTTCGGTTCCAAGAAAGTTAGCGATACGAGCCTCAAGCTCCTTGTGCAAAGTTTGAGTTCCACAGATGAAACGAACTGATGCCATCCCAAAGCCCCATTTTTTAATGGCGTCTTCAGCCGCTTTCATCACCTCGGGATTATCAGCCAGGCCGAGGTAGTTATTAGCACACATGATGATCACTTCCTTACCATCATCCAGAGTTACGGATGGGTTCTGAGTGGAGGCCAGCTTACGTTCGTGTTTATACAGTCCAGCTTCATCAATTTCGGTAAGGACTCCCCGAAGCTTGTTTTTATATGAATCTGAATACATAGTCGTTAATGGTTAATGTGGTGGTCTGAGGTTAATCAAAAGGCGTCGCCTGTCGCCATGAAAACCACACAGGACGGCACTTGGCGAGCTAGAAGAGCGCGATGAATTTCCTACAGAGGGGCTAGTTTTCCTAGGAGCTTGGCTCAACGGTCTTGTAGAGCAGTTCCGCAACCTGCATCACGCGCTCCGCCCCAAGGGGAGCGGGAAAGATCGCACCCAGGATAAGAAGACCATAGCTGCTTTCCACAGGAACGACTTCCAGGGTAGCGCTAGCACCAATTTTAACATGGAGATTCCCCACGGCGGCCGCGCCTACTGTCTGCCGGCTAGCACGGTAGGAGGCATTGGCCAATGTCCGCGCCACCTGAATGAGCTTGGGGTTTTCAACCTCGTCGAGAAGGACTTGGCCTTCGTTATCAATGAGAAACATAGCCTTGGCATTGAGGTCACGACGGAGAATAGAACTAAATTGCTGCAGTCTGGATAGAAACGGGCTGCGTGCAACCGCACGATCAGTGTTCACCGGCTTATGAGTGTCCTCTATCTCTGGAGGAGAAGGTGCGATCGGCTCAGCTGGCACCTGTTGAGCAGGAGAATATTGAGCTCCAGAAGGCTCAACCTCACTCTCGGGTTGGAACGAGTGCTCCGTAGGTTGACTCTGTGGAGTGGCAGGTTCCTCCCTGTCTCCAGACTGATCTGAGTAAATCAAGTCCGGTGGTGTTACTTGGGCATCAGAAGGCCCCACTGCAGGGCTGAGTTGTCGTGCAACTGGATCGGTATCACCACGATGTTGGTCGACTGAAACCTTGAAAGGAGAATTGTGCTGCGGAGGCGCCACCGATACCGGGTGGGAAGATTCAACTGGATTACTAATGTCGCGAGCATCGGAGTTGGCATGACCTGATTGCAACATACCGCTATCTTCGGCAACTCGTCTTGCATCAGCAAGAGCATTACCTACTGCAGCTCGCTGTGGCTCTTCGTTAGGAGTTGGCGGAGCAGTAGGTTTGACAAACTGCTTCTGGGCGTGAGGACGGCCATCGGGTCGAGGCACGGGTGACCGAGAAGACGATGCGGCCACTTCATTACTAACCGATTCGGCAAACCCTTCAAAATCATCTCCATAGCCAGCATCCAAAGCGGATTTACCCACCTCTGGTGGAGGTGCCATCAGACTATCCGCCATACGGCGAACCTCCTTCGCATCCAGCCATGATTGCACAAGGTCCATTGTTCTCAATTAGTGGGGGTAAGCTTCTAATTTAGCCTCAATTTCCAAACGCAAACTATCGAAAACGGCCAGCACGCCAGCACCTTCCTCCATAACACCAACGGGCAAACCCTTGGCGCTAGCACGGACGAAGAGGTCATCTCGAGGAATGACATTCCGCATCACCATTCTCTGGGGTAATAGATTACGTAGCGCTTGCACAGCCTCCAGGCTCTCAGCGAGGCGGTTTTGAACCATTGTCATCACAACTCCCAATACATTCAGACGAGGGTTCACAACTCTCATTCTGGTAAGCGCTTCCAGCATTTTAGTTACGGAGCGCACCCCAAGCGGCTCGGCTTGCTGCGGTACGACCACTGAGTCACAGGCAGAAAGAACATCAGCCGTCACTCCAAACAGGCCAGCGGCTGTATCGATAATGCAAATATCGTAGCCTTGGGATTCCGCCATCTTAAAAAAGGTGCGAACTCGGTGCAGTGATACACCCATAGATCCTCCTCCTAGCTCATAATCGCTACATTGCCCGGCAGGGACAATACTCAGGGTCTCAAGGCGCGTTGGAACGATCAGCTGCTGCAGAGGAAAATTAGGATCGGCGATGGCATCATAGAAACCATTCAACGTCCGCGACTGGCGAGTCAGAGACAAGCCCACAGATCCCTGAGGGTCAGCATCCACGAGCAACGTGCGCTTCCCTGCTCTTGCAAAGGCATGGGCAAGATTGATCGATACTGTGGTTTTCCCCACTCCCCCTTTTTGGCTAGATACGGTAATAGTAATCACGATTTTGGCAAACTCTGCATCAGACTAGCGACACATGAGCGCGACAAAAGCATTTTCTCAACTAGAACACATATATTACGTAGTATTTACTATTTTCAACTATTCGTTTTTTTTGGTGCATCTTCCCAAGATCAAATTAGAATGCTCCAGAATAGTTTGCAATTCCTGATACGATGAACACACGCCCCTTTATTCTACCCCCTCGCCTGCTCGTAATTGCAACTGCTGCTATTGCTCTCCCGGTGACATTCAATTCCTGTCGCCCCAAGGAAGAACCCACGGCAACAACCGAAACTCAGGCTATCTATGTCGCTGAACTTCATCAAAACTCGCTTAGTAAGACCGAGAGTTCATTTATAGCCAGCCAAGGTGACTCACCAGTCCACTGGCAGGGCTGGGACAGAAATTTGTTTTCTCGCGCCTCAAGCGAGAGAAAAACGATATTCGCCCTGATTGGATCCGGCACGGATGCCAATACCTTGGAAATCTTAAAACAAATCAACAAGTCTCCCTCAACCTGCACACTACTCAATGAGCATCATGTTAATGTGCTGATCGATAGTAACATCCATCCAGATCTCGAGTTCTTTGCCGCAATGCTATGCATAAAATCAAGATCTCCTGTTGCCACGCCTCTGCTGATCTGGTTTTCCTATGAAGGCAAACCAATCTCTTGGAGTCCGGTCGGCCCACGCTCAAGCAGGGATATCGATGGACTTATTTCACGTATGAGTAACACCGTCTATCAAGTCTGGCGTGATGATCCAGACTACGTGCTGAAAAACAGTAGAGACGACTTTACCCGGCGTATGGAGTCGACTGTGCCTGAGCCCCTTACTGAGGATACAACGGGACTGACTCTGAGATCCGTTAGGCAAGCTGCGTCACTTTTCGATCCTACATCGGGGTCCATCGACGGCATTGGCAACCTTTCCCCTGCACGCTACATAAACCTTCTTATCCAAGCATCCTACCATCCAGATTCTTCAGAAACGCAAAAAAAGCGATATACAAAAACCGCAATACTTGCAGCCGATCACTTTCTCGTCCGTGGCCTCATCGATCCACTTGATGGTGGCGTTTATGCAGGTACCCAGAAAACAACAAGCGCACTTCCACAATTCACTAAGACACTCGGCGCCCAAGCGCACTCCATGAAGGCTCTCTACGGACTCTATAAGGCTACCGGCGACGCTCGTTATCTCAAGGCAGCGGATTCAATTTCGACCTATACACAAAAACACCTAGTCCTACCTGAGGGTGGGCACTTACTCGGTATAATTCACGCATCGAATCAGGTGCTAGAAAACCCGTGCATCTGGACGATCGAAGAAATCGAAGCCGCTCTGACAGAGGATGAATCGCGAATTTGCACCCTTGCATTTGGTCTCAAGGGGCTGGGGAATATCCCTCTGGTCGACGACCCGGATCGCTCGTATTTCAGAAAAAACACACTGACATGGAAAGTATCACTCGAAGAACTCGCGGCCCAAACATCATTGGATCCATCCGCTCTTCAGCTTAAACTGGAATCCATCACCAAAAAGCTCGCCAAACTACGCACAGAGAAGCCATACAAACCATTTGTGGAGAAGCTCTCTACATCCGGTTCATCCGCTTTGTATGCGGGCGCGTGTATCGCCGGATACAGAGCTACAAGTGATGAGAAACACTTGAAGAAAGCACAAAGCACTCTCGCCTTCGTTCGCGAAAACTTCCTCGGTGACTCAGGTAAACTTCACCACGCAAGATTTAACGGCACTCTGAACCTCATGCCCGCTACTGGCTCCGACTATGCCCTAGTCTGTCAAGCTGCCCTTGACCTACATGAGGTCACGCTCAACCCCGATTGGCTGCAGTGGGCCCATGAGATTCATACGCAAATGAATTCATTACTTTCGGATTCCAGTACACATCTCATCAAGGAGTATGACGGAACTAACTACCCTCAAACCTATAAAACCGAAGTCATCTATACCCTTCACGCACTCAACAACATCAGCACGTGGTCCATTGCATACTCCAATGCGTATCGCCTTACCCTCCGAGCTACGGACGAAACCATCACAGCTCAAAAAAACAGCCTCGAAAGCATCCTCTTACGCAGCGCATCCACCGCCCCCATCGCCAGCATCGACTTCCTAACCGTAGACTCCATTTTAAATCTAAAAAGAGTCTATATAAAAACACCCGCAACGTCTGAGCTCAGGCTCGCTGCCTGCAAAAGCCAATGCCAAATTATTTCTGTTACTGAAAAAGGATCCTATCCTGAGCTTGGAGCAGAAGCAGGTAAATTACCCGGAGGCTCTGCCACTGTCGTCTTACGTGGAAAAGTCATCGGCACAGCATCTACAGTCGCCGAACTGGAAACGCTACTCAAGTAATCCCTGAATCTACATATCCCTCAAAAGACCTCACTCTCACCAAACCACTACTAAACACAGTCCCCACTACACAATATGAAACTACGTCACTACTTGCTCCTGATCACAGCAGTCGCCTCCCCAAACCTAACAGCAGACACTATCGTTCTTAAAACGGGGGTGAAATACGAAGGTAAAGTCCTCACGCAGGACGACAAAAGTTACCTCATTGAGGTCTATGTCACTAAGTCCATCACGGACGAGCGCCGCATCCCTAAAGACCAGGTGGATAAAATCATCAAGGAGGCCAAAGACGCAAGGGCGCTCAATCAGGTTAAGGCATTGGTTCCAACACCTGACCGACTGTCCATTAAAGCCTATGCCAACCGCATCAAAACCGCACGGGATTTTCTTTCCAAGTATCCAAAATCGAATAACGCCAAAACGGTAACGGCCATTATCAATACTCTCGAAAAAGAACACCAAACGATATCTAAAGGCGGAATCAAACTAGGTGGTCAGCTTATTTCAGCATCGGATATGGAAGCTAACACTTACGACATCCATGCACGTATGCTGCTGCTTGACATGAAAAGGTTCGCTTCCAGCGGAAACAGTCAAAAAGCCCTCAGAAAGTGGGAAACTCTCAAAAACGACTATGCAAAATCGACCGCTTACAAAAACAGCACGACGATAGCTGGGCGTATCCTTCAAGCATATAGACCCCAACTCAATAACTACATCAGCACTCTAGAGGCTCGCGAAGCCAAACGCAAATCAGTTATCGCAAGCCTAGAAGACGGTGATCGCGAACGTACAGTGGTAGTCCTCGCCGAAAATTTAAAAGCCTACGAAATGCTCATCGAAAAAGAGGAAAAGGAATTGCATACGCAATGGCTTACCATTGACCCATACCACAAAAAATCACTCGATTACAACCTACGTAGCGTAGAAAACAGCCTTAAAGGACTTGGAGCGGGGAACAGCTCGAAAGAAGAAGAACTTGCTGGCCCCGTTTTTCGTAGTGCATGGTCATCCCTCGCGAAAGGTAACCTTGAAGATGCTGCCAATTTCATCAAGCAGCTGCAGTCAATGCAGCTCCCCGAGAAATACACAGCACCACTAGCTAAGCAACTGAAGGAAAAACAAGTGACTAAAGCCGCCGATGAAAAAGCAGCCAAAGAGCGCGCCGAACAGGAGTGGCTGGAAAAGGCCAAAGCTGAGGAAGCTGCTAAGTAAGTAGAGGCAAAGAAGCAAGGTAAGGGTAGAAGAAAACGCAAGTAGCCAACAACCAGCTCGTTATTGAATAGCAGTATTGATGCTATTGAATGACAAGATTGATGCTATTGAATGACAAGATTGATACTACTGAATGGCAAGATTGCCATTGCAAACTAGCGCCCTTACGGGCAATCTCGGCCTCAGTAACTATGAATTCACGCACGGCAAGCCAAGATCGCAAAACAGCGGAAACATCCATCAGCGTCTCGATCAACCTCGACGGCACTGGTACATCGGAGATCTCCACTGGCGTCCCTTTCTTCGATCACATGCTCACCCTGTTGAGTAAACATAGCTTGATCGACCTCACTATCAAAACCGTGGGAGACATCGAAGTTGATGCGCACCACACTGTCGAGGACACCGGTATTGTGATTGGCGACTGCATCCGCGAGGCACTTGGCGACAAAAAAGGCATCCGCCGCTACGGCATGGCCTACCTTCCCATGGACGAGACTCTGAGCCGCTGCGTAGTGGACCTCAGTAACCGACCCCACCTCGAATTTCGTGCCCCCACTTCCACTCCGGACGCCCCCAATTTCCCGTTTACACTGACCGAAGAATTCTGTCGTGCCATCACCAACAATCTACGTGCCAACATCCACGTTGAGCTACTCTACGGACGTGATGGTCACCACATCTCAGAGTCTATTTTCAAAGCCCTCGCACGCGCTCTCCGCCAAGCCGTGGAAATTGATCCACGTGAAACCGGTATCCCGAGCACCAAGGAGGCTCTCTAGTTACGTAGTAATTAGTTTAGTAAGTCAGTTGTAATTTAAGTATTCTATATCTACCCCATGAAAGTTGGTATTGTCGATTACGGACGCGGTAATATCCGCAGTGTGGAGAATGCCTTTCTCGCCATCGGTGCGGACGTGGCTTTGATCACAACCCCGGAGGAAATGGAGGACATTACCCATCTCGTTGTCCCTGGCCAGGGAGAGTTTGGTGACTGCGCCGCCAACCTAAAGAAACAGGGTATGTTTGACCCCATCCGCAAGTGGGCCGCTGACGACAAACCTTACCTAGGTATCTGCGTAGGCTATCAGCTCATTTTTGAAAACGGAGAAGAGTCACCCGAGACCGAAGGCCTTGCTATTCTGCCCGGCACCGTTAAGCGTTTTCCAGATGTAGGCCTGAAAATCCCACACATGGGATGGAACTCCCTCACCCTGTCTGATCCGAGTCATCCGATATGGAAGGACATGCCAGAAGATCCATTTTTCTACTTCGTGCACTCCTACTACCCGGAGCCAGCCAATCAGAAAGACATCGCAGCAACCTGTGATTATGCACTCCAATTTGCCGCCGCCGTTACCCGTGGCAACCTGATCGCGACTCAATTCCACCCGGAAAAAAGTCAACACAATGGGCTACAGCTGCTAAGGAACTTTTTAGAGACCTCCTAATATTCTAGTAGGGACAAAGTTAAAACTTAGCCTCTACTAATCAACCACAGCCAACCGGTCACTACCAGTCGATCTGTTTAGCTGGGCAAGTAGATCACTCACTTGGTCTTCCCCTCTGCGGCTCAGACGGAAGGTCTTGTGCGAATGCAAGCCGTCGCTCCTGGTTTCCATCAAAGATTTCTTGTCCAGAGTATCCACGATCTTGGTCGTGTTCGAAGGCTTGCGATCAAAGCTGTGCAGCAGAATGTTCAGTCGTTTGGTATCGAGATACTCGTCACCTTCAAGCAACTTACTCATGCTAGCCAGCAGAACGGCCTCGCTACCGGACAGACGGTATTTCTGATCCTGTAGTATCCCACGGATATCACGCAGGGTATCCGCAACCTTTGAATCACTGGTTGTCTCAATCTCCGCCGCGGCAAAAAATGCCTCCTCAGCCTCACGCGCCTCCAGAGACTTAGTCACATACTCTGTGTACAAGCGTTGCTGCTCGATACTCATTTGATCGCTCATTTCAGCCACGGATTTGGCTAACTTCTGCATGATGTGATATTCGGACACGGCGATAAATTAGCAAAGCCTCATTTACAAGGCAAGATAATTGCCAAAAAACTCCAATATTCAGCCGATTTCGCATAAAACTTAGCCAATCATAATAGTTAACTTTAACTAAACATGCTTTTTAAACCATTGATTATTCAATGTTTTAAAAATTGGTTAGTTCTATAGATTGCCTAAATTATCTATTGGCGGCAATTTTACGTCACGGGTTCCCCACCCCCGTCGTCCCCAATGAAACCGCGTTATAATCGTAACTACCCACTCCACGGCAGATACCTGACGGATCGCCAGACAACTCCCCGCCCCCCACGATGTGCCGATCTTCCAAGTCGGGCATCGCAACCGCACGCCGCCCAGCCCAGCGTCGTCGTGCCCTCCCCCCCAGAGCCCCCAAATATTGGGCTCGTCTTGGAAAATGAAATTTCCACAGACGAGCTCAACCGCTTTGCGTTATGTTGTATCGAACAACTGGCTAGCTCGGGTAAAGAGCAGCCTATTGAGAGACTAATTGAACAAGCCGTCGAAGCCAATCTATCCAGTTACTCCACTCTGAAAGCTGCGTTTGTATCGTCCCGCCAAGCACACCGCAGCCTGCACGACTGGACTAAACAGATGGTGGATGCCGTCGAGCCACTACTCAAGTCCGAGTCCGCTCCGGTGCCCGAACAAGAGAAACTCAGTGATCTTGCACTTCAGAGCGTCGAACAGACCATGAAGCTACAACACCGGGTCGAGCAACTAGGCCGCCGAGTCGAATTTCTAAATGACGCCGTTTCCCAGCACCTGGTGCAGACTGGCTTGGAAATCGGTTTTTCCGATGCCATGCTGCAGAAACTTGCCCGCCTGACCAAATCGGTCCTTGAGCGGTATATGCCCGCCTAACATTTCTCGTAGTCCTGTCAGACTTCATTAAAAAAAAGGGAGCCCCTCATCACGAGGAGCTCCCTTTTAATTTGAATGATAATCTTCGTTAGAAGAATTATACCATTGAGTAAAACTGAAAAGACCTTTGGCTGGAGAGATTTTGGACAAGATCAAGGCGGAGTGAAGGAGTGGTGCGGGCACCACGACTGAACGACAACGCCGAGCCTGCCCAAAAGGTCCCAGCTCTTTTAAATGCGAAGCCAAATATTAATATCTCAGCTTCTACCAATGGGCTCTTCTGTTTTGGGAGATGGTATTAAAGTGCCTTCATAGAGCCCATGGCCTCACGAAGAATCTCACCAATTTCCTCAACCGGGTGGTTGCGGATGATGAAGTTCACGTCAACGAGCGTGCCGTTGTCGACTCCATTGTCTTCAAGGTCGTACCCTTTGCCGATAACATCTGTGTCAACCGTAGTCATGAACTCCTCAAGAAGTGGCACACAGGCGTGAGCGAAGAGGTAGCAACCGTATTCGGCGGTGTCGGAAATGATGCGGTTCATTTCGTAGAGCTTCTTACGGGCGATGGTGTTCGCGATGAGTGGCACCTCGTGCAGTGACTCGTAGTAAGCGGACTCAGGCTCGATTCCAGCTTCAACCATAGCTTCAAAGGCAAGCTCAACACCGGCGCGAACCATGGCGATCATGAGGATGCCGTTATCAAAGTATTCCTGCTCGCTGATTTCGCCAGTGCCTACAGTTTTTTCAAACTCGGTCTCACCGGTAGCTTCACGCCATCCGAGGAGGTTAACGTCATCGTTGGCCCAGTCTTCCATCATGGTGCGGGAGAACTCACCGGAGATGATGTCGTCCATGTGCTTTTCAAAGAGTTCACGCATGATCACCTTGAGTTGCTCGGAAAGGCGGAATGCCTCGATCTTGGCGGGGTTGGAAAGACGATCCATCATGTTGGTGATACCACCTTGCTTAAGAGCTTCGGTAACAACTTCCCAGCCATTTTGAAGCAGCTTGGCGGCATAACCGGTGTCGATGCCTTGGCTCTTCATCTTTTCAAAACAGAGTAGTGATCCAGCTTGGAGCATACCGCAGAGGATAGTCTGCTCGCCCATGAGGTCGGACTTCACTTCGGCAACGAAGGATGACTCAAGAGCACCTGCGAGGTGACCGCCTTGAGCAACACAGAGAGCCATAGCAATGTCCATGCCGTCGCCGTTAGGATCATTTTCGCCATGGCAGGCAATCAGGGTAGGAACACCGAAGCCACGCTTGTATTCTTCGCGAACTTCAGAACCAGGTGACTTAGGAGCCACCATGATGACGGTGATGTCCTTACGGATCTGTGTGCCTTCTTCCACGATGTTAAATCCGTGGGCGTAGGAGAAACAGGCTCCTTCTTTCATGTGAGGAACGACACTCTCAACAACAGAAGTGTGCTGTTTGTCAGGTGCGAGGTTCATAACGATGTCGGCGGTAGGAAGCATTTCCTCGTAGGTGCCTACTGGGAAACCGTTCTCGCTAGCGTTAAGGAATGACTGACGCTTTTCAGCAATCGCTGCATCACGCAGTGTGTAGGAAACGTCAAGACCGCTGTCGCGCATGTTGAGGCCCTGGTTCAATCCCTGGGCGCCACATCCGACGATGACGATTTTCTTGCCTTTAGCGGCTTCGGTTCCGTTTTCAAATTCGGAGATGTCCATGAATCGGCAAGTGCCGAGTTCGTCCAGCTGACGGCGCAGTGGAAGTGAGTTAAAGTAGTTCTGGCTCATTGTTTTTAGTGGTTGGTGGTTGAGAGGTGATTTGCAAACGCGTGTTGATCTGCTTAAGGCGGATATTCAAGCCTAAAGGGATTGTTGCGTAAATTGATTTATATGGGATTAAATGTTGCGTGTCATGCAATTACGCCATTTCCGCCATTTTAATCTGGTATGGAGGATGACCAGCATCCGCCCTATCCGAGGGGATGAATTTCAGTTCGTGGGTCAGGCACGCGAGCCGATCTTCCGCATCGTGGGAGATGTAGAGGATCTGGGCGATGTCTCGTTCGGCGATTTGCTCGATCAGTTTGATGACGAGGGCACGATTCATTGGATCAAGCCCCTGGCAGGGTTCATCGAGGATCAGCAAATGGGGATGTTTGATCAGGGCCCGGGCGATGAGTAACATCCGTTGCTGACCAAATGAGAGCTGCTGGAAGGGCTTTTTTAAATACGACTCCATCTGCAAAAACCTCAGCCATGCCGATACGATGCCTTTTTGCACCGGACTGACCGATCGGTAAACGCCGATGCTATCAAAGAAGCCCGAGAGCAAAACAGTCTCAACAATCACAGAGACTCGATACTGCTGATGAAGAGCCGTGGACATCAACCCCATATGGCGCTTGATATCCCAGATCGACTCCCCTTTTCCCCGCTG
>JASJLI010000152.1:0-29886 GCA_037620805.1 Akkermansiaceae bacterium
TGATCTGCATCGAGAAGGCCCCGTATTTCAACCGCTTCGAGCCGTCGATCTCGCATATCAGCTGGAATAACGATCTCATGGTCAATCGGATCGTGCGCTGGGCTAATAACATCCGGCACGGAAAAGAAGACACCCGCCAGATGCTGATCGACGCCGAGTTCATCGAGGGCGGAACGGTGGGACCGGTGGCGAAGGAATGTTGAATGTTGAACCGTGGTCGATCACATCGCCAAACCAATCATTGCCGAGGGACCCAGCCTTCGCGTGCCGTTATGGCAGGCGTTGGTCGTCTTTGAGCAGGCGGGTGCGGAGGGTGTTGTAGGGGATGGCTTGCACGCTGGACTTGGCGTCGATGGCGAGGCAGGCAGCGGTGCCGGAGCTTTGGCCGAGAACCATGAAGACGGGTTCCATACGGATTGAGCCGAAGGCGATGTGGGTGGCGGAGAGTGCCCAGGGGACGAGGAGATTCTCACACTCTTGCTCATCTGGCACGATGGATCGATAGGAAATACCGTAGGGTTTTCCTCCAATGTGTGTCTGGATATCACCCTCATTCATAATCATTCCGTTGTGTACGAAGCGTTGAGTATTATGTGAGTCGAGCGTGTAAGCGCCCATACCTACTGGGTCCGCCACTAGAATCTTGTTCTTGCAGTGAGCCTCAGTCATCACGAGGCTAGATTTCATCCGCCGCGCCTCGCGAACGTAGATGTTGTACGGCCAGTTGCCGTTATCCTGAAACTCGTCTTTGGCGAGTCCCCATTGGGCATGGCTAGTGCGGATTTTTTCCGGCACGCGCGGGTGATTTTGTAGAGTCCAGATCATCCCGAGTTGCCAGTCGCGGTGTCTCGCGGCGAGTGCCTCGCGCTCCTTGTGGTCAAGCGTCGACCAGTCCCAGTCCTTACCATAATTTTCTCCAATGAAATCGGTAGAAATGCCGCCAACGTTGTTAGAATCTGTTTTCTTGTTAGGCATGGGGGAGGTTTTGAAAAATCCCCATTTCTGACCGGCCTCGATCGAACGGAAAAGCAGTTCGTAATTTTTTGCGTCGTACCCGGCCGGTTTCTTGATGGCCACGCGGTTGCCCTCTGCATTGGTGAGAACCATACGGTAGCAGTAGGCTTGAAGGTTTTTGTCGCCGTCACCTTTTTTACCTCCCATATCCGGATTGACTCCAGGTAGCAGGCCGCTCTTGGCATCGCCCTTCACAACATAGGGATCAATTCCTTTTCGCAGCTGGTTCTTTTTCGATGGCCCCGTGTTACCATTACCAACCTCATCATAGAGCGCATTGGGCTCGCGGCCAATCATGAAAGAAATGCCAGCACCGGCGAGCAGGTCTCCCTCGTATGAAGCATCGATGAACATCTTCCCTTTCACGCTTGAGCCATCCTCAAGCATGATCTTAGAAATTAGCTTGCCGGTCTTATGGACACCATTTTTAAGGTCTAGCCGACCTTGAATAACGATGACTCCCGACTTCTTGATCATTTGATCAAAGATTGCCTCGGCAACTTTGGGTTCGAAAACTGATGCGAGTTTCGTGGCTGAGTTGAATGTCTTAGCTCCTTGCCCTTTGGTTGCAAATTCAGAACGTTTTTGCTGTTTCCAAGCAGCATCATTTTCATAATGCATATAGACCTCGTGGTAAAATTCGCGCGACAGCCCGCCGAGGATGGCGGTGTTTCCGATATCGGTCCACCCCAGTCCGCTGCTGGTCAGTCCACCGAGGTGGCCGTATTGCGAGACCAGGATTACCTTTTTCCCCATCCGAGCGGCCTGGACGGCAGCTGTGACCCCACCGGAGGCATCGCCGTAGACAACGACGTCTGTTTGGTGAGTGTTAGCCGCCGTGGCCGAAGCTGTGACGGCACAGACACAAAGCACAGCGAGAAGAATGGAACGGGAGATAGTCCTGGTCCTAGTAAGTAGATGACTGGAGAAAGACATTATTTTTTGAGGGCTTTATTGATGGTGGGTTCACCGCCGGCTATCAGGTTAGCGAGGCTGCGGCCCATGGCGTCGCCCATGAGGATGAAACACTTGGCGCTACCATGGTAGTGGAATCCCTTGTTGCTGGTGGCGCGGCTCCGGATCATCAGGGCTTTGTCATACTCGGGTGAGCCTTTTTCAAAGGAACTCGTTACCTGTTTGATAAGATCAAGTTCCATGGGGTAATAGGGGGCGGTGTTGACGACATCAACGGTGCCTGCGAGGTCGGGCATCTGTGAGGTTTCAACCATGCCCTTGTTGGCTCCTTCAGAGAAGGCCTGAGCTTTAAACCCTGCCATTCCCAGCGTGCCGCAAACGACGGGCATTTTCGGGGTTTTGACCTTCTTGCGGAAGTCTTTGATCAGTGCTGCGAAGAGTTCGCCGTAAGCGGGGTTGTCCTTGTCGCTGTATCCTTGGAACCAGACCAGGCCGGCGACTTCGTAGCCGACTTTGGGGTCATAGTCGGGGTAATACTTACCGGGGTCGGCGAGAACTTTGTCGACCTGTGGCAGCACCTGATTCCAGCACCAAGAGAGTTCACCTTTTTTGGTGGGTGCTGAAGAGGGGGTATACTCGCGAGCAGCTTTTTTCGCTTCCGCCGCCATCTTTTTATCCCAAGCCACGCGGCCTGCTTTTTCGATGGGGGTTTCTACGCCGTCGAGTGAAGGTGTTCTCCAAGCGCCGGCGATGGAGGTGTTTCCCCATGAGCATTTGACCAGAAGGATCGGAGCATCGATGAGCTGTTCCAGGGCGATGCCCACTCCATACTCGGGTCCGATCGTGGTGATGCCGCCACCGTAGCCTACGCTGAGTGGCCCCTGGGTGCTGCGGTCGATGCCGGATGTTCCCTCGGAACCACCGATGGCGCCGTGGCCGAAGATGCGGGTGCGTTTAGCGATTGGTAATCCGAGATGTTTCTGAGCCAGGCCGGCGTAGATCGCGCGGTTTTTTTCGCAGTCTGGACCCTGATCTTTCGGGTTGATTTTGGCCTCTTTCACAGCGGTGTTAAAGGCGTCGAAATCGGCATCGGTCGCGCCCTTGAGGTAGAGCTCGCTGGCACGCTTGATCTCTGCGGCATTCACCTTGTCGCGCGCGATCAACTCGTTATAGGCGTCATCGACAGTGAATTGATTTTCTTTGGAATCGAGGATGTCTTTGATGCGTTTGTAGATCCCTTCATCCTCGGCTTTTTGATCGAGGAATGCGTAGACATTGGTGCGGCCTGATTTGGGTTTTTCGCCCCATTCTTTTTTCCATACCGCTCCGTTAGCTCCTCTGATGCGTTGACGCCACTTCATACGTGAGTCTCTGCGTGCTTGCACGAGGTCGACTAATTCTTGTTTCTTCGGCCCTTGATAGTATCGGGCACCACTCCAGTAGAAGTTCCAATCGAAGTAGCGGGATTTAATCACGGTGGCTTCGCGGGGGGGCACGTATTGCGGCTGGGTCATGTACCAAGCTGTTGGCACGGACGCCAATCCGACCATGTTTGACTGTCCGAAACAGAAGACGATCTGGAGTTTTTCCTTTTTAATCTTCTCTGCGGCGGTGGCGGTGCTGGTGCTGGTAAGTGTCGTGCAGGCAGCAACTAGAGCTACGGCGGGAACGATACGGGATAGGATGCTTTTTTTCATTGGGATGATGGATTGGATTGATACTTCATTTTGGAAACCACGAATCTTACGAATCTTGCTTGGGTTGCGGGCTTGGGTTGCCGAGGGACAAGAGTGTCCCTCCTCCGGCCCGCGAGCGGGGTGACATAAGGAGAGTGGACACTCCTGTCCACAGCGGAGGATATGTGAAGCAACCCCTGTCTTACTTGGTTTTTGGAGTTTGGTTTTTGAAACTTATCCCCCCTTTGGCGTTTAATATCACTTGAGTTCCTTGATGCGGACGTTTCTGTACCAGATGCGTTTGGCTTCGTCTTGGAAGCTGATGTGGCCTTTGG
Source organism: Akkermansiaceae bacterium (assembly GCA_037620805.1). Taxonomy (GTDB): domain Bacteria; phylum Verrucomicrobiota; class Verrucomicrobiia; order Verrucomicrobiales; family Akkermansiaceae; genus Oceaniferula. The sequence goes on from JASJLI010000152.1 coordinate 3,941, forward strand.
CGGGTCGGTCTTTGAGTCCAGTTTTACTGATGTCGAGGTCCTGGATTTGTTCGCCATTGAGGCTTACTTTGAGTTGGTTGCCGTTGAGGGAAATGATGTATTCGTTCCATTCACCTGCGGGTTTAACCATGTTTTTTGATGGGCCGCTGGTGGTGATAATACCGCCGCAATCGTGGTGGCCTGGTTTTTTTAATCCGTGGGTGTCGAGGATCTGTAATTCGAAGCCGGTGGTGACGGGTAGCAGGGGATCTGCGACTCTCATAAAGACTCCTGAGTTACCCTTTTTGTCGAATTTGAAATCGAGTTTGAGAACGAAGTTTCCATACTTGCGGGTGGTGGCGATGTAGTCGGCAAATCGCTTCCATCCATGTTCACCCTTCCGGGGTTTGAGTGTCAGGATATTTCCCGGTTCGACGACCCAGTTTCCTGTGGTTTTCCATCCGGTCAAATCCTTACCATTAAACAGCTGGGTGAATTCGGATTCCTTGGTCTTGGTGTAATCCACTTTGTTAGACAGGTCGATGATTTCGATATCTTTATACTCGACGTTCATCTCCTGGCCTCCGTGCAGTTGTAATCCGAAGTGCCCTTGGGTCCGACCCGTGTCGTTTTTGAGTTCAACGGTTTTCACGCCATTGACGTAGACGGTGGTATTTTTACCGACGGCTTTGATCACCATGTCATTCCACTGGTGTTTTTTGTAGAAGGTTTTGATTTTTTCCTTTGATGGGCGCGACACCCAGTATCTACCGGAGGTTTCATAGATACCTCCGACATCTTTGCTGTCGGCATCGATCTCAGCCTGGAATCCTTTGACGGATGTTTTGCTTTTGGCTCTTTCGGCGCGAAAATAAAAGCCGCTGTTTCCCTTGATGGACTTGTATTTGAGTTTCACCACAAAATCGGTGTAGACCTTTTTGGAAAGGAGCATGCCGTGACGCTTCTCGGTTTTGTCTTGCTGCCCGACGATGACTCCGTTCTCGACTTTCCATTGGCCGCCTGGAAGAGTTTCCCAACCGTCTAACGTTTTGCCGTCAAATAGTTTTTTGAAATCGGGTGAAGTTAGGTTGATCCCTTTGATTTCACTTTGGTCGGGTTGTTGTTTGTCGGCCAGGGCGAATGTGGACAGGAGGGAGAAACACAGGCAATGCGATAGGACGGATTTTGGAGTCATGGGAATATGATGGATTGGGTTAATTCCTGCTAGGGGTTACGCTTCAGGATTAGTGTCTTTTTAACGAAAGGTGTCGGATAGGATGCCTGCCATACATCGGGGGTGAAATCCAAATTCTCGGGGTCAAAGGCGAGGATGACGACCTCACATTTTTTACCGACCATGTCGGGTGTCACAGGGATAAAGAAGCTGTAGTTGCTTTTGGTTTTTCTGACTGGGTATTCCCATGGATTTGCCATGTAGGAAGGTGCCCGATCAGGTGCACCTATATATTTTCCATCGACGCGCATACCAACCCAAGCTCCCTGAATACCGTGGTTTCCATTACAAGCTACGGTGAGGTAACCGCCCTTGGGTGCATGATCGAGGGTGAAGGGCAGCGTCCAGGCTTTGCAAACCTCACGGAAAGGAGGGAAGAGCCAGCTCATCCGCCAGTCTTTACGTTCCAGCTCCTGTTGTGCATCAGCACTGGAAAAACCACGGATTTCAACGAGTTTTCCGGGCTTCAGATTGGTTCGCACGTAGCGGATTGCTTTGGCTGGGTCACACTTGATGTGAATGTTCCGACCGTTTTTAGACAGGCTAGCTTTGGTCCAAGTTTTCAGATCAGCTGAGACTTCTACGATATGTTGATCCGTAATAGCCACATCTTTGGTTTCAGTAGCCTCCGTTTTTGGAGCTGCTTCCAATACAAGGTGGTCAAGTTTAGTTGGTTTGCCAAAGTCGAGTCGAAGATTACGATTTTCAGGAGCACGAACACGCTTGCGCTCAAAGTCATAAACGGTGGGTTTACCATCAAATACGTAGTCCTGGAGAATGCCACGCTCGGCGATGATTTCTTGATCAAGAAAAGCCTGACGTGCTTTTTGCACCTGTGGGATTTTTGTTTCACCGGAGCGTCTGAGTGAGCGGATTTCCAGAGGGTCATTGTCTGCGGTAAAGCAGCTGGTTTCAAAAATTGTCTCAGCGTCAGCAGGCACATCAGTCACCTTGGGCGCACCAATTCTGGTATGCCAAGACTTACGATCTTTTTTACCGGGAAAGGTTACTTCAACAGAACTGCCAGATGCCAGCGCCGGCATAGGTTTTCCATCAAGGCTCGCAGCCTTAAATTTACTCCCGTTAGAAACTAGGGAGATCTTAGCGGTTTCTCCTGCTCCACCGAGAACATCGATGACGATGTCCTTGCCTGGAATATCACGAACGACTTCGTAATCGCTGCCAGTGATGCCGATTCCTCCAGTCTTCTTTGTATCTACCAGAACCAGGCAACTGCGGAATGGCAGCACCTCGACCGCCACTTCGTCTCCGCTCTTAAAACTCCCGAGGACTCGCTCCGAGGGATGGAACTGTCTTACTTCGACAGCACCTTTTGCATTCAGGCCGATCGAAGCATCGAGCTTCACCCGATACGTCACGGGCTCCCAGGTGAGGTTGCGCATCGTGATAAGACGGGTGGACTCGTCACCACGAGCCACAGCATGCGGACCGTAACGTTTTTCATCAAGAACGATGCCTTTCACCATCATGTCACGGTAACGTCGATGCAGGTTATAGATTCGGGCCAAGCGAGGAAACTCGTCGTCGCGCAGGAACCATGGGTTGGCATAAATTTCAGGAGCAAGGATCAGATTACGGCTGAATGCCTGGAGGATTAGATCGTCATCCCAGAAGTCGAGGCAAGACGAAATACAGACACCGTGGTCTTCAGTCAGTCTCTTCAGATCAGGAACCAGACCGCGGGAGATTGCTTTCACACGGTTATGCGTTCCTGTGAGTTCGCGATTGGCCATGTGGACATCAATGTAAGTCTCGGCACCTCCCCAAAGAAACGTGGTGGCATGCTTTTTTTCAGGCCCGAGGTTGAGCCGGTGGTTCAGTAGAATAAGATCAGGACTATGCTTGCGCACTTCGGTCATAAGGCGACCAAAGGCGGCTTGTTTTTCGGGGCGTAGTTGGGTGCAGACAGCATCCATTTTGAATAGGGCAAATTCGTAGTCGCGACAAAAACCTGCAAGCAAATCGATCCGTTCCTTTTCCTCCGCTGGAGTATCACCAAAGCCATCGGGCCCTAGCCAGACGCCTAGTCGACAGTCGAAGCTCTTGGCGTAATCATAAATAGGCTTAAAACCACGTGGGAACTGCTTTTTGAACTTATCCGTCTTGGTGCTGCCGTAATACCTAGGGCCATCGATATTACCGGCGTCGAAGGCATAAATATCAAGTTTCATACCATAGTCATCATGCAACCACTTGAAGAACGCCAGGTTTGTCAGCGTCTGGGCTTCGGTAGAGCCTTCGTTGGTATTGTTGATCCAGGAGAAATACTGTGAGCGTGAGGGGCTTGACTCAGTGGCGCCGGGCACGACTTCTGGTTCAGCGATTAGGGGGGCCGTCAGTCCTAATAGGACAGCTGGCATCAAGCATTTACGATGGAGGGCATTTTTCATAATGGGTCTATTTAGTAGGGATTTTGTGGAGCGTGTAGTAAGCTTTGGCAAAATACGAGCCGTGTTTTTCGCCAAAAGCGGTTTTTGCCAGATTGATCCAATAAACACGTGAGCTGTCCGAGCTCTTTTCCTTCTTCACCTGGAAATTATCTAAGGTAATCGAACAAACCGTTTTGGCATCGTTCCAAGTGCTCGACAGAACCTTATCTTGACGTTGACCCTGCTTGGGTGATCCGTATTTGTTGCTGTTTAAGTAATACCAAGATGTGCACTCGATATTTTTGCACTCATCCGCACCTGTCTGAGGTTGGGTGAAATGAATATCAAATCCCTTGCTGGTGACCTTGACCGTCTTGATGGCATCTACTTCAACTTTCGGGTCATAGACGATACGTTGTAGTGCATACGTGTTACCACCCCGTGAACGCCATCCGCGGCCAGTTTGGCCGATCCAAAGGCTGGAATCTGAAGGGTTGAACCTGAGGCGCATTGCCCCTGATTTCAATCCCTCTGCAAAAGGAATGGTCACGGCCTGCTCTTGACCATCGACCACTTGGGTATCGATACGGTAGATATTAGATTGCAGCTGGTCGCCGAGGAGCATCTGCCCTTGGAAAGGTCCGAAAGCAATTTTATCGGTCAAAAACTCCGGAGATCCAGGTGCATTCATCACCTCACCATGGGGTAACAAAAGAATAGGCAGTTCACGGGTGTCCTTGACGGCATCCCACTTCACCTCAGGGCTATCCACATTCCTTCCGGGGATGTCGATCAGGCCGTTGGGGTTTCCATGAAAGCCTCCCTTCTTCACCTTGAAGACTTTCGAGGTGCCCACGTATTCACCTTGGTTCTCGGTATAAACAATCTCGTTTTCAGGCGACAAAGCCAGACCTGCTGGACTACGAAATCCGCTGGCAAATAACTCGGTATTTCCCTTCTCGTCAGAACTCAGCATCCATCCGCGCAGTCCGCCGACGGTGCCCATCCAAACTCCATTCGCTTTATACATTCCCTTGACCTCGTTACCCAGGTTCAGACTGAACAGGTATTTACCATTCTGCTTGATAGGTCCATGTAGATACTCGTGGTAGTCTCCATTGAAACGGAACTGGTCGGTGATGTTTTCGCGCGTCTCCGCCCAGTGGTCACCATCGTTATCGATCAGGCGTGTTAGGCCTGCCTTTTCTCCGATTACGATGTCTTTTTCAGAGTTCACGACAAGCCCGATGGACTCATAGGAGCCTTCGGCAAAGAGGTGCCATTTCCCATCGACGACTTTCCAAATACCCGCCGTGCGGGTTGATACGAATGCTTCGCCTTGATGGAACTCGATGCCTAACGCTTCGAAAACCAAAGGACGACCAAAGGGGCCTGTCGGGGAGTTGCCATCCTCGAGGCGGTATCCTGGGTGCAGGGTGATCTTCCCCTCAGATTTCTTCCACTCCAGATCCTGTGGAGCGTATGACTCCGTTACCTGAATATCGGACGGGTAAAGTTCACCTGCCAATTTTGGCAAGGTTGCAGTGAAGCTGACGGATGCATGTTTACCGGCTGGGATAATCCACTTGTTACCCGTAATTTTTCCGAGTGAGACTTTGATATCCTTGAGTTTCTCCTGCGGGATAACAAGGTGTTGTTCGGTCTTGAGGTTGAATGTGAAATTTGCTTCAAGCTGAAAGGCCTTGGTAATATTGACCTCGAGCGAGACTTTGTTGTCGCCGACCGAATAGTTGAAAGTAGGAACTTGTTGCTTGGGTGTATCGACTCCCACAAACTTGGCAGGAAAGGCTCTGGTGACAGCGAGGAAATCCGATTTGTCAGCCAGGAATTTGGCGGACTGTTTTCCGTCGAACATGCGGTTGGGTGACGCAAACGATAAATCAACCAATTCGCCTTTCGCATCGTAGGGTTGGAATAGATTATCTATGCTGTAGTCCCTGTGTTTGAATCCTTTTTCTGCACCACCTTTACCGCGACCTACTTGGTCTTTTTTACGCATAAACGGGCCGTCCCAAATCTGGGCGATTGCCATGTTACGCGGATCAAAGCTGTAGTTAAGATCTCCGGGTAGTCCGACGTGATACGCTCGCGCGGAGATGTTTTCACCCATGTCAACACGCTCTAGTCGGGGGAAACCCTTGACCCATTTTGAGATGGGGTCTTTTTCCAGTTGATACTTAGGATTGGGTTTCTTTTTCCAAACAACGGCAGGACCGGCATCATCCGTAGGATTAAGTGTGCGCAGATAACTATAGAGCGTGCTGACCTCATCATCATTGAGCAGCTTGAAGTTGTATGTCGGCATTAGAGGGAGATGCACTCCGCCGTCAGGCTTCATCGATAATGCCTCCAACGGTCTACGGAGCGAAAATTTCAGATATTCAATGTCTGCGGGAAGCTCTTTTTTGTGACCCTCGTCAACTTCGAGCACCTTGACTTTTCGACCCTTAGTCGTGAACAAGCCGTAAAGAGATGGACCCGTCTTCACCTCGCCGACCGTGGTGCTGTGACACTCCACGCAGCCTTTGGCTTTGAATAATTCTTCCCCGTGCGCAACGGCGTTCATCAGTGGATTGCCCTTATTATCGAGTGGCGCTGTTTCAGGGCCAATAAGTGGCTTCTCTCCATTTGTGCTTAGCTGCAATTTTTTGAGTTCTATTTTTCGGATCGCGACGGGACCGTGATCTCCCTGAATATAAATGGCCGCTACTTTACCGATTTCATCGGTGAATTTACTAGAACGTGTGGGCCCTTTAGCTATCTGGTTCTCATGAGCCAGTTGTCCATTGATGAGAACTTTGATAAAATTAGCATGGTGGGTTTTACTTCCATCCTTGGCAAAGCGAGGGGCTCGGAAAATTACTTCCATCGTTTGCCATTCGCCGGGAGCTTTCGCTGCATTGACTTTGGGGGCGACGCCTTCAAATCCTTTCGGGTTACGCGCATTATCCCAGCGCTGATAGAGTCCGCCCAGATCACCCGCACCAAATTTCTTTCTGCCAAAGCTATCAAGAATCTGAATTTCATAACGGCCCATAAAATAGACACCAGAATTTGATCCCTTGGGAACCATGAACTCGAGCTTCATCTGCACGTCTTGAAATTTCTCCTTCGTGCGTAAAAAATTCGCTTTTTCAAGCTTGCCGTTCACAGAAATATTGGCAACCAAGTCATCACCTTTACGAACCACAATTAGATTGCGATCCGAGTGTTTGACCTCGCCGAAGTGATTCCATTTTTTCTGCTGCTCAAATTGCTGCTTCAGCTCATTGGCATGTAAGGATCCCATTTCCAGCATTGCGAGAATTACGGCTAGTAGAGGTCTAATGAATTGATTCAATTTCATGAATTATTTTGTCTTTTTCAAGTATTGGAGCTGACGGCATTCATACCCGAAGTTTTAGTCTTGGGAAGAGCCAATCGTAGGGCGTATATACGCGCAAGCTGCCTACGACTTTCTTCGATGTCATAAGAACACCTCATGGGATATGGCAAGCTCATCTCAGCGGGTTAACGCCCATGCATCTGATGGGTATCTTCGACAGTCAACATGGCTGCTTTTTTCAGTGGAGGATGTTCGGGCATTACCAGTTTATCTGGCAACCCGTTAATTAGTGGTGCCCCAGATTTGCTGCATCACTGCAAAGACGCTGGGGTCGTGTGTTTTGAGTTCCGCTGAGACGAAGGGGAAGAAGTCGTTTCGGTAGAGGTAAGCCTCAGTGGCCTCGGCGAAATACTCCTTGTGGTCGGTCGCGGCGTAGTGGCGGACGGTTTGCCCATTAAAGAGCAGCACCTTTTCGTAAGTGCCGGCTGCCATCGCCTTTTTGTAAGCTTTGAGAATGCCTGGATGGTCAAAACCAAGGATTTGATCATGGTAGCCATGGGCCAGCTCGTGGAGAATCACGGCTGGGTGTTTAAGCATCTGTTGGCGGGAATAGAGATTGGCGGCGTGTGGAATGTGGACCTTTTTGTTGAGTGCGGGATCATAACCTTTGTCGATCAGCCATTGCGCACCGGGATGATACTGCATCGATGTCAGCTCCGGGTGGGCATGCTCCAGCCAAATCCCCACGGATCTTAATCCCTTAAGCGGTTTCTGCGGGATGAGGATCGCAATGCGCTGCAGGTGGTTACGCAGCATGGCGATGGCTTTCCTGCCTTCCTCCTGATGTGCTCCACCGGCGAGTAACTGCGGGTCGATATGCACCGTCCATCCCTCGATGTTTTTAACGACGGGATTGATCCACCCGATTTTTTTGACGTTGGTTTGAGTCTTGGGTTGAGTTGTTGGTTGAGTTTTTGTTGGGGCCTTTATCTCCATCGCATCCCATTCTTGTTGGGTCGCCTTTGTTTTTTGATATTCCATCAAGGTTTTCCAGCCATCTTTTCTTTTGACTAACAATGACTCGAAGTGCAGATATTCCTGACTGCGTTTCCCTTGGGTATCTAGAGTTGAATAAAGGAAAATTCCGGTTTCGTGCGCGGTGGTTTGATCGCCGACTCTTTGGGCGAATTTAAATTCCACGGTGGCTTTGACCTTTCCCGACTTGGTGTCGGTGAAGTCTTTTTCCCAGCGTGCCAGTGCCACCGACAGTGGGGTGCTGTTCATTTTACTGACTGAGACAAGCACTCCTTCTGAGTCGCAGGTGGCTTTGTATCCCTCAAAGTCGCCCTCTCTAACCGATCGTGACACCTCGGCCCAGTAGGCATCTAATTGTGTCAGTCGCACCTTCTCCTCACCGGCGGCAGACGCGATCTGTATGCTGCAGAGTAAGAGGGGAGCAAAGAGAAAATTGAAGATGATTCGAGGTGTTTTCATGATTTGATGAGAGCTTGAATAGTGAACTTAGAATAGGGAATGATTTTTCAAAGGGAAATAAACGCCAAGTTTTAAACGCCAAATACCAAGTAAGACAGGCTTCGCCTGCTAGAATAGTGAATGGTGAAGTAACAACCCAAGCCCTTCCGTGTTTTTCCGTGGTTAAAAAATGAATGAGCAACCCAAACAAGATTCGTAAAGTTCGCAAAACCAACAATGGCTTGCCCCCTTACTTGATCTCCCACTTGTAGGGTGCGCTGGAGATTCTTTCGTTACCGCCGGTGATCACGTGCACCACGTCCTCGATACGACAACCGCCGAGCCCCAGGTAGTAGAGTCCCGGTTCCACGGTGACAACATGCCCTTCCTTGAATTTAAATGGTGCTTTGGACCGCATGAACGGGTTCTCATGGACATCAAGCCCAACCCCGTGACCGAGCGCGTGGAAAAATCCCTTCACGTTTTTGCCTTTCCTGACCGTTTCGTAGCCCTCTTTGTCGAAGAATGCCTGCACCGCATCGTGCACCTCTCCACCCACTTGCCCGGGTTTGATCATGCGCATCGCCAGCTCGTGCCCTCGCTTGACCGTACGCACGAGTCGCCGTTGCGCGTCGCTAGCCTGGCCTTTGAGGAACGTTCTTGTCATGTCGCCCCAGTAGCCGTCCTCAGGTCGCCGTGGAAAGATGTCCACCACGATCAGTTCGTTCGCAAGGATAGGCCCGTGGCCAGCGCTGTGGTTGTCGTGGACCTGGTCGCCACAGGAGGCGATCGTATGCAACGCCACCGCACCCTCATCCAGAGCTGCGTGACTGATCAGTTCCCTTAGGCGTTCAGAGGTCAGCACCTTACCCTCGTGGACGAGCTGCCCGCGACGGATCGTTGATTCAGTGAGAGTTTTCTTTACCACCCGAAAGCCCGCCTCACTCGCGCGGTTGCCCTTGCGCAGGGCCTTCACCTCGGCGGCGTTCTTTATTTCACGATCAGGGCAAATTCCGCCGTTCTTGTCGATTTCGATCTTCAGACCGGCTTTTTTGAGATCAAGGGCAAGCCCGGCTGGGAAACGTTCGCCGACGCGGAACTTGGGGATCTGGTAGACCTTCGCCAAGTGCCTGACTATCTGGCTGATATTGGGTTGTTTCCCCTTAGCAAGCTTGAAGCGCTTTGCCGCGCCTTCGCTGACTTCGTTCAGTAGCAGGATCTCGTCGAAGTCCGACTCAGCGACCATACGTCCGTATTCCATCGCTGGACTCACGCCGAACTTTTTCTGGCCTATCGAAAAGGCGAGATACGGATCATGGGCATTGAAACGGCCGAAATAGTGCAGGTCCGTATCGCTCGAATCTGCGTGAAATAGGATCGACTCCGGAGGGGTAGCCGATTTTTTTGAGCTCTTGGAATTAGTTTGGGCCATGTTTGATAAAAGTTGGACGAAAATTGGGGGGCGGCAGACCGCCGAGACGAGCACAACAGACCGCAGACCTATAGTTCAGCCAGATTTTCCACACCCATGCTCACTTCGCAAGAGCTTTTATTCTGAATGCCTGTCCACTGATCGGGCAGGTCTTGGTGTTGATTGACCATATGCACCACCAGTGCGACAGCTTGATTTTAAAATTTCAAGGATTGCAGGTAGGCAATGAGATCGCGGATCTCCGTCTTGGTGAGCATCTGTCCCATCGGTGGCATGGTCGACATCGCCTTCGACACCGACGTAATGTCTTTGCGTGAGTGTGTCGATTCCTTGCCATCGGCGAGACTGGTGATGGTGATCGACTCGGGGGTGTCCTTGGAAAGCATGCCTGCAATCAGGCTGCCATCTTTCATGGTGAGAGAAACCAAACCAAAGCCGGAGGCGATGCGCGCATTCGGCACGATCAATGATTCTAGCAGGTAGGCGGCATCGTGTTTCTTGCCGACGTCCTTGAGATGGGGGCCTGCGACTCCGCCCTTGCCGCGATTGGGATCCGCTTTGTGGCAACGGATACACTGCGCCGCGCCATGGTTATAGAGGATGCCCCGCCCTGTGTTTTTATCTCCACCAGCCAGCGTTACTTGGAAGGCGGCAAGGGGGTCGTCCTTCGGTAGCTTTGCTTCGTAGGCGGCAAGAGCTTTCGTTAGGTCGGGGTCGCCGGCTGCTTTCGCCGCTTCTAGGATGTCGAGATGAACGGCGATCGGTTGTTTATCGATGGTCTTCAGCATGCCGAGAATGGATGCTGTGGCTTTTTTGTCCTCGATGGAAGCAAGCGCCCGAATCGCGATCTGGCGGTCGAAGGGAGACTTACTTTCGAGCATCCTTTGCGCCTCTTTCAGTGCCACTTGAGATGACAACTTGGTGAGGGCTTGAAGGCTTGCCCGGCGCACTTCGGGTTCATTGGCGCGGATGCTTTTCTGGAGTGTTTGGATCAACATCTTGCCATTGTTTTTAAGCAGGTTGTTGAGAGCGGCAAGGCGCACCTCCTTGAGGTTGTTGTCATTGAGCAGCTGGGCTCGCAGGGTTTCCGGAGTGGGGGAGACTCCGAAGTGGCTTCCGGTCTTCAGCACTTCAGCGAGGACCTTGCCGTTCGCTTGATTGAGCAGTCTCTTCAGGCTTTTGACAATCTGCGAGCGGACCGTTTCAAGACTGCGGTCACCGGAGATTGGGCGGACTTTCCCCGTGGTCGGGTCGGCTACGGCTGGTTTCTCCCAACGGCGGAGTTGGAAGAGGCACTCGATCCGGCTGTCGTCCGGAAGCTTCGCGTTTTCTGCCATGGCAAGGAGATCCAGGATGCCCTTGGGATTGCCTAGTCGGACGATGGAGTTGATGATGCGGTAGTCGATTGGGATCGACGAGGTTCCCACCAGCTGAGTCTCTGCCGCCAGGGCTGCACGGGCGCCTTCGATGTAGCCATCGTTGATCGCCTGAACGGTTTCGATCACCAGCGAGGGATCTTTGTCCTTGAGGAAGTGGGCGATGCCGGGGTCGCCGAGACGTCGCAGGGCGATGATCAGGCCAAGGCGCACTTCCGTCGATTTGTGATTTTTGAATTTCAGCAGATCCTCGGCGGTCTTGTTAGCTTCCGCGATCAGGCGAAGTCCATTAATAGCACCGTGGCGTAAGTAGGCATCTCCATCGGTGTTCTTTTCGAGCACCTCGATGAGGTGGGGCACGTCTTCCCGATGACCCAGCTTGCCAAGCGCGGTGGCGGCCAGCATCCGGTTATTCAACTGCTCGTCATTGAGTCGCTCGATGAGTGCTTCGCGACCGATTTGTGCGACTGAGTCACCCAGGGCCTGCGATGCCTGCCCGCGTACTCGCCAGTGTTTGTCACGGGTCAGTTTTACGAGTTCTTCGGTCGAGGCCTTGTCCTTGTGCACGCGGCTCAGCTGGCCGAGACCCCAGACGCCGTGTAGGCGGGTGACCAAGGCGTTACTATCAGCTGTCGCGGTGACAAAATGCGCACGATTTTTAGCCGAACCAGCCAGCGCAAACTGAGCCCGTTGTCGCACCCGAAGATCTTGATGATGCAGGAGCTTGGCGAGTTCCTCAGGGGAACGGTGGTCAAAGCCTTTTGCAAAGAGGGACTTCACTTCGGCGACCACCGGCTTGGCGGTCTCGACGGGATTGTGAAATACAAAAATCGTCCCAAACTCGTAGGTTTTCCAGCCACCGGTGAAGTCGCTCGCGTAGACCTTACCATCATAACCGAACTCGATGTCGGTGTTGAGGAAACCGCTAATGAATGTCTCATCACGCCCCACCTCGAAGCCGGCTCCTTTAGGGCTCATTTCAAATCCAATAATCTCGCTGCCGCCGCCGCGATAATCGCATACGAAGAAGTTGTTGTCCCAATGCTTGGACAGTCCGGTGCCGGGATTGTATGCAAGTCCCGATGGCCCCACGCTCAGGTGTCCCGCCGGTGGCAGGAAGGCTCGGGGCCGGTTTTTCCCCTTGATGTCCCACCAGGACTCCGACATCCACGGCGTCTCGTGCCTGCGTGTAACATCGATGGCGTGTGGCCAGTTACGGAAGCTCTGGTTGCCACGGTTCCACCCCGACATCGCACCTTCCACCATGTGCACCACCCGTGCCTTGTCGCCCATGTCGGCGTTGTTATCAACGGAGAAGGCGACCCCGTATTGGTCAAATGCGATCTCCTTGGGATTACGCAGGTTGTAGTGGACCACTTCGAGATTACTGCCGTCGGGTTCCATACGGAAAATGGCACCACCATACTGATCGTAGAGGTGGCGACCGTCGGCTGTTTTGAGATCGTATCCGCGGTCGCCGATGGTGAAATAGATGCGGCCATCCGGGCCGAAGGCGAAGCCGTTGAGGTCGTGGCCGCTCAGGCTGACGCTGATGCCGTAACCTTCCTGCAGCGATTTTCGTGTGTCGGAAACGCCGTCTCCATCTTTGTCTTCGAGCATCCACACGTTGGGAATGCAGGCGAAGTAGACTTTGCCATTGGCCGCCATGATGCCGGCCGCGGTGCCATCGAGCGGAGCATTGAAACCATCGGCATAGAGCCACGAACGCTCCGCTTTGCCGTCGCCGTCTTTATCTTCCAGCACCCGGATTTTTTCGGCATACTTGGTGAAGTAGTCGGGTGTTTTTCTTTTATCGGCATACTTCTTGTAGAGAGCTCGGCGGTCGGCGGTGGTTTTCAGGGCTACTTCGTCGCGTAGCCAGTACCAGTTGCGGCGATTGTCCTCTATTCCGCGGTCGAAGCGGTGGGTTTCGGCAACAAACAAGCGGTTCTGCTCGTCCATGGAAATCGCGGTCGCGTTGAACACATCCGGTTGACGGGCGAAGATCCCGGCCACCATGTCGTCGGGATGGGTGATGGTCGCGAGAATTGCCTTGTCGGACGCCACGACTTTCACCGGGTCTTCGCTGGCGGTTCCCTCGATTTTTTTCGGCGTCACGCCAGGGACTGCAGAAAGAGGCAACAGGGATAGAAGCAGCAGTGTGGATACGGCCACCAGTGGATGGTTAGATCTGGAATTTTTCATAGAGTTAGAGTCGTTTGAAGTAACAAGGTCAAGGTGGATAAAAGTTGGGATGTAATGTGCGGTAGATCGCCATTGTTCAGTCGGTCATCGTGCAGCTGGATGTTTCATGTCCGCCTCCATCTCGCAAGAGCTTTTATTGTCGAAACTTGTCCGTATATTGGACAGGTCGTTTTGAAATTTTGTTGATAAAACAGCACGTTTTACCTGTATGTATTGCCCTGTGATCGGCAGGATGCCCATCCTTAACTCTCCTAATCTCGGCCTACGGGTAAAACGACCTAATCAGAACAAACCATGAAACGCATCATTATCGGAGTCGCCACGGCGGCCGTGCTCGCAACTTTCAGTCTCGCGACCGCGGCTGAAGACTACAAATCAGTGGATGGCTATTACACCGAAGTCCCGCAGTTTCACACGTGGCCTGATCCAAATGCGGCCCGCTACAAGATCAAGCGCTTTGGCCCCGTGGGCATCGGCCTGGAACTGCGCAAGCCCAACTTCACGATGCACATCGTTAACGTCGAGGAAGGATCACCTGCTGAGGCCTGTGGCAAACTCAAGAAGGGACAAATCATCGAAAGCGTCAACGGCCATACGATGAAAGGCATCGATCCCCGTGTGCTCCTTGGTAACTGGATCACCGATGCCGAGGCCAAGGGTGGTATTATGAAACTCATGGTCAAGGATGATGCCAAATCCGCAGCCAAGGAAGTGGTCGTCAAAATCCCAGCTCTCGGTGCTTTCAGCAAGACCTGGCCGTTGAACTGCAAGAAGACGGACAAACTCGTCCGCGCCTGTGCCGATGCACTGGCTGCCAACAAGGAGTCGGTGGATATTGGTCTCAATGGTGCGCTCCAGTTCATGCTTTCCACCGGTGAGGAAAAGGATCTTGAGGTGGCCAAGCGTTGGGTGAAAAAATTTGTCGCGGACTACAACGAGAGAGAAGCGAAACGGGACAAGAGCAAGAAACAGGGCGAGGTCTATCCCTGGTTCGCTGGTTATTCAGGTCCCGGGTTCTGCGAATACTACCTGCGCACCGGTGATGCATCGATTTTGCCAATTCTTAAGAACATGGCTGACTCGTTGAAGCGGACGATTTACAACGGCTCGTGGATGGGTCGTGGTGGTGCTAACTACGGTTATATGGGTGGCGGTCAATTGAATGCTGCTGGCCTGCACGCCGTGACCTTTCTGCTGATGGCTAAAGAGTGCGGTGTTGATGTCGACGACCACACCCTGCAGACCGCGCTCCGTCACGTTTATCGATTCGCTGGTCACGGCAACGTCGCCTATGGCGATCACTTGCCGGAAGGTGGATTCGCTGGCAATGGCAAAACCGAAGGCTTGGCCTTCACCATGGCTGCCGCCGCTAACCTCCACCCCGATGGAGAAAAATCCGTCTACGCCAAAGCGCGCGACATCAGCGGCACCAAGTCCTTCTACTCCACCTCCTGGCTTTTCCACGGACACACCGGTGGTGGCGTCGGTGAGTTATGGCGCGGTCCAGCGATGGGCCTGGTGCGTGATCAACGTCCCGCCGAATACCAGTCGTTTATGAACGAACGCCGCTGGATGTATGAGCTCGCCCGAACCCATCAAGGTGTCTTCGGCTGGGTCAGCGACTGGAATGTCAGCTATACCGACACAGGCTTGGAAGGTCGCGGCTGGGGTAACTTCATCCCGCTCGTCCTCACCCTGCCACGCAAGCAACTACGCATGTATGGAGCACCTCCAACGAAGTTTTCCAAAACCTACGAAATTCCGGATATCCCGTGGGGCAACAAGGCGGATGAGATTTTCCTCACCTTGACCCCCGGCGAATATCTCCCCGGCAAACGTCAGGATGTTTCCAAGGAACGACTGCGGACGGATGCATCCAAACCCATCCTTGGTCGTATCGATGACCCCAAGGTCACCGACGAAGTCCTGCTGATGTATGCCTACCATTTCGATCAAGGGCTGCGCACAGCCTCGGCCCGCTCCATCAACAAGCATGGTCGTGTCCACTTGGTCACTCAACTTCTGAAATCCAAGGACGCACGAGCTCGCCTAGCCGGCATCACCTGCATTAACGGCATGGGCAAAGGCAAGGCTCTACCAGACGATCAACTCACCGATGAGATGTTCCAGCTGATCGGCGGCATGATCAATAACCCGGAGGAATCCTGGTGGGTTCTGATGGGAGCGATGAAAGCCATGGGCCGCGCTCAGCCGGAAACGATCGCTCCATATGTAGATCGTATTACACCGTGGTTAGACCACGACGACTGGTGGTTGCGTCAAGCCGCTATGCTCGCACTCACCCCGATGGTATCGGATAAAAAATTCGCCAAGCCATTCCTCACCAAGGTAGGAAAGCTGATGAAGTCCAGTCAACGCATGGGAGACTTTTCTCCGCTCAGTGGTATCGTTCGCCGTTTACAGGACGCTGATCCTGAGATTCAAGCGTTTGCGATGAAAACGCTGGGTGAAACCTACGTCTCTTACCCCAAGGAACTCACCGAACCCGGTGGACAGAACCTGACCCCGAACATCGCACTCCTGCTCGATGGCGTCGCCAAGGATCTGGCCACCGTGCCTGGTGGCTACGATGAGGTGTATAAGTTTGCCAAGAAACGCGACCCCAAGGTGGTATTGCCCCATCAGAAGATCTTCTTGGAAGCCGATAGCGAGAAATTCGGACCCGAACTGAGAAAAGCCTTTGTGCCCCTTATTAAAAACGAACTTATCCCGGAGTATATCGAGAAAAACCGAAAGGCGTTGGATAAAGAAATTGCCACACGTCAGCCGGGTCGCGCCGTCGATGGACTGGTCGATCTCTACAAGAAGGCCGGAAATAACGAATATGCTTGGGCCCTCCACGGCCCGGCCCGCGATAAGATCTCTTGGCAGTATCACAGCTTCGATCCCGCCGAGAAAAAACTCTGGGAAGGCAATCACCGCTTCCGTGAAGTCACTCTGCCCAGCTGTGCGGAAAATTGGTTCGCCCTCGATTTCAAAACCAAATCCCCCGAATGGAAAACCGGCCACGCTCCGTTTGCAAATATCGACGGAAAGTGCGTCCCCATGGGTCTTTGTAAGGGGGAAGACCATTTCTGTGGTTGTGCTGAACCTGCGAACACCCTCTGGGAAAAAGAAGTTCTGCTGATGCGCGCCCAGATTAAGCTGCCACCGCTCAAGGACGGCTACGCCTACCGGATGTTAGTTGGCGGTCGCTCCCACTACAATGCAGGTGGCGGCACCGACGTCTGGATTGATGGTGAGAAAATGGGGAACGGCCGGAAGGGCCAGGCAACCATTCCCGGCGGCAGTGGTCGTCACTCTAACCGACCTTGGGGAGTGACCATCGCCGATGACTACCGCAAGCACTTCGAGGACGGCAACATCCTGCTCGCCTGCAACGGCTTCCTGCGCTGGGGACACAAATCAAGTGTAATTAAATGCTACAAGACCTTTTGGTTTGAGCAGATGAAGCTGCCAGTCCTACCTGCGGCACCCAAACAACCTGAACTGAAAAAGTAAGGATTTAAACAACCATCAAACGATTAACGTAATGAAATCAACAACCATGATAACACGCATCACTACCGGTGTCGCTGCGGCGGCAGCCATGATGTTTTTGCCTCTAACGGCTGATGCCGCGAAGGCTGCCGAAGCCAAACCACCACGCGAACTTGCGATCCAGCTTGGCTCTCCTTTCCGCGACCACGCCATCCTCCAGAGAGGAATGGTGGTGCCAGTCTGGGGGTGGAGCAAGCCGGGGACCAAAGTCACCGTCGAGTTTTCCGGACAGAAAAACACCGCCACCGCCGATAAGGACGGCAAGTGGACGGCTGAGTTGAAAGATCTCAAAGCCAGCTTCAAACCCGCCGAACTTGTGATTCAGGAGTCAGGAATCGGGGGGCAGGAGTCAGGAAAGAAGGAAACGCTCACCGACATCCTCGTTGGTGAAGTGTGGATGGCTTCTGGTCAGTCTAACATGCAGTGGATGGTGGCGAAAAGTAAATGTGCTGCATTGGCCAAAGAGTTCACTGCGGAAAACGAGGGCAAGGTGGCTCCGATCCGTGAATTTCAAGTTTCCTCAGTGACCTCCCAGTTGCACCCGATTGCGAAGGCGACCGGCTCTTGGAAAAATGGCAACTACAATGACTACAGCGCGATTGCTTTTGCCTTTGCCCACAAACTTTACAAGGAGGTGAATGTGCCGATTGGTATTCTCAACTGCTCCTTCAGCCAAACCGCGATCCAAGCCTGGGTGCCACGTGTAGGTTACGCCACCGCCAAGGATGATTACAGCAAGGCAATCCACGAGAAGTGCCTGATCACCGATCCAACAACCCCAGAGCACAAAAAAGTCTGGGGCGCGTTTTACAAATCACTGGAAGACCAGATTGCCACTAGCGAAGCCGCAATCAAAAAAGGTGATCCTGTGAAGGAAATCAACGCAGCGGTTCCCGGAAACCTGAGTAGCAACCGCGATGCCAACTGGCTCTATAACGGTCGCATGCACCCGGTCGTGCCCTACGCTATTCGTGGAGCCATCTGGAACCAAGGCTATGCCAACATGGGCGAAGGCCTGCCCTACTACAACAACCTGCACAGCCTGATACGCGGCTGGAGGATCGTCTGGAACAAGCCTGAGCTGCCTGTCTATTTCCACCAGTTTTATAGCGCCGGAATGAAGCACGTCGGCAAGGAGGTTAACAAACCTAGCATTGATGGAACCGCCGAGATGCGGCTCGGCACCTGGAGGGCTCGCGACATTCCTCACACAGGCATGGCCTCGCAGATCGATATTGCAGGTGCTATCCATTACCAATGCAAAGCAGTTCCTGGTCAACGACTCGCCCTGCACGCACTGAAAAATCAGTATGGAAAAAAGGTCGTCACCGATGGCCCGATGTTTAAATCCTACACCGTCAACGGTGACAAGCTGGTGATTGAATTTGACCACGTCAACGGTGGCCTAGTCGTTGCCGGAACCGCTTACAATGGCGTCGGACGCCACGAAGATTCAACCGGATATGCCAACCCGAAAATCATCCCTAACGGAGATGCTCAGGTGAAGCTCTTCTTCCTCGCAGGTGCGGACCGCATCTGGCATCCAGCGAGCATGAAGATCGACGGTGATAAGGTAATTATCACCTCGTCCGGAGTTAAGAAGCCACTCGGAGTTTCCTACGGCACTGGTGAGGTCGGTTTCCAACCTAACCTCTACAACAAGGCGCTGCTGCCGATGACTCCGTTCATCCATTTCGACAACAAAATGGTCACCAGCAAGGACTGGCCAGACGAGAAACTCAAGGTCGCCGGTGAGACCATCGATCCTGCCACCATCGGAAATGTTTACGAGTACCGCAAGATGCCACTGCTGGCTGTCCAGTTCCGTGACAATGCGGTATTTCAGGCCGACAAACCGGTCACCGTCTGGGGCGCTACCCGACAGCACGGAGATTGGCAGAGCACACCGGATAAAGGAGACTGCAAGGTTCACTTCGAGTTTGGTGACATCAAGAAAATCATCGCCGTGACGCCTGAGATGGCGGAGTGGAAGGTCACCCTGCCACCAATGAAGGCCGGCCCGAAGCCGCACACCCTGAAGGTGCACTTCACCATCGACGGTGAGAAGGTGCACGAGCGCGTTATCAAAGGTATCGTGTTTGGCGACGTCTGGTGTGTCGTCGCACCAGCGGTGGGCAAGAAAGCGCGTAAGAAAAACGCGTGGATACTGCCCGAGGTCAAGCCGTCAGGTCAGATCGTGCGTATGATCGAAAACCAGTCGAACCGCGATGGTCGATCCGATTCCAGTCGCTTCAGCATCTGCACTTCACGCACTCCGTTGAACCGTCTGGCTGCCCGTTGGAAGGATGCTGAAGGACTCGCTGCCGCACTTGGTAATAGCATTTCTGCCAAAACAGGCCGTCCGATCGGCATCATCTTCCTGCAGGCCAAGAAGGACATTCCACTTAAAAACTGGATTGCTGCGAGCTTCCTCAAAGAGACCCCGACCCTGATGGCCGACTACAAAACGGTCGGCAGCAAGTATTTCGACAATCCCTACTACCTCGCCAACGTGCGACGCTACATCGCGGACTGGAAAAAATACTGGGGTGAGAACATCCCCGCCATGATGAAGACCAAGGCGGTGCCCGACGGCAGTTCGTGGGGACAGCTTCCCTCACCGAAACCTAACATCGGTGATTCCACAGCCACCTTCGAATACAACGTCTACATGCACTGTTTCACGCCGACCGTACTCAGCGGGATCGTATTTCTCACCGGCGAGTCGATGGTAGCAGACGATCAAGAAACCAACTTCGGCCCCGAGATGACCGTGCTGGCGAACAGCTTCAAAACTCGTTTCAGCCTCTGGCAAAAAGACGTGGATGTTCCCTTTTTCTACACCGTTCCAAGCAAGACGCTGGCACCCAAGCTCACGCAGCCGAAAGGTATCAAGGGTAAAAATACCGCGGTGAAACTCAACGACTGGTTAGACACGACTGAGGTATTGAAACAAATCGACGCGACGGTTAAATAAGAAATTGTATTAAACTAAACGATGATTAGATCCGCGAAGGTAAAGACCTTGAAGTCACTCATGTCCGTGCGGGGTCTCCTTCTTGCCATCATGGCTCTGCATGGTTCGCAACTGTTAGCGAAGCCAGAAGAACTCAGGTTGCCCTTGGTTCCTTATCCGCAGAAACTTGAGATTCAGGCGGGCGCCTTTACGCCCGGGAAGCAGTTAGTTTTCACACATGATAAAGGGCTCAGCGAGCTAGCGGAAACCTGTGGGCGGGACCTCGCATTGATCGGATTTACGACATCCCACAGCAAGGGAGATCCGAAGAAGGGTGCGTGCATCATCAAGCTCAGCCTCCAGGAGGATCAAGAGCTGGGGAAAGAAGGCTATCGGCTCAAGATCGACTCCGGCGTGTCCATTACGGCTGCGACCAGTGAGGGGTTGTTCTGGGGTACGCGAACGCTTCTGCAGTTGCTCCATGGCGGCCCGGGAATGGCCGTTCGGCAACTCTCTATTGTTGACCAACCGGAGTTCGAATACCGAGGGCTCATGATCGATAATGCGAGAAGCTTTCATACCATCGATTTTCATATCAAAACGATTAAACGGATGGCCTCGTTTAAACTTAACCGCTACCAGATCCACTTCAGCGATCATGAGAGCTACACGTTACCGAGTGCTAGTTTCCCGGGATTGCCAACCGAAGGTCGTCACCATACCGCGGAAGAGATAGCGAGACTCATGGAGGTTTCACGCCGGTATCACGTCATGATCGTGCCTGAAATCGACGTGCCTGGACATGCCCGAGCATTGATCAAAGGCATCCCTTCATTGGGCTGTGGCGGTGGTGGAGGTAAGCTCTGCATCGGCAAGGAAGAAACCTATCAGGCACTGGAAAAGCTCTACTCCGAAGTGATGGAAATGATGCCCGGCGCCTACTGGCACCTAGGTGCTGACGAGGTGCATTATTCCGGCACCAAGTGCACCGACTGCGTGGCGCGGATGAAAAAAGAGAAACTCGAAAATGGCACACAGCTTTTCCACTACTTCATCAATCGGATGTACGGAGTTATTAAAAATAAGAATCGCCAGATGCTTGTTTGGGAAGGCTTTTCCCCAACGCTCGAACCCGTGATTCATAAAGACATCATCGTCTGCCCGTTCGATATCAAGTTTCGCGGTAAAATGCCTGCTGATTATTTTAAGGCGGGATACAAGGTGCTCAATACTTCGTGGACGCCCTTGTATGTGGCGGACAAACTTTACATGACCACACCTGAAATTATCGCACGCTGGTCGCCGTATATGTTTGGTGCGGGTCGTAGCCCTCAGCCATTTGCTTACTGGAAAAAATTCGATCCTGAGAAGTATCGAGGCAAAGTTCTCGGCGGACAAGTTTGCTCATGGGCGACGGAAGAAAAAGCGGAAGACGGGCTACTTTTCGGAGCAGGTCCTGGATTTCCAGAATACGGTCGACCCGCCCCACGTGTGCAGATCGTTGCCGAAAGAGTCTGGACCGGATCCACCACCACCGTGAAGGACTTGCTGGAACGGGTTGGTGAGAGTTACTGGAAGTGATTGGGTGTCTAACCGTCGCGCGGCCTAAAGGCCAAGGGTGGGGGGCTCCAAGTTTTAAACGCCAAAGGGGGGATAAGTTTCAAAAACCAAACTCCAAAAACCAAGTAAGACTTGGCTAGTTCACATATCCTCCGCTGTGGACAAGACTGCCTCGCCCGCTCGGCTATGCTACCTTGCAGCCCTCCTCCTCCGTCGGGCAGGAACGAAATCGTGCGTTGTCCACTCTCCCTATTTCACCCCGCTTCGCGGGCCGGAGGAGGGACATTTCTGTCCCTCGGCAACCCAAGCCCGCAACCTAAGCCCTACTTTCGCGTCCTTTCGCCTCTTTCGCGGTCAGAAATCTTTTATTTCACCTGCTTCAGCACATACCAACCCGGGTGCCAGTCTGCGGGTTTTCCTGTGGTGAATCCTCCGGCTTCGATAAAGAGGTAGATCAGACCATCAATCTTTTTGCCTTCCATGAGTAGCATTTGGTTTTTGCTGAGATCGATTAATTTCAGTTCGGTCCAGATGAGAGATGGGCTGTTAGTTTTACCGCCGGATTGAAACACGACCTCTTTGAAAGGAGGTTTTCCGGGATTCATTTTCTTGCCGGTTTTGAAATCCGCCGTGGTTGGAACGTAGTCAATGACGGTCCATTTGCCATGCAGTTTTTTGTTATCTTTGACCTTGCCGTTGAAGCTGTAGAGATCGGTATCTTTTCTGCTTTTCTGCCAAGCTGATGTCCGCTTGGGGATGGTCTTAAGAACATCAAGCCCACCTGGTGTATCAGTCAATGTGCTATTTAATACGCGTTGGAAATAATCAGCACCACCATGCATATCGATTCCACCTGGTGCATTGTAGCCGGCGGGGAAATTACCATAGGCAATGCCCAGAACTTTGGCTCCGAGTTTCTGCACCTCTGGCTTCGCCTTTTTTAACTGTGAGGTAAGTCCCCTGAGAGGACTTAAGGGTACGGTACGACGGTTATTCGAAATCTTCTTACCGTAGATGGGTAAAAGTCTCTTATAATGTTTTGGGTCGGTAGCCACTTTGTTTAATAGATTCATCGCGGCTGTGCTCATCCACCATTCCTCATGTTCGAGCCAGTATACGAGACGGTCGACGTGAGGTTCGATGGTTTTAGCATCACATACATTCAAGCTCATCATCGCGTTATAGACGACCCAATAGGACTCCTTAGGGTCATTGATCATATCAGTTAGAAGCTTGATCATTTCACCATTCAAGCGGTCCATTCCCATGGGTCTGCGTTTGAAGGTTCCATAAATAGCCATCGCTCCGGCTTGTCTGGCTCGTGGATCTTTCGACTTGAGTAAGGTGAGGATCAACTTGTCGCGCTTGTGTTTGTAGATCGCATCGACCGCATAGCGGCGTATTCCGTGGTCGGGGTGATGCGCGTATTCGAGCAGGAATTTATCGCTTACCTTAGGATCCATCAGCAGGCGATAAACGGGCCAGGACCCGTGGGTGGCCAGCATTTCTGCATCCACTTCTTTACCGGTGAGAGCACTACCGTTGATAGGATCGAGCTTGTAAAATTCCTCGTCCAGCGCGGTGCCCCAGGGTCGTTTAGGTAGCTGATATTTCTTGGAGAATTTCGACGCTGGTGCGCCGGTCATGCGCAACGTTTTGCGTGGGACCGTGTAGGATAAAACCATGCCGGTTCCCCAGAGTTCTTTGTCGTAGCGATGGCCACCACCGACGATGCCAAATGATCCGTCGAAGCGACGTGAGATATCGTAAAACCACTGGCGGCCATCCATGAATTCACGATGCTTGGTGGGTTTCTTTTCCATCATCAATCCCATCGAAGCACCGCGCCAGATTTCGCCGACGCCGCCCCCGGTGTGGCCATGGTTAAGCCATGAGGTGGAATAGAAGCTTTTGACGGCCGAGATGTCGCGTGCCTTGGCGTAGACGCTTTTTTCGCCCTCTGGCGTTAAGGAAGCGGCTGCGGCCATGGTGAAAGCAAGAGCGCCGGTCTTACCATTATCGACAAAACTCTTTTCAGGGAGCTGGTCACCGTAGGCCACGTTACCACGACCAGCAAAGCGGTAAAATTGTTTCAATGATTCCTGCAAGGTAAACTCGTCTACCTTAGCTCCACACTCTTTAGCTAACAGTAAGAAGGTGACAGCATGCACACCACACGCATTGATGTGCGCGCCACCCATGTAAGGGAAGGTGATTCTTAGACCGCGTTGACTCCACCCTCCATTATACATCGTTCGCTTTGAGTAGTCAGCCATGAGTTCTATCAGATGCATCACTGACTTATCTCCCGTTCGTAAATAGTATTCGCACACAGCAGGGCCAGTGTATCCGATCATCCATGTCCAATAAGAATCACTGGTCATCTCCTTGACGTCCTTATGCTTTTCAACTGCGTTTTTCATCCAACCACGGGCAACTTCTAAGTCTTTCTCTTCACCTGTTGAAAGCATGAAAAGCAGCTCTATCCCGTTGAGACCCGGTCCATTGAACTTTCCATTTTTTGCCAAATAATCGGCAAGGTCACGCACGATTTTATCGGACTTCTTGCAGTTCAGCGGCCAGGTTTTGCTATACGTTCCAAGCGCAGGGATTTTAACCATCACGGTTGATGAAGCACCATTTTCATTCACCTTAAACTTCATCTGCCCATCAGCGGCTTCAGCCATGGCGATCATTTTCCCCAGCCACATGCGAGGGTCGATATTCTTGAGAACATGCCCGTTGATGGATTCAATGATTTGCCCCGCCTTTAATTTTCCGTCAGCAGGAGAACCCTTCTCCACATTACGAATCTTCATCGTAAAGGCAGGTTTAATCAAATCGATGCCGATACCTACGGGTCCAAAACGTGTAACCGTGTAATTGCGATTATCAACCGGGTGAGGATTAAAAAGAGGGTAGACCTTATAATAGGACGATCCCTTCATCACGTTCGTCAGCCCGTCAGCCGATTGTGCCGGCGTTGCGCCCAGCACGGTCATTAATAATACAGCCAATAATAGGAAGGTGTTCTGTTTTTTCATACTTGTGAAGATAGTCGATTGTTTTTGATGCCGACAGACCTTCAATGCACCGTTATCACCCATAAAGAAAGGCCAAATACTCCAATGTAGCCACGGCAGTCAGCGAAACACAGGGCCAGGTCTTCTAGTGAGACGATGGTAAAAAAGCGTATTTCAGGCATGGTAAACAACTTGTCCAATCACTGGGCAGGAATAAAGAGAAATACCTCTAAATTAATTTGACACCTGCCGTAGGGGGGGGGGCAGGATGTGTGCCAGTTCGCAAAAAAATTCGGTTTATCCACGGTTGGATAGATTCGGTAATCTCGCTAACAGCAAAGAAAAATACAGCCTCATAACCCAATTAATTATATTATAAAAATGAAAAGCATTACAAAAATATTCCTGCCCCTCGCGGCGCTCGCCGTGGCTGCAACCACCGGATCCACCTGCGCCGCAACGGTAGCTTACGTGGGCGGGCAGTCCAACATGGAATTGTTTACTAACGACGCGACGGACGGTTGGCGGAACGCAACGACCGCCAAGCCTTTGGACATCGACGGCGACAACATCATCGGCACGGACGGGTATGATTTTGCAGGAGGTTCCACTGTTGTCGCGCTGCCCTCTTATGTTGCCTCTTCCACAGCCTCGGGGGGTCACAGCGACAATAATAGAGGCTTAGTGGATAATCCCCTGGATGCTTCAGGTGCGGATATAGGAATAGGCTGGCAGGGCAATATGGGTTCTTGGACCTTCGTTTTCCAGGGAAGTGCCTTGGAAACGGAAACATTGCGTCTTGGCGTCCTTTACGACGGCACTTGGAGCCTTGCTTGGGGCACTCAGACTTATACGCTGACACAGACTGTCGGTGGAAGCGATTCAGATACATCGCCGACCCTGACAACGGCAGGTGATGGTCTAGACGTCGCCTACTTTGATCTTACCGGCGTCCAAGATGGGGATACCTTTCAATTAACCGTCGCAGACGTGAGTATTGGCTGGAATCATGTCGCCGGTGTGACCTTTGACACCGCCCCCGTCCCCGAGCCATCCACCACAGCTCTTCTCGGCCTCGGTGGACTCGCCCTGATCCTTCGTCGCCGCAAGTAACCCGGCCTCGGAAAACCAACCATCCTTCCAACCCCATTCCCTATCAACGGGATGTGGGGTTTTTTGCGCTCTTTGGGCAGTTTGAAGATGCGGAAATGGGAAACTTTGCGTCTCTGTTGGAAACCTACCTCACTCATTTAGGGCGTGTGGATCGGGTAATGGGGTGATAGAAATCGTGGAGAATGAATCCTCAATCAGTCCGCCGCCTTTTACCTGTCCTTGCTTTAACACTGCTCGTCTTTGCGTGTTCTCTCGGCCCAGCAGTGGCTAAGCCAATCGAGCCGGACAAACAAACTAA
>JASJLI010000153.1:0-10548 GCA_037620805.1 Akkermansiaceae bacterium
CTGACCAGCCACGTTTTCCTGAGTTCCTTACGCCAAGCTCCACCTGATAGATTTGTCTGAGTATGGCGCAAGTCCTCATACGCTCCGGGGCGTGTATAGGGAGTACTATTAGCACCACTGCTGGGGGACTTGCCTATGACAGGCCAGTCCTGATTCCCCGACTCAAGCGTGGTCGACCAGACACCCAGCCAGTTTCTGTTAGCTATCGGACTCCCCCCAGTTGGGTCTTCAAGAATAGCCGCACGGGCGGTCACTCGCTGATCTGGTCCTGTGTATTTTTGTAACTCCCCTAATGCAATCATCAATGCCATACGTGCATTGCCTCGGGCAACCTCTTGGTGCTTGGTATTATTAGACTGCCTTACCTCGATCGTTGTTAACGAAAGCATAGCGAGAGCAATCAATAGAAGCAGAGACATTACCGATATCGTCGCAATGAGAGCGAATCCTTTTGATTCTGCCCTGATAACGCTATTCCGGTAATTCTTCATTAATTAGATCTGGTGTTATTTAAACAGTGTTTAACTGAGAGTAAAACAATTTTTAGGCGCACACGTCAATGTCTCACGACAATCACAATTTGCAATGACAAAGTCTATACGCATCATGCTCCCGTCTCATCAATTTTTTCAGAGTGGCAATTATGCCATAATCTTGTAAAACATCGGCCATGACTCATCTGGAAGTAGCCAAGCAGGCAGCATGCCAAGCCGGAGCGTTCTTAAAAGAGCACTTTGGTAAACCTCTCGACGTGGACGAGGCAAAACATCACGATATCAAGCTCGCACTCGACCGCGAAAGCCAGGATCTCATTACCCGAGTGCTTCTGGGAGCTTTCCCTGACCATGCGATCTATGGTGAAGAGGGTGTCGCAGGCAATCTGGACAGCGATTACCAATGGATCGTTGATCCCATCGATGGTACCGTCAATTTTTTCTACGGAATCCCCCACTACTGTGTCTCCATCGCGCTCCGCCACGTCGATGAACTGATTGTGGGTGTTATTTATGATCCTAGCATGGACGACCTCTGGGAAGTTGAAAAAGGAGGCCCTGCCCTGATGAATGGCGAGCCTATTTCGGTCAGTTCACGCACCAAACTTGAGGAAGCTGCTCTTTTCGTGGGTTGCGGTAAGGACACAGAGTCGCTAACAACGGGACTTGAGCGATTTCACCGAGCATCTCTCAGAGCGCGCAAAATGCGTATGATGGGCAGCGCTGCACTTGGTATGGCATACATCGCCACAGGTCGACTTGATGCCTATGTTGAATCGCGCATTTCCCTCTGGGACATCGCTGCCGGTCAGCTTCTTCTCGAAGCGGCAGGTGGAAAAACTGAGCTAACCGACATACCTGATATTAAGGATGCTTGGTCGATTGTTGCGACGAATGGAAAAATCCCGATTGAGGAAATTCTGTAGCGAAGGTTCTGTAGCGAAGGGGATGCACCCTTCGTCAGTTTAGGCTTCAGGTGACGATGGCACAGACGAAGGACGCAACCCCTTCGCTAGCTGATAGTCCGCATCACTAAGGCAGCACGGGTCTGCTGCCACCCAGTGGTCTTTTTCTATTTCCACTAGAGAAAGATCCATCCCAATGGTCTGATCATACTTGGGATGCTCGATGCGGTGCCCAAAGGCGCTACCAGCTGGAGGATTGATAGGAGATGGCACGTCGCCTTCTAAGATAACACGATCCTTTTTCACGCTAGGATCGGGAGTAGGAATGGCCGACAGGAGAGCCTTCGTGTAGGCGTGTTTTGGATTTTTATAAATAGCATCGGCATCAGCCAGCTCGACTATTTTACCAAGATACATCACTGCCACGCGATCCGAGATGTGTTTCACCACGGCGAGATCATGCGCAATAAACAGATAAGCCAGTCCCATATCTCGCTGCAGCTCCAACATGAGATTCAGCACCTGACTCTGGACGGAAACATCCAAAGCAGAAACAGGTTCATCGGCAACAACGAGCTTAGGCTGCAGCGCGATGGCCCGTGCTATGCCAATTCTCTGTCGTTGTCCTCCGGAAAATTCAAAGGGAAACTTATCAATCGCACTGCCAGGAAGGCCTACCCGGTCGAGAAGTGTCGCGACCTTTGCATAGCGTTCTTTGCGACTCCCTATTTTATGGATCGCAAATGCCTCTTCAACAATGGCACGAACACTCATCCGAGGATCGAGAGATTCTGCAGGGTCTTGGAAAATCATCTGCATATTACGACGAATATCACGCAGCTTGGATGCTCCTGCTCGAGTGATGTCTTGACCATCAAATCGAACGCTACCAGACGTCGGTCTATTGAGTCGCACCGCGCATTTACCCAAAGTGGATTTACCACATCCGGACTCGCCTACGAGGCCAAGGGTTTCGCCGGGACGAATGAACAAGGACACGTCATCAACGGCTTTTACAGCCGCCACCTGCTTGAGCATCACCCCCCCGGTAATTGGGAAGTGCATTTTCAGTCGGTCGAGTTCGAGTAAGTTTTCAGACATGAGAAAATAGTTAAATTAACCTTCGAAACAACGAGGGCATGTTTCGACCCAGTGGCCGGGGGTGATCTCGCGGAATTCAGGTCGCTCGGCAAGTTGATCGAGAGGTACTTCCATGCGCTGACAGAATCGGCACCCCTTCACGAAATCATGAATGGAAGCGACGTTTCCTGGGATCGTATTCAGCTTTGACTTACGAGGGGTATCGAGAGTCGGAATCGAGGCTAGTAAACCTTTGGTATAGGCATGCTGTGGGTTTGCAAAAAGCTCTTCGACCGAGGCTTTCTCAGCCAAGCGTCCAGCATACATCACGCACACTTCATCACAGGTTTGAGCTATGACACCTAGGTCATGAGTAATGAGGATGATAGACATTCCCATATCCCGCTGAAGCTCCTGCATGAGGTCAATGATCTGAGCCTGCACGGTAACGTC
Organism: Akkermansiaceae bacterium; assembly: GCA_037620805.1. Classification (GTDB taxonomy): domain Bacteria; phylum Verrucomicrobiota; class Verrucomicrobiia; order Verrucomicrobiales; family Akkermansiaceae; genus Oceaniferula. The sequence continues at coordinate 2,933 of JASJLI010000153.1, forward strand.
CAGAGCGGTGGTAGGCTCGTCTGCAATCAGCAACTTCGGTGAACACGCTAGTGCCATGGCAATCACCACGCGCTGTCGCATTCCGCCAGAGAGCTGGTGAGGATACTCACTCACCCGAAGCTCGGGTGATGGTATTTTCACCTTTCTGAGGATTTCGATCGATGCCTCCCACGCCTCTTTTTTACTCATCTTGGTATGGAGTAAAAAGACTTCACTGATTTGTTTACCTATGCGGTGAGAAGGGTTGAGTGCCGTCATCGGCTCTTGGAAGATAACACCTATATCATCTCCGCGGATAGAAATCATCTGCTTGCGGTCGAACTCGGTAAGGTTTTTACCATCGAAAATAATCTCACCCCCCAGGATCTGCCCCATTGGCTGAGGCAACAGACGAACAATGGACATGGCGGTCACGCTTTTACCACAGCCCGATTCACCAACGATGCCGACTGTTTTACCAACAGGCACATCGAAGCTAATCTTATCGACCGCACGGAGCCAGCCGCTCTCAGTTTCGAATGAGGTGATCAGTTCTTTGATTTGAAGAATGTTTTCTGCCACTGGAATTGTTGTAAAAGGTTCAGTTGTAAAAGGTTTTTGGTAAATAATTAATGACTAATTATCAGCTTACTTCTGATCGCGGAATTTATCGTAGATCAAGTTTTGCTCGGGGAATGTCTTCCCATCGCGTCGCGCCTTGAGGGTTTCTTTTTTTACATCTTCATCAATCCAGAAGACATAGCTGGAGTAAAGATCCCGGATTTGTCTCACGTTAAAATCTTCTTCTGGCCACTTCACCCAACGCCAGTATCCACATCGAACAAACGGAGCATAATAACCTGGAATCCAAGGGGCATCACGATGAATAATTTCCTCAATGCGGTGACATTTATCTTCGATTTCTTGAAGACTGGTAGCATGCCGAACACCTTCACTCAGCACGTCCAATTCAGGGTCGGCGTAGACACTGATATTATTGGTATTCGCCTTGGGGCGCTTGGTTCCTTTTTCAAAAGCATTGTAGGAATGAAACCCTTGGTAATGGCGAGGGAATGGTGGTGTAACTCCCCAACCCGCAAAGCAAATCTCGTGTTTTTTCTCCTGAGTTTTTGAAAAGCTAGCACTTCCATCCAGTCCATCGAGCTTGTATTCGACCCCGGCCTTGATCGCCTCCTCTTTAAGACGAGTCATCAGGCCCGTTGAAAATGGCGAACGCGTATAGGTAAGTGTAAACGACAGTTTCTGCCCACTATCATTGATGAATATCCCCTTCTCATCACGCTTGGTAAACCCAGCCTTAGCAAAAGATTCTGCCGCTTTCGCTACAGAGTAATCCCGAGCCTTGATCTCCGTGTTAGAGAACCGACCATAGCCATCCGAGTAGGTATTTTGTCGGGCTGCATCGCCTCGGAAATCGTATTCACAGATCTTTTGAAAATTGGTCGCGTGCTGAAGGCCAATCCGAACATCTCGGTTATCAAGCAGCGGACGCGAGCAGTTAATAAACAGTCCCCGTGGAACCCGTGGATATTGATTATAGAAAGTCGTCTTGGTCACATACCCGTCAAAGACTCCATCAAATTCAGATTTCTCATACCAAACTTTGGGGCGACCAATGGGTATGAAATCAATTCGCCCTTTCTTGAAGAACTCAAATGCCTTATTGGGATCGCGCACTAAGGTATAAATGATTTTATCCACGTTGCACGTGTTCTTGGTGTATTTCCGATCCTTTGCCCACCAGTCCTTTACTCGGGTCATCGTGATTGATCTCCCCTTGACGATGTCTTTGGGGAGGATTGTGTAGGCTCCTGTGGTTGGGCGGATACGCCAATCATAGCGAATTTCAAAGTCAGGCCCTACTTCTTTATAATAGTGGCGAGCGCTAGGCGTTAGAGAAGCGTAGTATGGAGCTAACGGTCTAGGTGAGCTAAGCGTAACAGAAAATGTTTTAGCATCAAAACGGGTGATATTCAAAAACTGATCCTTGTAATATTGCTTCCCGTAGGGGTTGGCCACGTACTGGCAAAGCTGCACGTAGAAGGTCATCAGAAAATCATCCGATTCAACAGCGACTCCGTCATGATAGGCCGCTTTTTCATCAATGTGAAAAAACACCGTCCGCTTGTCCTCTGCTACCGCCCAGCGATCGGCGAGACCTGGAATGATTTTATTCGTGTTAGGGTGGAGACCAACACAAGCCATTTCGGTGAAATCATAATGATCACCTCGGAACGCATTATTAGCTTTCGGCCCGACGATTCTAAGCGTTTGTGGGAAAGTCAGCCCCTCGAAGTAGTAATTAAACACTCCTCCTTTTTTTGCATTATCCGAACCTATTTCAGGTTCATCACCATTACTCTCCCAATTTAGATTTCTGGGAAGATCCTCGATCGTGGCGAAGGTGAACATTTCTGGATAGCTGGCTCTATCCCTAAGCTTTTCTAGCTTAGCTTCAGACTCCTCGCGCTCGAGAGCTGACAATGACGTCCCTTGGAGCTTCTTTTCAAATGCCTTGATTGAAGCTTCGGTTTCTTTTGCCCGCTTTTTATTATAGCGATCGTAAAAGGCTGATACTTCGTCGGTATTATCCCTCGGTTTGAATTGCTCTTCCTCGCCACATCCGCCCACAAACGCGCAAATAGCGAGAATGCCAACAAGCAAGCGGTATGTCTGTTTTTCGTGCATTATCTGTAGAAGGTGAATTTTTTAGGATCGAAGGCTTCGCGAATGGCTTCACCAATGAATGTGATGAGCAATAGAATGATGACCATACACCCAAAGACGGATGAAACGATCCACGGGTTATCAAGATTTGAGACTCCGTCGCTTAGGGTTCTTCCCCAGCTTGGGTAATGTTCAGGGAGGCCAAATCCGATGAAGTCCAAGGCGGTAAGTGATGTAGCAATGGCGGCAAAACTAAATGGGATCAATGTCACAATCGTCGAAATAGCATTCGGTAGAATGTGCATGAAAATGATCCTGAAGGGAGTGGCTCCTAGCAGACGGCTAGCCGCAACATAGTCTCGAGATTTTTCGCGGTAGGTCGCCGTCCTCATATAGTAGGTCATCCCAATCCATGAGAAGATACACATAATGCCAACAATCACGGCAATTGTACGGTCTTCTGGCTCGAGGCGATTGTTAATGATCATCACCACAAAAAGGAATGGGATGTTCCCCAAAATCTCGATCAAGCGTTGTGAAATGATATCAAATGATCCGCCTAGATACCCCATCATACAGCCCATGGTAAGACCAATGGCATAACTCACCGTGAGATAGATGAGCGCAGCCTTAAGCACCACTTGGAAACCACCATAGAGGGTTGCGACGATATCCCAACCTTGCGTGTTGGTTCCGAGGAAATGCGCATGCTCATAACTGGGTGGCAGAGCTGGATAGAGGGTTTTTTCTAATGGTGTATAGGCTGCATTTTCAAAGGCCTCTTTATCCACACCATCGTAATATTTCTGTGATTCTTTGACGCCGTCTTTCCACTGTTCGATCACGGCACGCTCGCCAGTGATCGTGTAGCCTTCGGTACGTAGTGATTGTTTTCCCTTACGGAATTTAATCATCGAGTGAATCTGGGATGGTTTCTCTTTATAGTAAGTGTAGGCAATCCCTGAGTAAGGTTTGGAGCTGTTTTCTAGTCGGTATAGATCATCCTCTGCTTTAAGTAGATCCACTCGGGTCAATTTCTGGGAATCCAGAACCGGATCCCAAGGCACGATGGGCATCAATATCCAGTTCGAACTAGCCCTCTCATTCCAGTTTAATTTCAGATCACGGTAATTTGCTTCACTCTCAATGTCTTGGCCAAAAGTGCTTCCTGGATACTGAGTCTGTGAGAATGCAGGAAAATACCAGCTGCCTTCGTATTTCACGAATAGGGCTCGTTTCCCAACCAGCGTTTGGTCGAGCATACTGAGAACGATCAGAGTAAAGAGAATCAAAAATGAAACGTAACCACGACGCATTGACTTAAAGCGCTGGAATTTACGGACCGTCATCGGTTTCCACTCGATGTCTCTTTTTCCGGAAACTAATAAGGCAATGCCACCAACCAATGCCAAGACCATGCTAATATAGCCAAAGGTAGAATTGACTTCAAAGAACCATCGCAAGGTAGGAATAGCTCCTCCCATGGCGTGAGAAACAATCCCCGCAATGGAGAGAACGATCAGAGATAGGCTGATTTTACGAAGCATGGGAGTTTACTTGTAGCTAATGCGAGGGTCGACGAGGGCAACACAGATGTCAGACAAAATGTTGCCGATGAGTTGAAGCGTGGCAGCTACCACGAGCACACCGAGAATTACTGTTTCGTCACGATCCAACACAGCCGTAAACTGCATCAGTCCGAAACCGTTAATATCAAAGATTTTTTCGATCAGGAAACTTCCACCAATAATCAAAGTGATGTTCTGACCAAAAGTCGTTGCGATGGGAATAAGCGAGTTGCGGAAGGCGTGTTTAAAAACGGCCTTGCGATAAGGGACGCCCTTGGCGGTTGCCGTTCGCACGTAGTCGGCGGCTAGGTTATCCATGAGGTTGTTCTTCATCATCAAGGTCATGAACGCAAAGGATCCCACCAAATAACAGGACAGCGGCATAATCGCATGAAGCAGAATATCTTTTACTTTCCCCCACGTAGACATGCTATCGAAGTTGGCGCTATTAAAGCCCATCTGCGGCAGGATATCCAACTGGTAACCAAAGATAAGCAGAAGGAAGGCTCCTAGCACATAACCGGGAACGGCATAACCGCTGAATACAAGAATTGAGGAAAAGGTATCTAAAAAGGATCGGTGTTTGATCGCTTTGACGATACCAAGAGGAAGACAAACTGAGTAGATAATAAGCATACTCATGATTCCGTAAAAGAGGGAGATCGGGAAACGAGCTTTCATCATATCCCAGATGCGGTCGTTATACTTACCGGAGCGCTGCAGGTCGCCTTGCAATAAGCCACTCCAGCGTGATTGATAAAGCACGGCTTGTGGAACCGCTGATTCTTTAGGAAATTTAATACCCTCAGGGTTGTGCTTAGTTTTAGTGCGTAAGCGCCAACGTTCTTCGATTTCCTTCACGGTGATCACTCGAGCTTGCCACTTGTCCTTGTTTTCAATCCCCTTAACATCACCCCAGTCGATCTTGCCGTCTAGATCAATACTTACCTGCTGTGCCGTTCCGGAAATAAGAACCTTGGTTTCTTTTTCTCCTTTTACGAAATCCGATTTGCTTCGAAATACTTCCTTGGGGACAGCACCAAGCCAACGCAAATAGGCATGCATCACGCCAACATCATAGCCGTATTTTTCTTCTGCATCGAGAATTTGGCGAGGCTGGATCGTGCCTTGATCTTCCTCTCTGGCAGATCCTCCGCCGCCCTCTTCCGAACTAGCAGCCATTGCAGCCTGCATTTCCTTTTCCAAAGGACCGCCTGGAGCTAGGCGCATAATTAGAAACACCGTTAGTGTAATACCCAACACTGTGGGTGGAACCAACAGTAGTCTTCGAATAAAATAGGCCTTCATGGGGATGAAATTATGCGCTCCATTATCGAGCTAAGGGAGCACAATTGCATGCGAGATTTCTAAGCCACTGAATCAGCCTAGGCAAGCCCGTCCTTTACAAATCGGCACCATATTGATTTAAGCCTAAAAAAAGCTCCACATTCTGCACAAAACAGCCACGTTTCCCCGCATGAGCAAGGCTCTCCCTCTATCACTCTTTGTCGCAACCGCTACCCTGATACTTTCAGGCTGTAAAGGAGACCCTCCCATTGATTCCTATACCGAGAAAAAAATCCTCGTCCTTGGAAACAGCACCGAGCCGCAAGGACTCGATCCACAGATTGTTTCAGGGGTGATCGAGAGCAACATCATCAGCGCATTATTTGAGGGCCTATGTGTCGAACACCCTTCTAAGGAAGGCGTTCACCTACCTGGTGTTGCTGAAAGCTGGAAGGCCAATGACGATTTCACTCAATGGACGTTCAAACTACGTAAGGGTGCCGTCTGGTCGGATGGAATGCCACTGACAGCTGAGGATTTTTTGTTCTCCTATCAGAGAATTCTACATCCTAACTTTGGAGCAGAGTACGCAGGTATGCTCTATTATATTAAAGGGGCTGAGGCTTACAACAAAGGACAGGCTAAAGATTTTTCCAGCGTCGGAGTCAGTGCTCCCGATCCACACACCTTAAAAGTCCAGCTCAAGGCTTCAATCCCATTCCTCCCCGACCTCACCAAACACTACACTTGGTATCCTATCCCCAAACACATCATCCTCAAACACGGGAAGATCGACCAACGAAATACACCATGGACCGAACCTGAAAACATCGTATCCAACGGCGCTTTTGTGATGAAGGAGTGGCGATTTAACGACTACATTTACGCCGAGAAAAACCCACGCTACTGGGACCACGCTAACGTTAAACTCAACGGCATTCGTTTCCTCCCGATTTCTAACCAATACACCGAGGCTCGCATGTTTTTCAACCAGCAGCTTCACTCCACATACAGTTTAGCTCCGGAAATGATCGAGCACGCAGCGAATGAGTATCCTGAATACCTCAAACAGGAAACCTATCTCGGAACATTCTTCATCCGTTTCAATGTCACCGATCCAGCACTGAAAGATTTAAAAGTCCGCCAAGCCTTGGCACTCTCTATCGACTCCCAAGCTATCATCGATCACATTCTTAAAGGAGGTCAAACGCAAGCACACGGCATCGTGCCTCCCACCGATGCATACAACACCCCCAAAGTGGTTTCATTCGATCCCATTCGAGCTAAAAAACTCCTCGAAGAAGCCGGATACAGTGGTAATAAAAAACTACGTATCAGCCTGCTATCAACCGACAAAGAGGTCTCCAAACGACTCAGTGAAGCCTTTCAAGACATGTGGAAAAAACACCTCGGCGCGGAAGTTTCCATCGAGCAACGTGAGTGGAAAACCTACCTCGATCGAATGGGTAAACTCGACTACCAACTCGCCCTAGGCGGATGGATTGGCGACTACCCGGACCCAACCACTTTTCTCGACATGTGGAAATCAGGCGACGGCAACAATCGTACGGGCTGGTCGAATAAGGACTACGAAGGACTGCTCGCCCAGGCTGAGCAAACCAAAGACCCCAACGAGCGTTTTCGAGTTCTTGAAAAAGCAGAGGCTCTTTTCCTCTCGGAAATGCCCATTATCCCCGTTTACTGGTACACGAGTAACTACCTCCTCCACACATCAGTCAAAGGATGGCATCCGCTGTTACTCAATAATCATCCGTATAAGTTTGTAGACCTCGAACTACCTGCCAAGTAACAGAATCATCAGCTATGCTCCGCACTATCATTAGCCGTCTACTTCAGGGAATCGTTGTAGTTTTCTGCCTACTACTCATCACTTTCGTTTTGGTTAGACTCATGCCAGGCGATCCTTTTTCGGGTGAAAAAGCACACTCCGAACACATCATTAAAAAAAATAAGGAACGCTTCCACCTGGATAAATCCTACGTTGAGCAATTCGCTGTCTATCTAGGCCGACTCGCCCAAGGCGACATGGGTGACTCCCCAGTTAAGGAACAACCCGTCACCAAGATCATCAAG
>JASJLI010000154.1:0-32022 GCA_037620805.1 Akkermansiaceae bacterium
TATGCAAGTATTTTTGATGGAAATGCACTGGATAAGTCAAAGAAGTGGCCTAGCCTCCGGCCATGATCATTGGTATTCCTTCGGAAATCAAAGCCCAAGAGCACCGCGTGTCCATGATTCCTTCGTCTGTAGGCGAACTTACACGTCGTGGACACCGCGTTTTAGTGCAAAAAGGTGCTGGTATTGGTGCTAGTTACCCGGATGAACTCTACACAGCTCTGGGAGGTGAAATTGTGGATACGGCCGAGGCTGTATTTGCGGAGAGTGAACTAATTGTGAAAGTGAAGGAACCTCAGCCGAATGAGGTGGCGATGCTTAATGAGCAGCACACGCTATTCACCTATCTCCACTTGGCAGCTAATAAAACTCTGACTGAGACACTCACCGCGACGGGTTGCACGGCGATTGCTTATGAAACAATTGAGGTCAATAACCGCCTTCCTCTCCTCGAGCCTATGAGTGAAATTGCAGGACGCATGTCGTCTATTGTGGGTGCTTATCAACTGGCTAAACACAATGGCGGTCGAGGAACTCTGTTAGGTGGCGTGCCTGGTGTTGCACCTGGACGTGTTGTTGTTATTGGTGGCGGCACAGCTGGCGTGAACGCGGCTCGGGTTGCTACAGGGATCGGTGCCGATGTGAGTATTCTTGAAGTTGATTTCGACCGGATGCGTTTCCTCGATATTACCATGGAGGGGTCGCATACGATTTACTCGAATGAAGCGAATTTAGCGGATCTATTACCTCGGGCAGATCTTGTGATTGGCGCCGTATTGGTTCCCGGTGCTGCTGCGCCAAAACTGATCACACGCGACATGTTAAAAGTGATGCAACCGGGCTCGGTGTTTGTGGACATCGCGGTCGACCAAGGAGGCTGTGCTGAAACAACACGCCCGACGACTCACGACGACCCAACCTACTACGAGGAGGATGTGCTGCATTACTGTGTCGCTAACATGCCGGGTGCTTTTTCCCGCACCGCCACTCAGGCTCTCAATAATTGCACTCAGAGATGGACAATGATGATTGCCGAAAACGGTGTATCCAAGGCTTGTGAAATCCAACCTGATCTCTTGAGCGGAATTAACTGCATGAAGGGACAGCTCACTTGTCCGCCAGTGGGCGATGCCCACGGGATTGAGGTCGTTGATCCAGCTGGATTAATTTAGCTCTGTAGCGAAGCCCCCCTCGTTACGCGTGACGACGCGATGCAAGCAACCAGAGGACAAGTGCGCTTACTAATATGGACGAGAGTCCGATGTGTAGCACTTGTGCGATCGGCAGAATACCTACTTGCGAGAGAATCAGGCCAAGGCACATCTGCGCGAGGACGATTCCGACGATAACTCGTTCCAACCAAGCGGCACCTGTCTGATTCCTCATGCATCGGAGGAAAAACATCCCAGCAACTAACAGGATCAACCATGAACCACTGCGGTGCATGAGATAGGTGGTACTTTGTTCCAACTCCCCTACCCACTCAGATCGCGGCGCGAACTCGTGGGTATTTTTTAAGGCATCTGTTTTCTCACGAACCTGCGAGCCTAACACACCTTCGACTAGAACAAGAACAAAGAGAAACATGGTGATTTTACGCAGTCCCCCATTGCGGCATGACTTGGGCATTCTCCATGGTTCATCACAGCCACGCCATGCGACGTAGACGAGTAGACAAAGTTGAAGAATTGCCATCGCCATATGGATGGTGATGATTCCAGGTTTAAGTCCGCTGAAAACAATCTGCGCCCCCATCCAGGCATTGGCTAACAACAGGACAAGAGCTACCGCTGAAACGATTAATATGACGGGACGTTTTTTCGCCTGCCAGAAAGCCATTATAAACGTTGCCAGCGTCAGCAGACTGACCGGGAGAGAAGTCAGTCGGTTAATATACTCCACCCAGGTGTGGGTCGGGTTGAACTCATTGATGACTGATTCCTCGGTGATCGTTTCAGGATCAATGCCGTGGCGTGCGGCGCGTCGACGGTATTTTTCAATATCCAGTTTCGAGGTGTCAATCTGGTCGACACTGGTCGGTGGGATCAGACATCCCCAGCACGTTGGCCAGTCGGGGCAACCCATACCGGAGCCCGTGGCACGCACGATGGAACCTACGAAAATGAGCACAATCACAGCCACACTGGCAGCTGCCGCAACTTTTTGGAATCTGGTCACGACCACGTCATAGTGGGTTCTGTTCTCCGCTGCAAGTCTGTCTATGATTAGAATTTCGAATTTAGTATTTAGTATTTCTAGAAAGCACCTAGTTTGTCGCCCACATGGCATCTCAAGCAACCAACGTCCGCCGCGCAGCCGTCTCAGCCCTTAGGGCTTGGGAAAAGGGGCATATCTATATGGATTCTCTCATTGATCGACAAGCCGCCAAAAACGGGCTTAGTCGACAAGACAGAGCTCTTTTGCAGGCTATTCTTTCCTCCGTCCTGAGGAATCGTCGGGTGCTTGACTACTGGATCTCCAAGCTTCGCAAGGGCAAACTCGACAACGAAACACGTGACATCCTCCGTGTCGGTGTCAGCCAGCTTCTACTTTTAGGCATTGCCGACCACGCGGCGGTCAATGAAACCGTCAACTGCGGGAAACCCTCTGTCCGAGGACTTATCAATGCCGTGCTGCGTCAAGCGATCGAACGCCGAAGTGGCCTAATGGGTTCGATGGATGAGCTTTCGCCACCGATTCGCTACTCGCATCCAGATTGGCTATGGAACCGCTGGAGGAAGAGCTTTGGGAAAAAGAACGGCCTCGCCCAGCTTGCGTGGAACAACCAACCGGCCACGACGTATGCCCGCGTTAATGAGCTGAAGGCAGGCGTGCTTGAAACAGTTTCTCAGTATGAAAAAGCCACACCGGTCGATGGTGTCGATGGGTTTTTTGAGCTCGAAGGGGCTCCTCCGAGTGAATGGATGAAGGATGGCCTGATTTATATTCAGGACCTAGCGACCCGACACTGCGTCGATCTGCTCGCACCTCAGCCCGGTGAAGTGATTTTGGATGCCTGTGCTGCTCCTGGCGGCAAAACGGCTTTAATAGCTGCTGCCATGAATAACGAAGGTGAAATTCTCTGCACCGACAGCAACGAAAAACGCATGCCGCGGCTCGAAGAAAATTTACAGAACCTCGGCATTAACATCGCCAGCATTCAAGAACACGATTGGACCCAGCCAGCACCTGAAGCGTGGCATGGCAAGTTTGATGCTATCCTGCTCGATGTGCCGTGTTCAAATACAGGAGTGATGCGCCGTAGGCTTGATGCCCGCTGGCGACTCAGGGAGGAAGATATCGGTGCATTGACGGTGATTCAGGAGCAAATCCTCGAGAATGCACTCCCCTGCATTAAGGATAGCGGCAGGATCGTGTATTCAACGTGTTCGATCGAAGCCGAGGAGAACCACGACCTGATCACGGCTTTTGTAACTAAGCATGACGGGTTAAAAGTGGCCGCCGAACATCAGGCTCTACCATATCGCGATAACACGGATGGAGCTTACGCTGCCCGATTGATCAAAGGATAATCTGGACGACCCCGCCAATTCCCTCTAATTTCCCTGCAAGATGAAATCCTGCCTAAGCCTTATCATAGCCCTACTCATCTTTTTAGTCTTCGTCGGCACGGCGGGATTACTTTGGTACATGAGTTCTTCCACTGAGTTTCAGAAGGGTCCCGAGGCCGGCACAATGGGAAGATAGATTGAGAAGTTAGCTTATGACTTCACAAGACGACACGGCGAATGAAAACACGGCAAAAGAGAACATCTGCCTGTTCGGCGGCACGTTCGACCCCATTCACCTTGGTCACACGCATATTGCGACCGAGGCGGTCAGAAAGCTGAATCTCGATCGTGTTCTGTTTCTGCCCTGCAGGCAATCACCTCATAAAGCCGGTCAAGAGCATGCCAGTGAGCAACATCGGCTTGCAATGTGTCGGCTTTCCACAGAGAATTTTGAATGGGCCGAGGTTAACGATCATGATCTGACAGCCCCAGCGCCATCCTATTCTTGGATCACCGCCGAAGCGATGGCTGCTCGTTTTGCTAATGGTCGCCTATTTTGGCTGATGGGAACCGACCAATGGGAAGCACTCCCTCGCTGGAATCGCCCCGAGCATCTATCGAGTCTGGTTGAATTCATTGTTTTCACCCGTGGTGCCGAACCTGTCCCCCGTGCGGGGTATCGGCTTCATTCGATTATCGGTGACCACCCGGCATCAGCGACCGCGATTAGAAAGAGTGCGCCCAACCAACTAAAAACCGACTGGCTTGATCCAAAAGTAGGCGAATACATCAGGAAACACTCCCTATACCTGCCCCAGCCAACGAACAAGCAGGGTTCTCCGTCAGCACAGGCTTGAGCTGCGTAGTTGACCTTTTTTGAAAATCACGCTTACATTGTCTTACATCATTAGATACCTTCCTCTTTCCCTCCCACACATCTCTCTACTCAATCTTCCAAGCTAACTACACCTGTCCTCAGATATGAAACATTACATCACCACACTCCTTCTCGCACTCGCGGTCAATTTTATGTTGGCGCCAGTGTCCGTCGCTCAGGATTCAGACAAGAAAAAAGATGCGCCTCAGGAGCCCATCGTTGGCATCTGGCAAAACTTCATGAACCTGCCGAAAAAGCAGCGTGAAGAGTATGGCACGAAACTCGTCAAGGTTCAGAACCTTTTTAACCAAAAGCGTATTTTTGATGCTCTGGAAAAAATCGACGAACTCGACAAGATTTTCAAAGACCACCCTGCGGCTCTAAACATCAAAGGAGCCTGCTACGTTGAGATCCGCGCATTCGATAAAGCTAACGCAATTTTCGAACAGGTTCTCGCCGTCTCCCCTAAGAACACCAACGTTCAGTTTAACTTGGCCGAGGTTGACTTCGTAACTAAAAGCTGGGAGTCAGCCTATAAACGATTCAGCGCACTCATCCCGCTCCTCCCTGCAAAGAATAAAGCGATGATCAGACTGTGCCAATTCAAGCTACTACTTTGCCAGCTCAAAACTGACCGGTTGAAGGATGCCATCGTGCTACGTGACAAGTATGATGCCTGGGACGACTCCCCATTTTTCTACTACGCACGCGCCGCCGTCCTCTACCATGAAGATGACAAGATAGGTGCTGAGAAAATGCTGCGTAACGTCCGCTACGTCTGGCGTAACGATGCAGCTCTTGCCGCCTGGCAGGATACGCTGATTGAGTTCGGCTACATCCGTAGCTTCTACGGTGGTGATACCGAGGAAGTGGCTGAGTAACGCCGAAAACACGGCTGAGTAATGGCGGATTTAAGCTTCAAGCCTTAAACGCCTATTACCAAGTAAGACTAGCCTAATGGGTAGTCGGTGACGCGCTCGAACTTGATACCGTAGGTTTCTGCAATCTCGGGAGCAGCCGATTCCTGATAGACGTCACGATAGTAAATTTCGCGAATACCATAGGCGCACAGAGTTTGCATACATGCGGTGCAGGGCATGGTGGTTGAGGCGATGATCTTGACTTCACCGCGTTTAAAGAGGCTGCAAAGATTAATCTCGGCATGAAGCATGAACTTCTGCCGGCCTTCGCGATCGTCCCAAAACCCCTCAGGAGCATCGAATCCAGGGGCAAGTCCATTGTAGGCGGTTCCGATCACTCGATTATCAAAGTCGAGTGCCGCAGCACCCACTTTGCGAAAAGGATCCTCTGATCTCAGACTGGCTACATGAGCCAAGGCCATGGCGTATTGTGCAATACTAATACGTGAAGTGCGTGAACCTGAAGCAGGTGGTTTAATCTCCATGGACAAAATCGAACATGGGAGGCATTGTTTTGTCGAGAGATAAGAGCTATCTTCTTACGAGCCAAGTGACATTTCACCTATTTTTCATAAAGCATTCATGATGATTTCACACCAGTCTGGCTAATTACTTCCCAATCCAAACCCAAACATCACTATAGAAAAAGGAAAACATAAGCTATTTAATCGGAGAAACTTCATCAGCACAGGCTTACTAGGGGCCGTCTCATCCTACGCCTATGCCCGTTATATCGAGCCGTCCAACCTTTCGGTGACAGCAAAAGAAATCTACATCCCGCATCTCCCTGATTCTCTGGATGGGCTGGTTGTTGCGCAGCTCACCGATTTTCACTACGAGCCGGACCGACAGGATGAGCTTATCAAAGAGGCTGTTGAAGTGACCAACAATGCCAACCCGGACATCATTGCACTTACAGGCGATTTCATCACTGGTGAACAGTCGGTTTTTGAGCCTTTGATGGCCACCCTATCCGGTCTCAAAGCCAAGCACGGGATCTACTCGATTCTGGGAAATCACGATGGATGGCACGGAAACAGGAGCGGTTTCCATAAAGGTTTTCGCAAGGCTGGGTTTGAGTTTCTTGTTAACCAAGGCACACGCGTTGAAATCAATGGTGAAAAACTATTCATCATCGGAACCGATTCTGTGTGGTCGGGCGAGGTGGACGCTCCGGCCTGCTATAAGGGACACAATAAGGAGCCTGTTCTAGCCCTCGTGCATGAGCCGGATGTCTTTGACGCTCTTACTGATCAATTCCCTGTTAGCCTCCAACTGTCCGGCCACACCCACGGTGGTCAGTGCCGCGTCCCATTGATTGGCTACGCACCGGTAACGGTAAGATACGGCAGAAATTACATCTCTGGAGAATACGCCAAGGGAAACTCGAGGGTTTTTGTGAGTCGTGGTCTGGGAACCGTGGGTATGCCAGCGCGCTTTGCGTGTGCTCCCGAAGTTGCTTTACTTACGTTGAAGTCTAGTCGCATTGACTAGTGACCAATGACGCCGTTTACGGCAATTATCCAAACGCTGTCAGAAAAGCAACTTCAAGCGCCAGTTGCTCTTGAACGTTAGTTTCCAAATTTGCACGTAGTTGCTCCATGCCTTCCATGCGTTGAAGTAGGTCACTCAGTTCATGGGCGTCTGCGACGCGTGCAGTGGTGTCTTTTTCCGAGGGGAAATCCAATCGATTCACTGAGCATTTCTGGCGCACCACGTCACCTACCCATGAGATCAGGACTTCGATCAATTTTTCGCGTTCATTGAGATATTCTGATTCGGTGTGAGCGATGTAGAATTTCTCCCTATCCTTGAGCCAGTTATCACTATCGGTGGTGTTTTTATACTTCTTGGTCTCTTCCTTTAGTGCCACATCGTTCAGCTTAGTGATCTCGGCTCGCCGTTTGGCTAGAACGCGACTGAAAGCTGCACGTAGAGTGAGGGCCGAGGAAATGTTTCCAATGCCTTGGCGGGCCATGGACGCGAGAGCGGACAGCAGCTCGTTCTGCGACTCACTCGTAATACGTTCACCCGTGGCAGCCATCAGAGGAAGGCGTACGCAGCGAGATAGAATCGTGGGCAGCAGTAAATCGGGGGCATCACTGACAAGTAGTAAAAGGCAATTACTTGGCGGCTCTTCCAGCGTCTTAAGGAAGGCATTCTCCGCGCCCTCACCCAT
The DNA here is from genome assembly GCA_037620805.1 of Akkermansiaceae bacterium. Taxonomy (GTDB): domain Bacteria; phylum Verrucomicrobiota; class Verrucomicrobiia; order Verrucomicrobiales; family Akkermansiaceae; genus Oceaniferula. Next base: position 7,486 of record JASJLI010000154.1, read on the forward strand.
GCGGTCGGCGTGGAGGATGACGCCTACTTTCCATTTTCCTTGAGCCGAGGCGACATAGAATGATTTTTCTAACTCTCGCATATCATCCACGAGAATTCGGCGGGACTTGGATCGAGGTCGGACGATTCTTACCAGCTCTCCCTCAAGTTCATCCAGAGTCTTGTCTTCCGGTTCTTCCACATCACCAAAAAGATTGGCTCCGCCCCCAGCGACGGCTGGTGGATTGATCAGTGAAATAATTTTCGCAGAGAGAGATGTTTTCCCACTTCCCGCCTCCCCCGTGATGAGAAAAGCATGCGCCAAACGTCCCTTTTGGTGGGCTTTTTCAATCAAACTGAAAGCTTTATCCGCTGTGTATGCCATGCGCGGACATCCTGCCGATCCCACCGAATAGGGCAATATGAAAAGCGTGTCAGTCGACCACTATTTGAGACAAGATTGCCGATCCACGACGATATTATTGGACAAAAGGGAAATAAATACCCAGCTTCCCCCCTCTTAACTGCACAATAACTACTTAACCGCAGCCAATTATCATGAAAAAGACATTACTCGCCGGCCTCGTACTGGCAATGACCGCATCCTTCGCTACCGCTGCCGGTGACGAATGGATGATCGACTTCGAAGCCGCCAAAAAGAAGGCTGCTGCAGAAAACAAAGACCTGCTCGTTGATTTCACCGGTTCTGACTGGTGTGGATGGTGCATCAAGCTTGTCGATGAAGTATTCAAGCACGACTCCTTCAAAAAAGGCATCGCTGACAAGTTTGTCCTCGTTGAACTCGATTTCCCTAAAGACAAATCCAAACTTAGCGAAGCGACCCAAAAGCAAAACGCTGAGCTTCAAGCCAAGTATGGCGTGCAAGGATTTCCAACGATCCTACTACTCGACAGCAAAGGACGTCCATTTGCACAGACGGGCTACCAAAAAGGAGGTCCTGATGCATACCTCACGCACCTTGAGGGATTACGCGCCAAGCGTGTTATACGTGATGAAGCACTTGCTTCCGCAGACAAGCTCAAAGGCGTTGATAAAGCCAAGGCATTAGTCATGGCGCTCAAGACTCTTCCTGAAAACCACCTGAGCCACTACAGTGACATCACTGGGCAGATTGCCGGACTCGATCCAAAGGACGAAACAGGTTTTGTAAAAGCTCAGAAGCGCAAAGATGCGCAGTCAACACTTGAAAAAGAGGTTATGGCCGCCATGCGCTCTGGTAAAGCAGACGGCGCGATTGTAAAAATCGACCAATTCATCGCCGACTACAAAGTCGAAGGTGAAGATAAGCAAGCGCTTCTGGGAATGAAGATGAACCCACTTCTTAGCAGTAAGAACTTCGATGGTGCTGCTAAGGTAATCGACGAAATCGTCGCCGTCGCCCCTGATTCCCAAGCCGCTAAGTTTGCCGCAAGTTTCAAGCCACGTCTTCAGAAAATGAAGGAAGACGCAGCCAAGCCAAAGAAGCCAAACCCACCACACGGTCAGCCTGGCCACGTGCATGGGGAGGGTGAGTAAACTACTTAGACAAATAATTTTAGGCGCGTCGGTGAACCCGGCGCGCCTAATTTTTTGAGCCTTTTGAGCTAATAGTAATTTTTCTAAGGCCGCTTTCATCTCTGCGACATCGAACCCGCGCGAGCCTTTGCCTCCTCGATAAACAATGGTTCCCTTTGAAATGGTTCAGTTTGGCGATAAAATGAACAACCGATCAGGATGGCCGTAAAAGGCTGTTGCTACAGAATTTTTCATATCGTCGAGCAATACTGGGATTTTTAAATTCAGTGAAGCCACACAGGATGTTGCCGCCTTCTTCGATCCTCGATTGTTTGATGCTGAGGGATTTCCACATGTCTAGCTGGTCTGGAACCATCGCTTGCATGAGCCTCTTTGGTGTAGACCCAGAGAAAATCAACCTTCTTACCAAACGCGTCATACACCTTTTGCAAGCTCCCGGCTTGCCTTGAGAATGGGCCTCACGTGTGGGAGCCGAATACGTGAACCGTCAGTCGCTTCGGTTCGTTGATAGCAACCATTTTACCATTCGCCTGACTCTTCGCCGAAACCTTCGGAATTGGAGCGTCCACAGCCGGAGCATGATCAACCATCCTCCGCCCTCGTCGTTCCTGGGCATTGATCATCATCGAAGAAACTACTAAAAATATGGGTATCAGTAATCGTTTCATAGACGATACAACTGCTGAACGATGATTAAGTTGCTATGCTATTAGATCATTTGCGAAAGGCTAGAGCTGAAAATAATTATGCCTGCCCCCAAACTTCGGCCAATGCGGCGATAGCTTCAATAAACCTCGGCGAAGTTCCCAATGCTGGAGATACCCTTACTTTTCTGCCGTCAATTTGATGAATTGGGCCATGAACATCAACATCGTGCGGGACACCTAGTTCGGCAGGAATGTCCCAGCCACCATGTTGCCCATCGTTCAATAAAAAGGGCAGGATGATCACGTTCTGCTGAGTTGCGACCTCGCTCCACGACCTAACAAGTGGTATTTCTTCCAGCCACAAGTCAACGACTTGTGCGAAAGAACTTGTTTGTCGAATGACATTCAAGTGACTCAACAAGGTTTGCTTAGAACAAGGGTTCTTCCCCGAACCGTGGCCGACCACTAGTAGGCTCGTCTGTGCCGGAGCCCAGTCGCCCATCACATTATTTACAGCATCTTTGATTAAATCAACCATCAGCGGATGTGTTCCTACCGGCGGACAGTAGCGGATGTTGTCGTGCTGCAATGCTAAGTTGAGCTTCTTCGGTATTACCTGTCGGGTAAAATATCCTTCTGCTAGAAAATCAGGAACCACGATGACGCTTTCATTTTCCAAACCAGCTAAGCAGTCGTCAATAAATGGCTCCTCCTTAAGAAAAGCGCAGCGAACCGAATCATACTTTCCGCATAGCTGGAGAAGGTCAGCATGCATACGCACCGATCTAGATGAATCCGGATGCTTGGAAGATCCGTGGCCGAGGAGAAGAAGCACTGACATGACCACCAATGACTAATGTCTATTGCCCAATGAACCAACCTTAAATGTGGAAATCAAATCTGGAAATCAGAAGTGCTGGAATCGAGATGTAAACCGCACTCGTATTTCTCTCCAGCAAATCTTGAAGATTCAGCCGAGTCCCCCTCCTTTACAGGTGAGGTTGAATGCCAGTCGCCCATCGTCCGGTAACCTTCTGCCTCCAATGGATGTTTGGGTAGGTTATTCTCGTAGTAATACGCGGAAACTTGGGCATCCGCCCAGTCGAGAATAGGGTAAACTTTGAGGGTTCTCTTTTGCTGTTCGCCAAATTTTCTATCGGCGCGAGAGCTTGAGTGGGATCGACGCAGTCCACTGATCCAGATATCGGAACCAAGATCTTGGAGAGCACGATTCATGGGCTCCACTTTATTGATCAATCCGTATTGAGTGTTCCCCTCTTCGCCCTGCTCCCATAATTTCCCGTGGAGTGCCTCCTGACGTGCGGCAGATAGTTTTGGTTGATAGATTTTTACATCTACCCCCAGAGTTTCGATTAACTTCTCAGCATACTGGTAGGTTTCAGGAAACAAATATCCAGTATCCAGCCAGATCACTGGAATTTGTGGCGCATGTTGACTCACAAGGTGAAGCATTACTGCTGCTTGGAGACCAAAGCTACTGCTTAATACGAGTCGTGAGCCAAACTGCTCATGCAACCAAGTAATACGTTCAGGCGCAGACATTCTCTCGAAGGCAGCGTTGACCTTCTCGACGTCTGTTGCTGTGTGGATTCCTCGGGTCATGGTAATCATGTTAGCTAATATCAGCTTAGGTTAGCGTGAAAATTATTTCCAGCCGTTGTCGCCTTAATGTGGCCAGCGCGGATAACGAAGTCGCCAAAGTGCTCTCCCTCGTTTCGCTGTTTGGCGTAGTCCTTGATGATGGGAGCGAGGAGTTCTTTGATATCACCTCCTCGAACTGATTCTTTGTAGAGTTTGCTAAGTCGTTCACCGTGGAATCCGGCACCTAGGTAAACGTTGTATTTGTCTGGTCCTCTACCAACAAACCCGATCTCACCCAGATACGGACGACCGCACCCATTCGGGCAACCCGTCATACGGATGGTGATGGCGTCGTGGCGTAGCCCGGATTCCTCCAGAACCTCTTCAAGCTCTGTAATTAGATCAGGCAGGTAGCGCTCTGCTTCAGCCAGTGCGAGTCCGCAAGTGGGTAGAGCTACACAGGCAATCGAGTTTAATCTCAGCGCACTGCGCTCGTGACTCTTGAGGATATTATACTTTTCTAATAACGCCTCAATTTCAGGCTTTTTCTCGTCTGAGATATTGGAAATAATCACGTTCTGATTCGCGGTCATCCGGAATTCTCCATCGTGGATCTTGGCAATCTCACGCAAGCCGGTCTTCATCGGGAAAGCCGGACTATCGATCACCCTGCCACCAGAAACAAAGAGGTTGAGGTGATGCATTCCCTTGTCGTCCGTCGTCCAGCCAAAGCGGTCACCATTGGTCTCGAACTTGAACTCGCGAACAGGTTCCAACTGATAGCCAAGGTATTCTTCCAGCTTGTTTAAAAACCCATCAGCCGTCATGCGCTCGACCGTGTATTTGAGTCGGGCGAATTTGCGATCGCTGCGATTACCAAAGTCGCGCTGAACGAGCATGACTTTCTCAGCCACATCAACGGCTTTGTCTGCGGGGATAAAACCAATCACGTCGGCGAGACGTGGGAATGTTTCTTTCTGGCCGTGGGTCATGCCCATGCCGCCACCGACCGCGACGTTGTAGCCGACGATTTTGTCGTTCTCAACAATGGCGATGTACGACAGGCAGTGGGCGTAGAGATCAACATCGTTAGACGGTGGAATCGCCACCGTGATTTTAAATTTACGAGGCAAGTAGGTCTTTCCGTAAAGAGGCTCGATAAATTCCTCGCTCGTGATCACTTTTTCCTCATCGAGGAAAATCTCATGGTAGGCCCGACTACGCGGCATGAGATGATCGCTGAGTCGATGAGAGAAATCGACCACTTCGGAATGTAACGAGCTGAGATGCGGGTTGGCATTGCAGATGACGTTGCGGTTAACATCACCACAGGCTGCGATACAATCAAGCGCAGCGGCGTTCATTCCTTGGATAGAACTCTTAAGGTTATTTTTGATCACCCCGTGAAGCTGCCAGGTTTGTCGTGTGGTGATCTTCAGTGTGCCATTGGCATATTCATCAGCAAGAGAGTCCATGGCGAGCCACTGCTCTGATGTGGAGACCCCGCCGGGTAAACGAACTCGGATGAGAAACGAGTATGCTTTTTCCAGTTTCTTTTTACGCCGGCCGGAACGTACGTCACGGTCGTCCTGCAAATACATGCCATGGAACTTGCTTAGCTGCTGGTTATCAGCCGTAATGGCACCTGTTGAGGTGTCGGCAATTTCCTCTGCGAGAGTGCCTCGTAGATAGTTACTGTTCAGTTTCAACGGCTCGTTCGCCGCCAATTTTTTTTCTTTGCTCATGCTCATGCTCTTGATTCTTAATTCTTGGTTCTTAATTCTTTAATAAACGTCACGCTGGTAGCGTTTGTCTTTTTTGAGGCTGGCGACGAAGGCTTCGGCTTCTTCGACTGATTTACCACCCTCGCTAACAGCAATTTCAAGCAAGGCGTCGTGGACACCTTTGGCCATGTGCGATGCGTTTCCACAAACGTAGAAATACGCTCCTTTTTCCAGCCATTGCCAAAGTTCAGCAGCATGCTCTTTCATCTTGTCTTGCACGTAAAACTTTTCTGGCTGGTCGCGTGAGAATGCCACATCGATGCGGGATAGGTTCCCGTTTTTCAAATGCTCCTGCCACTCAAGCTGGTAGAGAAAATCCTCATTGTAATGCTGGTCGCCAAAGAACAGCCAGCTATCACCCTTGGAACCGATCTCGGCACGTTCTTCAACAAAAGCACGGAATGGCGCAATGCCCGTCCCTGGTCCGACCATGATCACTGGGGTGTCGCCATTCTCGGGGAGACGGAAGTTTTTGTTCCGATGAATGTAAACTGAAACTTTGCTGCCCTTTGGAGCGTCATCGGCCAAGAAGGTAGAGGCCACTCCCTTGCGGTTTTTATCGTGGGTTTCATACCTTACTACAGCCACAGTTAGATGCACCTCATCTGGGTGTGCTTTTGCGCTGGATGCTATCGAGTATAAACGCAGAGGCAGCTTCCGTAAAATATTTACAAGCTGCTGCGCTTCAAGTTCACTCGCTGGATAGGCTTCGAGTAAATCGATGATCTGGCGCCCATCGGTCCAGACTTTGTATTCCTCTTTAGACTCGTCAGAAAGCAGCTTTGCCAACTCCTCTGAACCACTGAGCTCCTGCCACGACTTGGCTACTTTCCGAGAAAGCCCCGTGATATCAAGATCTGATGTTAAAGCCACTCTCAAAGGAATCTTGCCAACTTCTTTAACTTCAACTTCGGCGTCAGCAGCAAGACCTGTAGCCTTCAGGATCACGTCTACCACATCCACTGCATTACGAGGAAGGACGGCCAATACATCACCAGGTTGGTAATCGAATCCCGCGCCATCAAGAGAGAGCTCAACATGGTGCGTTTCTTTCCCAGAGCGCTCGCCACTGACAAGCTGGTTTTCCAGAATCTCCGAAGGGAATGGATTTTTCTTATCGTAAACTTGTTGGGTAGCAGGGGTAGCTACAGCCACAGGGGCAGCAACGGCTGACGCCCCAAGCTTGCTCCATACATCCTTGCTCCATGCGGCAAATGATTCGTCGAAATCGACATCACAGTCAACACGCTCGGCAACTCGGACGGCTCCCAGTTTTTCCAATTGAGTATCGAAGTCTATACCTGTCTGGCAAAATTGATCGTAACTGGTATCACCCAACGCACAGACCGAGAATGAAACGCCTTCAAGCGACACACCGCCGGCCATCAGTTCATTGTAATATCCCTCAGCCGCTTCAGGTGGCTCGCCATCGCCCCACGTGCTCACCACAACAAGAACCGTGCCGGCATCCTTGAGGTCAGTAAGTTTGGATTCGGACATGTTAAGCATCTTTGGCTTAAAACCGTTCTGCTTCGCCGACTTTAGAACCTGCTCGGCAAGCTCCTCACAATTACCGGATTCCGTGCCGTAAAGCACAGTCAGTTTACGGTCGGAGACAGGTGTTCCGCTAGTTATAGCGCTTGTGCCACTACCTTGCTGGCCTGCCAAAAAACCACTTACCCAGGCAAGCTGTTCAGTGTTCAGTGAGGCCAAAACAGCCGATAGCTGTTGCTTCTGTGCATCGTCAAACGGTGCATGTGCTGGAAATTCAATCATTTTAATCCTTAGTTACCTTATAAAGTTACTTCTTTTCGGGCGCAAAGATGCCTTGTATCAAGGTAGATGCAAGAGAAAACACACCTATCTTTGACATCATGCAATTTGCAAGACCAAGGCTCAAGTGAGCTCTTCTACGATCGCTTTGACGAGACCGTCGATATTGTGATCCTCGGCTTCAACGATATCATTTTGGCCTAATTCCTTGAGTTTGGCCGAGGTAATGGGCCCAATGCTGGCGGCTTTACAACCTTTTGGCCACTTTAGACCGAGATCGTTAAAATACTTCGCTGTGGATGAGCTGGTGAAGGTGACCATGTCGGCTCCCCCGTCGGCAAATCGCTCGGCGGCGCCTGTGGGGTCGTCTTTTTCTGCCTCAATGCGGTAGGCAATACACTCATCAACAATGGCACGAAGCTCGCTAAGTCCCTCTGAGAGGATGGGGCGGGCGTTTTCGGGGCGAACCCAGAGGACGGTCTGGCTGTCGATATCATAGTCGTTTTTAAACGATTCCAGTAATCCTTCGGCAATGTGGCGCTCGGGCACGAGATCGACTGCAAAGCGATAGCTCTCGATGGCTTTTTGAGTCCCGGGACCCACAGCTGCGATACTTACACCGCCGATACTTCGGGCGTCTTTGTAGGTGGCAAAAAAAGCATCGAAGAAGCGGCGCACACCATTGGTGCTGCTGAAGATAAGCCAATCGTAGGTATGGGCATTGGCAACGCCTGAGGCAAACTCCATTTTATCCTCCGGATCGCAAATCTTGAGCACCGGAAGCTCGATAACGTCAGCGCCAAGATCGGTAAGCTTGTTGACCAATTCTGGTGCCTGTTCCTGACTGCGAGTTACCACAATGCGTTTCCCCTTAAGCGGGCGATTTTCGTACCATTCTATATTTTCCATTTCTTTGATGATGTTTCCTATGACACCTACTGCTGGTGCCTTAAATTGTTGAGCTTCGGCAATATCAGCAATGTCAGCCAATGTACCGGTGATTGTTTTTTGTCGTCCCGTGGTAGCCCATCGGGTCAGGGCAATGGGTGTCGAGGGCTCGGCCCCGTGCTCGATAAAATTGTTGGTGATCTCACGCAGCCTTGCCACGCCCATCAGAAAGACCTTCGTCCCAGGCGCCTTGGCGAGCTGAGCGTAATCGACGTCACTTTTATTTTTATCACTAGATTCGTGCCCTGAAAATACAGTCAATTGAGAACCGTAGTCTCGGTGTGTCAGTGGGATACCGGCATAGGCAGGCCCAGCAAAGGCAGATGAAATACCTGGGACAATTTCAAATTTAAGACCGGCCTGAGCCAGCACAGCAGCCTCTTCACCACCGCGACCAAAAATCATCGGGTCGCCACCTTTAAGCCTAACAACCACATTGCCCTCGCTGACTTTTTTTACCAGCAGGGCGTTAATGTCGTCTTGAGGAAGTTTATGATTCGATGCTCGTTTACCCACGTCAATTTTTTCGCAGCCTGGCTTTACCCATGTAAGCAGCTCGGCACTGCTGAGTGCATCATAAACAAGAACATCAGCTTCCTCAATGCACTTGCGTGCCTTCAAGGTAACCAGACCCGGATCACCAGGACCTGCGCCTGCTAGATAACAAATTCCACTCATGACAGTGTTCTAAATAGTTCACCCGCGATCTTCTCGGGATCAGATGATTCGCCAGAGGCTGTTGACTCTGTGGGATCATCATCAGAGTTTTCATCAAAGACTCTACCGGTCATATGAAGCGTGGTTCCATCGATCCAAGATCTTACGCCCACGGGAGTGTGGCAACCTGCATCCAGCAAACGAAGAAATTCACGTTCAGCAAGAAGTAAGAGCATCGACTCCGCGTGTGTAATTGCTTCAACACACGCACGCGCGTCGTCGTCATCTTTTCTAATCTCAAAGCCCACAATCCCCTGCCCTGCGGCGGGGTAAAATTCCTCGGGAGCGAGTGCAATGGCATGAAGTCCACCTTCGAGTTCTTTACTTAAATCATAACCAAGACGAACAAGCCCCGCCTCAGCGAGCATGATGGCATCGACCTCATCGTTATCTCGAAGCTTTTGTAATCGGGTAGGAACATTACCACGAATATCAACGAGTTTAATATCTGGTCGCAGCCACTTGAGTTGTCGTTGACGACGCACACTACTGGTCGCCACGGTTGCACCCTCAGGTAAGACATCCAGGCTATCAGCATCAGAACAAACCAGCACATCTGATACGGGAGCTCGCTCCAAAGCCCCCACGATTTCAAAGTGATCGGCCAGCACGGTTGGGACATCTTTCATACTGTGCACTGCGAGATCGATCTCACCATTTTCAAGTGCCACCTCCAGTTCCTTCGTGAACACACCCTTATCTAACCCCCCTTCGGATTTTGCCACTTCAGAGAGGGGCACGTCTGTCCGTCGGTCACCCGTCGTGGTGATTACTTTACGAACAATTTCCCGATCTGGAAATGCCAGACCCAATGCGGCTTCAGTCATTTCCGCTTGGGCCAATGCCAAAGCACTGCCGCGAGTTCCTACAATAAGTGGTTTCATCATTTCCTTAAATTTCCTCGGCTATCATTTGTTCGCAAATCCTCACCTGCTGGGCACGAGACTCCTTGGCCTCACTTGCCAGCTGCTGTAGTTTATCGATATCGTAGAGATAAACTTCCTCAATATCACCAGCTTCAGTTTCGATGTCTCTGGGCACGGCTATATCAATCAAAAACAGCGGACGGAATTTTCGTTTACGCCGAACGGCCTCAATTTGTGCAGTGCGTAGAACGGGTTCTGACGCTCCCGTCGAAGAAACGATTACATCCACCTTCGTTAGAGTGTCTTCCCATGCATCGAATGGCACAGCTTCACCATTAAGCTCCTCGGCGAGCGACTGGGCACGTTCAATAGAACGATTTGTCACCGTCAGGTTACTGGCGCCGCGGGACATCATGCTTTGAGCGACCAAGCGGCTGGTCTCACCAGCTCCGATGATCATCACGTGGCTACCTTTGAGTTCACCAAATATTTTTTCCGCCAGGTCAACGGCAACATTGCCAACCGACGTTGCACCCATCTGGATTCGCGTCTGCGTTCGTATACGTTTACCGACAGTGAAGGACTTTTGAAATAGCTTATTGAGCACTCCTTTGGTCGCTCCTGATTCGAGTGCCTGTTTGTAAGCTTGTTTCACCTGACCAAAAATTTCTGTCTCCCCAAGCACCATGGAATCGAGTCCACAAACAAGGGCAAAAAGATGCCGTTTAGCATCGTCGCCAGATTTCTGATAGATGTGCTTCATTTCATCTGCACTCCGGCCTTCTTCAAGGTGCTCGCGCAGGATTCGCACTCCTGTCTGCCTATCTTCGGCAGCGATATAGATCTCCATCCGATTACAGGTGGATAGCACCACACCTTCTGCGATAGTGCTAAGCTCGGTAAGTTCCTTCGCCCGTGATCCAAGCAGCTCTGCAGGCACCGCGAAATGCTCCCTCACCTCGACAGGTGCGGTTTTATGATTCAATCCCATGCATATCAATTCCATCTATTTTAACAGTGGGAAGATCATCAGCGAAAACACAAACAACGCCACCGCTGCGATGGCAAATTTACGTGGAGGCATTCCTCGCCGCCACTCCACTAAAATCAACACACCATAGGCAAACCACAGCCCCAAGGCGACAAACAAGTGTTTCCCCGAGCCATCGGACCATTTCATCACAAGGCCAAAGATCAGACCTAACGTAAGAAGTCCAAATCCGAGTATCACCAATCGTTTCACAATCTTGCTCAACTCGCGTGCTGGTGGTAAATTTTTGAATAAACCCGTTCCCATCGAAGCATCTTTAAGTTGCCGATTGAGAACAATAAACATCACCCCTGAAACCGCAGCTAGGCCTAAGGCTCCATAGGCGAGCACAGAGAAAGCTGCATGCCCCTCACGCCATCCATCGACGACCTCAACATGAGTCGGAGTTCCATCCAGCATGCCGGGGACCAAGGCCATCGACAACAAAAAACAAACCAACGGAGCCGTAAACACACCCAGCAAGGACAAACGGTACACCGACCCGACGGCCATATAAAACATCGTTAACGACCAAGCTGAGAAGATGAGTATCTCTCCGGTATCGCCAAGGGGACAGCTACCTCTCAACTCACTGCGCACCCCCAGCACTACCATTTGAGCCAAAAAAGAAAGCAGCATCCATAGCACCGTCCAGCGGGATCGAATACCTCGATGCACATAGCTAGCGCCCTGCACAGCTGCAACAGCTGCCAGAATCACGGCTAATATGAGAATCCATCTGTCCATGGCGGCCCGTCTCATGCACACGCAACGCCAGAATTTCAAGCCGATATGTTGCTGATGTCATCTCTTAGAGCTTTCAAAATGCCCCAAGGGGTCGTATTTAAGCTATTAGTGCTTCGAATTGTTTAAATTGGTGGGTAGACCCGCCGAAGATTTTAGAGAGGGCTAGGCGGAATTCTTTCGGTGAATCGGGATTCTCAGAAAGGATGACAACGAAGCCATCTCGAAAATCAGCAAGGAGATACCCATCAATTTAAGGAATTTGGAGCACTAGCCTCATATTGCGCAATCAGCCCTTATCTTACCCAATCGTTGTTCTTTGTGATATCCCCATGATAACAACCACTCTCACATCGGCCGACCTCGCTGTGAAAACCACCCCGTCATCTTATTGAAACTATGAAAATCGGCATCCCTAAGGAAATCCGCTCTGGAGAAAAACGCGTTGCAGGCTCACCAAAGCTTGTCGCAAAACTTCTCAAACTAGGCTTTGACGTCTCAGTAGAAACCCAAGCCGGTGTCTCTGCCAACGTCTCGGATCAGGACTGGATCGATGCGGGTGCGGAAATCATCGGATCCGCTGATGACCTTTGGGCCCAATCCGACATCATCATCAAGGTCAATCCACCTGAAACAGATGAAGCAACGCTGCTGACCAAAGGAAAAACTCTGATCAGCTTCTTCTGGCCTGCACAGAATGAAGAACTTCTGAAGAGTATCGAGAAACAAGGTGCCAACGTGCTCTCGATGGACTGTGTGCCTCGTATTTCTCGTGCTCAGAAGCTCGATGCGCTCTCCTCAATGGCCAATATCGCGGGCTATCGCGCCGTGATCGAGGCCGGAAACAATTTTGGCCATTTCTTTACCGGTCAAATCACGGCGGCAGGAAAAGTACCACCTGCCAAAGTTCTGGTCATCGGTGCTGGTGTGGCAGGACTGTCAGCCATCGGCACCGCATCCAGCTTAGGTGCCATCGTCAGAGCCTTCGATACCCGACCCGAAGTAGCGGATCAGGTGAAAAGTATGGGCGGCGAGTTCATTTACCCCGACATCGAGGAAGACGGCACCGGCGAAGGTGGTTACGCGAAGGTGATGACCAAGGAGTTTATCGAAGCCGAAATGGCTCTCTTTGCCGAGCAGGCGAAGGAAATCGATATCATCATCACCACCGCGCTCATACCCGGTCGACCTGCACCAAAGCTCATTACGGAGGAGATGGTTAAATCCATGAAAGCTGGCGGAGTTGTTGTCGACCTCGCCGCCGAGCAAGGTGGCAACTGCGAGCTCACCGAGCCTGGACAGTTGGTGAAAAAACATGGCGTCACATTGATCGGATACACCGACCTGCCTAGCCGTATGTCAGGCCAGTCCAGCGAACTCTACGCGAACAACATCGGCCACCTCTTCGACGAACTTTGCCCTGAGAAAAATGGTGTCATCGACATCAACTTCGATGACGAAGTCATCCGCGGCACAACCGTCATCAAGGAAGGCCAAATCACCTGGCCCCCTCCTAAACTCAGCGTGGCCCCACCGGCAGCGAAAAAGGAAGAGCCCCCTGCCCCTGTGGCAGCAGAGCCCAAGCCTGACAAAGGCTGGGGCAATCTCATTGGCATATTGATCGTAGCCGGAGCCATTCTCGGTATGGGAGCCGTCGCACCCACCTCATTCATGGGCCACTTCACCGTCTTTGTTCTCGCCTGTTTCGTAGGCTGGCAAGTGATCTGGAACGTCTCCGCAGCCCTGCACACCCCACTGATGAGTGTTACCAATGCCATCAGCAGTATCATCGTGTTAGGCGCCATCCTCCAAATAGGCAGCAGCCATCAAATCATCACCATCCTCGCGGCCATCGCCATTCTGATTACCACCGTCAACATCGTCGGAGGCTTCCTAGTCACCCACCGCATGCTCGACATGTTCCGCAAAGGTTAACTCTCATTATCCCATTTCCCATTATCCCATTTCCCATTTCCCATTTCCCATTTCCCACTATCCACTATGTCTGAAGGACTCACCACCGCCTGTTACATCGTTGCCAGTATTCTCTTTATCCTCAGTCTTGGTGGACTGAGTGATCAGGAAAAGGCACGACGAGGAAACATTTACGGCATCATCGGCATGCTTCTCGCCGTTGGCGCTACCCTCTTTGCTGCTTCAGTAGGAAACTACACCTTAATCATCTCCATGATGGTGGCGGGTGCTATTATTGGAGCCATTCTCGCTGCACGCGTGAAGATGACCGCCATGCCGGAGCTTGTTGCGATGCTACACAGCTTTGTCGGTCTAGCAGCCGTGCTGGTCGGTTTTGCTACTTTCCTCGACACCTCCCACATTCTGACGGGTGCAGAGAAAACCATCCACGACGTCGAGATCTATCTTGGCATCCTCATCGGTGCCGTCACCTTCACCGGCTCGGTCATCGCATTCGGAAAACTCAACGGCATGATTGGCGGCAAACCTCTGATGCTTCCAGGCCGCCATTTTCTCAATCTCCTGATCCTGCTCGCCTGCATCTACCTTGGCTACAACTTCATTCAGACTGGCTCCCAGACATCTCTGATCATTATGACCGCACTGGCTCTGGTTTTCGGGATCCATATGGTTGCCGCCATTGGAGGAGCCGACATGCCAGTGGTCATCTCCATGCTCAACAGCTACTCAGGTTGGGCGGCCGCCGCGACTGGATTCATGCTCGGCAATGATCTACTCATCGTTGTCGGTGCGCTGGTAGGCTCCAGCGGTGCCATTCTATCGATCATTATGTGCCGCGCCATGAACCGTAAGTTCATCAGCGTAATCCTCGGAGGATTTGGCACACCTAAAAAATCAAGTGGTGGTGGAGGTGGAAGTGGCCCCGCAGCCGAGCAAGGTGAAGCCGTTGCCATCACAGGCGAAGAAACAGCCGAGCTACTCAAGAACGCCAAGTCACTGGTCGTGGTTCCTGGATACGGCATGGCCGTGGCTCAAGCTCAACAAACCGTTGCCGCCATGACTCAGAAACTCCGCGATCAAGGAGTTGATGTTAAATTCGCCATCCACCCTGTCGCGGGTCGTATGCCCGGCCACATGAACGTCCTGTTAGCCGAAGCCAAACTCCCCTACGACATCGTTCTGGAAATGGATGAAATCAACGATGACTTTCCAGAAACCGACGTCGTCATGGTCATCGGTGCGAATGATATTGTGAACCCCTCTGCCGAAACCGAGCCTGAAAGCCCCATCGCTGGCATGCCCGTGCTCCAGGTCTGGAATGCCAAAGATGTTATCGTCCTCAAACGCAGCATGGCCACCGGCTACGCAGGCGTAGAGAACCCCCTCTTCTTCAAAGACAACACCCGAATGCTCTTCGGCGACGCCAAAGCCAGCATCGACGCTGTCGTGAAGGAATTGTGAATTTCGAATAGTGAATAGTGAATGACAGCCACCTACTCACCTACTCACCTACTCACCTACTCACCTACTCACCTATTTCCCCAGTATCTTCCTCCCCACAGCGGCATCCACACTAAACGTGACCGAGCCTTGTGCTTTTGGCTTTTCACCCTTTTTCGTCTGATATTGGTAAACATTGATAGGCTTCACTCCGGGAATTTGGGAAAAGAGATAGACGCGGATCGTAATCGGATCGTCTCCTTTGTAACCAGGTAGATCCTTGATCGAATACCAGAGTTGATTGACACCGTCACGAGCGCCACCAACGATCACCTCCGCCCGTTGGGTATCCTGAAATCGGTGTTTGCTGATCTTATTGACGGAAGCCTTCACTTCACGCCCTGGGCAGAAGGTGTAAACCTTGGCAATATACTTCGCCCGCCGAACCACGATCGGAGGAACTGGCTTCACCCCGGTGGGTAAGAAGGCAGTGCCATCGACATAGTTCAGATTTCCCGATTTAATCTGAGTTCTAACATCCTTAAGTTTACTCAAGTTGATAAACTCAGCTGCGTCATATTTCCAACCACGTCCTTCATAAACAAAACTAAGAACTAACAAGTTTTCGGTCGGGACTCCACCTACTCCAAAATCGATCTTACCGAAGTAAACCGACTTTGCAGTGATCCCCTTGTTTCGAGCACGTAGAAGTTTTAATCCTTTGAGTTTAGGCGGAGCGGTGGGGAGTGCAAACAGGTCAGCTGGCCAGGCACCTTTTTCAGAAAGCACCCGATTCTGGATCGCGATCCTGCGGTGTGACGCCGTAATCTGGTTCCAGGCATTGGCATTTTTGGCCATCATGGCATTGTGCCAGAACATGTAAACATCCTGGAGAGATTTTGCCAAAGCGGCCTGATTACCTGCTGCTGCTTGGGCTTGAGCCGATTCCGTGCTACCAAGCGAAAGTATCGCGACAGCCGTCAAGAGAATTAATTGCATCTGTTTCACGCTTTCGATTGGACAATAAATCCAGCAAAGGGCAAATCTTTTCTTAGCACCAGTCCCGTTATGGCCTCACATCCATGATATCGACCGGTGGGAAATCATCACTTATGAACGCACTCACAAAGGCCAAGCCGCTCAGCGAAGAACGCGAACGCGAGCTTCTCAAGGACGCACAATCCTACATCTATCAATCCGAAGACGGATTCGAACTTGTAGCTCATTGTTTTTTTCCAGAGAACCATGATCCCTCGGATCTCAAACCAGCGATTGTCTTTTTCCACGGTGGACTCTGGGACGTTAGTATGGCCACACAATTTACCCCCCACTGCATGCACTTTGCAAGTAGAGGTATCGTCGCAGTCGCTGTGGAGTATCGCGTTTCATCCAAGGACAACTCAACTCCAGAGGATGCGATGGAGGATGCCCAGATGGCGATGCTGTGGCTGAAACACAATCACGTTACTCTCGGTGTTGACCCTAACCGCATCGTTGCTGCGGGAGCCGCATCGGGTGCCCACATGGCCCTCTCCCTCGCCATGCTTCCGGATGTCATCGAAATCGATGGATACTCCCCCCGCCCACTGGGTGTCATTGCACTTAGCTCCATTGTCGACACCACTAAAAAAGGATCCGAGTTCGAACGCTTTCGTGACCCAAAATCGGCCACCAAGTTGAGCCCCTCAAAACTTGTCCGCAAAGGGCTCTGTCCTACTCTGATCGTTCATGGAAAATCCGATACCATCGTCCCCCACGAGCCGGCCGCTAAATTTGCTAAGGCCATGAAACGGAAAAAGAACAGGTGTGAGTTTATCGACTTCGAAGCCGTAAACCACAGCTTTTTCAACTTCAACGTCAGCGCCAAACATTTTGAAATCACGCTAAACTCCATGGATGCCTTCTTGGCGAGCCTCGATTGCATCGAGCCCATGGAGTATGTGTAATACGTGTAGTCACGGGCGCTAAAGCCAAAGTTATAGCTAAAGCGTCTGTAGTAGCTATGGCGAGATGGATTCCGCTGCGTTTCGCGGGCCCGCTGAGTTTCTCAGGCCATAACCAATCGTGCTGAACGGGCTCACGGGCTGCCCGTCTTTGTTGTAGAGAAGTTTACCACTCGGATGCTGGGTATAAGCGTAACGGACGGCGATCGGCGCCGCAACGTTCTTACAGGAGACCACTAACTTGGAGCCCTCAACCTTTCCGTCAGCCCAATGCCAGGAACCGTCCTTGGCTTGGATAGACAGCCACTGCAACTTGGCATCAGGCGTTGATACTGGCACCGGAGCAGCAAACCCCTCTTTCTGTGCAATCATCAGTCCATTCTCTGCTTGGTTAAACGAGATGCGAATGGTGTTCCCCTCGATCACATGGCTTTTATAGAGAGGGCAAGTCGCTAGCTTTTTGAAGCCGTAATCATGGTGCAGAGCCAGGCGCGCCAGGCGGACTCCGGTATCGTATTTGTTGGGCGGATGCTCCCCTTTAGCACCGACGTCAATGGTCACGGCTAATCCCGTGTTTTTAACAGCTAGGGTCTCCACGTAAGCCTGACGAATCTCAGCTCTGCCATCGCCACCGGCAGGATTTTCGAGTGTGGAAGTTCCTATTCCTGGCAGTTGCACAAAGTAAACTGGGAAGTCGCCTTGGCCCCAAGCTTTCCGCCAGCCTGTGATCAGAGATTTTAGTTTGGGAGCATACTCACGGCGGTCTTTCTCATTGCTTTCGCCTTGGTACCAGATGGCACCTCGGATGCCATATCCGACCCACGGGTTCAGCAGCTTGGTGTAGTTGCCACCCGTAGGATAGGGTGGCTGATTGAGCCAGCTTTCGATATTTGATCCACCCACTGCGGTAATCATGAGTCCCATCGGCACGAGTGCATCGTGCTGCACCCGGCGAGCAAAGAAAAAGGAGACTCTTGAAATATGGATTGCCGTTTCCGGACTGCAGACCTGCCACTTGTTTTCAGAAAAATCAAGAAACCGAAGGGCCGGATACTTGGCATTGTTCACACTATGGGCAGGATAGTTTTTGGGGTGCCCGGCACGTTTCATCCTACCCGCCATGTTAGACTGACCAGCACAGAGCCAAACATCACCAAGAACGAGGTTTTTAATTTCTTTAGTCGCCTTCTTGCCTCCCATTTCAGATACGATCGTCATCGCCTTGCCTGCCGGACAGTCGTTAACCGATTTCAGTTTAACGGCATCCATTGGATCGAGCACCACCCGCCACTTGCCGTCCTTGCCAGCAGTCGTGGTTTTCGTCTGGCCATTGAAGCTGACCGTAATCGTAGCGGCAGGAAGTGATGTGCCCCAGACGGGCAACTTGATTTTCTGCTGCAGAATCGCGTTGTCCCGAAAGGGTGCCGCAGCCTGAGCTAACAACGTCATCTGTGGTAAATCCAGGGCAGGCTCGGCGGCCTGCGATACCGATGATCCAATGACCAAGCTAATGCATAGTGAGTAAAATATTTGTTTCATGATTTTTTTGATCAATGGAAGCTTAGGACGATGCATACAAAGCCAGAGATACATTCCATTGACGCTAAAAAGAAAGAATCACAGAAAAGCTTGGGATGATACTTCATTTTTGACCGCGAATCGTGCGAATTGCGCGAATTTTTCTTCCTCCTACGCCAGAGGCTACGACGCGACAAGTGGGTTGATACTTCATTTTGGAACCACGGAAGGGCACAACCGGAACGAAGTGGAACCGGAACGGAGTGGAACCGGAACGGAGTGGAGATAGCCCTTAGGCAAATAGCCCTTAGGCAAAATACACGGAAGTATTTTCAGGCGGAGCCTATCTTTCTTACTTGTATTTTGGAGTTTAAAACTTGGAGTTTATTACCTTTGGGTGCTTGGGTATTTCTTTATACTCCCAGCCTTTTTCGCGGGTGCGAGTGCTTCTGGGTATCGGCCGGCTTCGGCGTGGGCAGCTAAGCTTCTACCATGAGATGAATAACCTTGCTTTTTGGGAATTAATTCCCTATATTTCACATTAATGATCGATAGATCCTTAGGATCCACTCTCCGCAAGCGACTGAACACGACTTCCGCCGTGGCACTTTTGGGTTCTCGCCAGGCGGGCAAGACGACGCTTGCCAAGGGTCTCAAGCTCGACAAGCCGACGCACTATCTCGATCTCGAGCGCCCGTCCGATGTCGCTAAATTGGACGACCCGGAACTCTACCTCAGCCAATTCGCGGGGCATCTCGTTATTTTGGATGAAATCCAACGCTTGCCTGATCTCTTTCCCGTTCTGCGCAGCCTCATCGACGAACGTCGTCAAGCAGGCGAGCGCACCGCACAATTTTTACTGCTCGGCTCGGCATCACCCGAGCTGCTCCAGCAATCAGCAGAGACACTTGCAGGCCGTATCAGCTACTTGGAACTCACTCCACTGAAACTAACAGAACTGGAAAGCCCCTCGGAAGCAATGAACCGGCACTGGTTTCGCGGCGGTTATCCGGATGCCTTTCTTGCGCCTTCAGAAACCGCCTCACAACAATGGTGTGATGACTTCGTGACCAGCTATGTTGAGCGCTATCTGCCGCTCCTGGGAGTGGCCGCCAGCCCGCTCCTGCTCCGCCGTCTGTGCACGATGCTCGCCCACCAACAAGGCAGCACCCTCAACCTGAGTCGCCTCGCCTCTTCTCTAGGAATCGATGGGAAAACGACTCGCCACTACATTGACCTGCTCGAAGGGCTTTATCTGCTTCGCTCCATCCCCGCCTATTCAACAAACGCTGGCAAACGACTCATTAAATCGCCCAAAACGTATTGGCGAGACAGCGGCATCGTGCACACGCTTGCTGGTCTTGCCGACATCGAACAAGTCCTTGGCCACCCCATCTGCGGCCATTCATGGGAGGGCTACTGCATCGAGCAAATCATCAATCACCTGCCAGCTCATACAAGCTATACCCACTACCGCACCCGTGCAGGAGCAGAACTTGACCTCGTTCTCCAGCAGCCGGGCGGAGAGCTCACCGCGATCGAGATCAAACGCACGCTGTCGCCGAAGATCAGCCGTGGTTTCACCGAGAGCTTCAACACCCTCAAAGCCTGCCAAGGCTACTTCATCATTCCTCAGGGCGAAAGCTTTCCACTCAATCCATCGGTCCAAGCGATCAGTCTCCCCGACTATCTAAAAACCCTCAGCCCTGAGAACACATGATCAACGAAAAGGACGAGGATAATCTTGGAAAAGACTTGGAGTTGTGAGCTCGTGAGCTAGTCATGCAAAATGGTTGCATTTCGCATGAAGTGAGTGTACAATTTCAGCGAAATCAATTGAAAATCATGGCTACTACCACCAAAAGCAGTGTTCAGGTTCGCTTGGACGCAGACCTTAAAAAAGATGCAGAAAGCATCTTTGATAATCTTGGGGTGGATGCACCTACCGCTATTCGGATGTTCTTCAGGAAAGTCGTAGCGACACGCTCCATACCTTTTTCCGTGAGTGAAGAATCCCCGTATCATTTCACCCCAGAGGAAGAACAGGATATTCTCAATGCGTGCAACCCTGCTCACGAAGACAGCGATGTAGTCGCTGTCACAACTTCTTCTAAAGAAACACAGGCATTCTTAGATTCCCTTAAAAGCTAGTTCATGGACATACGTTTCAAAAAGGGATTTACCAAGTCGTATAAAAAATTATACGATAATGCCTGGCATGTTTTTTGTTGATTATTAAGTGGTCAGGTGATGGGGCGGGCAGCCGTCGCGCGAAACTTTGACGGTCAGGCAGGCGAAATACCTAAATACCCAAGTAAGAAAAGAAGGTTTCCTCCTACGCCAGTAGGCTTTGGCACGACAGGTGGGTGGCCAATTTACCATTCACCAAGGCACTGCTAAAAATAATAAATATGACAACTTCCCCTTGTGAAACAAATCTATCAAGCATACTTTCGCACCATGCCGAGAAAGATTAGACAGTTAATCAAAGACTACAAAAAACACGGATTCGGTATAGATGTCTCAAGCGGAAAAGGATCACATAGAAAAATTTCACACCCCGGTATGCTGCGCAAAATCACCCTCTCAGGTGCAGACGGAGCGGATGCTAAGAACTACCAGGAAAAAGAACTCGAAAAAGCAATTCACCAAATAAAACAAACATGAAAAAGACAGACAAATATCATAGATGGGTAGAATGGTCTGAAGAAGACCGTTGTTATATTGGGCGATGCCCTGATCTATTTGGAGGAGGAGTGCATGATGATGATTACCTGAAGTGCGCCGAGGCCTTGGAGCACGCCATCGAAGACGTCGGCAGCGACTACCAGAAAAAAGAAAACTGGCCACCCGCAAAAGTCAGACCGTTAATTGTCGAGGAGGCTAGCTGATAAGCCAAAAGCGGAAAAGTCCGAAAAGAGGCGCAAACGCATGGGAGCCGAAGACGGAAGCAGCCAGCATCCGCCATCAGCTCGATCTCACCCAGGCCGCATTCGCGGATCTGCTAGGCGTGTCCCTGCCAACTGCCCAGAAATGGGAACAGGGCCGCAAACCTAATGGCCCTGCCAAGAAGCTCCTCCAGATCGCCAGTAGGCTACAGCGCGACAAGTGGGTTTTGAATTCAGTACCTCGCGCAGAGACGCAGAGGCGCAGAGGTTTTTTGATGAGAGTATGGATGGGTGGTGGTCGACGCCTCGGCTCCGTTGGCTGGAAATTGATTGATGATTGTTGAATTACGATTGATGATTGCTGATGTGAAGAGCTGGCGCCGCGGAAGCCTCCTTCAAAAATCAAAATTCAACAATCACCACTCGTCAATCAATTCTTCTAGTTCCAACGGGGTCTAACTGCAACAGCCCGGGGTCAGGCCCGACTTTGTCGGGGCGCAGCCCTGGGATTGCAGCCACCAGAAACCTGCGCCCTGAAAGGTGCGCCACTGCACGGGTTAGCGTAGGCTTTTCGTGTGTTCACCCGGCACCTGGAATCAGTGGCACCCCTGTAGGGCGCGGTTGATTAACACACCATTACCCAGGGCTGCTGCAGTTAGACCCCGTTGGGGCACAGTCGATTAAAAAGCGGATGGGGTTTTTGGGAGTTGCTCAGGGATGAGATCATGAGTCGAGGGCATCCGGTTTTTTCAGTGATTTGCGCTCATCGGACGCGAGCCGGCGCTCTACTTTTTTGACATCTTCGGCGGGAGGTAGGTTTTCTGGGGTAATGCCTCGGCTGATCAGGGTGTCACGCACGGCTTGATTATTGGTGATATGCTCTTTGGAAATGGTGTTTTCACTTGCCATGGCGTGGGTGCGGGCGTTGTGGATGGTGATTTCCGTGGCGAAGTCCTTGGCCTTGAGGATGATGGTGGGGGCGAAGTCCGCGAGTGGGCGGTTGTCTGGCACGTCCCAACGCAGTTTCATACCTTGGGTGGAGCAGCCAAAAAGGGCATGGTCGCCCTTGCTGCGAATAAGAGCGAAGTTTTGCCCGCCGCCGGTGAGTTTCTGGATGGTGTCTGAGAGTTCTTTTTCCGTTTGTTTGAGCTTTTCGCGAGCTTGGATACGCTCGGTCTCCAGCATGCGCTGCTCGATGAGTTCGGCCTTGCGGGTTTGGATGGCGAAGTAGGTCTGGGCAAAGGCGATCTCCTGTTTGCGTGGGTCTCCATTCTGAGCCAGTAAATAACAGGCAAAGCGGGTAAGCATCACATCGTCGATTTCACGTTGGCCACCAGAGCCAAGTTCGACCATTTTGTTGACGTCAACAAAATGGTCTACCACGTTGTAGCCACTGACTTCGCAAGCGGTTTTAGCTTTATTGATGACGGCAGTTAAATTGCGCCATTCTGTGTAGCCAAGCAGGTGCTGGAGATCGCGTGCGAGCCAAAATTCGACCCCTTTTCCTGTTTGTTGAGAGTACGACTCGAAGTCACTGGTTAATGTGTGGATGAGTTCAGATTTCATGGGTGGGGTTTTAAATGAAGAATGTGTACGCAAGCTAACTTGCCCGGCTGGCAACTGTCGAGCCGAGATGTAGGGAGAAATATCAGATAGATAGCGATCAGCACCATTACTTTGCTTGGTTTGATGCGCGTGTTCCTTCTTCCTTGGGTATTTCTTGCCGCTCCGTAGCCTTGGCGAAGAATGGTTGGCCATTGGATATTCCGTATATCATACCCCCCCTGGTACTAAAAATGAAAATGGGGTCAGAAAATGGGGTCAGAGAAATGGTGCATCTTCTCCATTTCCTGCCACGTTTTCTGAATTGTCTTCTTATTTTCCAACAGGACTTTGAGCATCTGTTCGGCGCGGGTGACGCCGCTCCTGACACCCATATGAAGTTCTTTGGCTATCCACTCCAGCTTCACCGAACTGTGTTTGCGAATGCTGCGAACGATCATTGCCTTGCGCCAGTCCGTTTTGTTGATGGTTTCCAGATCAGTTTTACTCAGGCCAAGCACCTCGAGCCCCCGCTCGATCCACAATCGCGCCGTCGCCTCGGCATGATCGTTGATTTGTTTGCCCGTATAGCCGTTGGCCTTGCTGGTCGATGATCCGGTATCCGCCTTGGAGTCACCCACAAGAAGACTCATCTTCTCACGAAACTCCTCACTGCCAAAACACCATCCCCGCTCCAGCGTGACCTGCAAGCTGGCACCCTCGGGTTGATTGATGCCCGCCCTTGTCAGTCGGCTCCTGTCGATAAGCCCTTCGGTGGCAGCCAACAATTTCCTCCGGCCCACCGCCGTATCGGCATAGCCAAGATGCTCCAGTCCGGAATCCACCGCAAGCCAGCTCCGTCGCTTGCTGGCGGGTTTCATATAGTCCGACAAACTGCACCAGGGATAGTTCTCAATACCATCCTTCACCGCAACCAGTTTCGCGCGAACGGGATTCAGGTGTACATAGTGAATCAGAGTGCTCAGGTAATCATTTTCCTCCACGAGCACCGCCTTATAGCGTCCGCTGAAAAGATGTCCCCGCATCTTGTTGCGCGCGTTGTGCCTCTTGGTCACGGTATTCTGGAACCAGGTCATGCCTTCCACAAGGTTGGCTTTGGGTGTCTTGAAAACGAGATGGTAATGGTTGCCCATCAGCGCATAGGCATACACCCGCCAACCTGTCCTGCCCACCACTTCCTCAATTGTTGTCTCAAAGACCTCGCGATCCCTGTCGCTGCGGACAATCTTGTCCAGACGGTTTCCTCGCGCCATCACATGGTAAATGGCACCTTCATACTGAACTCTAACTTGTCGGGGCATGAGGGGATTCTACCAGAGGAAATGAGGGAAGGCAAGGACCAGATGCGTCATTTCTCTGCCTGACCCCTTTTCTCACGAAAAAAGGAAACGGCTAAATTTTCATGAATCTTGCCTAGGCCTTGATCAAATAGAATCTTTTTGCTTAACGAGTCTTAAGTAGACGCGCATGCCCGTTGGGGCACAGCCGATTTCCCTTCCTCCTTCGCAAGGCTACGGCGGTCAGGCTGCCCACGCTCCCCTGTTCTTTGCAGGCGAAACCTGTCTTACTTGGTTTTTGGAGTTTGAAACTTAGAATTTCTCCCCCTTGGTATTTGGATCAAAATT
>JASJLI010000155.1:0-30165 GCA_037620805.1 Akkermansiaceae bacterium
CAGACCAGCGCCGGTCAGCCTGACCCCTGAAGGAAAAATACTCGAGGAACATTACAGCAAGATGCTGGCCGATCTGAAGAAACAGATTATACCCTTGGCACCCAAGGTGGATGAGAAAGTTAAGGCTGAGTTCACTAAGCAGCTCGATGCGCTTCGCAATGTCCCGCCTATTACCAAGAACGTCAGGAACCGTTTTACCAAGCTCATGGAGGAAGTCACCCTGAAATGCGACCCGGGCAACCCTGCCTTTGTCGAAAAACAGAAGGAGGTACTTCTGGCGGCCAGGGCTGTCCTGAAAGATGTTGACGTTTTCCTGGCCGATGACAAGCGCTATGAGAAAATGGCGAAGTTCGCATTCTTATCTCATGCCACCCCGAATCGTCTGGCCGGGTTTGCACAACAGGGCGAAGAGGAAAGAGCGCTGATCGATGACCTTCTGAATGACGACGAACTAGTTGCGCAGGTCATGCTCCTGGGTGGATCCGGGGATTACGGTCAAGCCATGCGAACCTACAGGGCGATTCAAAAAGCCGTGAAGCGCGCTCACGAAGGCTTCTTTCAAACCTGGGCCCTGGCTGCATCGCTCCGGTATTACGGTAAGAACTATATCGATGGTCCGACGGAAAAGTCCCTGGTCAAGTACTACCTGAATTACCTAAAGGCATACGACGACGGCATACTGGATCCGGCTTTTTCCAAACTGGGCGGTACCGGATGGAACTACCGCTTTGTATTTCCGGACCACTACGGGCTTGAAGATATCGAGTGGATGAGAAAGGTGATGCGCAACTACCGTCCCGACCACATGCGCCTGGAATACAGATGGCGCTACTGCCGTATCGTGAGAAGCGACGTCCCCTACGGCTCGCAGATGAATCCGGCACGCCCCGATTTGAACCTGTCGGGAATTCAGAATGCCCTTCTCGTAGGCGGTGTCTGCGGCGCGCGTTCTTTTGCCGGGCAAATATCGTGCTACGCTTTTGGAATACCGACTCTCCGTGCGCCCTCCCCGGGTCATGGCGCCATGGCGCACTGGACGCCGGAGGGATGGACGACGGTCCTGGGACCACACTTTTATTTCTGCAGTCACATCGGTGGATACCCCCCCATGGAGTTCCTGTTGCTCTCACAGGCGCAAGAAGATCCCGAGGGGTTCAAACAGGCGCTGATGTGTGAGTGGCTAGGGAAAGCACTGGGTGAAGCTGCCCCGAGTAACTACGGATCAAGCGGTGGTTTCTGGCCATTGCTGGGTCTCTACAAAAAACATGCCATCGTCGAAGATGAGCAAATAAAAGACATAGGCGCCACGGGTGAAGAACTCGCGGAATCCGATGTGAGTACCGAGAAGGAAGAGATCGAGAAGATCGAGATCCCTGAAAAGTTCCGCAAGATCACCATGGCCGAGGATGGCACCATCACCATTCCCGTAGCGGCATGCAAATCACCGAAAAACGGTGAGAAGATAAGATTCATGGAAAGCGTCGATGGCGGAATGCAAGCGCACTACAGAAACAAAGGCCAGCGCCCGGAATTGTTCAGTTACAGCATAAATATCCCCAAGGCCGGCAAGTACGAACTCACGGCCCATGTCTGTACCGTGACCGTGGACCGACAAGCCCTGCTTCGCGTCAACCGGAGAACGCTCCTGGATGTCGACATTCCCTACACCAGAGCCGACTGGATGGATACCAAACCCGTTGAACTCGAATTGAAAGAGGGACGCAACCGGATCGGATTTACCCAGTATGCCCAGAATAAAGGCATCAGCATCAAGCATTTCAAACTGAAACCCGTGAAATGAAGATGAGGTAAAAGCGACAGCGGAGAGATGAGCTGAAGATCCAGATTTCCGACCGAGCGTTCACTTTTCTAACAGAATCGTAAGATGCAAGTAACAAGTAACAAGTAATACCATGATGACACGAAAGCAAACCCAACTCCTATTACAACTCACCGCCGCGTTCCTGCTCGTCTTGGGCGTCCAGGCCCGCACCTGGACCAGCGCCGATGGCACCAAGACATTTAAGGGGGAACTCCAATCCTACGATGCCAAGAAAGGCAAGGTTACGGTGACACTGCCTAACGGCAAACGCCAGACCTTCAGTCAAGACAGGCTGTCCGAGCCTGACATCACCTTTGCCAAGGAAAATGGCCGCAAGGCGTCGGGGTCGTCGTCCTCGGGAGGAGACATCAAGGAACTGCCTGACGAGCTGCCGGATCCCGATGGCAAGGAGGCCGACATGAGCAAGCCGGTCCAAGTCTATATCCTCATGGGGCAGTCTAACATGTTAGGTGCTGGCCGCGTTTCTGGCGGCAATGAAGGAGCTCTGGAAAATGCCTGTAAGAATAAAAAGCTCTACCCCTATCTCATTGATGACGCCGGCAATTGGACGGCGCGTAAAGATGTTCGCAATGTCCGTGTCAATGGTAGGACCATGAAGGTTCATAACAATGACTGGTTGACTCTCAAAGGCGCAAACATCGGCCCTGAAATTGGCATTGGTCATTATTTGGGCCACGCTGTAACGGCACCTGTGCTGATTCTCAAAAGTTGCACGGGTAACCGCAGCCTCGGTTGGGATCTATTACCACCGGGTAGCAAGCAGTATGAGTTTGAAGGCAGGATCTACGCTGGCTACAAAGAATCACCCGAGTCGTGGGCCAAAGGCACTGCACCCAAACCCATCGGGTGGTATGCCGGTCTTCAATACGACGACGACATTCGCAATGCCAAAGCAGTTCTTGCCGATCTTAAAACCTACTATCCTGGTGCCACCAAGTATGAAGTGGCCGGTTTCTTCTGGTGGCAGGGCGACAAGGATTTCCGCAACAAAGCACATGCCAGCAAGTATGAAGAGAACCTCATCGCCTTGCTCGCATCATTGCGTAAGGATTTTAATGCCCCTGAAGCTAAAATGGTCATCGCTACTCTCGGTCAAACCAAGAAGGACGCCGGAGGCACCCATGGTCAGATCATCAATGCCATGTTCAACGTTGCCGGAGAATCGGGCAAGTACCCTGAAAACAAAAACAAAGTCGCCACCGTCTACTCACACCCCTTAAGCAAGGGAGGAAGTTCAAGTGGTCACTACAGTGGCCACGCCGAAACCTATCAAAATGTGGGTGAAGCCATGGGGAAAGCCATGGTCGAAATGCTACAAAGTAAATAGATAACTGCGTATATCGACTTTATTCTGGGCATAAGTCCGTCACAGAGCGTCTCCGTAGGAAACCGGGTGAGGGGACATATACATGAGTAGATGAGTGACTTCTGATAGTAGATACGAGCACAAAAAGGCACTTAAATAATTGATTCTAACTGAAAACGCTTAAAAATTGTCTGTAATTAGGTTCGAGATTAGCGGGTTAAAATGGTACGCAGACTGGGATTGAGTTCGCCCGCTCACTCTCTGCTGACTTGTAGAATTCCTCCTCTGGAATTCTAGTGTTTTAATAAAGCCCGCGATGTACGGGCACCTGTGCAGTCGAACCCTGTTTCTCCAGCCCCAGTCTGCTTGGGTGAATGGTGCAAGACATTTAGACACAAAAAACCCGCCTTGGTGGAGGCGGGTTAATTGAGAGAAAGTACGCAGACTGGGACTCGAACCCAGGACCAATTGGTTAAAAGCCAACTGCTCTACCAACTGAGCTACCTGCGCTTTGATTGGATTTTTGCCCTGCAAGCCTATTGGCGTGCTTGGCGGGGCGCAAAATACGGATCTAGAGGCTGATGGCATAGAGTGGTTTCACGACCATTTTTATTCTCGTGTGTTCTAGTGACATTATAATGGACACCTCGCGAGCGCCTAGAAACAAAAAGCCCTCTAATCGTTTAAGATAGAGGGCTTTTAAAAAATGGCAGAGGGGGTGGGATTCGAACCCACGGTGACTTGCGCCACGTCGGTTTTCAAGACCGGTGCATTCGACCACTCTGCCACCCCTCCGTTGGTTGCAATAGACATTGCGGTCGCGGTGAAACTTCATTGGTTGCTTGTGTTTTGCAAGAAGAAATTCGCATGTTTTTGCAACTTTTCCACAGATTAGATGCAGGCTTGCGCAATCGGGTCCTGTCGCCTAGAAGAAAAGCACTATGAGTAACGTTGTTGTATTATTTTCCGGTCAGGGAGCGCAGAAGGTAGGTATGGGTCAAGATTTGGCGGATGCCTATCCCGTCGTTAAAGAGTTGTTTGCAAAGGCTGACGCCGCTCTCGGCTATTCGCTGACTGATATCATGTTTAACGGCCCCGACGCGGAGCTGACAAAGACCTCACGCTGCCAGCCCGCTCTTTATGTGCATGGTCTGGCTTGTCTCGCTGTGCTGAAGGAAAAGCTACCCTCCCTCAAGCCAGTGGCCACTGCAGGGCTCTCGCTAGGTGAGTTTACTGCTCATACCCTCGCAGGCACATTCGATTTTGAAACCGGTCTGAAGATTGTCGAGCAACGTGGTTTGTTTATGGGCGAAGCCTGTGACGCTACCGATGGTGCCATGGCCGCCATGATCGGTGGTTCCGAAGAGGATGTTGCGAAGCTCGCAGCCGATTGCGATGTGGACGTAGCCAATTTCAACACGATTGGACAAATTGTGATCTCAGGTGATGAAGCCGGGATCGATAAAGCCGTAGCAGGAGCCAAGGCTGCAGGCGTCCGAATGGGTAAAAAGCTCAACGTTGCCGGCGCATACCACTCACGGCTCATGCAGAGCGCTCAGGATAAGCTCGCTGGCGTGCTTGCGGATGCCGAGCTCTCCGAGCCTGCAATCCCCGTGATTTGCAATTTCGCTGCCCGCGCCGTCGAGGGCCCCGATGATATTAAATCGATGCTTGAGCAGCAGGTGACCGGTTCTGTCCGCTGGACGGCATCGATGCAGAAGCTTATCGCAGAAGGGAATACAACCTTCCTCGAACTAGGACCAGGCAAGGTGCTAGCTGGTCTCATGGGCCGCATCGACAAGTCAGTAACGGTGATTTCCGTTGATGATTTAGCAAGTCTTGAGGCTGCAGTGGAGGCCCTGAGCTAGGGGCATTCAGAAAAATGTAATTTTGATGAAAAAATGTATTGCCAGCGAGCATGAATCTTCCTAGGTTCCGCCCGCCCAAGCAAAGTAAAGGGGTGGTAGCTCAGTTGGTTAGAGCGCCGGCCTGTCACGCCGGAGGTCGCGGGTTCAAGTCCCGTCCATCCCGCCACTTTACTTTAATTGGTCATTTAGAAAGCCCCGTTCTTCGGGGCTTTTTTGTGCCCTAGATGATCGACCATTCTGGACAAAAAAATACCCCGTCGCGTTTTACGACAGAGCATTCTGAAACTTTTGGTATTTGGAATTTAAAACTTGGAGTTTAAGCGTCAGCAACAGGTTGCATCAGCACAAAAGGGGATACTACTAACGCGGTAAACTCCTGAGGGTTATCCTGCCACCAGTTCGCATGAAGGTCGGACGGTTTGACAATATCCCCCGACTTCAGCCAGGCTTGTGTTTTTTCCTTATCGTCGTCAGCCAATGCCTGCCCAACTTCAGTGATCGACAAACAAGGATCGACATAAATCAAAACCCCGGAGTCAAAATGTGGCTTGAGATACTCCCAATCAACCACACCGGTGTATTTATCCAGCTTCTCAGGAGTCGACTGAGTGTTCTCGCCTAAGACGCCGTAGTTCATCTCGTCATTATCCATTGTCCACGATCCATTTTCAATGAGCAACTACCCCATTCTGTCGTGGCCAATGCGGAAGCGTTGGTTACGCAATTTAGAATCGGAGAGGTTGTCACAAAGTTGGTCGGCCACTTTTTTATCAACATCTACCAGCGAGTGACGATCAAAAAGCTGGATGTGTCCTACTGAGTTGTCAGGGATTTTGCCTTCGCGGTAGAACATACCAAGGAGGTCGCTTGGGCGAACTCCTGCGGCTTTTCCAAGACTGACAAAGAGAGTCGTCATGTGCTCTTCCTTTTTGCGTCGGTCTTGATTGCCGCCACGGTCACCGCGCTCACCACCACGATTTCCGCGGTCGCCACGATCGCCGCTGCGCTCACCACGACCGCCTCTGCGCTCGCCACGATCATCGCCCTTATCACGACTACGGCGTGCGCCGCGGTCCTTGTCAGGTTTGTAATCAGGGCGGTCTTCCATGATTTCCTCGCCTTCACGGCCCATGGATTCACGGAGTAATTCGAAAAGAGATGATGCGATATCGGTGGCTGTGTGACCTTGGTCGAGCAAGCGGTCGATGTAGTGGCGGAAGCTATGGCTGACCTCTTTTTCAAGTCGGGCCTTAACGGTGTCGAAGAGCTGATCAGCTCTCACGCCCTCTACTTCTTCCTGGGTAGGAATCTTAGCACGTTGGATGTGCTGTTTGGTGTAGCGCTCGATGCTTTGGAGTCGGTAAATATCGCGACCAAAGACAAAACTCACAGCCCTACCCGTACGACCTGCACGACCTGTTCGTCCGATGCGGTGAACGTAGTCTTCAGGATCTTGTGGGATGTCGTAGTTAAACACGGCTTCCACATCATCGATGTCGAGACCACGTGCAGCAACGTCGGTGGCAATGAGAAGTTCAAATTTTCCTTCACGGAATCGCTTGGTCGTGCGCTCTCGTGCTTGCTGACCGATGTCGCCGTGTAGCTTGTCAGCTGCGTAGCCACGTGCGGTCAGCGCCTCTGTGCATTCGTCCACACTACGTTTGGTATTACAGAAAACGACAGCGAGTCGGGGGCTGTCCATATCGAGCAAGCGAGTAAGCACCTCGACCTTGGAGCGGTTACGAACCTCGTAATAAGATTGGGTAACTGTAGAAACGGTCTTGGTCTGTCCTTCGATGGAGACTTGTTGAGGATCGTTACCGAATTTTTGAATCAGCTTCTGAACCTGCTTATTCATGGTGGCAGAGAAGAAAAGCGTTTGGTGATCCTTTTGCATGGCTCCCAGAAGGTCTTCCATATCCTCACGGAATCCCATGTCTAGCATGCGGTCGGCTTCGTCGAGAATAGCCAGTTTGATCGTAGCAGGCTTCAGCGTCTTACGGCGTAAATGGTCAAGAAGTCGACCCGGAGTTCCCACAACGATGTGAGCTCCGCGTTTGAGTTGAGTAATCTGGCGGTCGATCGGTGTGCCGCCATAGACAGGCACCGCACGCAGTCCCTTGATGTGAGTTCCAAGACGGTGAACTTCCTCACAGACTTGAACACAAAGCTCACGGGTGGGGGAAAGGATGAGAACTTGGGATTCTGCACGATCGGTATCGATCATCTGCAGTGCCGGTAGCGTGAAGGCGGCGGTTTTACCCGACCCTGTTTCGGAGAGTCCAATAATGTCCTTCCCTTCTAATATAGGGGGGATTGCTTTCGCCTGAATGGGAGATGGGCTTTCATAGCCTAGGTCGTTAATAGCTTCAAGGAGCTCGTCACAGAGGCCGAGGTCGGAAAATGGAATGTCAGTCATAGTATTAATAGTTGGTAGTGTAAGTCCTTTTGGACTTCTTTATGTACCGCTTGGGCTCCTTAGTAGGGAACTATCAATGACAAGCCTAGGCGGCGGGAACGCGAGCCTTAGGCGTGCAATCTGAAAGAAGCAACTTAAAAAGCGAGCCATCCTAGGGTTTGAGTCAGATTGGCCTCCTCAAGATATGCGTCATGTACATCAATAAATGATCCACGCAGGTATTGACGTGCTGCATTTGGCGACCATAATCTCCGCCCCCGCGCTACAACTGTGGCTCGGATTAACAATTGGAAAAATACCATGGCTAATTACGCAATTAACGGATTTGGACGCATCGGACGCAACGTATTGCGCTCCCTTGTAGAGAAGGGCGAACTGAAAAACGTCGTCGCAATCAATGACCTCACAGATAACAAAACTCTGGCTCACCTGCTGAAGTATGACTCCTCACAGGGTCGTGTTTCCTACGAGGTGACTTACGATGATGATTCAATCATCGTTGACGGACATAAAATTCACGCCACCGCTGAGCGTGACCCCGCAGCCCTCCCATGGGCAGAGCTCAACGTAGACGTTGTTCTTGAGTCTACTGGATTCTTTACCTCACGCGAAGGTGCCCAAAAGCACATCGACGCTGGCGCTAAGAAGGTGCTTATTTCTGCACCTGCGAAGAACCCAGACCTCACCATGTGCCTTGGTATCAACGACGATCTTTACGATCCAGCCAAACACAATATCGTCTCTAACGCATCCTGCACTACTAACTGTCTTGCACCACTCGTTAAAGTTCTTAACGACAAGTGGGGGATTGAAAAAGGCTTCATGAGCACAATTCATTCCTACACAGGTGACCAGAACCTTCTTGACGCACCACACGGTGATCTTCGTCGTGGTCGTTCTGCTGCTGTTAACATCGTGCCTTCTTCTACTGGAGCCGCTGTTGCAATCGCTGAAGTGATCCCTGAAATGAAGGGCAAGCTTAACGGAGGTGCTTTCCGTGTTCCTACTCCTACCGGATCACTCACTGACTTCGTTGCTATTCTTAAGAGCGATACAACCGTTGAAGAAGTTAACGCCGCTTTCAAAGAGGCCGGAGCTACTGGCCCAATGAAAGATATCCTTCACTACTCTGAAGATCCACTGGTTCTTCAGGATATCGTTAGTGATCCTCACAGTTCTATATTCGACTCAGGTCTCACCATGGTAAACGATGGTAACTTTGTTAAAGTTTGTTCATGGTATGACAACGAGTGGGGTTACTCCTGCCGTGCAGCTGATGGCCTTGCCCTACTGGGAACTGGACTCTAATCAACGATGATTTTCACAAAGGCGGGGGAGGGTAACTTCCCCCGCCTTTTTGCTCCTCTTTTTCATTCCTATTCTACCCTAACAAAAAATGGCCAAACTAAGTATTCGCGACTTTGAGCTCAGCGGTAAGTCCGTCCTGATGCGTGTCGATTTTAACGTCCCTCTCAATGCTGAAGGTGAAATCACCGACGATACCCGCATCGTAGCAGCCCTACCCAGCATCAAACACCTCCTCGACGGTGGTGCCAAGCTGACCCTCTGCTCACACCTCGGTCGACCCAAGGGTGAGCCGGATCCCAAGTATTCTCTCCGCCCCGCAGCACTGCGTCTGGCTGAATTGTTAGAAAAAGAAGTAACCTTCGCCGATAGTTGCGTAGGCACCGATACAGAAGCAGCTCGCGTGGCACTCCAGCCTGGCGAGGTCATTCTTCTGGAAAACACCCGTTTCCAAGCTGAGGAAAAAGCGAACGACGCTGTCTTTGCTCGTATCCTTGCTGGTGGAGCTGATATTTTTGTCAACGACGCCTTTGGCGCCGCTCACCGCGCGCACGCTTCCACCGAAGGTGTGACGCACCACGTTTCCCAGAGTGCCATGGGGTTCCTCATCGAGCGCGAACTTGAATTCCTCGAAGGTAAACTAGCATCACCCGAGAAACCATTTGTCGCCATCATGGGCGGAGCCAAGGTT
The DNA here is from genome assembly GCA_037620805.1 of Akkermansiaceae bacterium. GTDB lineage: Bacteria > Verrucomicrobiota > Verrucomicrobiia > Verrucomicrobiales > Akkermansiaceae > Oceaniferula. The sequence goes on from JASJLI010000155.1 coordinate 9,433, forward strand.
TCTGATAAAATTCAGGTGATCAAAGCCATGATGGCCAAGGCTGATACTTTCATCATCGGAGGAGCCATGGCCTATACCTTCCGTAAGGCCCAGGGATATAAAATCGGCAAATCTCTCGTTGAGAACGATTGCTTGGAACTCGCCCTCGAAATTCTCGAAGATGCCAAGACCAAAGGCATCCACTTCCATCTTCCCGCCGATACCCGTATCACACAGGAGTTCTCACCGGATGCTGAGACTAAAGTCACTGCGGCTTACGAAAATGGTGGCGAAATCCCAGACGACTGGGAAGGTATCGACATCGGCGATCAAGCGATCACAGACTTCGTAGAAGTCGTGGCCGGTGCCAAAACCGTCCTTTGGAACGGCCCAATGGGAGTTTTTGAAATGGATAACTTCGCAGCAGGCACCAAGGCTCTAACCAAGGCCGTGGCCGAAGCTGACGCGCTGACTATCGTCGGTGGTGGCGACTCGGTAACAGCTGTCAAAAAATTCGGTAACCCGGATGATTTCGACTTCATCTCCACAGGCGGCGGAGCATCCCTCAAGCTACTTGAAGGCAAAGTTCTCCCAGGAGTAGCCTCCCTAACCAATGCCTAGTCAACCAATCAACCAATCAACTAACATCATGCGTAAACCCATTATAGCAGCCAACTGGAAGATGAACATCGGCCCTAAAGAAGCCGAGGATTTCATCTCCACTTTCACAGCGAAACTCGACAACCTCACCGATCAGGCGGATGTCGTTATTGCTCCTCCTTTCGTTTCCATCCCAGCTGCTGTCGCAGCTCTTTGCTCGAACTCCGCTGTGGCCATCTCCGCCCAGAACGTTTCCGAACAGGACAACGGTGCCTTCACTGGCGAAACCAGCACCATGATGCTTAAGGAACTTTTTGTTCGTTACGTCATCATCGGTCACAGCGAGCGTCGCACCATCTACGGTGAGACCAACGCCATCATCAACGCCAAGATCAAGAAATCCCTAACCGCTAATCTCAAGCCCATCTTCTGTATCGGTGAGACACTCGAAGAGCGTGAAGGAGGAAAACTTGAAGACGTGCTCCGCAGCCAAATCACCGAGGGTCTTGCAGGCATCGAGGAAAAGGACATGAAGAGCATGGTCGTCGCCTACGAACCCGTCTGGGCAATCGGTACTGGAGTTGTTGCCACCGTTGAGCAAGCACAAGATGCCCACGCATTTGTTCGCTCGGTCATCGCTGACCTTTACACCAACGAACTAGCTCAAAAAATCCGTATCCAATACGGCGGCAGCATGAAAGCCGGCAACGCAGGTGAACTCCTCAGTCAGCCCGACATCGACGGCGGACTCGTCGGAGGTGCCAGCCTTGAGCCACAGAGCTTCCTTGATCTCATACGAGCAGCCGTGGCCGCTGAGTAGTTTTTACGTTTCAATTAAAAGCAGGGGCTTCCATTACGGGGCTCCTGCTTTTTTGTTAGCTTAGGCTTGCCTTTTCCCGCCAGTGAAGTCGGGGAGTCAGGAAGTCAGGAAGTCAGGAAGTCAGGAAGTCAGGAAGTCAGGAAGTCGGTGGACGGTGGACGGTGGACGGTGGACGGTGGACGGTGGACGGTGGACGGTGGACGGCCTACGCCGATCGTTGGGAGAGCAAGACTTGCAATAATGAAAAAAGAAGCTAAACAAGAAGTGTAACCTATGTGGTCGGTTTGTTAGTAACCCATGTGCCAGTTCATACCGGGCTTCAGCCCCGGGAAGCTGCCATGCAGAGAATTCAGCCCTGAAAGGGCTGGGAAAAAGGGTGATTAAATCCAAGTCACTCCCAGATAAATCATCATCGCGTAGATGATCTTACAGACGTAATGAAGGATCTGATCGGAATTAAATCCTGTCCAGTCCTCACACTTGGCGTAATCAATGATCCAGTGAACCACCAACTCGATCACTCCTAAGACTGCTGATCCGGTGATTAACCATACCGCGCCTGCATGAATTAACGAGTGGGCTGTTAGTGCGTGAATCCAAACATAGGGAGGTGGTTCCTTATCAAAGTAACTTGAGATATCGTTGTGTCTGTTTTTTGCATCAGCAAGAAATGGCCCCTGTAGCGGGAAATCAGCCACGGCATGACCTATGGCCAGAGCGATAAAGATAAACACAACACCCTGCACTGAACTAGGGTCCACTGCTAGTGGATCGATCATGGATAAAATGGATATCATGGTTGGGTGTAAGGGGCGATAGTGTAGCTTAGTCCCAGAAATTTTGATAGGCTGCCTCTGCTTCCACAGCGACCAGTTTATCGTTCATGTGACGGATACGTCGGCTCATTTCCCTGACCAATGCGGTGAGTAAAAGGTTTCCAGGCTGAGGGTAAGCCACCATGAATGCTTCGATGTCTTCGCGGGTGGCTTTCCATACCTGGGAAAATGATTTTGAAGTTACCGAGGCGCTCGCTGTGCCGGGATCAAAAATATTGATCTCACCAAGACTCTCACCTGCTTGAACACGCGCAATCAATGTGCGTTTGTTATCATTATCGGTGTGCACATGAAGAACACCGGAAATGACAAAGTAGAGAGAGTCCTGAGTTTGCCCCTCTTCGATCAGGACTTGATCCTGCTGCACAGGCAGGAAATCTCCGTAGCCGCTTAGGAGCAGGCGGTCTTCTTCGTCGAGTCCTGCGACAAGTCCCATCGCAGGCAGGTGGGGTGAGTTAAATTCTTGGCTCATAGTATGATGACGTTTGTTGTAGGTCTATATTCACGCATGCTAACGGGTGAGGGGAAGCAAATTCCTAAGCAAATTAGAACGGACATTTTAATCTTGCTAATAGCTGTTCACTTGGGTATGTTCTAATAAACACTGTTCAAACTGGTTCAAGTCGGCAGTGACTATCCAAAATTTACAATTAAAAACCCACTCACTATTAAAAAACCAAATATTATGTCCAACGTACAACTCACCAAACGACAGCAGGAAGTTCTCGACTACCTGAAGGAAACTCACCGTATCGAAGGATTCATGCCATCCACGCGTGATATCCAGCGTCACTTTGACTTCGCCAGCCAGACTGCAGCCATGAGTCACCTCCGTGCCTTGGAAAGGAAAGGTGTGATTGTCCGTAAGGCGAACAAGGCTTGTGGCATCGGCTTCCCCGAAGAAATGGAACGCGAGGAAATTGTCGATATCCCGATCTACGGCAGCATCGCAGCTGGTATGGCACAGGATGTGGATTCAGAAAAGGAAGGCTGCCTGTCAATTGACGTCAGCTCTCTAGGCCTCCGTGGTAACGCCCGCACCTTCGCTCTTAAAGTCCGCGGCGAGTCCATGATCAATGCTCACATCTGTGATGGTGATACCGTTGTCCTAGAATTCCGCGAGCCTCGCAAAGGCGATGTCGTTGCCGCCCTCATCGATGGAGAAACTACTCTCAAGCGCTTCGTTATTGAAAACGGAAAACCTTTCCTCCGTGCTGAAAACGAAAACTTCCCCGATCTCATCCCCGCTCGCGAACTCATCATCCAGGGTGTTCTTGTAGCCCTCCTTCGCTCAGCTGCGTAGCTGAGATGCTAATTAACTTGGTTTTTTGAGTTTGTAACTTGAAACTTAATCTCATACTCGCCTCCGGCTCACCTCGTCGACGCGAAATGCTTACTGAAGCCGGATTCGACTTCGAAGTCATTCCGTCACCAGCTGAGGAAATCCATGATGTCGACATGCCCTTGCATCTCCTCTGCGAGGCAAATGCCGAACTCAAGGCACTCGCCATTGCCAAGCTTCATCCGGATGCCACCGTCATCGGTGCTGATACCTTAGTCTACATCGATCATACCCCACTAGGGAAACCCCGCAGTGAAGACGAAGCCCACGCCACGCTCGCTCAACTGTCTGGTAGAACTCACCAAGTCTGCACTGGTGTCTGTATCGCCCAAGGTGAAAACACCCAACGCTTCCACTCCATCACCGAGGTCGTATTCAAAGAACTAACACCTCAAGTAATCGACAACTACATGACCAAAGTCAACGTCATGGACAAAGCCGGCTCCTACGCCGTCCAAGAGCACGGCGATATGATCATCTCCGCAGTCCGCGGCGACTACAACAACGTCGTAGGCCTACCCATTACTCAGCTTTTATCAAAGCTGGAATTATGAATAGTTAATGTAGAATAGTGAATTAGCAACCCAAGTCTTCTTTCGCGTCCTTTCGCATATTTCGCGGTCACAAAATACGAACTAGCAACCCCGTAAATGCGTGAGATTAGTAAGATTCGTGGTTTCAAATCTTCAACCAAGCCAGAAACTCGCGATTACCATCTGTTCCCGTGATTGGTGAATCAATACACTCGATCCATGCGTGACCTAGCTCCTTTGTCACAAAATGATGGATCTTATCCACCGCTCGCTGGTGAAGTGCCGGGTCTCTAACGATTCCGCCCTTACTGATGTCCTCACGGTTTAACTCAAACTGCGGTTTGATCAGGCAGATGATCTGCCCGTCCTCTTTCAAGGTTTTAAACATTGGAGGTAGAATCTTTGTTAGGGAAATGAATGATACATCCGTGACGGCTAGATCGATTGGCTCACCAATGTCTTCGGGGATCATGTGACGCGCGTTAAACTTTTCCTTCACGATGACCCGCGGGTCACTGCGGAGTTTCCAGACGAGCTGGTTCGTTCCTACATCAATGGCATGCACTTTCACAGCGCCTCGTTGAAGTAAACAATCGGTAAAGCCCCCAGTGGATGCACCGACGTCGAGGCAGGTTAAGCCAGTGGGGTCGATTTGAAAGGTGTCCAGTGCGCCTTCCATTTTTAATCCACCACGACCTACAAACTTGGGCTTTGTTTTGACTGTAAGCTCAGCATCACTCACGATCTTTGTGCTAGGTTTCGCAACGACGGTGGTGCCCGTCATGACTTCTCCAGCTAGGATCAAGCGCTTTGCCTGCTCGCGCGAATCACAAAGTCCACGAGAGACGAGAAGGGTATCGGCACGTTCCTTGGCTGGCATAGGGTAGGGTAAGTTTGAAACTCGCCGGCAGGATGTGTGGAGTAGCTACCCTAGGTTGATTATTCCTTGGGTTGTCGGCAAGTTGCAAACTTACCCTACTATCTAAACTATTGAAGCTGGCGCAGTCGCCGTGTCGGTCTCGGCGTCGTAATCAATACCATCCATCCCAAAACCGAAGAGCTTGAGAAACTCGGCTTGGTAGCCTTCGTAGTCGGCGAGGTCTCCGAAATTTTCGTTCGTAACGATATTCCATGATTTGAAAACTGCCTCTTGGATGTCGTCGCGCATTTCCCAGTCGTCGACACGGATACGTCCACCGTCGTCAAGCTGTGGGTTGCCGGAGTAGAGTCGGTCTGCCATCAGGCGTTGCACTTGTTCGATACATCCTTCATGCAGACCCTTGGCTTTCATTTCCTTGTATAGAATGGAGATGTAGAGAGGCACGACGGGAATAGCGGATGAGGCTTGAGTAACGAGAGCTTTGTTGACCGAAACATAGGCACAGCCACCGAGTGAGTCGCTGAGTTTGGAATCGATAGCGTTACAGGCGCGCTCAAGATCTTTTTTGGCTCCTCCAATGGTTCCGTCGGTGTAGATCGGCCAGGTAAGTTTTGGTCCGATGTAGGAGTAAGCGACGGTTTTGACACCCTCGGCTAGAACATCGGCATCGGCCAATGCGTTGATCCAGAGTTCCCAGTCTTCACCGCCCATAACTTTAATGGTGTGTGCGGTTTCCTCTTCAGTCGCTGCGCCAATGGTGACTTCCTCGATTTCTCCGGTATCTGTTTTGAGAGTTTTGTTAGTAAAGTCTCCGCCGGTGGTTTTTAACACAGATCTGTAGACCTCACCCGTATCGGGATCGGTGCGGCGAGGGGAGGCGAGGGAATAGACGATAAGGTCGATCTTGCCATCCATCTCGTTTTTGATGATGTCGAGCGTCTGTTCTTTCAGTTCGTTGGAAAAAGCATCACCATTGAGTGACTTGGCAAAGAGGCCTTCAGCAGTGGCTGCTTTCTCAAACGCGGCGGAGTTATACCATCCGGCGGATGCGGTGCGTGTTTCGCTACCTGGCTTTTCGAAGAAAACCCCGAGTGTGTTGGCTCCGGAGGAAAAGGCGGGAACGATGCGTGAGGCAAGGCCGTAACCGGCAGAGGCGCCGATCACTAGCACGTTTTTAGGTCCGTTTTCAATCTTTGGCTGGGACTTGACGAAGTCGATTTGCTCTTGAACATGCGCCGCACAGCCATCGGGGTGCGCGGTAATGCAGATGAAGCCTCGGATTTTGGGAGAAACGATCATGGGAGTGTATTAGACAGGATTAGCGAGATGAACAGGATTTTTTTGGACCTAGAACTCGCAACTGCCCGGAGTGCGGGAGAAGGGGATGACATCGCGGATGTTTTTCATGCCGGTAACAAACATGAGCATGCGCTCGAAGCCTAGGCCAAAGCCGGCGTGTGGGCAGGTTCCATACTTACGCAGCTCGAGATACCACCAGTAATCCTTTTCGCTGAGATTGTGCTCCTTCATGTTGGCTTGGAGGACATCAAGACGCTCTTCGCGCTGGGCGCCACCGATGATTTCACCGATGCCGGGGACGAGCACGTCCATGGCGGTGACCGTTTCGCGGCCTTGGTCGTCGGGTTCGTTGGTGCGCATGTAGAAGGGTTTGACGCTTTTGGGGTAGTTGTAAACGGTGACCGGGCTATTGAAGTGCTCCTCGGTTAGGAATCGCTCGTGCTCGGACTGCAGGTTGACACCCCACTCGACCGGGTAGTCGAATTTCTTGCCGGATTTCTCCAGGATTTCGACGGCTTCAGTATAGGAAACACGCTGGAAGGGTTTTTCTGCCACGAACTTAAGGCGCTCCAGCAGGCCCTTATCGACAAAGCGGGCGAAAATATCCAAATCACCTTCGCTATTATCGAGTGCATTACGGACGAGGTATTTTACAAACTCCTCGGCGAGATCCATATCACCCTCGAGATCACAGAAGGCCATCTCAGGTTCTACCATCCAGAACTCGGAGGCGTGGCGGGTGGTGTTGGAGTTTTCAGCGCGGAAGGTGGGGCCAAAGGTGTAGATGTTGGAAAGAGCGGTGGCATAGGCCTCGCCCTCTAACTGTCCACTCACTGTCAAAAAAGTAGGTTTCTCGAAGAAATCATTATCAAAGCTTTGTTTCTCCGTGGATGTTGGCTCGAGTGTAGTAACTCGGAACATCTCACCGGCACCTTCACAGTCGGAGTCAGTGATAATCGGTGTGTGCACGTAGTTGAAATCTCTCTCATCAAAGAAACGATGGATTGCCTGCGACATGCGCGAGCGCATCCGGAAAACAGCGCCGTATAGATTTGCACGTGGTCGAAGATGGGAAATGGAGCGCAGAAATTCCGGCGTGTGGCCCTTTTTCTGCAGTGGGTAGTCAGCAGGTGCCTCACCAATGAGTTCGATACTCGTGGCATGTATTTCCCACTTCTGTCCTTTGCCGGGAGATTCAACTAGATTGCCTGTGATGCCGACGGCGGATCCGGTGGTCATTTTAGTGACGTCATCATATCCGGGTATGCCTGCATCGGCCACACACTGGATGTTGGCGAGGCATGTGCCGTCGTTCATTTCGAGGAATGAGAATTCCTTCGAGTCACGGCGGGTTCTTACCCAGCCTTTGATTGTGATGGTATCCATGGCGCCCTCGGCGTGGAGGGCGTGTTTAATAAGCGTTCGCATGCAGATATTCATAAAACAGCGGGCCGAAGAAACAAGCTGGAATATCTGTTATACCACTTAGTGATTCAAACGAGACGAATGCCGGAGTGATTTCTTGAAATGGCAAGGCGCGAGGAGCGAGTGGTGCGGGCACCATGACCGAGGAGTAACGCAGCCATTTCGGGAAAGCGCCCGGCTCCTAATTAACCGGGAAGCGCAAATTCATCACCATCCCTTAAAATAAAACATCCGTCTCTTTTGAAGTGCTAAGTGGTATTACAGCGTACTTCTTCCCCCCTCGGGAATATCCCCATTTGCGTAGGCAGCGATCAATCCTTCGAGGGCCTTGATTTTGAGTTCGATGTTCCGACCCTGTTCGGTGTCTTTAACCAAGCGTGGCTGTTTGTGGATTCTGACATCGTGCATTTTAGGAATGATATCCTCACCTGATCGCACCACGGAAACTGGAGCGATGAAGCCGTGATGCTCGGCCAGTTGATCACCATCAGGGGAGAGAATCAGGGTGTAGCCGCGGTCGCCATAAGCTTCGGAAAAAGCACCATCGATCGTTACGGCGTTGCCTCCGTTTTTGACCGGGTTTTCGCCTTCTTCCACCTTTACCGGGACGTGTCCATTAACGATGAGGCCACCTTCCTCGACACCCATGTCCTGACAGACACTGTTACAGAAATCAAAGTCATGAATCTTTTCAAACCATAGGTTACGCCGCTCCTTGTGAGTTGATTTATCAGCCACAAAGTAGTTTTCAAAACTGGTCATCTTATCTTTCCCGAAGAGTGGTGATTTGGGTCCCGCCCAGAGATAGTAAAACCAGTCTTTGTCATTTTCATCGGCATTGGAACCCGCTCTAAATGCGCGTTTTACCACAGAGTTGAAGGCCTTAAATTGCGCTGGCCCCGTTTGTTCCTTACCGTCGATGTCGAGCGACTGATAAGATCCATCTTCGTTGAGTGCCAGACAGGCATGGAAAATCACCGCCTTATCACGGACCATTGCCATCGATCCTCGCTCAGCGACCCATGACATGTGCTGCCATAAACGTGACGAGCTGGTAAAGGATTCTACGAGCCTATCCATACATTGCTGCTCCTCCTCTGATAGCTTGTTAGGGTTGGTGGGGTCGACAGTGGGGAAGTGCTTATCGATCAGCTCATAGTCCTGATCACCCATGCGGATCGTGCCTGCGTCGTAGTTGATTTTCGGCATGACATTGCGGTCGTCCATTTCCCATTCAGGGTGCCGTTCCATCATCTGCCCTTCGAGTTTAAACTGGATGACGGCAATGGCCTTCTGCATTCTGGAAACAAGAATCTCTTCACGCTCGCCACCGCGTTTGGGTTTAAACTGCAGGGCTGGATCATCTCCGTAGCTTGAGTGGGCTAATTTTTCGAGTGCCTTGGTCAGGATGCCATAACCTTCTTCGAGCTGGAACAGCCTTCGGTAGCGCAGCGATATGCGCATGACGATGGCAATCAGTGTAGGTTGCCCAAGGCACGCTCCCATCCAGCTGACGTCGTGGTTACCCCAAACTAGGGATACCGTGGATAGGTTCATTAAGTAATCGACGACCCAGTCCAAGCGAGCGCCTCGGTCTCCAAGGTCACCAGCGACGACGAGTTCCTCAACGGTGATATTGCGGATAAACCGAGATGCGGCTGCGATGGCGGGGAAATCCATTTTTTGGGCAACCAACTCGTTGATTTGAACGTCGAGAAATGCTTGGTGGTGTGCACCTGCCGGAAAATTAAGTAGGACTTCGAAGAGCTCGCGGAATTCTTTAGGCACCTCCTCCTTGATGTGTTTTCTGCGTTTTGTTTTTACCAATTCCCGAATCACACAAAACTGCCGCAGTAATGTTGTTTTAACCCAGATAGGCCTCTCCTCAGGTTCTAATTCCTCTGCCTTGGTTTGAAGTAGTTCTGTGGGGTAGTAGAGGACCAGTAAAAACTCCTGATGCTCCTGCGCTGTCATCTCGCCTTTAAATAGCGACTCCACCAAGGGGCGCAAACGGCCAGAGGCATTGTTAATCACATGACGCAGTTTTCTGGCCTCACCGTGGATATCTGAAATGACGTGAATCACCCCCTTGGGCATCTCTAGCTGGGCTTTTAATGCGGCAATTTCAAATGCCGCTAACTCGGACGAAGGATAGCTTGTCGCGAGCACCTGATGAAGTAATTCCGCCATGGCGCGATTCTGACATAAGCATCAAATCTTTCCATGGCAAAAAACACAGAGTGGCTTTTAATTCCCATGTCTTACTCCAAGGCAATGGACGAGGATTCCAAGGAGATGCTGACGGTCTAGTGAGTCAGTGCTTTTTTGTTGCCGCGAGTTTGAGAAGGGCGGGGGGCAAAGGGCGTTTGGCTTTTTCCAGTGCCTTGATCATACGTGTTACAAGTGCCTTGCTAGTATTGATCCGATCTTTCCTCGGGATGATGTCTTTCCCCTCATGGGTGAGAAATCGAATCACTTGATAGTTCCACGCGGGTTCTTTATAAAGCTTCAGAATCTTGGCATCAGCTCCGCCTGTATTGTTATGGATGAGAAGGGGGGTAAAAGAGTTCTCAACGGCTTGAATGATGGATGGATCGGTCATCACCTGACGACCAAATTGTTTACACCCGCCTCATCCTGGGACTTCCTGAAAGAAGGCGAAGACGGGTTTGCCCGTTTTTTTAGCCTGAGCCATCGCCTGATCATGGTCACGCAGGAACTTGGCGGGGCCTGTTTCCACGACGTGAGTTCCTGGTTTGGGGGCAGCCGCAATAATAAGAGCCATCGTTCCCGCAGCTAAGATGAAGAGTGAATTTCTGATCAACTGTTTCATGGATATAAGATAGATAGGGTAAGTAAAAATTCCTTAAATAACCATGAAATATCATACAGGCGAGGGGACAAAAGAAAAATGTCAAAATCCCCTTGCAATCTAGTGGGTTCTCGCTAGATTCCGCGCCCCATGGCCAAATCAAAAGGTACAGCAAAAACCCGGAAGGCCGTCGCTAAGAGATTCAAAGTGACGGGCACAGGGAAGATTTTGCGCCGTAAACAGGGAAAACGCCACATTCTTACAAAGAAAAACCAGAAGCGGAAACGCAATCTGGGTAAGGCAACCCTCGTTTCCGCCGCAGACTTGAAAGCCGTAAGGGCTTCTCTTCCTTTTGCCTAGTCAGCAAGAATCGGCGTCGACCACGCCAACCGCTCGCATCACGAGCGGCCTCTACGCAGCCTTCCCGGCGATCTATTAACAGAAAGTCGGGACCGAATGGACGAGACTGCGGGAGGTGTGAAAATAACCGTCCGTTTAAAAAAACAGAAATATGCCAAGAGCAACCAACAGCCCAGCCAGCCGCAAGCGCCGGAAGCGCGTCATCAGACGTGCCAAAGGTTTCCGCGGTTTCCGCTCGAAACTCTTTCGTTATGCCAAGGACGCCGTCCGTAAGGCACAAACGTATGAGTATCGTGACCGTAAAAAGCGTAAGGGACAATTCCGTCGCCTCTGGATTCAGCGCATCAGCGCTGGTGTCCGAGCCCAGGAAATTACCTACTCACGCTTTATTGAAGGCCTTAAAGCCGCCAATATCGAGGTTGATCGCAAGATCCTTGCCGACCTCGCAGTGCACGACATCGATGTCTTCAACAACATCGTAGAGCAAGCTAAGGCAGCCCTCGCAAAGAAGGCTCCTGCGACTGCTTAACTAAGCAAGTCAGCAAAATAACCACTCCAACGGTCATCGGGTTCTCCCCGGTGGCCGTTTTTTTGCGTGGTGCGACCGAGGGGGAGTGAGGATGAGACAAAACGACACGTCAAAATGTCTCTTTAGCGTCATATTTGTGTCAAAATGCCGCTATGAATGGTGGGTGGATAGCTGGATTTATAATTCAAGTCGTTAAGATAGAGTGAATAAAATGATGTTCATCGGTTTGGTATGCATCTTGCATATATGTATCCCGATTAACCCAACAACTAACCCAACAACCAAAAATGACCATGATTACCCACCACCCATTCGCCAACGGAGTTTTTAATGAACTCAATCGCTTTGTAAACCAAGCTCTCGAATCTGAGGCTATCAATCGCTGTGAAGGCGAGCAATGCCAAGTTCCAGGGGGCAGTGACGTCGAGTCGATCAGTAACGACACCAACGGCTGGAAACTCCGTCTTGAGCTTCCCGGCTACAACAAGGACGAGGTAAAGCTCAGTATTGATGAGGATTTCCTGACGATCGCTGCCGAGACCGAAGACGAGGACCGCAGTTTTCTAGGAAAAGAGGAGCGACGTGTAAGAATTTCTGACGACGTAGATGCCGAAAACATCAGCGCTCGACTCGAAAATGGAATTCTTTTTCTAGAAATTCCACGTAGAGTGAAAGCTGAGCCAAAGTCGATCGTAGTAAAATAAGCGAGCAACGCTCTGTCACTTTTAATCAAGTGGCAAGCAGTGCCCGCCGTATCAAATTTCAGTGTAATTTTATTGTTTTGTATACATAGTGTAGGTGTGTATCAGGTCCGCTGTTTGTGTATCAGCGGGCCTGATCTTTTTTCCGCTGTTGTCGGGAGAGTGAAGTTTTCAGATTGAAGTTTGAGGAACTGCGACTAGAAGTCTGCCACCCCAGCTAGAATTTCCATATGTCCGAAGAATCCATGCAACCTGTAGAAGACTTTACCAAAGTGGAGTCGATTTTTGTCCGTCACCGCAATTGCTTGCTTGTACGCGCTCAATTCACGCCCATTTATACCGGATACTATATCCATCTAATGGAGCACAAGCTGCGTTATGAAAACAAGATGGACGCCACACTCAAGGAATTGTTAGCCGTGCTTACACTTCACCTGACAGCTCGTCCGTGGGCGGAAACAATCGCCTGGACAGCCAACCTCCGCGCCCCAAGGGTAAATTATTTTGTCACCGGTAGCAGCACGTTTGAAAATATCACGGGCCGACTTTTTACCAAGGACATCCGCGAGCCCGATCGCAATCTGCTCTACAGCCAGACCAGCGTTTCCGGTCAGGAACCCCAGACCACAACCGTGGACTTGGATACCAACGATCCCATTGACTGGATCGAACACTTCTACGAGCAGAGTGAGCAACGCCCTGCGAAATGTTTCCGTCTCGACGATGAAAATTACGCCCTCATCGCCGCCCAACCCGATTACGACGAGGGGTGGTTTAATGAGTTGGATGCCGAAAAGATCACTGCGATCACTGAGACCGAGGAAACAAAGTTGCTCGAAACTCGTAAGTTCCACTTTAGCTGTGGCTGCAGCAAAGAGCGCATTCTACCCACACTAAGCTCGTGGAAAGACAAGCTCGACGAGCTTTTTCAAGGTGACGATTCCATCAAAGTTAACTGTCCTCGCTGCGGTGCACATTACGTGGTGACACCTGGTGATTTAGGTGAGTAAGTTAGTAGCCTATAAGTGAGTAGGTGACGAGTGTCGCGATAGTAGGCTTTGTTTCATCGACATACTGGCGTATTCACCCACTTACCTATTTACATAATCACATAATCACTTAAACAGATCTCGCCGATGAATCAGGAAATTGAAGCTATCCAAACCGATGCCCTCGCTGCTATTGCTGCTGCGAGTGATGAAAAGTCTCTCGATGATGCCCGCGTGGCATTCCTTGGGAAAAAGGGACGCCTGACCGCTGCGTCGGCTGGTATGAAGGATCTCTCCAAGGAAGATAAACCCAAGATGGGCCAGCTTCTCAACGCGGCACGTCAGGCGATCACGTCAGCTCTCGACGAAAAACAATCAGCACTCGCCGACGAAGCTGATAAAAAGTCCGTGCAGGGCATCGATCTTACTTTGCCCTCCCGACCCCTTCCAGAAGGTGGCCTGCACCCACTCACCCAAGCCAAGGATCGTGCAATCCAGGTGTTACGTCGTATGGGCTTCGCCCTTGCCGACGGTCCAGAAATCGAGGACGAATTCCACTGCTTTGATGCCCTGAACACGCCTGAAGACCACCCGGCTCGCAACGAGAAGGACACCTTCTATTTCGACAGCGGCAAACTTCTCCGCACCCACACTTCCAGCGTGCAGATTCGCACCATGGAAAAGGCGACACCTCCCGTGCGTATCATCGCGCCGGGGTCGGCTTACCGTCGTGACGAAATCGACGCCACCCACCTCTCCGTTTTTAATCAGCTCGAAGGCCTTTACGTCGATACCGATGTGAGTCTAGGCGATCTCAAAGGCACGCTGGAATTTTTCCTTCTCAGCATGTTCGGCGAGGATACTGAGGTGCGATTCCGCCCTCACTTCTTCCCGTTCACCGAGCCAAGCTTCGAAATTGATATCAAACTCCACGCCAAAGGCCAGGAGCCGAAGTGGATTGAAATTGCTGGTTGTGGCATGGTTGACCCTGCTGTGTTCGAGTCACTCTGCGAAACCCGCGGCGATGACGTATTCAGTCCAGACAAAGTCACCGGCTTTGCCTTCGGCATGGGGATCGATCGCCTTGCGATGATTAAGTGGGGGATTAAGGACATTCGTCTACTCATTGAAAACGACGTGCGTTTCCTGAAACAGTTTGCGTAAGGATTACCGAAATCCCTTATCTAAGATGCTCCACCGCTCCGCGGATGTCGTCTAGGGTGACCTTGTCGGATACTTCAGCCGCTCCAGGAGCCTTGAGGAGAACAAACTTAATGACCCCACCGGTAAACTTCTTATCCCGACTCAGCTTCGCCATGATGGTATCCGTGGTGATGTCCTCAGGCAGGGAAAGAGGAAGTTGAAACTGTGCTAAGAGATCAAGGATGCGTTGGCTTTGCTCCGTTGGGAAACCGTTGATTTTTTCCGAGAGAAAAAGAGCCGATTTAATGCCAAGTGAAATCGCCTCACCATGAAGCATGGCACCGTAGGGGAGTGACGCTTCAATGCCGTGACCAATGGTATGGCCGAAGTTGAGTAGGGCACGTGTGCCCGCGGTTTCACGTTCGTCTTCTTCCACGATACGGGCCTTGATGGCTAAGTTGCGCGCTAATAGATCAGCCGATGGATGTTGGTCGGCTGGATCAAGTGCAGTCAGATCATCGATCATCGCAGCATCACGAATGGCAGCGTGTTTGATCGCCTCAGCGTAGCCTTCACGGTATTCACGTCCTGGAAGACTGTTCAGAGTGAGGGGGTCGACAATGACAAGTCGTGGTTGATGAAAGGCACCGATAAGGTTTTTGCCTTCCGATGCATTCACCCCAGTTTTTCCACCTGCCGAGCTATCGACTTGAGAGACGATGGTGGTGGGGATTTGAACGAAGGGAATACCACGGTAGAAAATGGAAGCCACAAAGCCGGCGAGATCACCGACGACGCCGCCGCCGAGGGCGATAACAAACGAGCCTCGGTCGTGACCGGCGCGATTCATTTCGCCGCAAAGCTCAGCCGTTTGCAACATCGACTTACTTGCTTCTCCAGCACGCACAGTGTGAACACTGGCATCGATCCCAGCCTCGGATAGTTTTGCAACTAATTGATCCGCATAGTGAGGACCCACATTACTATCGGTAATGACAGCGGCTTTTCCAGACAAGCCCACTCCGCTGATGAGCTCACCAGCGTGGTCGAGTAATCCGTCTTCGACAAGGATATCGTATGAGCGGTCGGCGAGATCTACGTGGACAGTGGGCATTTGAATGTTAAATAGTGAATTATGAATGGTGAATGGTGAATTGAGGAGCGAAACCATCCAAGGACGTTGTATCTCCGCTTTGCGAATGGATCAAGAATTACCTAATTTCTACTCTGGCGCCATGTGTTTTAAAAGCCAATCGGCCATGGTGGCGTATAAGGGCATAGGTGTGGTGAGCGCGTTGTGGTGATCTCCTCCATCGACTTCTACCCATTTTCTTTCGTCATTGAGGAAACACAAAAAGGCCCCGACAGGATGAATCTGTCGGGGCTTGATAGAGTGAACAGGTGAATATGGCCCCTCAGCGCATCATCTGAGATGTTATCAATCTGAGGCTGCTACTTACTTTGCTCGAGCATAAGTAGTAATGGTGCTTCCGCACGTTTGCGAACTTCTTCTGGGAGTATGACTTGAGGCTCGAGTTTATCGAGGCAGTCATGAAGTTTCTGTAGAGTATTCATTTTCATGAAACGACAGTCACCGCAGGCGCAGCGATCCGTGGGCCCGGCAATAAGGTTTTTATCTGGAGCTTCTTTTTGTAGGCGGTGAAGCATGCCGCTTTCCGTCACAACGATGATATTTTTTGCAGGTGCATTTTTGCAGTAGCTCACCATCTTTTCAGTGGAGCAGACTTCATCGGCAAGGAGTCTAACGGCTGTGGTGCATTCCGGGTGGGCGACGACGAGTGCGTCTGGGTATTCAGCTTTGATTTTATTGATTGAGTCACGGGTGAACTCGACGTGGACGTAGCAGTTACCTTTCCAGAGGTCCATCTTTCGACCTGTTTGTTCCATGACCCAGGCACCGAGATTTTCATCGGGAACGAAGAGGATGGGTCGATCTTTAGGGGCTTTGTTGACGATTTTCACTGCGTTACCCGAGGTGCAGATAACATCACAGAGTGCCTTCACTCCAGCAGAGCAGTTGATGTAGGCAATGACGTAGTAGTTTTTGTCTGCATTGTCGTTGATGAATTTCTCTAACTCGTCAGCGGGGCAGGATTCCTCGAGTGAACAGCCGGCATCTTTGTCAGGTAGGATGACGGTTTTGTTAGGGTTGACGATCTTAGCCGTCTCAGCCATGAAGTGGACACCGCAGAAGCAGATGATATCGGCGTCCGTTTTTTGCGCCTGGTAAGCGAGGCCTAGTGAGTCGCCCACGTAGTCGGCAATATCTTGAATGTCACCCGTCTGGTAGTTGTGGGCGAGGATGACGGCGTTGCGTTCTTTTTTAAGACGCAGAATGTCTTCGCGGAGGTCAAGGGATGTACTTGGCATGGGGGTAATTTAGGTAGCAAGTAGCAAGTAGCAAGTAGCAAGTAGCAAGTAGCAAGTAGCGGGGGCGGGGGCGGGGGCGGGATGCTAGCTACTTGCTGCCAGCTACTCGCTACTGGGCCGAAGGCCCCCTACTGCCCAATGGACATACGACCATTGTGGCGTGCGCCTTCTTCGACGGCCATGGTGGCGACGTTAATATCACCGGTGAGTGTGGCTTTCTTTTTTAAATGAAGCTTACCAGTGCATGTGAAGTTACCTACGACGTTGCCATCGATGATGGCGTCCTCGCATTCGATGGGATTGGAGAATTCCACCTTGGCACGTTTTTCGATGATCAGGCGTTTGCAGAGCACTTTCCCCATGATCTTGCCATGGCTTCGGAGCGTGAAGTCGCCCGAGCAATCGACTCCGCCCGTCAGCTTCCCTTGAACGAGAAGATGGTGGCAGCGGATGGTGATGCCTGTGACCTCAGCTTTTTTATGAATGGTGACATTTCCACGTGTCTTGATACGTCGGTTCCAGTTGTCTTTGATGTCGAAATCCTTGAGGGCGATGTAAGCGCCGCATGCTGGGCATAGCGTGGAACTGGCTTCGGTTGGTGCCTGATGTTCGCGATCGCAGTCAAAGCACTTGACGTCGCGTGGTGGAACCTTGGTCTGGAAAAATCCAGTGCTGGCAGCCGCCTTCCGAACAAGTTCAGATGTGGGAGGCACTGCTCTGGTACGAGGGGTAGGAGTAGGATCGCTGTTTTTACTTTTGTGCGTGGGAGCATTAGTTGGAGTCGACGACGGCGCGAACGAAGTTTTATTGGCTGCGTTTCCACTGCCGGTAGGGCGGGCGCGTGGTCCCGCGCTGCCGGTTTTTGTTGCGTTGTAAGGGTTGCTTGGGTTCTTATTTACGGAGACAGCTTTTCCTTCTGCGATGTTACAGTGACTTCCGCATCCTCGGCAATAGGTCGATACGGCCATTTTAGGCTCCATTTGTTCAAAGGAACATTCGGGGCACGTTAGATTAACAGAGTTCTTAATTCTGATAGAGTCGTCGTCTGGATTGAAGCGTTTCTTCTTGGAGAAAAGTGACATGGATTGTGAGCCGTGTGTGAGGTGTTAGCGGAAAGCCGGATACGTATAGATCAGCATCTTGCAGGATGCTTTTAAGTAGAATGTGGACATGAAAAAACCCGCCAGCAGGTGTGAACCAGCGACGGGTATTAGAAGTATGCAATTTGAGATTCGACCGGATTTACCGGGAGTCTCCGCTACGAGGCGTTAGCTAACTTGTTACCACCCTGTCCCTGCTGACCGCCATTTTTATGGTTGCCTTTATTGGATTGGTTAGGTAGTTGGCCTTGGTTAGGTAGTTGGCCTTGGTTGTTACCTGAAGTTTGCTGTGGCTTTACTGAAGGACTTCCTACAGTAGACTTACCTACGAAGATAGCTCCTGGCTCGATGGAGAGGGACGCTGCCTTGATGTCGCCTACGAGTTCGGCGTTGGCTTTGAGCTCAACCTTGTCGGTGACTTCGATGTTGCCGTGAACTTTACCGTAGATTACCACGGAATTGGTTTTGATTTCGGCTCTGATGCGGGCGTTTTCGCCTACAGTGAGGGAGCCATCGGAATTGATGTGGCCTTCGATTTTTCCGTCAACTACGAGATCATTGGAGAATTTGATCGTTCCTTTGATTTCTACGTCTGAACTGAGCACGTTACGTCCACTGGGACTTGTGCCACTTGGGCGTGACGCCGAAGGGCTACTCGCGCTTGATGCAGATGCGCTAGTTGGGGTGTCGTTCTTGGCGGGACCGGCAGAAGATGTGCCGGATTCTGGTTTTTGTCCTATTACTTTTTGAAACACGGTGGAATATTGTGGTTGATATGTTAATAAGTCGTAAAACCCCCTTAAGCTCAAGGGGAAATTTTAAAAACTTTTAGGGGGTGTGAAGTATTACGCAGGTTCCGGAGCCTTCTCGCCAGCTGGTACTGCGGGGGCGGCAGGTGCTGGTGGGTTAGGAGCAGGTGAGACTGGAGCAGGGGGATCAGCCTTTGGTGTTGGAGGCGTTGGAGGCGTTGGAGTCGTTGGAGTTGGAGTCGTTTCTGGGGTATCAGGCGTTTCCAGAATGGGGGCTGGGACGACTGGATTGGTTGGCGCTCCCGGCTTGGGTGGCACTGGCAGAGCTGGCTTGATTTTTACGGGAGGCTTGGCATTGACTAGGATGAGGCGTGCAGCGGCAGTGTCCTTAAAGGTGTTGCCCTGCTCGGAGGGGTCTTCCTGGGCTTTTTCATACCACTTTTTAGCGTCCTCTGTTTTTCCTTCAGCCTTGGCGATGTCTCCAAGGGCGATACAGGCGAGGGGGGCGATGTAGGTGGCTGTTTCACTCTCGGCTACTTCGGTAAGAAGCTCGGATGCCTCGCTGGTTTTGCCTTGTTCGAGAAGTCTCAGACCGAGGCTGACCTTGGCGGTTGCGAGGGATGGGTGCTCGGGGTATTTACTGATAAATTCCTCAAGTGATGCGATCGAGTCAGGCTGTGAGTCAGCCCACTGGATGTCTGCAATAAGTGGGAGTGCGCTGGCTGCTGCGTTACTTTCGGGCCATTTTTTGATGACGTCTTGGTAATCGGCAATTTTTTCAGCGTCCATGAGTGCCGCGCCAGCTTCTTCAGCTTCGCCTTTGGCTACACCTGAGTAGACGACATAGGCAGCGATGCCTACAGCGACGAGGATGGCCCCGATGATGAGTTTCTTAGTGTGAGCGTCTAGAAACTGGTCGAGTTTGCTAGGGCCGTGATCGATTTCTGCAATAGGTGCAGGAGTATTGGATGATGATGGTGATTCAGCCATGGCTATATACGGTTACAACACGTGGAACACTTAGTTTTACGCGTAGATTCGGGCGGGTGATAGCTGAGGAAAGACGCGATGGCAATTGAATTTAGCATTTATCATTTGGCATTTATCATTTAGAGCCAATGACGTGCAAGATATAGACCAAGATACCAGCCCCACTTTATCAGTCGATGATGCCCGTTTATACGGAATCATTGATATGGGATATGTGGAGGAGGCTAGGATAGTAGATGTGGCAAAACAGCTTCTGGCCGGTGGGGCTGGAATACTTCAGCTCAGGGCAAAAGGTTATGATGAGGACGGTGTGATGAGGCTGCTCCAAGAGGCGGGACCGCAGCTGGTGGAGCTTTGCCAATCTTACCGTGTGCCATTTATTATTAATGATTTTCCTAAAGTCGCTGTGGCTACCGGAGCTGACGGAGTGCACATCGGCCAGGACGATGGATCGCTTGAGGCAGTGCGCGCCATTGTGGGTGATGAGATGATCGTAGGGAGATCGACACACTCTGTGGAACAGGCAAGGGGAGCTTTGGCAGAGGGGTTTGATTACATTGGCTTTGGGCCTCTTTTTCCAACTCCTACTAAAAAAGGACGACCTGGAATAGGTTTGGAAAACATATCAACTGTGGAAAAAGAGGCAGGTGCACATATCCCAGTGTTCTGTATAGGTGGGATAAAACCTGACAATCTGGAATTGGTTCTTGCCTCAGGTGCCCGCCGCGTGGTCATTGTCTCCGCGCTCCTCCAAGCAGAGGATGTTTCCGCAAGCACACGCAGTGTGCAACAAATTCTAAATGCTAAATCTTAAATCCTAAATTCAAATGTCCATTATCATCGGCGGAACTATCGCCATCGACAACGTTTCTACTCCGTCAGCTGAGGCTGAAAATCTATTAGGAGGCTCGGCTTCTTACGCCTCACTAGCGGCAAGTTATTTCTCAAAACCTGCTCACTTGTTAGGCGGGGTGGGGCATGATTACCCTGAGCAACACTTGAATATGCTTGAGAAACATGGGGTTACTCTCACTGGGGTTGCAAGATCCGAAGGGGAGTCGTTTACCTGGACAGGGGAGTATCATGAGAACATGAACGATCGGACGACACACCGAGTTGGTCTGAATGTTTTGGAAAATTGGGAGGTTAAGATTCCTGCTGAGATCGCAGACAGTCGTATTGTAGTGCCCGCGAATATGTCGCCGGATAACCAGATTCAGATGATGGACCAGTGCACGGCGGAGGAAAAATTCGT
>JASJLI010000156.1:0-15367 GCA_037620805.1 Akkermansiaceae bacterium
TTGCCGATGGCGATGGCCTCGATGTTAAATTTCTCCACCATTTTCACCAGGACGGTCACTGCCTCCATTGCCTGAGATTGGCTGGTGGTAAAGTAGAGAACGGTATCGAAGAGGAGCGTTCCCTGGGCATCGAGCACGACGGTTTTGCAACCGGTGCGGAATGCGGGGTCGATGGCAATCATCGGGCGCTGACCGAGCGGTGAAGCTAACAGAAGCTCACGGAGGTTATCGGCAAAGACTCGCACGGCTTCGATGTCGGCTTCTTTTTTCGCTTTCATCCGGCATTCGGTTTCCAGAGAAAGCCCGAGTAGGCGTTTATAGGTATCGATGATGGCGAGGTCGAGTTGTTCGGCGCATGAACCAGAGTTTGAGACTCCGAAGCGCCCACGCAGGATCGTGAGGGCGCGTTCTTCATCGGCTTGGATTCGCATAAAGAGGAACCCTTCCTTTTCACCCCGGCGCATGGCGAGCATGCGGTGAGATGGCACGGTGGCAAAAGGTTCGTTCCAGTCGAAGTAGTCTTTAAACTTCTGGGCGTCCTTCTCCTCGTCCTTGCCATACATGACCTTGGACTTGACGACTCCATCCCTGAGAATGAGTTCGCGCAGTTCGGAGCGGGCATCGGCGTCATCGCTGAATCGTTCGGCAATGATATCGCGAGCACCGGCAAGGGCATCGACTCCGAGTGGCACAGCCTTATCTTTGTCTTCGTCCTCGACGATGAATTTTTCTGCTTCTGCAACGGCGTCGGCTGTGGAGTTTTCTTTATTCTCCCAGATGAAGTCGGCCAGGGGCTCGAGACCTCGATCTTTCGCCATGGTGGCTCGGGTGCGGCGTTTCGGTCGATAGGGAGCAAAGATGTCCTCAAGACGGGTGATGGTCTCGGCGTCGGCGATTTTCTTTTTTAGCTCGGCTGTGAGAAGTTTACGTTCATCGAGGCTCTTGACGATGGCATCGCGGCGTTTTTCAAGATCGGCGAGTTGCACCAAGCGATCGCGCACGTTCATGATCTGGACTTCGTCCATACCGCCGGTGGCTTCTTTCCGGTATCGGGCGATGAAGGGAACCGTGGCGCCTTCGGCAAATAATTTGGCCGTAGCTGCGACTTGGGTGGTGTTGAGAGAAAGTTCGCTGGAAATGCGAGAGACAAAAACGTGGGAGGAATCGATACTCATATGATAAAAATTGCCCACTTTTCGGGGCGGCGGGAGTTTGCCTGATTCGCGACTCAGGAAAAGAAAAATGGAATGAATTTTTTGGGAACCACGGATCTTACGAATCTTGCTTCCTCCTACGCCAGAGGCTACGGCGCGACAAGTGGGGTGCTACTTCATTTTTTTGACCGCGAATCTTGCGAATTATACGAATTTCACTTAGGTTGCTCATTAATTTTTGAACCACGGAAGGGCACGGAATACACGGAAGTTCTTGGTTTATGGGTTCATTTTGCAGCCTGACGGGCTGATTCATACTAGCCCAGGGCATCGCCCTGGGTTGGTTGTGGTAGTGGGTGGGCAGGCTGAAAGCTTGCATCATATATGTCTAGTTTTCCCGCATGCCTATGAGGCAGACTTTCAGCCTGCGATGTGTTATTAACGTATGACCCAGGGCGGCGACCGCTGAGGCGGTCTTGCCCTGGGCTAGTATGAGTGAACCCGTTGGGCTCAGAATAGGTTGCTCATTAATTTGGGGAACCACGGAAGGGCACAACCGGAGCAAAGCGGAGATGGCCCATAGGCAAAATACACGGAAGTATTTCCAGGCAAAGCCTGTCTTTCTTACTTGGTATTTGGAGTTTGAAACTTGGAGTTTCACCCCATTAGATCTCAGATGCATTCTGTTGCCTCGCGATGTCGTTGAGAGTGAGGATACCTAGAAGGCGTTGTTGATCCGAGGCACTTACGACGGGAAGCTGCTGGATATCGTGCTCAATCATCAACCGCGAAGCGGCCCGGATCGAGATCTCAGGGTGAACGTGGATGGTTTTTTGATCGGCAATAACGCTGGAGAGTAGAGCAGACCGATCACACTCCTTCATTTCGTGCAAGGTGATGACTCCACTAAACTCCCCCTCTTCACCCACAACCGTCTAGGCATGGTGATAGGTTCCAATCTGTCCAAGACGGGAAAGATTCTCAGCCGCACTTTCCCAAGAGTGCGCCGACATCACGTCATGGGTCATGATCGCGCCCACAGGGAGGCTTCGGTAATCTTGGGCACCTCGGTAGGACGGCATCCGCTTCAGGGAAACCCCGTCCTCAAGGAGCATACCATCTGCAGAGCCAGGGTTTAGATTTAACCCATCGGCGAACTCCGATCACCGAACCTACAAAAAAGTGCCCCATACATCCCGCTATCGCACCCAGTGGGATCACCACTAACATCCACACTGCGGTTTCAAAATGGAGGGAGCGATGGGTCGAGAGCACCGGATCTTCACCAAGTATCGATCTCGAAACCGCTGCCGCAATCACCACAGCGACAACCATACCGTCGATCGCTTTGGTGGAGAAGTTATCGAGTAGTTCTTCAAAAACAAAGGTGATCGCGGAGAGTGGGGCATTGAATGCCGCTCCAATTCCTGCGGCCATTCCCACAGGAATCATCGCCCTCACCCGCTCGGGATCTTTGAAAATAAACCGACCAATCCGCGAGGCTATCGCTGACGAGGCGTGTACCATCGGCCCCTCACGACCGAGGGCATTACCCAAACCCACATACAAGGTGCCCAGAATCACTCGCCAGAATCCGGTGTGGGTCTGGATACGCCCCCTTTATTATAGTAGGCCTCCTTCGTCTGAGGAATACCACTACCCACCGCGCCCGGAACCCAGTAACAGATCGCCAGACCACAAATCAATCCACCCACCGTGGGAGCGGTCAACATCACCGCCACAAACTGCCAGGTTTCCACCTGAATGGTCGCAAACTTCCATACCTGCTGGAAGGTGTAGTGAATGGAAAGGTGGAAAACCACCGCTAGCAATCCACAGAGCAATCCACAAATCACACAGGCCATCAGAAAGCGTTGCCGATCATCAAATCGGATACGCATCTTTTCTGAGATACGCATCGCCCACTATATACGTGATTCGGACATCGTTTCGCGGCGTTCATAGTCGATCTCCCCCAAACGTCGAGTGAGCATTTCCATTTATGCCGACTTATCCTGACTTTGAGTCATTCTGCCACGATTTTCCATTGCGCCCTATGAATTTCTCGCCATGCTTTGCCGCGTTGAGCAATCCATCCGTCAGTCCGTCCATCGAAGATTTCCGTAGCCTTGCGGAAAAAGGCAACGTCGTGCCTGTTTATGCGCAGCTCGCAGCCGATTTCGAAACCCCTCTCTCCGCCTACATTAAGATCAGCGGTGACGGCGAAGCCTTCCTTTTTGAAAGTGCCGAGAGCCCCAATAGCCACAACGAAAACGGCCGCTACTCCATCCTCGGCAGCCACCCACGTGCCGTCATCAAGGCGCACGGGCATGAAATTACCTTTTGTGAAAATGGGCAGACCAAAAAGTGGACCGCGAAAAAGGACGTCCTCGCCGAGCTAGAACAGCTCATGGCGAAGTATCAACCCGTCACCCACGGCAATGCGCCGCCGTTTTATGGTGGTGCCGTCGGCTACCTCTCCTACGATGCCGTGCGCCAGTTCGAGCCCAGCATCGGCCCCGCGCCCAAAGATGAGCTCGGCCTTCCCGATGCCTTGTTTATCATGGCAGACACGCTGCTCATTTTCGACCACCGCCTGCGCCGCCTCATCGTAGTCGCCAACGCCTTCTTGGACGAACACGAGAATGCGGAAGACGCCCGTCAGGACGCCATCTCCAGGATCGGCGGCATGATCGAGAGACTCGATACTCCGCTGCACATCCCCCCTCTCAACGGTCTGGCCCCCTACGAAACACCGCAAGCCACCAGCAACACCACGCAGGAGGAATACGAAGGCATGGTGGTCAAAGCCAAGGAATACATCGCCGCGGGTGACGCCTTCCAGATCGTGCCGAGCCAGCGATTTGAAACCGATTTCACAGGCAGCCCAGTCGACCTCTACCGCGCCTTACGCCATATCAATCCGTCCCCCTACATGTTTATTCTCCAGCTCGATGGATTCGCGCTGGTGGGTAGCTCACCCGAGGTGCATGTGAGGGCGATTAAAGGTCGCATCGACATCCGCCCCATCGCCGGCACTCGCTGGAGGGGAAAAACTCCCGAGGAAGACGATGCTCTAGCCGCCGACCTGTTAGCCGATCAAAAAGAATGCGCGGAGCACCTCATGCTCGTCGATCTCGCCCGCAATGATGTCGGACGTATTTCCAAACACGGCAGTGTCACCGTCGATGACTTCATGAGCGTCGAGCGTTACAGTCACGTCATGCACATCGTCTCTAACGTCCACGGCGACCTCGATGATGCCCACAGCGCCTATGATGTGCTGCGCGCCACCTTCCCCGCAGGAACCGTCAGTGGAGCGCCCAAGATCCGCGCCATGCAGATCATCAACGAACTTGAAAATAGTAAACGCTGCTCCTACGCAGGAGCCGTCGGCTACTTCGGCTGGGACGGTGGTCACGATTCTTGTATCACCCTTCGCACCTGCCTACTCAAGGATGGCAAAGCCTACGTGCAAGCCGGGGCTGGCGTCGTAGCTGATAGTAATCCCACCTACGAATACGAAGAAACCGTCAACAAATCCATGGCCATCATCCGAGCCATCGGGTTAGCGAAAACCATAGGTCTGGCCAAGACAATCCCTTCTGACACCTGATTCCTGCCACCCGACCCCTGAAAAAATGCTTCTAGTCATCGATAACTACGATTCCTTCACCTACAACCTCGTCCAGTACTTCGGCGAGCTTGGCGCTGAGATGAAGGTGGTGCGCAACGACGCCATGAGCCTCGATGAAATCCGCGACCTCGCTCCGGATAAGATCTGTATCTCCCCCGGCCCCTGCACACCGAACGAAGCTGGCATCAGCTGTGACGTCATCCGTGAGTTTGGGAAAACCACACCCATCCTTGGAGTTTGCCTCGGCCACCAATCCATCGGTCAAGTTTTCGGAGGAGAAGTTGTCCGAGCTGAAAAGCTCATGCACGGCAAAACCTCTCCTGTTTTACACACAGGAAAAAGCGTTTTCGCCGGCCTTGCTAGCCCATTCACGGCTACTCGCTATCACTCGTTGATTGTGAAACGTAATACCCTCCCCGACTGCTTGGAGATCACCGCAGAGACAGAAAACGGCACCATCATGGGGCTAATGCATAAGGAACTCCCCATTCACGGTGTCCAGTTCCACCCCGAAAGCATCCTCACCGAAGACGGGATGAAGATGCTGGAGAATTTCCTTAAAGCCCCTTAAAGCGAATAGCTGCTAGAGTGGGAGTCGTATTACTCTTTCTTGGCCGAGAGATCTTTGATCCAGATATTGCGGAAGCGTACATCCTGTCCGTGCTCTTGTAGCTTAAGTCCTTCGGCGGTGGGTCCGTTCTTGGCTCCTCCGTTGGCGTGTTTGACGGTGACGTTGTCGTGAACTTTCAGGCCATTCCACCACAGAGTTAGACGTGCAGGCTCCGAGAGCTTTGCCCCTTCCCAACGAGCAGCCGTGAAGATGAAGTGAAAAGAATGCCACGTGCCATTGGGTCGCCAGGCATTTTGTTTGGGAACATGCTCCATGCAAACTGCGCCAATGCCGTGTGGGCCGATCTTCCAATCGAATGGGGCAGCTATGTTTTTTTTGCCTTTAGGCGACTCAATCTGAAGTTCGTGACGGTTTTGCATATACACACCACTATTGGCGTAGCCCTCGGCCTTGTCATCGCCACGGTTTCCCATGAGGACAAACTCAACGTGCCCTTCAAAATCCTTATATTTCTTTTTCGTGATCAGATCGTGCGTTCCCCATTTCTTACCACCATTGGTCATAAGAACCTTGGTGTCGTCCGTGGGGCTTTTAACGATGGACCACGTGATCGGCATCTCTTTTTTGGGCCACATTTCCCAATTTGCTTCGATCGATTTTATCGTTCCGTCAAAGGGCGTGTCGGCATCCTTCGGCGCCTTGACCCCTAGATCCTTGGCCTTGTCGTAACCCGGCTTATTCTGAGGTAAAGTGTTCTCAGCCGTTGCGACTGCGGATCCAATCAAGGTGGAAACCGCGCAATACTTCATAATTCTATTTCTCGTCGTTGATTTCATGGTCATGTTATTTGTTTTGTTTTTTGTTTCGGTATAGAAAGGCATCGGATGTCATCAGAGATGTGATCAGGGCTTTCATGCTACCTCCGTTATCTCGATAGGCCTTATGGGCGGCTTGCAGGACAGGGCCGTCATGAATGGTCTCGTTACGGCCCATCCAGAAGCGAAACGCGTGACGGACGAAGACCTGCTCGACCCGTTCGCTCTCGGCTAGTTTCTGGATCATTTCAATGGCGTTTACCACAGGGCCATCCAAGTTAGGATCGCCAGAATCAATAATCTCGCCACTGGTGTCCACTGGCTTGTTCAGTTCGGTCGTTCGAAAGATACCCGCGTGATTATACATCTCGAAAGGCAGCCCTAACGGGTCCATTTTTTCGTGACAGACGATACAGGATTTCTCCCGTGTGACGCGCATTCGCTCGCGAAGCGTTTGATCAGGTTCATCGGGTAACTGGGCATCTACGGTAATAGGCACATCCGGAATGCCACCCCCTAAAAGTCGTTCGCGAATCCAGATGCCACGGTGAATGGCGTGGTTGTCCATCGCATCAGAATGTGAGACCAGCCACGCTGGGTGTGTTAGTATTCCCAGACGCTGCCCCTCGGGAGCTTTTGCCAGGGTCCGGTCAGGTCTCATGCTGCCATTACCAAAAGAACGGCGACTAACTCGAGCATAGATTTTTGGCCCTTTCAGATCGGCTTCAGCAACACTACTACCACCAGCGCCTTTTTTCTTTTTTCCTTGGGGGCCCCTCTTAGCGGTAGCCAGTTGCTTCTGTTGTTTAGACAACTCCTTCCGTGTCTTCTTTTCCTTTGGGTCATCTTTCAGCCTAGCCTCAAGTTCAGCCACTTTTTTCTCCAGCTGTTTAATTTTAGCTAAGTCTTTTTTGGGAACCGCTTCTGCTGCAACCTTCCGTGCCTCGGCAATCTCACTCTTTGTGCGCTTCATTCCGAAGTAGGTGTTGTCAGCCCTCTCGGCCACAACTTTCTGTGTGGTCAACAGCTGTTTGAGAACGTTTTTGTCTTTCTCGAGAATCAGCTCGATTAAGCGGTCGGTGCTTGCCGTGGCGCCAAACATAGAGATGTAATGCCTATTTCCATTACCACCTTGAGCTCCTGTGGCGGCCAGCGCTTTACTATCTTTACAAATGTAACCTGCTAGATCGTGGTCGAAGTAGTCGCGGAAAAACCTCAGTATGCGCGGCTTTCGAATACTCTCGTCGGCAAGCATTCGTGTGACTTCACGTTCAACGTCTTTGCGTGTTCGCATGCGGCCATCGGCGATGGACTGTCTAAGTTCAGTGTCTGGCTTGATGTAGCGCAATGAGTGGTTTACCGCCAGACCGAGCTCCCAGCCCTGCAGCATGATACGACCGTGTTTGTCAGGTTTCCCACCTTCAGCCAACTCCGGCCGGAACAGCGCGTCACGATGAAGGAAAATGGCGGATAGCCCCATAAAGACACCGTCCTCTCTTCCTACCTTCGCGATGGAATCCTTGACGATCGTTAGGTAGTCGTCTGACTCTTCTACCGTGGGCGGGCGGAACGTTAGAACCTCGAAGAGATAGTCCACCGCATCACGTAAGCGCCCGTCCGTGACATTCGGATCCTTCATCAAGTCATAAACTGGGGTCAGAGGGCGAACGACTTTTGTGCTGTAGACTAGGGAACTAGGTAAACCACGGATGTCGCCCTCCATCTTATAGCTCTTGCGGTCGTCGGTGATCTGCTCGGGATTGGCAATACTCAGCGGACCGTAGGCCATGTAGCGAAGAATATTTTCTGCCTTGCCTAGAATCTGAGTTGCTTCGGCGCTGTTGACGGAATGAAAATCAGCGTAATTTTCGAAGCCATGCTTGTGATTCGATGAGAGCACCACGGGCACACTCTTGACCGCGGTGGCGTAGGCCACAGTGCCCCCTTGGTGGTTAGTGATCCGATCCGTGCCAAAGTAGAGTTTAAGTTCGCCGCCATGGTTGGTGGGAACGACGTCGCCGTGCGTGCGGAGACCAGGCTTCGCGGGATCATACTTAGCCTCGGTATTAATCAACTCATTCAACCTCGTGATATGTTCTTGGGGTGTCACCCGCCAAATGCGTGCCGGCGATGATGTTGGTATGAGTTGGATGCCATCAGGCAATTTCCCGAAGAGTAAATCATGGTTGAGGAAGTTGCCCTTCTTGGGATCAAGGTGCGCTTGAAAGCCGCCCTTATCCTTCATGACACGCTGCAGCTCAGCGACGATCCAATCTGAAAACTGGAGCCGCTCGATAAGCGCCGGCTGCGACTTCTTCTTTTTGGGGGGCATCTGCTGAAGTGTCACCTGTGCCCAAACGGCCTTCCAGATTGCCGCGTTGGTCTCGTCCACCGGTCCAATTTCGTGCAATTTAAGATCTCCCTTGGTCGTCTCATCGTCATGGCAATCGATGCAATAATTATCGAGGAAGTCTGCCGCGTAATTATCGTAGCTCCCACGAACGGCTACGCCGGGCGTGTAGGCCTCGGCGGCGTAGGCTGCAGTTCCAAGTATGATAAAAGCTGCCACCGTAACCATAATCAAATGGTTCAGCCTGTTTATCATGTCAAAATCTCCCTGAGTGGACCTGTTCCAGAGTCATACTTGGCGGCCATCTTGTCGGTCATATTGAAGCGGTCAACCTCCACCCCAGAAGCACGTAGGATGGATGTATAGAGCGCATTAATCGGACGCTTGCCCTGCAGTTGTGTGAAACAGCCGGTCTTAAAAGCCCCGTTGCAGTTACCTAGGAGCATCACAGGCCAGTTCGCTCCGTTGGTGTGTTGTTTGTCGGCATTGTTGCTCGTGTAAACAATGAGTGTGTTGTCCATCATGGTGCCACTACCTTCGGGAACGCTTTCCAGTTCCTCCATCAGCTTCACCAGCATCCGACTGTTGTATTGGCGGATTTTGACCCAAATCGGATTATCTTTTTGCACCATATGCCCGAGATTGTGGCCTTGCTTCTCGACGCCCAGTCCTTTCCACGCGCCGAAAATTTCACCCCGACCAGAGCCAATCGTGAGCACGTTGGTGATCCCAGATTTCAGGGCCGAAATACCTAAATCGAGAAGGCGGTCATGCCAATCAGTTTCAAATTCAGGACTGGTGTAACCATCGTCGACCCTGGGAGCATACTTGCGGAGGTGATCGGAGACTTTATCAAGGCGTAAGCGCAGACCGTTGATATCATTGAACCCTCGAACGAACTCGCCGTAGCGCTGCTTATCAGCCACTGGTAAAGTTTGTCCCTTGGCCGCGGCCAGCTGCTCGATACGGTCGAGCATGCTTGATCTGGCTTCGTGATGGTTGCGGATATCACCCTGGGAAATGCCACCGTAGAGCATCTGATAGAGATGATTCGGGTTTGAGTGCATGAAGATAGGCCGACCCGCACCGCGCGCCGACAGGTTGGCAACCGTTGGCTTGCCGACCATGTTTTCCATGGAATCCATGCCAATGCAGAGATGCGGCAGGAGTGTTTCAGGGAGAACCTTGCTCAGTTCATAGTCGATCGTAGGGCCGCTAGGTTGCACTCCGTCGCTACCACGGTAACCTCCTAGCGCACCGAAAAAGGCGCTGTGCGAGGGGCTGGTGTGAATGCCGTGTAATCCGTTGATAATGTGAAGACGGTCCTTGAATGGCTCTAGCGCGCTGATCGGCTCGGGCAACTTGGCTCCCGCCAGAGAACCGCTATTTCTCATTCCAGCGGGGATACACGTTGCGGGATCAAACCCCTGGTTTTGCATGAAAAAGATCACTCGTTTTGGGCCTCCAGACCCAATGTTACCAATACTTTCAGTAGATGAGGCCCGGGCGATTCCGGGAAACATCGATGACCCAAAGGCGGCACCTGCACCAGATGCGAGTATTTGTAGGGATTTCCTTCGGTTAATCATGATATTAGCAATATTTTGATTAAGGCAATACGATTCTACGCATCGTATTCTTTCTCTTTCCACATGTAGAACGGATCAACTATGGCTTGGTGGAAAACGCAAAGCATCGTATTTGTATCAATCAGAGAAACTCTCTACTTCTTGCTGCCTGTTTGGCCTCGGTTCTCGCTTGTTCTTGAGCTGCTGCGATTTTAGTGGCCATGTCTGCAGCCTCTTTTGCCTTATCTTTACAGCTGAAAAGGGCTAACGAAAGAAGCAGCACGATGCTCAGCGTGGTGAATGGTTTTTTTATTGAATGGATATGTAGTTAATAATCAAAAGCTAATCGCCTTATAATAGTGCAACATAATGGCGAAACACCAAAGTGTAGGCAATATTAAAATTGTATCCGAAGAAGAGTCACCCTCTAAAAAAACTTTGGAAACACGCTTCGCAGATAGAATACTTCCTGTCACGCTAGGCCTTGCCCACCGATAGGGAATCCTGAACGCTAACCTGCTCAGCACCCGGAACACCCCCAACATCCCAAACACCGGCGTGCGATTCATCAACCCTTTCAAAGTTCAAGACTAGTAGACCTCATGAGTAAAAATCTGACCCCCCTCAACCTTGAAGCTATAAAATCCGCCCTTCCCGAGTCAAAGCTCCGGCATGAAGGAGGTTGGTTGTTTTCACCCAAGCCACTTTCGCTAGATAAAAAAACGGCCAAAGCCCTCACCCATCTTGGGCATCCGTTGGCACAGTTTCAAAAGGCCTCCGACTCACTCTATCAGCGTAGCGTCAAAGGCAAGCTCCCCACCTGGATTCACCAGCTTCTTGATGCCGGGAAACCTCACTGGATGATCGATGCCCAGCGA
Organism: Akkermansiaceae bacterium; assembly: GCA_037620805.1. Classification (GTDB taxonomy): domain Bacteria; phylum Verrucomicrobiota; class Verrucomicrobiia; order Verrucomicrobiales; family Akkermansiaceae; genus Oceaniferula. The sequence goes on from JASJLI010000156.1 coordinate 10,974, forward strand.
TCCCCTGCCCTGCGCAATGCCATGCCGCGGGTGATTCGACCGGATTTAATCCTCACCGGCGACGAGGAGCAGAGCAGCTTTACCCTGACTGAGTTAGATTCCGTGCCTGGCGGAATGGGAATCACTCTCTGGCTATCACGCTTCTACTCAGAACACGGCTTTGATGTGCTAGGCGGCGAAAACGGCATCCGCGATGGCTTCCAAAAACTCTTTCCCGAGGAGGGGGGCCGCATCCTCGTCAGTGATGAGTCAGACGACTACCGACCTGAAATGGAATGGCTCGCAGAGCAGTGCTCTAATATTGAAAGCCACCACGCAGAATCGGACGATGGATCAGGCTCCCCCGCCTACCGCTTCTTCGAGTGGTTCGATTGGGAAAACCTGCCGTCGGCGAAAAAACTGGCCGCCTCCGTCGGTCTAACATCTCCTTGCAAACCACACCTTGAGGAAAAACTCTGGCTCGCGCTCCTGTGGTCACCGTCACTCCGCGGCATCTGGGAAAAAGAACTTCGTGGCAACCACCTCAAGCGGCTGCGTGACATTGTCCCATTCGGCTGGGTAGTCGATCCCGCACCGCTGCCACCTCAAGGAGCCCTCCCCCGCCTTGGCGTGCACTCCTGGGATGAGGTTGCCGATTTCAGCCAAAAGGACCGCCGCCTCGTCTTGAAAATCAGTGGATTCTCCGAACTCGCCTGGGGATCACGCGGCGTCTACATCGGACACGACATGCCGGGCAACGAATGGCGCGACCGCATCCAGGATGCCACCGCAGCCTTCGACGACCAACCTCGCATGATGCAGGAATACCATTCTGGAAAAATCATCGAGCACCCTTACTTCGATCCTGAAACCGGCGAGGAAAAGATCATGCAAGGCCGCGCCCGCCTCTGCCCCTACTTCTTTACCGATGAAGCGGGGAAAACCAGCTTCGGAGGATGCCTCGCCACCATCGTGCCAGCCGATAAAAAGAAAATCCACGGTATGAAGGACGGTATTTTGGTGCCATGTATGGTGGAGTAGCCACAAGAGGCACAAAGTCATGGAACTTTTCGACCTCTGTGCATTTTGTGCCTTCTGTGGCAAAAAACTTCTACAGCAGCTCCCTCAACTCATTACGCGTCACTTCTACGTCACTCAATATTTTGTTGATCAAACCAGGCCCAAGCGTTTCCTTACCATGCACTGGCACTGTTGTTTTACGACCATCCTCGTGCACGGTGCGGTGATGACTTCCTTTAATTCGAACAACTTCAAAGCCCACCTTGCTAAGAGCCTTGAGCATCTCACCGCCAGTAATGCTCGGAAAGCTACTCATAACGCGACTTGCTGCACTCCGAGAAACTCATTGGATGCGAAGTCCGGCTCGTCTTCCAAACACAGCTCGATTGCCTCTTTGATCCGCTCGAACAACTGATCGTATGATTTCGCCTGGGTATGACAGCCGCTCAATCCAGGCACGCTGGCAACCAACCAACCGTCACTGTCTCGCTCTACAACGACATTGTATTTCTTCTTCATCTTATGAGCATTATACCACACTTCACCTCGCTGACCAGCCACCAATACGGAAAAAGGGGGAACTAAATTACGGGCAAGCACTTGTTTTGCCTAACACCAACGGAGGCAGCGAAAAGTTTTCACCCTTCGAAAATTGTGGCTACCATCGTCCCAGCCGATAAAAAGAAAATCCACGGTATGAAGGACGGTATTCTTGTCCCGTGTATGGTGGAGTAGGACACTTACCCGTTGTCAATAATTGGTCCCCTGATGGGAATATTTAGCAAATCGTTAGGAAACACCTTCATCGCCTTTGCCTTAGGGTCTTTGTAGAGGAGTTTGTGACGCATGAGTTTACCCGTCTTATTGTCCTTCCTCGTCAGGTAGAGATATTTACTAGCAAAGGTGGCGCGCCCCCCGGCCTGCTCAAGCGCCTCCATCAGAGTCATGTCCTCTCGGAACTGGACGCGACCTGGGCGTTTTACTTCACCGCCCACAATAACCACTTTCTGAAAAACGTCACCACCTCCCCCTGGAACCACTTGCAGGGAAACAGTAGGAGAGTTATAAATTTCAGCTTTTTTAAATGCATCCTCAATACTGCGCTCAACATCCTCGGGTTTCTTGCCTGCTACTCTTACATTCACATTAATAATCGGAATTCGGATATTGCCACTGTCTCTAACCCGGTATTGACCATTAATCTTGGCTTGCTCGGCAGCGGGAACTCCTCTGAGTGAAATTTGCACACTGTCTCCGGCCTTGATCACTCCCGCTTGAGCTCCGATCGATGCGCACAACACGCCAAAAATGGCGACTAATAGATTAAGGCAGTTTGATAGTTTCATAATGTGAATAATGGTGACTTCTCTATCTACAGACAACGCCATTGGGTAAACTGTTCAATATTTGGGGGTTAGCAGCAAAATTACCTTGTCAAATCAGGCCTCATCCCCTAGGAACCCGCCAGCCTTCGGCATGCCGCCGCAACAACTACGGGAAATTGAAGGACTTAGGTCATATTGAACCACCTCGGTGAGTCACAATGCACTAATCATCTGCGGCAGATTTCCCAAACAACCAGAGCCATCCTGAATTAAGGAAGGACAACAAAAAAAACAATGGTCAACGAACTGATTAACGAAATGGTAGAAGCTGGTGTTCACTACGGACACCAGACCCGCAAATGGAACCCAAAAATGAAGCCTTACCTGATGAAGGACAAGGGCGGAATTTACATCATCGACCTCGAGGAAACTGTGAAGTGCCTCGATAAAGCCGCCGCATTCCTCGGTGAACTCTCCTCAAAAGGAAAACAAATCCTCTTTGTGGGTTGTAAGCGTCAGGCACAGGATGCCGTCGCAGAAGCTGCTGAAGCAATCGGCCAACTCTACGTCAATCACCGCTGGCTTGGTGGCACACTGACCAACCTCGCTACCATCCGTCGTTCTGTTGAGCGCCTCAAGTATCTCGAAGACATCGAGAAGTCACCTGACTTCAAGAAAATGTCCAAAAAAGAACTCTCCGCACTCGGACGTGAGCGCAACAAGCTTTTCCGTAACCTCAAAGGTATCCGCGACATGGAGAAGCTTCCAGCTGCCATGGTTATCGTCGACTCCGCTCGTGAGACCATCGCCGTTGCTGAAGCACGCCGTCTGAACATCCCAGTCATCGCCATCGTCGACACCAACGCAGATCCTTCTGTCATCGACTACCCGATCCCCGGCAACGACGACGCCACACGCTCGATCCGTCTGCTTCTGCAGAACCTCGTGGACTCTGTCGTAGTCGCTAAAGGCTCAACTAAAGACGAAGTTACAGACTAACTTCATTTAATGTGAAAAGCGGTGGTTCATGCCGCCGCTTTTCCTTTTCTACCCACTAACCTATTAACCATTACTTAAAATGATTACCGCATCTGCTGTTCAAGAGCTCCGCAAGATCACTAACGCTGGCATGATGGCTTGTAAAAAAGCCCTCACCGAAACCGAAGGTGACCTCGACGCCGCTGTCAAACTTCTCCGCGAAAAAGGCATCGTAAAATCCGCTGGTCGCGCCGACCGCGAAACTTCCGAAGGCCTAGTCGCAACTCACGTTTCATGCTGTGGCGAAAACGGCGTGCTCGTTGAAGTCAACTGTGAGACCGACTTTGTTGCTAAAAACGAAGACTTTGGTGCTTTTGTTTCTGACATCACCAAAACCATCGCTGAGTCCGACGCTACAGACGCTGAAGCTGCTGTTTCAGTTTCCTACACCGACGGCACGATCCAGGACGCACTTGGAGCTAAGTTTTCCCAACTTGGTGAAGTCATCAAGGTCAAGCAAATCACGCGTTTTACGGCCACTGGAAACGGTGCCGTTTCCAGCTACATCCACATGGGTGGCAAGGTTGGCGTTCTTCTTGAGCTCAGCGCTGAAAATGCTGATACCAAGAGCAACGAGATCTTCAAGGAGCTCTCCCGTGACATCTGCCTGCACATCGCCGCTTCTAGCCCATCCGGCCTGACACGTGACGACATCGACGCCTCCGTCATTGAGGAAGAGAAGGACATCAGCCGTAAGCAGCTCATCGCTGAAGGCAAGCCTGAGCAGATCATCGAAAAGATCCTCGTTGGCAAGATCAACAAGTTCTACTCCGAGCGTTGCCTCGTTGACCAAGCGTTCGTTAAGGACGACAAGGTTAGCATCACTGAACTCCTCGCCGCTAAGAGCAAGGAACTTGGTGACACCGTAGCTATCGCCCGTTACGTGCGATTCAGCATCGGTGGTTAGTCCACAGGCTTACTATATTTCAAACCCCGTCATGCTTCCGAGCATGGCGGGTTTTTTTACGCAACCTTTTTACGCAACCTCAACCACTATTCAACATTCTCGGCCACCGGTCCGATCGTGCCGCC
>JASJLI010000157.1:0-22382 GCA_037620805.1 Akkermansiaceae bacterium
ACCTCTTATGGTTTGGGATATTGATACTCTTTCCTATGACAACATCCCGATACAAACAGCCAACCACTGTTTCGGATGCACAGCTGGACATGGGTCGTCGTGCAGTGGTAGTTTGGAGTAAAAATTGCCAGTTGGCAGTCATCCTCGAAGACATTAACTAGTTGGAGCTTTTCCTTTTTTCCCAAACAAGCCCTTCACATCCTCCAGCATCATGTAAACGGATGGCACAAGTAACAGGGTGATGAAGGTGGCGAAGAGGATACCGAATCCGAGTGAGACGGCCATCGGAATCAAGAAGCGGGCTTGCATGTCGGTTTCCACTAACATCGGCATCAGGCCTGCGAAGGTAGTCAGTGAAGTAAGTAAAATAGGACGGAAGCGGGCAGCACCGGCATTACGTACCGCCTCGATGAGACTCCCCCCCTCTTTTCGATGTCGGTTCACATATTCCACAAGGACAAGACTATCGTTCACCACCACTCCCGACAGAGCAATGATTCCACACATGGACATAATACTAAGCTCCAAGCCCATGATGATGTGACCTGCCACGGCACCCACGATTCCAAAGGGAATTACGGTCATGACAATAATGGGCTGGATGTAAGACTTGAGGGGAATAGCCATCAAGATGTAGATACCTAACAAGGCGAAAATAAACTTCTGACTCATCTCCGTCATGGAGTCCTTTTGATCCTTTTGTTCACCGAGGTAGTCCCAGGAAACACCGGGGAATTTGATGGACAGACCTTCTAACACTTCGGTGTTAAAGCGGTCGACAATTTCATTGGCGTTGGCGCGGGCACGGTCGACGTCGGCCGAGATTTTGATGGCACGTTTCCGGTCGACCCGATTGATCGATGCAGGACCACGGGCTGGACGAGCACTGGCGACCTGTCCCAGTGGCACCTCGTCGCCATTCATGGTGCGCAGTCGTACGTCCTCAAGGTTTTCAAGAGAGCGCCTCTCCTCTACAGGGTAACGAACCATCACTTTCAGTTCGTCGCGACCACGTTGAATACGTTGAACCTCCTCACCGTAGAAGGACTGTCGGATCTGCATGGAAATCGACTGGAGGCTGAAACCCATCGCCTCGCCTGCTGGGGTAAGATCCTCATAAACAAGTTCACGTTTCCCTTTGCGGTTGTTGCTAGCGATATCGATCACTCCAGTGTAACCAGCGAGCTCGGATGTAATATACAGGGAAGCTTCTTCAAGAGTCGCCAGATCGCGACCTGAGATTTCAATATCGATAGCATTGCCGCCGGCTCCGGTTTCCTGTCGGAAGCTCAGCTCTACAACACCAGGGATAAGGCCTATTTCTTTCCGCCACTCCGTGATAAACTGATCAGCTGTAAGGGATCGGTCTGCGGCGGCTGAAAGCTCAACCGTCACCTCGCCGACGTTACTACCGATAGGCACATTGCTTCCGCCAAAACCCGTCTGGAACGGCTGAGTTCCTGAAGTGGCCAGAATGTGCACCGATACCGGATTCCCGTGAATATCCTGATGTCTTGCACCCACGGTTTGCGCAGCCTTTTCGATCCGCTGAATCTCGGCTTCGGTGGTGGAAAACGGAACACCCTGGGGCATTTCCAATTTGGCAGTGACCGCATCGCCTTCAACTTTCGGCATGAATTCAAACGGAACCCACTTGCCCGCGACCAGTCCTGCGACGAGCATTAGAAGTGCGATAAAGACCGACCACACCGTGTAGCGGTGACGTAAGCAGCGCATCAGGAGAGGTCGATAAACCTGTTCAATAAACCGCTCTAGTCCACTAGCGATCCGGCGTTGAATACGAAAAATAATATTCCCACTGGGCGTAGCGCTGTGTGGCTTTAGCAATGCCAAGTGGGCAGGTAAAACGAGTTTAGATTGCAGGAGAGAGAAGAGCAGCACAGGAATCACAACCATAGGTATGTTAGGCCATATTTTACCACTAAGCCCGCTGAGTCCTAACATCGGAGTAAATGCGGCCATCGTGGTCAAGATCCCAAAGATGACCACCGTCCCCACTTCGTGAGTCCCCTTCCAACTTGCCTCACGTGGGTGCTCTCCTTTTTGGATTCGACTGTACACATTTTCCCCGACGATGATGGCATCATCCACCACAATCCCTAAGACCAGGATGAAAGCGAACAGCGAGATCATATTGATCGACACCCCAAGCTCTGGCATCAACCAGATACCTCCCGCAAACGAAACTGGAATACCCAGAGCCACGAGAAATGCTAAGCTTGGACGAAGGAACAGAGCGAGCACGATAAATACGAGCAGCAGACCTGTTGACCCGTTGCGGATGAGTAGGCTGAGTCGACCGTCTAGCAGCTTGCTGGCATCGTTCCAAAGTTCAAGTTTTACACCTTCAGGAAGTTCGCTAGGCGCAATATTCTCGATGTAGTCCCTGACCCCCTCTGCAATTAATAGTGTATCTTGTTCACCCGTGCGAAATACGTTTACTAGAACTGTACGTCGACCATCAAAGCGGGAGCTAATATCAACATCCTCAAAACCATCGATCACTGTGGCAATCTCGCGAAGGAGAAGTTGGGATCCATCTGGCTTTGTGGTCACCACAATATCTTCAAATTCCTTTGAAGTGTATCGTTTCCCCTTGGCTCGGATCACAACCTCACCTGCTGATGTGCGGATCGAGCCACTAGGAAGATCCAAGGATGTACGCCTCACCGCATCTGCAACTTGTTGCAGTGTCAGTTGATGACTACGTAGAGTGTCCTCGGAGACCTCGATCGAAATTTCATACGGCCTAACTGCGGTTAACGTGGCCTTGGTGATTTTGGGTGTTCCCCGCAGCATGCGCATCATTTTTTCCTTCGTTCCTGCAACGCCCTCAGGTGGCGGCCCTACTTGGTAATCCAATAATCCATCACGAACAATCTCTCCGATCTCGCGTAGTGTCTTTTCATCGACATCAGCTGACACGGCGACGCTCATCACCTGCATGTCGAGTCGGAGTTCTTCAAGGATCGCTTTTTCAGCCTTGTCTGGGAAGCTGGTGATCGCATCGACCTTGGTTTTAAGGTCACTCATGACATCGCGCACATTGTAACCATTTTCCACCTCAACGGTGCACGCACCCATGGACTCGGCCGCTGTCGAGGTGACACGTTTAACGCCATCCACATCAGCGATGGCATCTTCAAGAGGTAATAAAATACCATCCTCTACCTCCTCGGGGGTGGCATTGGGAAACGGCACCTGGATCACCACAGCATCAAGTGATATATTCGGAAACACCTCCTTCTTCAGCTTAAACCAGGTGGTAAAACCAGCCAGCAGTATAAGCAACATGACGAAGTTGGCTGTGACGTGGTTTTCACTAAACCAATGGATTGCTGTTTTCATTATAGGTGGACCACAAATCTTACTACTTACTACTAACTATATCTTCCACACTAAGCTCCATACCACCGACAGGGGTTTCCATGGGGCTGATGATGACTTTCGTTCCGTCTTTAAGGCCGTGGGAAATGAGCACTGTTTTCTTGAGAGTGCGAGCGACTTTAACGGGAATGATCTCCAATTTATGATCGGCATCGACGGTGAGTAGCGTGTTATTGGAGCGTAGGGCACTACGTGGGATATTGATCACAGAACTCATGATCAGCCCCTTGATCTCAGCACGCACAAAGAGACCGGATGGCGGCAGCGTGTGCTGCTCATCATTTTTGTTAGGATCGATACCTACCACCAAATACATCGTCATTGTTTTCTGATCCACCATGCCTTCGCTCCGGATAATTTTACCATTCCATGAACGTTGTTTACTACCAATGGTAGCTGTCGTGCTAACTTCAGCACCAATCACATCAGCAGATTTAAGGTATCCCAATTCTTCTAATGTCACAGGAACCCTCACCTCAAACGCATCGGTAGAATATAGATCGGCGAGCCGGGCTCCAGCAGCGATAAATGAACCTAGATCATTGTAGGCAGCCTCTACTCGACAATCGTAGGGAGCGCGCAACTTGGTGCGATCAAGGTCGCGAGTCGCCTTACCCACCGCAGCCTCGGCAGCTGTGATACGGGCCTTGGCACTAACGATCTGGGGTTTCCTTAAAACAAGATCCGATGGATTACCGCGTCCTAGTTTAGCCCAATCTCGACGTGACTGCTCGGCCCGGGACTCCTCTTGAGCGAGAACCAGTTTAGCATCGGCAAGGGATGATGCGGCCGTGGCGAGCAGGGATACATAGTCTGCACTATCGATCTCAAGCATGATGTCATTTTTTATAAACACACCACCTGTTTTAAACCTGGGTGAAACCATGATCACCCGGCCCATCACCTCAGAGGCTACCTGGGTGCGACGACTTGGTGTAACCCGGCCTTGGGTCTCGATATAGAGTTGCTCATCCGCCGACTTAACCGTAACCACTCGCACCACAGGGATGATACGTGGCGGCGGTTCCTTATCGGCTTCCGGGCCATTAGTCATTAAATACACCATCCCTAACACCCCTAGAACAAGAACGACAAGGATGGACACAATCACAAAGACACACCCTCTGGATTTAGGCTGCTCCAAGGGAGTCATCTCGACTGGTGTTGGCTCGACTGTTGTTGGCTGATTCTTTTTTTCTTCACTCATCATCGATTATATCTATTTTGCATTCAGCTTAAAACCACCACCGAGGGCGAGGTGTAGGTCTATTCGGTTGGTAAGTCGAAGTCGGCGTAATGATGCGTATTGTGACTCTAACTTGATTTTTCGCGACTGCGCCACAAACAGAGTCAACACGTCGCCATTACCGTCGCGGTAATCATCTTCAGCCGCCTTGGCCGCATTTCGAGCCAGATTTCGGGCCTCTCTGATTTCTCGTTCGCGTCTGTGAAGCCAGCGTTCATTCGCGAGGCTTTGCTCGACTTCTCCGAAGGCATTGAGAACCGTCTTGTGTAGAGTGGCTAGTGCTTCACGTTGCTTTGAACTTCTGACTCGGATTTCGCTTCTGACTCGGCCACCTGTGAGGACGGGTTGAAATAAATTGGCACCTATCGACCAGACCCCAAAGTCACTATTGATGATATTGCTAAGTGCATCAGTTGTCGTGCCTGCAGAGCCTGTGATTTTAAAGCTCGGATAGAGTGACAACTTAGCTTCTCTGATACGTTTACTCGAGGATGAGTAACGGCGCTCAGCGGCCATGATATCGGGTCGACGCAGGAGTAATTCCGAGGGTAGGCCTGCGGGTGGCGACGATGGAACACGGGGCAAGCTTGCACGAGCCGCCATTTCCCCTGCTGGATACCTACCGACTAACAACTCTAGCTGTCGGCGTGCCGTTTCCAGATTCCCCTGCCTGGCTGATAAATCAGCCTTGGCCGAAGCCACATCAGTTTGTGCAAGACGAAGCTGTGAAGCAGAACCACCTTCGGCGCGCATATCACGCTCGAATCTATCCCGAACGGCTGACTCGGTTTTTTTGCGTATCGCCAAGGCTTGTTTGGAAAGAGCCACTTGTTCATTGGCCTCTGCGATTGCGAACCAGGCTTTACAAACCTGAGCCGCTAGAGACGCTCGAGCAGCACGGTAATCTAAGCCACCAGCCTGCCATTCTGCGATGGCTGCCGATTTACCTGCACGGGCACTCCCCCAGATATCGGGTTCCCAATCAACTTTTAAATCCACTCCATAGCTTTCCGAGATGGCGGAGCCCCCAAAAGGAAAACCAATGAAATTTGTTTTCTGTCGATTGCCATCCGTTGAGAAACTGGCCTGAGGTTTGGACAGTGCGTTGGCAACACGGGCGGCCTCTGCAGCCCGTTTGACACGTTCAGCTGCGATCCGCATATCGTAATTTGATTTGAGGGCTTCGTTAACGACAGATGTTAATCGGCTGTCACCAAATCGTTTTACCCAATCCGTATCGACACCAGATTTAGCCTGTTTAGTAGCTGCCCAGTTTCCCGGAGCGGCCCCTGCTACCACACCGATTGAAGAGCTTGGTGGTTTAGTTACGCAACCGAAAATAAAAACTGTTGCTAGGAATGGGATCATCAATTTCATGGCTGCCCTCCCTCCTTGGAAACAAAGCCAGCGTGACAAAACTCAATCATCTCCTGAAACTGCGTTTCGACATCGGGTTCACCACAAGCACCATCTGTTAGTTGAACTAATAAATCCCCATGAAGCAGTGTTTGAGCCAGCACTCCAAAGGTAAAGTGCAATCGCCATAAGACCATCTCCGCCGATAAGCTAGGAGCCGCAGCGATCAGAGCTTTTGTGAATAATACCGCCACATCTTTAAACTCGGCAACCATCGGCTCGGGAAGCCCTCCTGTGGGATCCATCACACATCGACCCATGAGTTTAAAAAATAGCTTCTCGCTCATCTCACTACGTTTCACCACGGTGAGCAATGGCCTCATGAAAGCTTCTAGGATGGCTCTGACCGTCGCAACCTGACCGTCGGAGGTAAGTTCTTCCAGCACCCGAAGACGCTCAGCGTTAATTGGGCCAATGTAGCGGCACTGGATCGCCTCAAACAGCTTCTCTTTACTCCCGAAGTGATAGTTCACAGCCGCGACGTTTACGTCAGCCGCCGTCGTGATATCACGCAACGAGACCGATTCGAAACCGTGTTCGGCAAGAAGCCTCTCAGTGGTCTCAAGAATCAAGGTTTTGGTGGGTTTCTTGGCAGCAAGCATTCAAGCACACGATTCAAGCGGACGCTTAAAATAGCAAGTGAATTATTAAAGCACTTGTTTTAAAAATGGAATTTATGCGATGAGACCTTGCATCGCAGGGCTTCAGGAGACTAGTTTTTGGCCATGAGAATCGGATTGATTGGATGTGGCAGGATGGGCAGTGCGCTTATTGGAGGAATTGCGAAATCAGATATTACCACGCCTGCGGATATTACGGTGTATGATCCCCATGCCGAATCGGTTGAGACCTTAGTGAACCAAGCTGGTGTCGTGGCGGCTATGAGCAACAAGGATCTGGCGGTGCGCGCCGAAACCATTCTACTTGCCGTTAAACCCCAGTATGTGGCTGTGGTTCTTGCTGAAATTGCCGAGCTAATCACCCCTGATCATCTTCTTATCTCCATCGCAGCAGGTGTGACCGTTGAAAAAATGGAAGCAAACTGCCCGGCGGGAACGCGTATCATTCGAGCCATGCCAAATACTCCGGCGCTGATCGGACTGGGTGCTACGGGAATTGCTCCAGGAAGTCATGCCAGTTCGGCAGATCTTCAAATTGCTCGCACGCTACTTGAATCGGTAGGAATCGTCAGTGAAACCACTGAACCACAGCTCGATGCCGTTACTGGACTTTCCGGCAGTGGCCCAGCGTATGTTTATACATTGATCGAATCCCTCACTATCCAGGCTGAAAAGGAGGGGCTACCAGCCGACGAAGCCCTTAAACTTGCTACACAAACGGTTATCGGTGCTGCGCGCATGGTCGAGCAGACAGGTATGACCCCACGCGAACTAATCAATCAGGTTACCTCCCCCGGTGGAACGACTCTGGCAGGGCTTGCCTCCATGACCGAACATGGATTTGAAAACAGCATTGCCGCTGGAGTGCATGCAGCTACTGAACGATCACGAGCAATCGCCAAGGAGTCGTGAGAGAATTATATCGTCACAAAGAATTCTCTACGGTCGCTTATTACAAATCTCTGCTCGAGGCTGAGGGGATCTCTGTACTGCTCAGGAATGAAACCCTGCAGATGTCGGGTCTTTCTGAAATACCTATTCCTGAGTTCTATCCTAACATCTGCGTGATGAACGATGAGGATTACGAAAAGGCATGGAATATACTGAACAGAGTAATGACCACCGATGCTGAGAATTCTGAGATTGAGGTCACCTGCCCTGTCTGTGGTGAAACCAACCCGGGGAATTTTGACATATGCTTCTCTTGTGAGGAAAACCTTCCTTCAGCTGATGGTTCCCTAGTTCAAGCCCCTCCAGTTATTGAACAGTAAACCATTATCACCCTTTTTTCTGAAAGTTCTATCGATCGAGGCCGTAATTTCCATGCAAGCATCGAGGATTCACCCTGATTTGCTTACTAATTCTCCCCGATTCACCCCGATTCCATTTGCCAAAATGACATCAGGGAGCTATCGTGGCCCCCGACTCAACACCAACTTTAACTACTACAACATATGGGACCTCTCGGATATCCAGAAATGGTGGTCATCTTTTTGATCATCCTCCTTCTCTTCGGCGCTAAAAAACTTCCTGGACTCGCTCGCGGAGTTGGTAAAAGCATGGGCGAATTCAGAAAAGCTAAAGACGAGTTTGAGCACGAAATTACACGTGCTGAAGACGAAGTAACTAGCAAAGCAAGCGAACCAAAATCAACCGTCTCGAAGGAAAGCACACCTCGTGACAGCGAGGAGGGCTAATCAAAAAATAACCTTAGCGTAATGCGCCACTCACAACTTAAATCATTTAAGTATGCCTCGACACTGCTCGGGGCGTTTTTTTGTCTATTAGTCACTGCTTGCGGCGAAAAGAAGAACTCCACCGCTGAGTGGGAGAATTCCACGACTGAGACCACGGCCGGAGCAAGCCAAACTGTTAAGACTGAGGAATCTCCGGAAACAGACAAGCCAGCAAAAACTGATGCCACAGCAAAAGGCAAAGAGGTTCGCTTTCTTTCTTACAACCTGAAGAACTACCTCACCATGCGCCGCTACATCGACGGAAAAGCCATTTATAAAGGTAAGCCAGAGGAAGAAATTAAGGCTCTTATCGATGTCATCAAAGGATCAAAACCCGATGTGCTCGGAGTTTGTGAAATCGGTAGTGCAAAAGATCTCACCGATTTCCAGACCCGACTCAAAACCGCCGGCATCGACCTACCTCATATTCACCGAGTAGTTGGCGCCGATACAGTTAGGGCTCTCGCAATACTCTCACGTTACCCTATCGTAGGAACTGCTACACCCAAAAAACTCGACTACACGGTTAGCGGAATCGATTTTAAAATCAGTCGTGGTATTCTCGATGCCACAATCCAGCTTCCCAATCGTAAAGTCAGATTCCTAGGGGTGCATTTCAAATCCAAACGCCCCATCAAGGAAGCTGACCAAGAACTCATGCGTCGTAGTGAAAGCATGCTTCTGCGTCAGCACATTGACGATATTTTGGCAACCACTCCAGACGCGCAGGTCATCGCTTATGGGGATTTTAATGATACCAAACGTACCAAGTCAGTCTATAGCGTGAGAGGTCGGTCTAATAGCCCAAAACGCATGGAGATGATCGAGTGCGCTGACTCCCGAGGAGAGAACTGGACCCACAATTGGAAACGTGAGGACATTTACTCCCGCTTTGACTTTGCCATGGTGAACTTAAATCTCGCTCCGCATATCAATAAGGAAGCCTGCAAACTGCTCGATCCAAAGACATGGGAACTTGCCAGCGACCACCGAGCCTTGTTGGTGCTAATCCATTAACAGCAAGTCGAATTGTCTAGTTATTACAGGTAACTGTAACAATCTCGTCATTTAAACATAGGGCAGCGGTATACTCTATACCTTGCGCCCCTGCTTCGCTCTAAATTTTCTCCTAGACATAATTTTGGGTACTTAACATTATGCCCAATGACTGTCTCTTCATTGAGAGTCATTACCCCCTCCTCACAATGTTACCCATGTGCAAGTCTATATTGAGAATCCTCACCCTATTTTTTTTCTCCTTCGGCGCTACCTTACACGCGGTTATTACCGAAACTATTACGGCAACCTCGATTTCGAGTCCCGCTTTCATTCTCGACCATCATGGAGCTGATGGTGACGCAACAACCTTACGCGATGGTCTACTAACGGATGTATCAGTCAGAATCTCCCGTCTAGCCGGAGATCCAGGTGTCAACTCTCTCTACAGAGTTACTTACCAACTGCTCAACAGTGCAGGAACCCCTCTTGAGCTCTCCAATGGAACTATCAACACCACAACTGGAACTTCCGCAGTATTCGCAGTCAATATTTCGGGCGCCTCAGTCCTCCATGTCGAACCTCTTACGATCTATCCAAATACCGTCACGACTCTAAGTAATAAGGAACATTATCGAGTTACCACATCGCTCCAAAAACAAGCAAACATTTCCTCGTCATGGGCCACCGTCGCAGCGTCTGACATCACTAGTGCTCCAGAGTTTGTTCATCACTTCACCCAAGCTACATCGGGCGATCTTGACTGGAACATCCGAGCCACAGTCAAAGAGGTTAAATGGACACGCTCCTATCTTCTCGATACAGACCCCACTAAAGATTCATTCGAAGCGTTTGCCAGAATCAGCTTCTCCCGTTTTGACGACTGGGATCAAGCCATTGCCGGAGTAAACAGTTCCTACGTGCTCGATTTTGATCTCATCGAACTCTCCTCGGGTAACCAAATCCCTCTGGAAAACAATGGTATCTCTGGAAACCCTCTAAACCTTGATAGATATGCTCTTGATGGACTAGACAAAATCCCGACTGCCATCGACATCAGCACCAACGTTAACATCAAACCTCTGGTCCAACTCAATTCAGGATCAGAAAGCTACATTCTTCGCTGTACAGTCAAGCACGTCGAGGACGCAATCGCCAGTATACACACTGATGCCACTTGTGATCTCGCAGCAAAAGGATTACTCCACTTTAACGGAAATCTCGTTTTTGGTGCAATCACGACCACCTTTGACCTGCTAGGCAACTTGCCGACATATGGCACCACGGGGATCAATTTTGTAAGAACTTCGATCAGCGTCGCCAACGACCACGGTATACTACCTAACACTACCGACTATGTGTTCGGCGACAACAATCTGCTCAACGTCTTTCTGTTCAACAACGGCAACGCCATAGTCCTGATAGGAAATTCACAGAAAGTTTACGACCCTGCTAACCCTAGTGATCCTGTCACTCAAACAACGAACAAATTAACATACACATTCGGAACAGTCACACTAAGTTCGGCAGGCATCAACACCGACTCCCTTACTCTCAACCTCCCTCAAGGTCTCATCTTACTCCCAGATACCACCTCAGCTTCCCATCACGGCCAATCTAAAGTGATCCACGTGGCCGCTATCCAGCTAAACGGGGCGGTCAATCTCGCATCCCCCCTCACCATCACGCTAGCCCCCAATGCAGCGATCGTTGATGAATCCCACCCCCTAGTCGTTCACACTACAAGCGTCACACTCGGAACTGCAGGTGATCTATCCTTCGGAAGTATTGGTAATACCGATTACATTCATGATGCCGCACTGACACAGTTGGAAAATGATCTAGCTGGTGGCCTCATCGAACCCACCAACGGCCTTGGCCTAGCCCTTGACGATCGAGCTTCGAATGATCGTTACCTTAGGAACATCACAGGCCTCTCAGGCACGAATGTCACCATTACTGCGGCTGACGATACCTCTTCACGCATGAGTGCCGCCATTGATATCGGCGCTCAAGCATTCCAGACCCACTTTCCCGCCTATACCGAAGTGGACTGGACCACGAACTCTCAAGTCGTCCTTCTGAACGGAGTAGCCAGTGCAAGCTCCACTCTAGCAGGTACCGATCGACTCATCCTCCCCTATCATAAGACATGCCCCGAAGACCCCTGCTCATATTCTGTGCCTAAGACTGAGCTCAAGCTTAACACTAACGGCGTAACACTCACGATTACTCCTACCGGCGGTTTGTATTGTCGAGGTACGTTCGCAGCGCCGATCCAACTTTCTTGGGGTGCACGCGGAGATGGCGCTGGAGCGATCGATGCTACCTACCCGTATGCTCACCGCACAGACACCTTCAGCAAGGCCGATTTTTTTGCTCCTGGCTATCAGCTCTATGCCAATGACAACGTGCTGCTCACCACCATACCCTATGCCACCTCAAAGGGTGACACCGCTCCGGCGGCGCTTCTCTATGCAGGTTTCAATGGTGACGTAGCCATCCCAGACCTTCACCTCCCCTCTCAGACCACTTACATCGATGGTGATGGTTACTATCCAGGGTTCAACTTCATCGTAGATACAGCCGGAGATACAGGTGCATCCCGCCTCGGTGGCAATACGGTCGACTATCCCTACGAACTCCTCAATGGTGGTGCATCCAAGTATTACGCCCGCTGCGCCGGAGTGTTTGGCCGACAGGTCGGCGTCGATGGATCTTTCAGCCCGAGCCTGCAAATTTACGGCTACGACTTCGAGCTCACCTCATTTCAGCTCTCCTTCATTGCCTCTGAGCAGGAGGATTCACTGCTCAATGGATCAGTCGCTGTCACTGGCCACTCAGATTTTACGCAGAAGTTTCTTGGTCTCGAACTCAGTTGCCTGGGAGAGCTTGAGGATGCAGAAATCGATCCCACAGACACAGGGGATAAAAACCTCGTTTACTGGAACTCCACTTTCACACCCAAAGCCATCCGTTTTGAAACGACCCTGCAAAATCCTGGTTCCTGTCCACTGGAATATTTTGGAATCCTGACCATGGGTATCAGAACTCAGGTCGCTCATATCCCCAAGGATCTCTACGGGACATTTGGCTTCCTCGCCAGCAACGGGAACCTTCTCAACCAAACCACAGGACTGCTCGCAGGAATTGATTCCGAACTCGGCATCCCGGCTAATATCTCGATAGACGGCCCCAGCAAAGACTACGCGCTCGTCCCAACTGGAAAACTCCGTTTCTC
This sequence comes from Akkermansiaceae bacterium, assembly GCA_037620805.1. Lineage (GTDB taxonomy): Bacteria > Verrucomicrobiota > Verrucomicrobiia > Verrucomicrobiales > Akkermansiaceae > Oceaniferula. Next base: position 12,664 of record JASJLI010000157.1, read on the forward strand.
CAACCCGGTAAAAGACCCTAATTCCGTGATCGGTCACGCCGGTGGCTTTGTCACATTCGGAGCCACCATCGATGTCCCATATTTCCGTGACCTTCAGGTGCAGGTCATGACGTCTGCCAATGACTCGCCGAGCGCCCCGCTTTACCTCACCCCAGGATGGATCAGTGGCAGCGAGACATTTTTCTCCAGCTATAGCTTCGACCCCGACCACGCTTCTTGGCCGGTAGGCGCCATCACGCTCGATAAATATCAAACTCCGGATCAAGCCACCTCTAGCACTTACCTTGTCAAAGCTGAGCAAGATCTCTTCGGTAACATCCCTCTTTCCTACCCTCTGAAATGGGACGATTCCTCACGCACGTTCACCTCCATGAAATCGGAGAACGACGACCTCTTCGTAATCAATGTGGATCATCAGATCGACTACCTGGATGCTGCTACCACTAAAGTCTCCTTTGGCGCGAAATACGAGGGCTTACCTGAGATCAGCCTCACGAATATGCTGAACGGCCAGATCGATCTAGCCGCGCAGTCCATGAGCGATGCCCTATCCCAACCGCTCAAAATGGCCCTCGATAAAGCTTTTGAAGAGTTTGAGAAATACCTAGCAGATTCTCTCGATGCCGTCATCGACCCCGTTGTAGACGAAGCCGCCGATAATGTCATCTCCCCACTCTACGACCAACTGTTAGTCAGATACAATACCGCCCGCGCCGCTGGTCAGGACTGGAATACGTTCAAGGCTCAGATGGAAGTGCAAGTTGACTCACGCATCTTCGACTCGGCAAACCCTACGGCACTCACAGCACTCCAAGCAGAACTCCAGAAACTTGCTGACGTCAGTGCGGATGCCTCATCCGTCACCGATGGACTAAAAACAGCTCTACAGGACATGATTCTCAGCATCGATGCCATGATAAATAAAGTCGAGCTCAACGGTCAGACCCCCGTCTTCCACCTTGATCCCGACAACGCCATTAACAACGTCAGCAATGGCCTACTGAGAAAAGTCAGCGGTGAACGAGAAATCGTCCAGAACCTCGTTAAATTACTTCTTGAGAACCTCGCAGAACCCGAAGTCAGCGTGATCCTCACCCCACTGCTGAATGATCTATCCTCTGACACTAACAAAGATCTCAACGCTCTGCTCAAAGAGATCGAGCCAAGCCTCGACCAGATTGAGGAGTCACTCAAACAAGTCCGCGAAATCCTCGTCGAGGTATACGGAACCGTCGATTCCGCTTCCGGAGTCTTCGCTGATTTCCAACAGCTAGTCAAAGATGCAATCATCGCCACCGACGGGTTCCAGGAGATTATGGCCAAACCTGCTACTCGGGCACTCTCGTTTATCCAGGAACTGGCAATCTCTAACGGCATCGATATTACAACGGGGACCGATCTTCTAGACGAGGGCCTTGACCTCTTTGAGGAGTTTGACAAGGACACATTTGTCGCGGCACTGAAGACCGAACTCAAGGATGCACTCATCCAGTCCTCCCTGATGGAGCAGTTCCAGTTCATCCTCCGGCAATCGCTCTACGATGTCCAAGCCAAGTTCGAGCAAACCGTCTCCTCGGTACTTTCCCAAGTCACCATCGTGATGAAAGAAGTCATTTCCAAAACCATCGGCAGCCTCGACACCGAACTCACCAAAATGCTTGGTGATGTCAATGACTTTATGAGCACCGCTGAGGTCACCGGTAATGCCGAGTTTAACGGTGACTCGCTACGCAAGTTACGCCTCGATACCGTGCTCCAGCTCAAGGTTCCTGATGACATGCAGCTCAATGCCTTCATGGAAATTGCAGCCTACACTTCGGAAGACAGTGAGAGCGGCTGCATCGTGGCGGGTGATAAAGCTGTGGAAGTTACCGTCGGGGCCGACGATGTTTCCTTCGACTGGATCTCTAATGGCCTAAGGGCGGACCTCGCAGTAAAAATGTCGCTTAAGGATAAGGGCGCCGGGCTCAGGCCCAACGGCGTGGGGGGCTCATTCGAAGTAACTCAAGGTGTCATCGACTTTGAAACTTTCAAGATCACCTGCCTCGCAGCCTCCGTAGCCATCGGGCTTGATGAATGCTATCTGAGTAGCCGAGCTTGCGGCACTTTTGATGCCTATGAAGTCTCGCTGGGAATCTTCTTCGGTCGGACCTGCACGGTAGACCCACTACTTCTAGCAGATACCGATGTAGGTGAGCTCTTCAACACTTCTATGCCATTCGCCCCGATGACGGGTGCCTACGTTTATGGAGAAGTCTGGCTCCCCATTGTTAACCTCTCCTGCCTCTTCAACGTCTCTGCTGGAGTGGGCACCGGGGTGGGATTCTTCGTCGATGACTCCCTCTCCCCCATCTTCGTTGGTAAAATGCTCGCTGGTGTTTCTGGCGAAGCCCTCTGCCTAGTATCGATCAAAGGAGAAATCATTTTAGTGGGTATCGTCCAGAGCGGCTCATTCTCTGCTTCGGGAACAGGAAAACTCTCAGGAAAAGCCGGAGCATGCCCTTTCTGTATCAAATTCTCGGCACAGGCCAAAGTCACCTACTCGAACGGAGATTGGGACGTCGATTACTAAAGTCTTCCACCCTTTCCACCACATCCATTTATTTTTATGTATCGTATTATCGCTATTCTCTACCTCGCTCTCGGAGCGGGATTGCTTCAGGCCCAGACAACGGCGCCTCTCATCTACACCGTAGGCAAGGTATTCCCAGCCGGGGGAAATAACTTTGCCTATATCCTTTGGCAGCCGGGTGATCCAACCTCGACCTTTGGTAAAGAGTTTGCTGTCTACCGCAAGGATGGCGATTCAAATTCGGTCAACCCATACACACTTCTCGGCCGCACAAAACTTCAGTCCGGACCTGGCGCCATGCAGGCCATACTCAAGCTCGGCGGCAAATACGATGCCAATGCTACCACTGTGGCCAACCGTATCAATACCCTCTACGCAGAGGCCATTTCCAAACCTGGCACTCAGCCCGATCCCGCTCCTAACGAACCAGGCATGGATGAAGCCAAGAAGCTGTCCCACCTACTCAACATAGCTCAGAATGACGCCAAGGTGCTTGAAAGGCTCTTCTTTCTCGGGCGCGCCCATCCTGGCATTTACCTAACACTCGGTCATGGCTTCGCCATCAAGACGACAGCCACCTCCATTCAGACATACGAAGTGCGTGAGATCAATGCCGCTGGCACTGACCTGCGCGTTATTGGTCGGGTCACTCTGGATGCTGCTAATCCCACCCAACTCACCCGCACCTCGCGCCCGTTCCAGATTTACCACCCGGCTATATCAGATCATCAGGAAACAGCTTCACCCAAGGACCACCTCGTAGTTCGAGTCCGCTGGGGAACTCCCGATGACCTGCGGCGACTCCTCCCCCACGCATTTGGATACAATCTTTACCGCGTTAAGGAAGCCACCGCCGTTAGTATGGGCTGGAACAATCCGGCGATTTTTCCAGACACAACCATACTCGAACAAATGGTGCAGGCAGCCAGCGGTGATGCCGATCCCATTGCCAAACGCGTCAACACTCTGCCAATCATGCCCACCGCGCTGATGACCGCCGGTCAAGCAGCGAACACCGCTGCGGACAGCGATACGTTCTTTGCCCACGATGATAACGATCCACCTCAAAACCGTTTCAAGGACGGTGACACCTTTTACTACTTTGTAGCCCCGCGCGATATCGCTGGCCATCCCGGCCCCATCTCCGCAGGCACCCGTGTCATCATCTGCGATCGGCTCCCACCCACAGCCCCCGCCGTGGAGTCCATCCGCAACATCTTCCAGACAAACACAGTAGCCAATCTATACAATCTCAAGGGTAACCAGCACTTCCGCATCCGCATCCGGCAGACACCCGAACAGCCTATCAGAAATGCCGCAAAAAAATACCATATCTACCGTTGGGAGAATCACACCGAACACCTCCGTATGGGAGGAAACCCCACCACCAACCTCGTGGGAACCGTTTTGCACCAGGCAGGAAAGAAATACGTCGACTGGCAGGACAACGGCGCCGGAGCTCCCATCGTAAGCCCCACAGACACCACTCTCCAAGGAAGAACATGGTGGTATACCGTCCGTGCAGAGGACAACAGCGCATGCAGCCCCAAAAATCTATCCCCCCACTCACCTCCTTCTTTTGGTGTTCTCCGAGATCGCGTTGGCCCGGGTCAACCCACCGGACATGTCACCCAGTGCAAGTACTACCCCGCAGCTTTTTGTAACAGCACATCCTTTTTGACGACACCCGCAGCCATCGGACTACCAGCTAACACCCCCAAGAATATCATTGGCTGCCACCGACCCAATAAACTCATCCATGCCGTCGAGGTGCAGTTCTATGATACGAACACTAATCCAGAGACTGTTCTCTTTAGCACCAAACGTTTTTTTACCGTCCCATATACCAAATACATCGTCATCCCCGACAACGCCATTACCACTACCTACCGTGTTCGTTGTTACACAAAAACAGGAAGAGTTAGCGACTGGCTACCCTGTGAATACAACGCTGTAAAGCCCGGCGTAGCCCAAGTGACCGTCACCCTTGTCGAGCTACTTACCGTGAAACAGTGCGATAACGTTGCCACGCCATCAGGAAAGGAACCCGAAAGTCATGAAATCGACGGGCCTAACGGAAAAATCGTTGGCCCTACCGTCACCGTAACTATCCCTACCGGTGCTGCTGAATACCGGATCTACCGGCGCGTAGGCCACCACGGATCCTTTCAAATGATTGCCCGAGGAGCAGGCAGCGCGCTACCTTCGCCCCTCCCCGGAGATATCGATATCACCGACCCGGCACCTCCCACAGAAAACGGAACCGTGGTTTGTTACTTCGCCCAGATATTTGACGAGAACGGCAACTCGGGACCACGCACAAAGCTTGGCTGCGTTTCCATCAAGTCGGGAAATCTGGCTACACCCATGCTCTCAGAAGTAACCTACTTGGTAGAAAATGCAGGAGAGGCACAAGTCAAACTAAACTGGTTCTGCGATCCTGTTGGGGTTGAACGTTTTGAGATCTGGGCCGCCGCTGACGCTGCCGCCGATCCACAAATTACTTCTCCCTTTCTCAGTCCAAAACTCGACATCGCAACCGCGCCTATCATTAACGACAAAGTTGCCAACCTTGCATTCTCTGGATATCAAACCCCGACTCTCGAATCGGGCCAGTTAGGCAGCGGAGCTGAATTCACCGCGACCCTCAGCGTGCCTTCATCCCAATCTCTAACATTCACCGTGCGCGCCGTAGGCAAGGGTGTTGCCGAAACCATTCCCGGAGCAGATGCACGCGCGCAAGGACCGTTCTCAAATACCGTCCAAGCCGCATGGGTGCCTCCAGAAATACCAGACCCCAACATCATCCCATGGCCTGCTCTTGCGGTTCCGAATATCGGAGACATTTCATTTGATGTCGCCAATTATCAGAAGGGCGAAGGCCCCTTCTACGCATCGCCTCTGCCAGTAGGAGACACCCACTCAGCCACCATTCTTGTGGGTTTGTTCGAGGCCGTGGATTCAGGCACGCCATCGATCATCACGATTGACACAGACCCCCTCGATCTTTTCTTCTCGTTTAGAAAACAGAATATCCATCCGATGCCTGCTGATCAACTTGAGTCGATCATCCCCTTTGTTATCTACCGCCATCAGTTACCCAGCTCAGCCTATCCCAATGCTGTCGTAAACCTTGTCCAGGTTTCCCCGTTGATCGACCGGATGGCCTATAAAGACACTACACCCAATCGCCAAATTCGTGATCCTTTTTTTAGAATCATCGGCGTGTTTGATAGCTCACCCGCATACAGAGTTCCTGTATCAGGAGGTTTTTCGCGTGAGCCTGCGAAATCAAAACTGACCATCGCCGGAGCAGAGGGACATCTGGACGTGCCCTACCTGAAAGACTGCGATTCCCTACTCTACTGGGTCGACCCCATGCCTGTGGCTCGTGGTGCCAAGTATCAATATCTCATCGTTCACTTTGACCCCCGCGGTGAAATCGACCGTGTCATCCCCACCAATCCCGTCACCCAGCCATGAGAATCATCTCCCTCCTCACCCTCTCCTGTGCATTGCTCCATGCAGCGCCGTCCACGGATCTTGGTAATGAAATTCAAACACCTCTGGAGTCATCATCCGGCTTTGCCCTTGTCGACAAAGCTAGTGGCTCCATACGCCTGATCCGTGTAAACGCATCTAACGTTGTCACCTTGTCACAGCCCAAGCACTCGAGCCTTCCCAATGTCACGGGAGTCACGTCAGGTTTGAACTCCGGCGGTAACGAACGCATCATCCTGTCATCCCCCACCGCGAACAGGGCTGCCCTTTTCGACACCTCCACTTTCATTTCCACACCACTCCTTCTCAGTCAAGTCGGCCCCCAGTTCCCTGCGATTGTCAAAAAAGCACCCGCTGGCCCCAAGGATCTCATCCTTGCACACACCTTCAATAGCATCACCGATCCTTTTCTAACACTTCACAGAGATCCACCTGGCACATTCAATTTACTCGATGACACCAGCGGCAGCGAATCCGTTTCAGCCATGCTACCATTTTACACAAGTGGTGCCGCCGCGCGATATGTGGCAGGGGTCGTCAACGACGGGGCCACTAACCGATTATTCTACGGTGGCATCAATGTCGCTGACACCATCGAATACTTTACATCCAACCTCATTCCTGTGGGGACGTTACTGGCTAGCAACGTCCGCCGATCTGATAATTTGCTGATGCTGGTGGGCTATGTTCCAGGGTCAGCCAACTTGTCCATCATTCCTGTCAATGCCCCTCCAGCACTAGGGGCTCCGATAACACGCACCCTGCCTTTCACAGCGGGAAGTGTCGCCCCCGCCCCACCAGGCATAGGCTCAGCGGGCATCCTGGTAACATCCGCTGACGGGAGCAAAGCCGCCCATTACTCCATCACACCCGCAAACACCCTTAGCCTTGTGCAATCATTCGCCTCTTCCGGTTCCGACCTTATTCACGGGCTGGTGCCTGTTCCAGGACGTGGCATCATCCAGCTCACTGGGCTAGCTGGAAGTCCATCCACAGGCTACATGTTTTCAGTGTGGAACGGCACCAGCTCCAGCTGGGCTCTGAAAACTCAGGGAGCCCTCCCTCCCTTGACGGACCCGACACCTGAATTCGCCACGCTCTTTTGGTATTCCGCCGAACCATTGGTCGACCCTACCGCCCAGCTCATCAAACTTGAGATCGCCCCAGACTGGACCAGCAAGTCCGCCGCCGTCCCCATTCCTGCTAACATCTTTACCGAAACCTACCTAAGCCCATCCGCCGGACTTGCCGTCCCCACGACCTCCGTGCCCACTCCTCCTGCGGGAGCTGCCCACCTGGTAACCAATCAGTTCCTCGACTCCATTTCCTTAGCGTCTCTCGATAATAATCTTTCACTCACTCTACCACCGCTTTCGGTTTCACCAGCCTCTGGCAGCTACACACAAGCCGTCTTCCTCACCGCAGCAACGGACGACGACCTCTATGAAATTTACTTCCGCAATGGAGCCTCAGGTTATGCATGGCAGTTATACAGCTCGCCCCGAACAATATCCTATTCGTCGACGTGGCAATTCTACGCAAAAAACAAGACTTCTGGCATCAACGGCCCCATTACATCGCGCAGTTTCACCTTCGATACAGCGGCCATAACCACCTTCGATAGCGACCACGACGGCGTGCCCGACTTTGTAGAAACCGCCAATGGGCTCAATCCTCTAGCTGGCGCAGACACAGATGCCGATGGCTACAGCGACCTTGACGAACTTCTCAACGGTTCAAACCCCAACGATCAAAACAGCACGCCGGCCTCGTCCACATCGCCGTTCAACGGCGAAGGATTTCTCATCTTGGCTCAGGCATTTAACACCACCCCCGATGAGGCTTCCGACGGCGACCCCGCTTCACCTGCCGACCTCACGGATGGAACCGTCATCAATCTCTCCGGATTGACCTCCAACTTTCTTGCTGCGGATCCTATCGAACCACTCAGCACACCTGTATCACTCACTGGCGATCTGGCTGCAACTCTCGAAATCGGCACTCCTATCCCCGTCCGCGAATGGCTCACACTCAGTTCGCCTCAGTATTTCGACATCGATGGAGCCGCCCCCCAGGTGCGGAGTGGCCGGGAAATCTACAAAATCATCCAGCGCCCAGTCCAAAGCCCTCCCACCATAACTGCCGCCCTCACAGGACTTGACGAGAAGGGAGACGCTGCAGCTTGGATCGCCGCGGCAAAAGCAGCCTACGGCAGCTACGAACAAGTCAGCACGATCACCCCCCTTGCCCCTACGGACACAGCGGTCGCCGTCCTTGGAGAAGCCATCCTCTACGATGCCCTCCTCGCTCTCGATGCCTCACAGCAAATGGCTCTAGGTGTGCCGCAAACCATTCCCGCAGACGCAGGACCTCCTGCCACCTTGGAAATCCCCGGCTACGTACAGTTCACCCTCTATGGAAAACGCGATGGAGATGCCAGCCGCACTGCTCTCACCCGTGAAATGCTGGATGCGCTCATCGCCGACGGACTGTCGCTGGAAAAACTTCTTACCGATATCAACATCAATGTATCCATCTCATCCAACTTGCTCACCCTAACTAACGCGATCTACGACTTTCACGTCGCACACTCAGAGCCAACAGCAGCTCTTCCCGGAGATGTCATCCCCCTTCTCTCACTTCCTCTGGACATCCTCCGTGGAGTAGCCAGAGGCGAAGCCCTTCCGTCTGACTACGTTGGGGTGGTATCAAAAGCAGTGCTCATAGCTGCGAAAAGTGAAATGGCTGCCGTCCTCACGCTACGGACCGGAGCCTACCGACCTACTGCCACATGGACTGTCACAGTCTCCGCCCCGGTCATCCCCGGAGAGGAATACGCTTACATCCATGGCAACTCAAAGCCTGTCGCGCTCTACGAAGCCGATGGCGACCTCATCTCTCTCGACCAAGGTCTGGGACTTGCACTTGGCACCCGCTTTTCCGTGACAGGCTATACCGATGCCGTTGGGCCCGCTGGTCATATCGCCATGGAACTACTCTCCATCAACGTCCTCTTTGTTCCCGCAGCCTCAGATAGTGACGCCGATGGAAACCTTCTCGCAGACGACTGGGAAAAGTTCTTTTTCGGAGGCACAGGTGTCGTCAACCCCTACGATATACACCCGGTCAACGGCTATAGTTACATCCAACTCTACATCATCGGCCATGATCCACGAGCAGACTGCAACGAAATACCCGCTGTCCCCATCGCTGTCCTCGCCCCTGACCAGATGACCATCATCAAGCTACCCAGCGGAAATTACGCACTCAATTTTACTTTCCCCGACACCTACTTCTCATCCTTTGAATTTGACGTGGAAATCAGCACCACCCTCATGAATTTCGAGCCTTTGACCACAGGAGATCCTGTAAGAATCGGCGTAGACACCTATCACATCAACCTTGGCAGCGACGCATCATCCGGATCAGAAAACTTCTTCCGCATCCGCATGTTCCTCCCCGAAGTTGGGGACGAGTAGACAACTGGGTTTTTGATCCCTCACCTGGGAGGTAATGTCACCGACTCCTAGAACCTCGACAACGGTCTGGGTCGGCTGAAAATATTTCTGGTCACTCAAAATCGAGAAACTACTCTAACACATCGCTCAGCCAGGCCAGCATTTTTTTACGGTACTCCCCGTTATTA
>JASJLI010000158.1:0-37764 GCA_037620805.1 Akkermansiaceae bacterium
TTTTTTTCCCTTTGTCTTTATTTCCGACATGAGCAAGGGCTGAAGGCAAGCATACAAGTAGAATACTCAATATCAAAAGTGGTGGTATGCATTTCATAATAAATGATCGCTCAAATCTTAAACTTCATTTTTTGACAACCAACGGAAGGATAGAACCTTAAGCTTTCGCCCATACTTTATTGCTCCATCGGGGGCGTCAGTATTTACGATAAAATCATCTGTTCGCCCAGGGTCATTTCCTGGGAAGGCAAGGTTCGGCATATCGAGTAACTTTCCAGAGGCATCAACAGAGTCCCCATAACCCCCTTATCACCCCATGACAGCCCTCCGAACACCTCACTCAAAAAGCAAATTCCTAGCAATAATATCGGAACAAGGCTTAGAATGAGCATATCTCTACGTTCACTCACGACGAAAAAACCGACAAGCGCAAACAAGATAACTGCGCTAAATCTGAATGAAGACAGATCAAGGTCTTTACGTCGACACTTTGCCTCGATCGGGCATACCCTGAAAATAAAACTCGACGTCGATAATAAAATGATAGAAATTCTAGTAATCGGAGTATTTATTTTGATTAGGTTTCCATTTAATTTTTTACACACCTTGAACCACTCACATTACATCATTAGTGTCTTGGGCGTTCTGGTATCGGCTTTGCCCGTTTGCGCCGCTGCCCCGGACTTTCGGGAGAAAATCCAGCCCATACTTGAAAAGAATTGTGTGCGCTGTCATACGGAATCGAAGGTCAAGGGCGGTCTACGGATGGATACCTATGAAAAACTCTTGGAGGGAGGAGAGACGGCAGACGCCCTCGTGCCAGGCAATTCCGCAAAGAGCGAGCTTTTGGTCCGAATCCACCTACGCCCGATCGACGAAGGGGTGATGCCCGATGAAGGACAGGCCTTGAAGTCCGAGGAGGTCGCATTGCTCGACGCCTGGGTGAAAGCCGGTGCAAACTGGCCTAAAGGGGTGACTCTAACCGAGCAAAAGCCGGTAGCACCCAAACGAGTCGCTATGCCAACGAAGGCCCCTAGCTCGAACACCGAGGCGGCAGCGATGCTCGACGATCTTCTACAACGGGAAAATGCCGACACTGTGGCTATCACCACAGCACCCATCAACGACGCAGCCTTTCTTCGACGATCCACGATCGATCTCATCGGCCGGATCCCAACGATGAAGGAAGTGCGAGAGTATGAAAAATGGGGCGAGGGGCGCCGGACAAAGCTCATTACAAAACTCACCACCCACCCACGCTTCGCGGACCGCTGGACCATCTTCATGGCCGACATGTTGCGGATTCGCTCCAACGTCACCGGAGGTAATCAATTGCTCGCCTACATCCATGGGTCCATCGAGCAGGAGAAACCTTACGATATCTTGGTGCGAGAACTCATCAGCGCCTCAGGCCGGGCTAACTCAAATCCGGCGGTCGGATACATCCTAGGCGATGATGCCCAGCCGATGGAACTAGCCGCCGCCACCTCACAGATTTTCCTCGGAGTGCGGATCGGCTGCGCCCAATGCCACGACCACCCCTTCGATGACTGGGCACAAGAAGATTTCTACGACCTCGCCGCCTTCTTCGGCAAAACCAAAAAAGTGCAAAGCCGGCGCCGAGGCGGCAGTGTTTACACCACAGAAGGAGATAAAATGATGGTCCTCTGGCCGCCCGAAGACAAGGCCGAGCCCGACAAGCGCAAACCCGTCAAACCACGCTTCCCCTTCCAATTGGGTGATTTCAAAAAGAAACCCCTCCATATCCAACGCTTTGAAGCGGCCCGTCTCGCCCGAGAGCAGGAGAACTCCACGGATAAGGATACAGCCTCCCTCGATGACCTCCTCGATGCAGTCGAACCCAATGTCGGTCGCCCCAGCGATCCGGTGCTCGAGGAAGCCAAGATGGAAAGCCGCAAACTCAACGTGCATGGCGACATCTACCGATCCAGCAAGCTGCGTAATCAACTGGCCGGACTCATCACCGATCCACGCAACGACTTTTTTGCCCGAGCCTTCGTGAACCGCGTCTGGGCCGAATTGATCGGTCACGGCTTCGTCGAACCTCTCGACAATTTTTCCGACTACAGCGGGCTCCACCATCCCTCGACGCTCGACTTTGTCGCACAGGAATTCATCGCCAGCGGCTATGATTTTCGGACTCTGATACGCATCATCACCCTCTCCGACGCCTACCGACGCTCTGCCCTGCCAGCCGACACCCCCATCACGCTACGCGAAAAGAGCGAGAAGAACTTCTCCGCCGCTCCAACCCGCCGGATGATTGGGGAAGTCCTCTACGACAGCATCGTTGTCGCCGGACACCTTAAGGACTTTAAGTGGCCGAAAGGAGCGAACAACAAACAGGTCTCCCGTGAAATCCAGGTCCCAACTGGAGAGTTCACAATGATCAAGGACGGAGCGGAGAAAGCAACGATGGCGGCTCAACAACCCACCATGCGCGGTGATGGATACGACCTCGAATCGTCACTGAAAATCGACTTCACCTCTATCCTAAACAGCAAGGAGCAAACAGAACTCGTATCGATGCGAGAGAAGTCTGATGAGCAAATCAAGGCAGAGAAAATGGCCGCGATGCAAAAGGACGAGGAACGCAAGGTGATGAAATACAAAACCGAGACGATCACCGAGACGATTGATGACAACCCCCGCTTTAACAGTGCCATGCGGATGGCCACCCCCGCCCCACCGGCACACTTCCTTCGAGTCTTCGGCCAGCCAGCTCGCACCGGACTAGGTGAGTTTCGGAATGATTCTTCCTCACTGCGACAACAACTCATGATGCTCAACGGTCGCATGACCCACGAAGCGTCCCGGGTCGGCCCGATGGAGCCACTTCATCGATTACTGATAAAAGACCAAAATCTCGCCATCGATTGGGCCTACCAAGAAATCCTGACTCGTCTACCCAGCACGGAAGAAAAAGCCGACGCTCGAGTCATCGTTAATGGAAAACCCCCAGGTATGGCCGACCTCCGCTGGGCCCTCCTCAATAGCAACGAATTCCGCTTCCTCCCCTGACTCCTGACTCCTAACTCCTAACTCCTAACTCCCAACCCCCAGATATTATGTCCTGCAACAATTACCAATTCACCCGGCGTCGCATGTTGAAGACGTTCAGTGCGAGCATCCTTGGCATGCCCATCAGCCAGCTCTTGGGTAACACCGCCACCGACGCCACCGGCAAAGCCAAAGCCGAGCATGTCATTCTCTTTTGGAACAGCGGGGGCATGAGCCACTTGGACACCTGGGATCCGAAGCCGGGCCGCAAGGTTCAAGGCGAATTCAATCCGATCAAGACTTCCGTGGAGGGGATGGAAATTTCAGAGATTTTTCCACAGCTGGCCAAGCAAATGCATCATGGCGCGCTCATTCGTTCCATTGCCGGCACCAATGGCGACCACGGCCGGGCGCAGTATGAACTACAGACCGGATTCAGCCAATCGCCCAACATCATGCACCCAGGCCTAGGCTCAATGGTGGTGCACGAACGCGAACCGCTCGGCGACCTACCTGCCCTAGTCAGCATCAGCGGCCAAGCAGCCCGTGCCGGTTATCTCGGGCAGCAGTGCGAAGCCTACTTTGTCGGTCGTCCTGGCCAAAAAGACCCTTACCTCGCCTTTCCAGAAGGAATCAGCCATGCCCGCGGCATGCAGAGGCTGCAGATCCTCGAAAAAATGAATGCTCGAACCTCGGGCAAAAAAGGCGCAGAGGAATTGAAAGCTTCCCAGACAGCGTTAAAAGACGCCGTCAACTTGATGGAGAGCCCCGCCCTGAAAGCCTTCGAACTGAAGGATGAAAACCCCAAGACCATCGAAAAATACGGTAATACAGAATTTGGTCGCGGGGCCTTGTTAGCCCGGCGGCTTGTCGAAAAGGGCGTCCGCTTCGTACAAATCAACCGTGGTGGTTTCGACAACCACGGCAACATCTTCGAAGCAATGCGCAACCACGGCGCGGCCATGGACCCCGCCATCGCCTCACTCATCTCCGACCTCAAGGCGAATGGCATGCTCAGCAAGACACTCGTCGTGGTCCTCAGCGAATTCGGACGCACGCCACGCATCAACGATGGCGGCGGACGTGATCACTGGGCCCGTTGCTTCAGCTGCATGATGGCTGGCGGCGGTCTCAAAGGAGGCAGCATCATCGGTGCCTCGGACGAAGACGGCATGGCACCCGCCGAACGCCCCGTCAAAATCTCCGACCTCCACGCCACGCTCTGCCATGCGCTTGGGATCGACCTGAACAAAGAACTCATCACTCCCCAAGGCCGACCAATGCGCCTCGTCCGTAAAGAAGCGACTCCGATCCGCGAATTATTCTCCTGAAAAACATGAGCAACGTTATCACTCGTCTCTTCCTCCCCCTGCTCCTCGTCCTACCACTCCTCGCCCAGTCGCCGAAGACCATTGAGCGCGGCTCCATTATTGAGGACCGTGCCGCCCGCAAGCTCTTACAGGCTGGTGATGCGCGTCTTGAAGTTGGAGAAAACGAAAAGGCCCTCGAGATTTGGGAATCTGTCGTGGAACGCTACCCAAGCAGCCAGATCCGCTTCGAAGCCCACCTAAGGCTCGCCGATCACCTGCTCAAGGAAACCAAGGACTTCGATAAAGCCCGCCTGCACTACGAAGCTGCGGCGCTGGACAGCAACGAAAACGATGAAAAGCGCGCTTACGCCTTTCTGAACACTGGCACCTGTTTCTACGAGGCGGGCAATTACGGGAAATGCTTCAGCATCATGCGCAACGTCATCGCGCAATTCCCGACCTCACCAGAAGTTAACGAAGCCTATTACTACATTGGCCTTGGACATTTCAAACTCAACCACTACAGCAGGGCCATCGAAGCACTCGAAAAAGTGGGCACGGCGTTATCTAACAAGGACTCGCTCATCGAAAAAGTCGAAGCCGGAAAACGACTCTATGTAAAAATCGATGACCAAGACTTCGCAATCCTCGAGCCAGGCACTAAAATCAAAGTCCACTGCCGCACGAAAGGCGGAGACGAAGAAATACTCTTCTGCGATCCGGTCGGACGCAATGCACGCATCGCCCTAGGTCGCATCTCTACCCGCCTCGACAAAGCAGTCCCCAACAACGGAATCTTGGAAGTTCGCGGCGGCGATCACGTCACCGTCACCTACACGGACGCCCACACCGCCGAAAAAAACTTCAACGAGAAACGGCTGAAGGAAGTCGTCGTTGTTGGCAATGGAGTAGCCCGTATCACCGACGGATCTTATCAACGCGACCTGCCTGCCGCCGTGCTAGGAAAACCGCTCCACCTGCAGGTCACCGACGCTGACCATGACACGAGTGAAGGCGCAGACAAAATCGAAGCGACGATCCAAATTTTCCGTCGCAAGACAGCGGACGAGATCGACGACGAACTCGCAAAACGCGTCGCCAGCGGAGAACTGGTTGAAGGCCCCGACGGTGAAGATCTCAAATCGCAGATCGACCCACTGCTCATGGTTCGCTCGGTCCCTGTAACCCTGCTGGAACAAGACCAGAGAGGAACCTTTCGCCTCGCCATCCCACTCCGACTCGGAACCTCCAAGGGCTCCCTCACCGGCGAACCC
The DNA here is from genome assembly GCA_037620805.1 of Akkermansiaceae bacterium. GTDB lineage: Bacteria > Verrucomicrobiota > Verrucomicrobiia > Verrucomicrobiales > Akkermansiaceae > Oceaniferula. The sequence continues at coordinate 5,606 of JASJLI010000158.1, forward strand.
GGCCAGATGATTCGCCTGGTCTACCGCGATGAGCAAAACCTCAGCGATAGTACGATCGTTCGCATTTCGGAGACCAGAATCATCGAAGGAAACCTCGGTGAAGTGCGCGTCACCCGCACTGATATTTCCGATGAGGCACTCCGACTCAAAACTCAACTCCGCACGGCCTCGGCTCTCACCGAGGTTGGCAACCATTACAAGGAATTCGGACTCAACGACAAAGCCGATCTGAAATACACTGAAGCACTCGGTGTCTGCGAAAAAATCCTCGTCCAAGCGCGCGAGTCCGGCGGCAAGCTCCTTGAAGAAACCTACGTGCAACTTTGGCGGATCTACTTTGCAATGGACAAACTCGACCTAGCTCTCGGAATGAGCCGCCGACTTCTCGCCGAGTTTCCTTCAAGTTCCTTCGTGGACGAAGCGATGCTGCAACAAGCTCACGTCGAACGAAAGCGCGAGAACTTCCCACGCGCCATCAGCCTCTATTCCAGTATCGCCAAGCTCCCCTCGAGCCCACTGCGGGGCGAAGGTCAGTTCTACACCGGCGAATGCTACGAAGCGATGGCTCTGAAGGCCACCGCTGGCCAATCCGCACAACTCTTCGAAAAAGCCTTCCTCGCCTACCAAAAAGTCTATGAACAATTCCCCGACTCCGGTCGGGTCGGAGATGCCGTCGCAAAAATGGCGGCCTTCTATTATCAGAAAAAAGATTACTCCCGAGCCATTGACGTTTTTGAAAATGTCCTTTCCGACCATCCCGACGCGAACTTCCTCGACGTCATCCTCTTCAACTACGGTCGCTGTCTCTACAAACTAGAACGCAAACCAGAGGCCCGCCGCAGGTTTGAACAACTCATCAACGACTACCCCGAAAGCGAAATTGCCTCGGAAGCTAACAAGATTGCTGAAGCACTCAAAAAAGCAGGATTTTGAAAACACCCATTCCCCACCTCGCCCTCATTCTCGCCCTCAGTATTCCGGTCCATGCTGATCAAGCCGCTGACCTAGAAGCCAAGCTCAAGGAGACCGTCGAATCCTCGCCCGCCGGGGCGAAGCTGATGCTCGATCTCACCGAGCTCTATTGGAAAAATGAACAAGTCTTCGGACTCATTCGAACCACTGGCAAGTTCTCGCGTGCCCAAACGGAGCATCCACAACGGGCCGAAATGACGCTGAAGCTGCTAGATGGCTACGCGGTCACCGCCCGACACGATGACGTCATCGTGACAGGCAGGCAGTTCCTCGAAATATTCCCCAAACACGCACTCACTAACAAAGTGCGCGACCGAATTGCCACCGCGTATGAACACACTGGTCGTGGTAACCTCGCTGCTGCCGAGCGTCGCTCGATCTGGCAAAATGGCGGCACGACAGATCAAGGAGTTCGTGCCTTACGTTTATTCATCAAGGCCAACAACGGAACCAACTACAAGCACGCCTCATCTCTCGCCCTCGCCCTCGCGATGGCGCCCAAGCTTCCAGCCAACCCTCTTCTTACCGGAGTCGGCTTCCAAGGGATGCACGCCGCCGAACGGGCAGAGCAATGGGCCGAGGGACTGCAAATCGCCAAGACTCTCGTGCGACGTAAGGCTCCACTGAACGATCGCACCAAGCGCGACCTGTGGTATCGCACCGGCCGCTTTGAATCCCGCCTAGGGCAGTTTGAAAATGCCATCCAATCGTTCCGCAAAGCGCTCAAAGCACCTAGCCCAGGACGGGACGACATCCACCGTAGCCTGATCCAAGCGATGGCCAGCGCGGCCAAAGCTCCTGCGGAAATTGAAGCCGAAGCCCGCCGCTACCTTGCCGCCTACCCACACCGTGAGGATCGTTACACCCCCCTAGCCCGCTCTGCCGAAGCCGCTGCAACAGCAAAAGACACCACCCGCGCCCGCTCCATCGCAGAAGATATTCTCCGCGTAAACATCAACAGTGACCTCGCCAGATCCTACGTCCGGTGGTGTGGTAAAAACTATCAACTCGCAGAACAAGGCCTGCTCAAATTGATCGGCCAGAACCCCGACGGAGCAGGTACGATACGCGCCATACTCGCCATCGATGTCTATCGCGACGGAATGAAGGACACAGCCAAAGCACGAAGCATGGCGCTCCAATATCTTGCAAAGTCTCCCAGTTCGGATGGCTGGTCCGAAGAAATCACAGGCTTCCTCTATGAATCAGCCACTGGTGAGGAAACCTTCCGCAAAGATCTCGCCGCCGTCAGCACCAGCGCCAAAGCCTTTCCTCACCTCGTGGGATTTCAGGATAACGTCTGGAAGCGTGCGCCGAAAGACAAACAACACAATCGTATTTGGCTGGCCGAAAAAAAAGCCCACCTGATCAACTCCAACACAAAACTCTGGAAAGCCACTCGTGAAAACGGCGGCAAATCCGGACAAGCCTGCCAAAAACTCCTCCAGCAAAAACTAACTAAGAGCCAACGTCACCTCGTTCTAACCCGACTCGCCTACGTCTACCTCCACCACCTCGGAGGCAAATCAAAGGCCAACTCCGCGAAGCACTACCAGACTCTCTGCAAGGAATCCCCTAAGGATCTTAGTGCTGCTGAGAAATGGCTCGAAGCCGCCGCCTACACCGACAAAAAGCAAATTGTAGAAATGAAGCTCGCGGCAGCCCGTCACCTTCTCAGCATCCCCGCCGCCCCGGCCAGCCACGAAACCTGGAATCGTCTCGTTGAAACCAAGGACAAGAACATCATCCAAAAAGCCATCCCCTGGATCACTCAATCGGCAAAACAAAGTCCAATCAGTTCTACCTACTCCACTCGTATTGGTGACGTCATGAACGAGCTCGGCATGAAAGCAGAAGCTGCCGCTTGGTGGAAGTCGCACATGGATCTGAATCCTAACAACCAAGAATACGTATCTTGCGCCAGACGCTATGCATCCACCCTGGAACCATCTGCTGCGCAACAATTTCTTCAGTCTCGTGCCACAGCCGACACCGATCACCACGGAACCTATACGGCGGAACTCGCCAACATTCTCTTCCGAGCCGACAACCTCGACGCGATGGAATCTGTTCTTAAAAAGTCCCGCGCCCGCGCCGATCAGAATTCCTTCCGTTCCTGGGGCATGGGAGAGTGGCCTGCCCGAACTTGGTTAGAAACCGCTCGCAACGCTAAGCCCGAGGACTGGACGGAAGACAAAAAGAACCGTGTCTATAAAATGGTCCGCGATCTTCGACTCGGACGCGTCAGCACCGAAGCGGGTATGGAACTCCTCGCCGGCGAGCCAAAATCAATCGACCGACTTCTCCACACTCAGGCACTCATCCAGCAAGCCGACCGCCACCACGAATCCTGGAAACGCATCTATCCTTACGCACAGGCAGCCCTCGCCCGTGAGGACTTTGCGCTCGGCGCAACCATTCTCAACGGACTCCTCAACACCATCCGCTCGGTCGGTAATGCCGAAACAACACAAGCCCGCAACATCCTCCGTAATGCCTACGGAAAAATGGGCAGCCTGAGCGCGGATATCCCCGCCGACAGCCCGATCGCCCCGCTATTGCAAATCATCCTCCACCTCCGCCTCGGAGAAAACGAACTCGCCGAGCAGGCCTACTACGCGAACAAAGACCTCTTCGACAAACACCGTCATGAACTCCCAGTCGAACTCCTCCTCTTCGGAGCAGAAACCCACATCGCCCAAGGAACTCCAGAAGACCACCTACGGGCTGAGGACATTCTCCGCGGATGGATGATCAAATTCGGCGAGTCGGAAAAAGTCGATGTCAGGGACAAGTCCCGCATCCAACTCCTCCTCGCTCGCAACTACCAAAGGGCACGGCAGTTCGACATCGCCCGAGCCGAGTTCACCACGGTTCTGAACATCTACAAAAAGCAACCTGAAGCCGTCGAAGCCCGTTTCGGTATCGGTGAAACCTACATGGCGCAGCGAGTCTATGACCAAGCCGGAGAAATTTTCGCCGACCTCGCGGAGAACCTCAATCCGGCAATCGCCATCCGTGCCAACTTCCTCCAGGGAGTGCTCGCTATCCGTCAGGACGACAGCCAAGAAGCCCGCAAGATCTTCCTCGCCGTTCTCGAGCATGCGCCCGATGCCGAACTCGCCAACGAAACGCTCTACAACCTCGCCGAGGTCTACGGCCTCGAACAACGCTTCCTCACCCAACTCGAAACGCTCCGCACCGTTGGACGCCTCGGCCAGGAATCCAAACTCTGGCACACCCCCGGCAAAGCTCTCTCCGTCGTCGTGCAAGACCCTGACCTCGGCATTAGTCGCGGCGATACACGCATCCCAGTCATCGTGCGCACCGAACCCGGAAATGATCGCGAAGAATCGTTCCTCACCAGCGGCGGCGCAGGTAAAGGGATCTTCCTCACCGAATTCCCCACCATCCTCGGCGAGGCAAAGGTCGGAGATGGCGTTCTGCAAGTCACCGGTGGTGACGTCATCACGGTGGACTACCCAGAGGACTTCAAGAAGCAGTTCCAGTTCGAATTCCTCAGCAATACACGCCTGCGAATCGCCTCGGACGGATCACTCGAGGTAGCCAGCAGCGAGATCATCAACGAAGACGACGAGTCCTTCACCGACACCCTAAGAAAAGAAATCGCCGACAACAAAGAAGAGCAATCACGCGCCGCATCCCGACCTAAGAGTCAGGTAAAGCCCGGTAACTTGATCTACCTCCAAGTCAAGGACGGCGACCGCGACCTCACCGCAGCCCAAGACAAAGTCGGCATCAAACTCGCATCCTCCAGTGGTGACGAGGTCCAGCTTATGATCGAAGAAGAGAGCAGTCACGGTGGCGTCTTTCTCGGTATGGCCCGCACAGGAGAACTCCCAGCGGGTGCCAAAGCCTCGGACTCAGCTCTCGACCACAGCCCGCTCATGGCGATCGACCATTCCCTCGAAACCTCCTGGCGCAGTGAGCCAGATGGTGCTGCGCCCAAGTCACTCTCGGTCGACATGAAAGAACTTCGCCCGACTGAATCAATCACCCTAACATCCCCGCAGACCGAACAAGAAGCGCCGGTCCGCATGCAAGTTCGCGGTAGTCATGACGGACGGTTTTGGTTCAACCTCGCCACCTTCCCTCAACCAAAAGAAGCCCCTGTTTTAAAGTTTCCGGAGACCGGCATGAACCTCCGTATTTACAAAACGGCCGCCAAAAACCTGCGGGAGAAATATACATGGGCCGAGATCGCCGATGTCGTCCAAAAAGTCGAACCGACCGAAATCAAGAAGGTCGAAACGCTTTCCTGGCAAGCTCCCGAAGAAGGAACAGATGCCTACTTTTTGCTCTGGTCCGGCCCCTTCGTACAGGAACGAGACGGAGCATTGCGGATCGAGGTCTCTGGCCGCAACACCGCTGTCATCTTCAACGGACGGTTGGAACTTCCCGTTGGAGCTGGTGACCGAAGCATCGACATTTACGCATCCCGTGGCGTGCATGAAATCACTATCTTCAGCATCGCCAGCCCCGAGGTGAAATCCGTCGAGGCCCGCCGAGCTCGGGAAAACCGACAGTCCTCCACCCTCACGATGCGCCCCTTCGTCGCGGCTGACTTCGACCCGACCACCGTCCCCGACATCAAAAAGTTCACCCCCGCCGCACCTGCTCAAATCAAGCAGGACAAAAACCGCTGGACGCTCTCGATGCCATCTCGCGAGTTGCGCTACATCGATTTCGAATTTCTAGAATACCGTGGTGAAGCGATCGCCATCAACAATGTCGAGATTACCGGAGGTGGCAGTAAACACATGCCGCCAGCAGCCGACGTCATGGAACTCGCCAGCAACAACATCCTGGAACTGGCCCCCGGCGACACGGTAACAGTATCCTACCTCGACGAACTCACCGCAGGTGCCGAACAACGTAATCGACTGCTCACGCAATCACTCACTGCCACTTACTACAATGGCGAGATCACACCGATCAGTTATAATTTCACACGCAGCGGCGAGGGATCGGTGAAAGGAGCTCGCAAGGAACTCCTCCGTATCGAACCAGGTGAACGGATCGTGGCCGAGGTAGTGGACTTCGATTTTGATATCGGACTCGACCGGGACCACGTCGAAGTCGAGGTGCAGATCAATGCTGATCCACCATTTAAGGTTTCCGCCACCGAAACCGGACCCTCGACCGGAGTCTTCCTCGCCGAGATCGACACTGCCGCCGAAGCTGCCGATGGAAAAGTCGTCGTCAAACAAGGCGACAAAGTTTACCTGCGCTATAAGGACACCCAGAACACATTCCCTGGCCATGCCTTCTATCGTGAAACGGTCGTCCTCCTTAACGAACCCACCGAAGCTCGCATCCAGATCGTGGACAGCGAGACCCCTGTCGAAGGATCTCCACGACTCATTCCTATCACTGCCCCCAGACCCGACGACTACATCAGCAATATCGAATACCGGCTACCGCTCACCGTGGAGGTCATCGATCCTGATCAGGCCAAGGACTCGCGTAGTACGGTTCTGGTCGATGTTCTTACCAGCCAGGGCACCACCATCCGCGTTGAATGCGTTCTCTCCCGCGCCTTTGCCGCCGATAATGAATCGCTCGCGGAAGCCCGTAACCCAGCTCTATTAGAAGGGCGCTTCGTTGGACAGATTCCCCTCCTCCTCGGTGGCACGGAAAGCGCGACGATCGTTCCCGAAGACGGATCGCTACCCAAGGGTGGCCTTGGAAAAATCATCCTACCTGTCGATGACAATCCGGAAGCCGCGCTCGATGATGGTTCAGACAAGGCTGACAAGGTTGATAAGAGAACAGCCGCTCTTGCAGTGCTCAGCGTCATCGGCACCGACACCCTCACAGCTCGCTACGATGATACCACCCGACCAGACGGATCTAACAAAACCCTCAAAACCTCTGCCACTCTCTTCTCAGCTGCCACCCTCCAAATCACCGATCAGGAGTATTTGGAACCAGCCGAGATCGCCCATGTTGGGAAAAAAATCTTCATCCGCCTTGAAGACCCCGATCGGGATATCTCCAGCAAGCGGGACAAGGCATTGATCCGTGTGGTCACCACCAGCGGTGAGGATGAGACGATTGAACTCGAAGAAACACTCACCCACAGCGGAGTCTTCAGCGCCTCCTTCCCGCTCCTTGCCATAGCCAAACCCGTGCCCTCAAATTTCGACGGTAACATCGAGGCATTCTTTGGAGATGAAATTACGGTCGGATATCTCGACAACGTTCCACAAACCCTAGACGGCAAATCGATCATCGAGAAGGTAATACCCGTCGCGGTTGGCACCAATGGCCTCATGGCCGCCTTCAGCAAAGTTTACAAAGACGAAGACCTCGCTATCCAAACCCAATTCCACATTGCGGAAAGCTACTTCGAGCTTTTCAAAAGCCACCGGAGATTGAAACACGACGAAGAGGCCGCCGCCGATTTGGCCTCTGGCCGTCGAGTTCTTCGCGAACTTCAGGACGACTATCCGAATCCCAAATACGCACCGCGAGTTTCCTACCTCCTCGGTCAGTTTGCGCAGGAAATGGAAGCGTGGGACGAAGCGATTGCCGCTTACGGATCCATCGTCCGCAATCACCCGGACCACAATCTAGCCCCAGATTCCCAATACAAACTCGGCCAATGCCACGAGGAAGCTGGGGAACTCGATAAAGCACTGGAGGCCTACGTCACCCTCGCCGGCACCTACCCCAAGAGCCCGCTGATCGCCAATGTCATGCTCCGCATTAATGAACACTTCTACGTGAAGGAAAACTACGCGGTGGCCGCCTCGGTCGGCTCAAAATTTCTGGAACGTTTCCCGAACCATGAGTGGACGCCGAAGATGGCCTTCCGCATCGGCCAGTGCCACTACAAGCAGGAGGAATTCATCAAGGGTGGCAAATCCTTCGACGCCTTTGCGAAACGCTTCCCCGAGCAGGAACTCACCGCCCAGGCTCTCTTTTGGGCTGGCGAAAGTTACCGTATGGGCAAGGATATCCCCAACGCTTTCCGCCGCTATAACCGCTGCCGCTGGGACTTCCCAGAAAGCGATGCCGCTAAATATTCTCGCGGCCGCCTTGCTCTCCCCGAGCTATTGGCCCAGTTTGAACGCGAAGCAAACCTCGACGAATAACCGATGCACCTGAACCAATCCGATTCCACTCTTGCCGCCAGCTTTTTAGACACCGGCGCCCTCAAACTTCTGCTCGAAGGAGGCCCCTTCATGTGGCCCCTCCTCGCTCTCCTCGTCCTCGCCATCGCGGTCATTATCGAACGCTACCGCAGTCTCAAGCTGCTAGAGACCGATGCTAGCGAACTCCGCGAACAGGTCACAAATCTCCTCTCCGAGGACAAAGTCGAGGAATCCCTCGAACTCTGCGACGCCGCCCGTGGCCCCGTCCCCGCCGTCCTCTCCTGCGGACTGCGTAAATACCTCGTCCTCCGCCGCCTCAACTACGATCAAGCCCAGATGGAACAACAGGTCATCAAGAGCATGGAGAATTACGGAGTAAACATCGTAGCCGCCCTTGAGAAACACCTACCCATCCTCGCCACCATCGCCTCGGTTGCCCCCATGCTCGGCTTCCTCGGTACAGTGCAGGGAATGATCGTCGCCTTCGGGGACATTGAAGCTAACATCGGCACTCAAAACATCGTACAGGCTGCCGCTTCCGGAATCCGCGTCGCCCTTCTCACCACCGCCTTCGGTCTGATTGTCGGCATCCCCGCCTATATGGCCTTCAACTACTTCACCGGCGTCATCAACGACTTCGTACTTCAGGTGGAATCCTCCGCCGCCGAGCTCATCGAAGTTGTCACCCTCCGCCTGACTCTTGACAAGGAAAGCTCATGAAACTGAAACGTGGCAAATTGTTGATCGATCCGCCGGCCAGCGCCAGCTCGGACATCGCATTCATCCTCATCATTTTCTTCCTCGTCTGCGCCGCCGTGCAGCCGGAGACCGGTCTCGCTCAGGTCCTGCCAAAAACTGAGGAGCAAGTTGAAAAACGCGATCAGAGCAAAAACATCGAGGTCTCTATCACCCCCACTAGTATCGTGCTCAACGGAAGCCCGCTGCAACTTCCCGAGTTCACCAGACGCCTCAACGCCGCCCTTCAAAAAAAGACCCGGGATGCCGACCGCATCGTCGTGGTGAAAAGCGCCCCCAATACGCCCTACCCGATCTGGATTCGTGTTTCCCAGGTCATCGAACAAGCTGGCGGCATTCTCACCCTCGAACTGGAATCCGAACGCGTCATCAACGTCGAATGAAACTCCAACGCAAAAAGTTAACAGCCTCGATCCCAGCCTTCGCCATGGGCGACATCGGCTTCTTGCTGCTCATCTTCTTCGTCATCCTTGCCCGGGCGCAAGACGACAGCCACATCCAGTGGCAACCTGCCAAGCTCGCAGATATTAACATGGCCGCCGCCCCCCTCGCCAGTGTCGCCATCGACTCTGGCTTCAAAGTCTACCTCGATGGTAAAGAAATCTCCACGGACGAACTTGCCGCCGACCTCACCACCCTGCTCGGCGACACTCCAGCCGGCCAACGCAACGTCTTTCTCAAAGTCCACAAGGAGGCCAAAGCCTCCCACTTCGAACCCGTCATCGCCGCGATCAGTGAAGCTGGTGGCGATCTTGTCCACATCCTTGAACCCGAAGAAACTCCCACCCAGCCATGAAAGAATCCATGAAAGGCCAATCAGAAAACTCCGACGCAGCTCGTACGTCCATGGCCAGCACCAAGGCCGACTTCCGTGAGCTGAAAGCCAACTCCAGCGCCACCGTCCAAGAGCTACAGGAATTCCTACGTCAGCTCCGAGGAAAGAGCCCTCAGGAAATGCTTGGCGTAGTCGCCACCAGCCAACTCTTTCGAGCAACGATCGTTTCCGTCGTGCTCGTCACCGGAGCCATCTTAGTTCTCACCGCATTCCCTTACTTTTTCGGTGAAGAACCCGCCCCAGCTCCCGAAACTCAATCCGCAGCCGCAGTCGTAGCACCCGCTGCCCCGAGCCCGACACCTCCCGTCACTGCTCCAAAAGCCACCACACCAGAAGCCCCCGATCCTCTATCCCCACTAGGTGTTAACGGACAACTTCCCGCCGCCCCGAACAAAAACCCCCTCGAGGATAAAGGCGAGAATTTCCTTAAAGATCTAGAGTAGCCCTAAACTGCCGCCTGTCATTCGCCACCCGGATGCCCACTCAACCCAAACTCCAGACTGTCCGCCACTGGCTCCTCCGGCAAAGCCGTCGGCCGCTCTTGTGGACCGTCCTCTACGCGGTCATCTGGTGCCTGCTATGGGTCGATGCCCATGCGTGGTTTCGCCTGAGTGTGTGGACGTTGACGATCGGATTCCTCACCTCACTCCCAGTCTGCTACTACTGGATCCGCCGCCATCGGCATTCCTCCCTCATCGTTCGCCGCGCCATCCTCAGCGTCACCTTCCTTCCGGTTTGGCAACTCGTCGCCCATCTCCCTCTCCACACCTTCTCCTACTCCCTTGCCGGCACCATTATCCAAGTCGGCAGCGGCATTGCCTTCTTCCTTGGGCTAAGCTGGGCAGTGTGGTGGATCGATCGCGAAACAAAACGCGTTCCAGATCCGAACAAATCAAACGATCCTAACACAAAGAAACGCACTTGGGATCCACGCCAACTCGTGGCCTGGTATTTCGGTCGCAAAAACAACAAGCTCCGCCAGTCGATTTTTACCCTCCTCACCTACACCTGCCTCTTCGGCACGATGGCTTTCTTCCTGACTCGGCTCTCCGGTTGTAGTGTCTACGAATCCCCGCTCGGCGGTGGTGAAGAGAAGCAGCTCAAGCAGCTTGTCAAAATCCAAAAGGTCATCAATAAGAAGTATGTCATCAACCCCTACAGCAGTATCCTCTTCAACCCGCCACCGATCGATGACGTCAAACTACAAGTCCTCGAAGTCACCGAGCACCTCTACAAAATCGGTCAAGGAAAGGGCGATGGCGCAGGATTCTCGGCAGGCACGACACGTGGCAAGGTACGCTTCATCCGATTGAAATACAACGGCGGCGACTGGGAACAGGACATGGCTCGCGGTTCCGACCTGAACCTCCTCACCGAATACGGCGTCCGCACCGGCCACCCTGTTAGTGATCGACCTGAACCGATGGAAATCGGTCGGCTTAAAAGCTTCCCCCCCCGCAAAAGCCCGCCGATGGTCTACATGACCGGTCAGCAAAAAATTACGCTGAGCGACAAGGAAATCAAAATCATGCGAAGCTATTTGTTAGATAGCCACGGTATGCTCTTCGGCGACAACGGCGGCAGCTCTGGTTGGGAAGGGCAGTTCGTTTCGATGATGCAAAAAATCCTCCCCAGAATCGAACCCATCTCCGTCTATCTGGACCACACCATCCACCGCATCCCCTACACGCTGCCGCGTCTTCCCATCGTCGCCCCCCACGGTCGATCCAACGCCCTTGGCTGGGTCGTTGACGGACGGCTCGTCGCCTACTATCACCCCGGCGACATTGGCGATGCTTGGGCCGACGGCCATTCCGGTGTCCCCCGCGAAGTCTGGGAATCCAGCTACCAACTCGGCGTCAACATCATCTACTACGCCCACGCCGAGTATAATAAATGGCTTGTAGCCACGAAGAAGTAACTCCTACCCCAACGGGGTAACATCTTTGAGCCTAGAGTTGGCGCAGCCTACCCTAGGTATCGTCCGCAACCAGTCTTCAACGCCAACGGTGTTGCGTCCATCTCCGAATTACCCCCAAACTCCGCCATGCCCCAATCAATATCCCGCGTCCTAATCCACACGGTTTTCTCAACCAAAAATCGCGCCCCTTTCCTCATGAATCCTGCCTTCCGCGATGAATTGCATTCTTATCTGGGAGGCTGTGCAAAAACACTCGGCTGCCAACCCATTCGCGTCGGTGGAGTGGAAGATCACGTTCACCTCCTCACCTCACTTTCGAGAACATTGACGATTGCGGATTTTGTGAAAGAGATCAAACGGAACAGCTCAATCTGGGCGAAGGAGAAAGAAGGACTAACGGATTTCGCCTGGCAGTCAGGATACGGGTGTTTTTCGGTTTCAGAATCTCAGATTCCGAATGTTTCACAATACATTGAGAAACAGGAGGAGCATCATCGAACGATTACGTTTCAGGACGAGTATCGGGAGTTGTTGAGCAAGCACGGAGAGAAATGGGATGAGCGATATGTTTGGGATTGATCAGGGGGGGGCATATTCACGACCGGAGTTGACGCAACCACCTTCGGGGTTGAGGATCATTTTGAATCATAATCCTAGGGTAGCCATCGCTCCACGACAGCAACCCTAGGCTCACAGACAAAACCCCGTTGGGGTTACACAATACCTTACACCAAAAGACTCCACATCCCCCTACCCCAACGGGGTACTGTCTTTCAGCCCAGGGTTGGTAGAGCAACGCGGCGCCTACCCTGGGTCTTGCCCGCCCCCTGTCCCAACGCCATCGGTGTTGCGTCTCCCAAATTTCATAAAATCAGCGTGACACCTCGACCTCTATAGTAAAACCTACCCTATCCTCTCATCCAAATCCCACCCGTCCTAAAATGAAGATACCCCGCCAACTACCCCTCTTTATCATCATCTTCATGGCACTCGCCTCCGTTACCCACGCGGCGCTCACCTCGATGCAGCAAATCGAGGTGAAAACTTTCGAAAAGATGCGTAATGTGGAACGCTACCAGATTAAAATCGCCGAAAAACATTTCTTAAGTGGCAACTTCAAAGTCGCTCTCGCCGAGTATGAGAAATTCCTCACCCTCTACCAGAAAAGCCCCGGCGCTCCATACGCACAATTGATGTGGAGTCACACGATGATGAACCTGAAAAAACCTAAGGGCGCGCTGCGGGACGGGTTTCAATCGGTCATCGACTACTGGCCCCAATCCAATGAGGCGACCATCGCCGCCTATTGCATGGGCGATGCCTACCGCACCATGGGCGAGGTAAAAAGCGCCCAAAAGGCATTCCGTTTTCTGATCAAGGAATACCCCGATCACGAAATCGCAGTCCGCTCCCGGCAGGATCTCCTCCACTACGCCCGACTCCATCAGGATATGGAGGAACGCCTCGTCCTCCTCAACCAACTTACCTTCAAGGTCAAGCGCACCGACAAAGCCAAGGCGATCTGTATCAAAGCCTGTCACGAACTCGCCGAGCTCCATTGCTTTGCGCAGAAACTCGACGAAGGTAAAAAAGCCCTCGCCACCACCTACACCGGCCCCGCGCTCTTTGACCAGGTCTACAGCCTCTCCGCCAAAACCGTCCAACACCTCCTCAAAACGCCAAAAACCAATCCCGCCGCCCTTAAGCTCGGCGACCAACTCATCTCCGAACTCCGCGCCGAAACACTCATCCGCCCCAAGCTCGCCAAGGACCTCCTCTACCGTGTTGCCGGCCTCCAAGGAACCCTCGGCCGCCCCAGTGACATCTGGAAAGTTTATGGCGAAATCGGCGAACGCTTTGGCGTCGATGACGGACTCCGCGGCAGACAAGCCAGCTGGTGCCTCTCCCGTGAAAAACGCGATCAGGCCCGGCGTATCTATGGCGAATTTGAAAATGTCGTCGTCGGTCAAAAAGCCATCGCTGGGATGTTTCTGGAGGAAGGAAAGATCAAGGAAGCGATCGAAGTCTACCGCCACCTGCTAGAAATCGACGGCGACCATTCCGGCGACCACTTCTGGGCCATCGCCGGCTGTTACGAAAAACTCTCCGACTGGAAAAAGGCCATCGCCAGCTACCGCCAAGTGGATCGCTTTCCAAGTAACTACTTCGCCATCGCCAAATGCCACCGTCGTCTCGGCCAACAGAAGGAAGCGATCATCCTCTACGGCCAAATCAAAATTGTCGAAAAATCAGCACCGGAAGCGACCCTACAAATCGGCTATACCTACGAAGAAGCTAAGGACAAAGAAAAAGCCATTCGCACCTTTCAACTCACCTGCAAACGCTACCCGAAATCCGGACAAGCTAGCAAAGCCCACTCGCACTTGCAGAACAAATACAACATCAACGTGACGCTGGGCGGCACGGAGGAAGAGTAGCGTGGCCGCAGATCTTCAGATAGTGATGCATGTTGACTAATGGTCAGGATGGGAGACTTGGGAAATTCCCTCCAATTTCATAAGATCTAGCCATGAATTGCCGTAAAACAGAATGCATGTCCCGCATATCGGAATACGAATCTACTGTGGTTGTCGGAAAAGGAGAAAGGAGAAAGGAAAAAGGAAAAGTCAAAAAGGTCAAAAAAAGGCTACAGGCAGAGAAATGGTGCATTCACTGCATATTACTTCACATAATGTGGTGCGTGCGTGTCGTATTGATCGCTAGAATAGGGGGAGTTCATGGCGAGGATGATACATTTATATGCCTAGAACCTTTTGTTATTTGTTTTCCGGCACAGTTTCATCAACAGCCCGATAGGTCACCTTGGAAGTTTTGGGATTTGAATAGAAAAATATATAGCTACGCAAACGGTTATCATATGGCCAGCGGGTATCACTGAAGATACGAGATTCCCCCTTGTTATTGTAATAAAACTTCACTTGGTAATAAGGTTTATCGTTAGCCTTCGGAGAGCTCATGATCCTGAATTTTCTAGGCATTACCGCGAATTTCGTCTTTCCCAAGGTTCCACCAATTGAAACACTGCCCGCATTATAACAAAGCGTGTCCCCTCCTCTGAAATTCTCAGTATCGAGTCGGACAGGCCTGCACTCGTATCCCTTATCATCAGGAATCAGTAAGAGTAGGAATTTTTTCCCCTGCGGGGGTAATTTGATTTTTGCAAGTACCCTGATTGGTTGGCCATCCTCTTTAGGCAATAGACCCAATGTCAGTTCCCTGCTGTTGACGGGAATCGGTAGCCCCAGGCCGTGCGTCGGCACCACCATCTCATCCGATAACACTTTTCCCGACTGAATAACCACTGAATCAGCACCTTTCAATGGTGCGAATGCCAGCAACCGGACACTCAAGCCCTTCTCCTGGGCAGTAGTATCTTGGGCGTGTAAATCTACACATCCTAACAGTAGACCCATTATGATTAAATATCGATTCATCTGCTAGATATCTTGAGAGCCAAGCCACCGGAAACTAACCATATTCATACGACGCCCAAATCTCTGGTTCACAGCTTGTGTAAGTTCATCGTATTTCTTTTCTGCGGAGTCCTGTGTATCAATATAATCCGGTAATCTTTGCACAATGGCTTCACACCATGCCTTGGCAATCACCCGGCTACCATCAGCCGATAATGTCTCACCATAAGCTCTAATTCGATAGGTGTCAGAGCGGGGAGTGAGGTATGCTCCGATACTCGTTAATAAATCCGCCTGCTTAACATAGCCCGGAATACCTGCGGCAGAGGCACCTGCCTCTGCGGCTGCATTGCTCAAGCCCGCAGCCGTTGCCTGTGCTTCCGTTATGTTGCGGTTACCAGTGCGGAATGGTTTGTTAATGGATACACCCTCATCATCCAGTGCTGCTTGCAGGGTGCCGGACAAGGAGGCGTCTCCGGATTCTTCCAAGCGACGGTTCACAAAGTCAGCCAGCGATAAAAACGGACCCCTTGCCCTCACTTGGCGTACGATTGCCTCAGCCAGTTCGTCAATTTGATCATCGGTTAGATCACGATATCCGTTCCACTGTTGCTGTGTTTTTGGATCATTTAAATCATTGTCGTTGATCGCTTCTCCAAATGGAGTCAACAGGCCTGCCACCAGCGTTCCTTCACTCTCTTCCAACACTTCCAACACTTCCAGACTTGAAATTCTGGGGTCCGATTTGGCAACAGCTGTATTCCGTAAGCCAGAAAGCAGCAGTTTCCAAGCATCCACGGAAGTTGAATTCACATTAAACCCTCCATCAAGCATCAGATGACGAGCTGAGTTTTGGGCTGCGAACTCTGATACCTCGTCAGCGGCAAACAGATCATTGAGCACGCTTGCCTCATCTTTCACCCATGGTTTAAAATGGCGTATTGGCAACGCTTCCTCGCCACTCACAAAATCCTCAAAAACCTGCTTCTGGGTGCGAGTCTGGCCACTTTTTTTCCAAGATTTACTCGTTTGAGGCGCAATCGATGAGAAAAACCAAGAATCCCATAATGCCTGGTTTGCCAGATAGGAATGATCCGCTGCGGGGCTGTTATTCAAGCGTCCTTCCGTAGCATCGCCAGCCAAGAATGAAGGAGCAAATGAATTACCAACCGCATGTGAAATCGAGGGCTGGAGAAAATAATTATTAGCAGGTTCTTTCCCGCTCCCTTCAAATGCCTGACGCAAAACACCGTTGCCAAGGGCATGCTGAAACGCGGCGATAGAGTGGATGGGCTCTCGGGGGATGGAGTGGGTGACGATATATGAATTCCCATTTTCGGCGGTGTATCCTCCCCCGGCATAACCTTGCCCAGCGCTTGTAATATTTACGATGGCATCCTTCCAGCTGTTCACCCCCTTGACGGAAACCTGCATTGGGGTGGTAGCGATGGTCTGGTCATCAAAACTCTGTAGATCGTAAGATGGTAATTTGGGATTATGGCGCAATCTGAATTTCCCTTGGAAACGTCCATCCTCCAAAGGATCCGTCTCCATTTTCATATCCAGTGAATAGATCATCGCAGGACGTTTTTTATCTCTAATATCACCAAGGGTATAACTGGCTCCCGGTTGGCTCACTATTTCTGGGAAGAGCTTTGGTGAGTCGGTCGCTTGCAATGGTACTCTTGAGGCCCCTCCTTTACGGTCTATCATTAACCCGCCAATCCATGATGAGGGTGAGGTCAAAGAATCTCCCTGGGTGTGCAGAAATTCTGTAAGCCCGAAGCCGAAATGACCATCAGGACGTGGCCGGTATTTATGTGTAAGCCTCGTTGTTGCAGGCCCGGTAAACCCCTTTACAGGAAAACGAAACCCAGCACCAAATTCCCAGCCCAATCTGATATCAGTCGACAACGTACTTCTAACTACCGTTTCATCCCTACTTCCCTGAGATACCACCAGAACTTCACCCGGACGAAGCACAATATCATCATCAACATCAACCAACCCGTCCTCATCCCACCCGTAGCGCGGTGCCATAACAAAATTTCCTATTATATCATTGATCTTATACGTATTGAGCGCCCCATTTTTTGTGATATCCGTATCATATGGTATCCCCCAGAATCTGAAACCTTGGTATGCTTTAGGACCAAGGTTGACGGCTACATCAAATGGATTCCAAATCGTCAGGATCGGATCCAGCACCATATACAGTTGATATTCCTGTTTCCCGGTCTGCGGGTTTTCTTCAAGACGTGACATGTGTGAAACGACCCAGCTTGCGCGTATGATCGTCAGTCTTTTATAGGAGAAGTAAGGGTCCTTTACGATGTCGCGAGGGCCTTCATTACTGGTTAGAGATGGCGTGTTCGCAGGGATGTTACCACCATCAGGGTGATTGATGGGTGCTGTGGGATATTCAACTTGCTCCCATAAATTATAGTAAGTCCACAGTTCACGCATGGTAATGCCAGGCTGCCCTTGCACACTGTAAAGAGGCTCGGGTGCTGCCGATGCAGGTATGGGTCGCGCCATGTGCATACTTAAATCCTTCCGTAATCCACCGTCGCGAACATTGGTCATCGTGATCGAAGAGCTGACCGTCAAATCATGAAAGTGTGGGTTTTCATTCGATCCATTTTGCGCGATCAAATCCAAGGTCGGCAGTGTCATCACCTTGTCCAACCGTTCATCGTCAGGCTCAATTGCAGCAAATGAGTCCAGCCTCTCCAGACCCACCCTGGGACTGGCCATCATCTGTGAACGACTCTTCACCGCTGAGTTGGCCATCGGCGTCGGAGGAGACACGCGGGCCTTGGATGTCTCGTCACCTACCCACCAGGCAATAGTATGTCTATCATCAAGCGCTATCCTCCCGGCCTCTACGTGATATTGAGCACCCAAGCTACTGCCCAAGGTGCCATTACCAACCAGCTTCACCATGCTATCCGCGACGTTCCCCGTAGCGTATGCTCCTTTATCGGTAAACATTTGGGAATTCCCAGACACCATCCAACGTATGAACTCAGGCTCTGGACGGTCATTCTGATCCGCCGTCCAGCTTTTATAGACGCCCATCCACTGCGATCGATTCGTTTGTTCCGTCAAGTAAAGTGATGCATTGGCGTTTACCCGTTGGTCCGGCCCCAGATTCTTCTGTAATTCACCGATCGCCATCATCAATGCCAGTCGCGCATTGGCCCGAGCTTCAGCCATGGCCTGGTCATTGCGACTAGAACGCAGTTCAATGGTTGACAGACTAAGCATCGCCAGGGCAATCATCACCAGCAATACCATGACACTGATGGTTGCAATCAAGGCAAACCCTTTGTGCGCACATTGATTGGAGCGGCTGACAGCCCCTGCTCCCATGGCGGTGACCTTCACTCGCCATTCAATCACATCGGGATTAGATGGATTAGATTTTGTATGAAATCGGATGTTCATAGTTTTCTAAAACAATGATTAACGCGAACCGCCGGGCTTGAAGGCTTTATTGACGGCTCCGTTGCCTTCGACGGCTGTCCATCGGCTATGGTTGAGCGTGTCCCATGTAAACAGTAACGCTCCCGCAAAACCGGTATCCAGCATGTCCTGCCGCCAGTCATACAGGGCGGCTGCTGCCGTTGCGTCATCCGGATAAGAGATTCGATGTGCGCCGAATTCTCCGGAAATAAACGGTTTCTTGTTCTTGTTCGGGATCAGCGACCATTCCTGGCTTTCCATATGCTGGGCAACCGTGGTTCCGGTGGACTGAACATACATGTGCAGATCTCCGAAGTCGGTTACGGATACCACATCTTTCATTCGTCCAGGCCAGCGCACATCTTTTGTCCCAATAGGAAGCAGGCCGTTGGTTGCCATGCCGGCTTTTTTGACGGCGGCATAGCTGAAGAGTCCAACGTTGACCAATGTGTCCGGATCAATGCGTTTGACGGCATCGCGCCATGTTGAGAGGGCGAGAACCAGGTTATCGTCCGCGCAGGCCTGGCGGGAGGCTGCACTGCTCATGTCATAGGTTCCGGCGGCAGTTTTAAAGATCCCAGTTGTTACGCTGAAGGGTTTCGCATTGGTCCAGGAGCAGGGTTCGTTGCTGATTTCATAGGAAAAAATCGTGGTCGCCAGCCCGGCGTTTTTGACGACCTGAACAACGCGTTCGAGATAGTCCGTCTTCGCAGCAATACTGCCCGGTGTCATGTTTTCCCGGTTGTTCCCTTCGATGTCACGTAGGTCGGCCAGGGCGATGTCCCGATAGTATGTGGTCCACGGCCAGCCGTCCAGAACGACCTGGACATAGAGATTGTGGTTCCGGGCTCGTTTCAGGAAATCAATAAAATTGATCATGTAGGCTTTATTCAACTCTCCGGTCGAGTCTCTTGATCCTCCCCCGACAGACGTGAGTTCCGCGCATCTGAAGTGTCCTTTGAAAATGAAAACGCGAACCACATTGTATCCGCTCTGCTCCATTTTTGTCAGGACCCGCTCTGTTTTAAAGCTGCTGTATACTTCCGGGCTGAAGTTCGCGTGATGTTTATCGCCATCTGCTTCTTCGTGCAGGATCACCCAGCTGTTTCCGCACGGTTTAAATAGCTGCTTGCTGCCCTCTTTGACCGAATAGAATTCTCCGGTGGTTGTCCCCGGTCGGACCCCTATCCGGGCGCTTGGTTCGGCGGCGCCAGTATTCGGTGTGAATACTAGGGACGTGAATCCAATGAGCATACTATATAAAGTGATAAGTATTTTCCCGTTAGATCCGCCTCTGAAGAGACTGTGTTGACGGTGCGCGTTAGATTGTTTCGCGTTTCCCATAATTGATTGATGTTGAGTTCTGCTTGACTCGGTTTTTAAGGGAGAGGTTTATTGCTAGCAATTTGCTTTTTGCGGGGCGGATACGAAAAAGCCGCGCTCGTGCGAGCGCGGCTTTCTCGAAATTCGATTTGTCGTTGGCGCAGGCCGCTTGGCTCTAGCGTCGACGACGGAGGGCGAAGCCGAAGCCAGCAAGCCCGAGCAATGCGGTACTGGAGGGCTCGGGGATCGCAACGGCTTCAAATCCGCCGAGAGTTATTGGATCTCCACTAGTCCATGCCGAGTTGCCTTCTTGGTATGTCCCCAAGACCAAAGTCGCGTCAGTCGCAAAAGTGGCTGCGGATATATTGGCCCAAGTACCTGAAGTCGTTGTCGACGTGTCTGTGAAGGTGGTGCCTGTGATATCAACACTCCATCCAGTTGCATTCAAATCAAACACGATTGAAGCCGGCATGGCAGTCAGAGTTTTAGAGCCGGATGCGACTCGACTTCCACCAATATAATCCAACACCTCCAGCTTGAAATCTGATCGAACCCGCAAATAGGCGCCGGGTGAACTATTCCTTACACTCTTATTGTTAGTAACCGCATTCCCTGTAACCCCCGAGTGAAAAATAAGCAGTCCAGATGTAGTATCCGTCGGAATCGAAAGATTGTCGTAAGTCAGCTGAAGATCGTGATTAAAGAAATTGTAAGCTGCATTGCCATTAAACTGCGCCTTAAATCCGGGAGTAAATCCGGGATTTGTCCCAGCCTGAACATTGTTAGTCGCTAAGAAACCTCTATCGAAACCGCCTATACCATCGGGTAATATCTCAAGACCGTTGTTTTGAGTGATAGTGCTATCGCCAGTTACGTTAACCAGCCAACTATCGTCGAGTGTAGTCCCGGCAAAGGAAGTGTCCCACAGAGTGGTCGCAGCACTCAGCGGAAGCGCCGACAAGGCGACGCCACTGAGGAGAATTTGTAGGTGTGTTTTTGTTTTCATTTTCATTTTATTAGTATGGTTAATCTTTCTGTGTGGTTAGCGATTTCACCGAATCCATCCAACCGTGGAATAACTGGAACTCAATCACTACTGGCACGCACCCTACCCCCCCGGCGCACTCGCACAATTTTTTTCAAGATTGACACCTCAGAAGTATTTACTGAGGTTACTAGTCTATGGATGTTCCTCACTTTCTCTCAATCACCGAGCAGGTAGCTGCTTACCTGCGCGCAGAGCTTATGCGGGGACGCTGGAGCGGAACAATGCCAGGGATGAACAGCTTAGCTTCGGAACTGGAGGTCAGCGCCAAAACCGTTGAGGTAGCACTACGATTACTTGAGAAGGAGGGCCTGCTGGTCGCCCAAGGCGCCGGACGCCGGCGCAAGATCTTACTGCCTGAGGAGCTGTCCAAGCCGCCTGGGTTAAGGGTGGCTATTTTACTCTATGAACAAAGCGACCAATCTCTGGATTACCTTATCGACTGCAAAAACAAGCTGGAGGCGGCGGGGCACATTGTCTTTTATGCGCCGAGCCATTTAACGGAACTCAAGATGAACGTGCTGCGGCTCGCCCGCATGGTGAAAAAGACCGAGGCGGACGCCTGGGTGGTGCTTGGCGGCAAGGGGAAGGTGCTGGAGTGGTTCATGCAACAAAAGGCCCCGGTCTTTGCGCTCTTCGGTCGGTGGCGCAGTTTGAAAATCGCCGGAATCGGGCCGAACGTGATACCGGCCATCGTTGAGGCCACGCGTCGGTTGGTCGATCTCGGTCACCAACGGATTGTGTTTCTTGACAGCCTTTTTAAGATATCGGAGCCGGGGGCTACTGGTAGAGCCTTTCTCGATGCATTGTCGGCTAGCGGTATCACTGCGGGTGCCTACAACCTGCCGGGTTGGGACGGTGGGCAGGGGGGAGAGGAAGGTTTGTATGCGCTGCTTGACTCGTCGTTTCAACACACCCCGCCAACGGCGATCATCGTCGGCTCCGGTCCCACCTATTTCGCAACGCTGCACTTTCTACTCAACCGGGGCATCCGGGTGCCGCAGGATGTTTCCTTGATCGTCACCGATGCCGACCCTGAGTTCAACCAGTGCGAGCCTTCGGTCTCACACATCCGTTGGAAAAGCTCCCGCCCATTGGTGAATCGTATCGTGAGCTGGGTCAATAACATCAGCCAAGGAAAAGAAGACACCCGCCAGACTTTCATTAAATCCGAGTTCATCGAGGGAGGAACGATTGGGCCGGTAGGGCCAGAGTCTTGAAGTCTTGAGTTGCTACTTCATTTTTAGAACCACGGAAAAACACAACCGGAGCTTGCGGAACCGGAGCTTACGGAGATAGCCCTTAGGCAAAATACACGGAAGTTCTTGGGTTGGGGTCCGAGCGAAGCTAGTAACCGCTGGTACTGAACGGCGAGGCGGATAGGCCGTCCTTGTTGTAGTGGTTGTACCCGAGCGGGTATTGGGTGTAGGCATAGCGCACTGCGTCGGGTGACTTGATCTGGTCACTCCAGACGATCAAATCCGCGTCACATCCGACAACATTCGAACATTCGGGTCAGGAAGAGATTTGATGTATGTCTAAGTTTCCGGGGTCCCAGAGTATAGAGAAACAGGTTTTAGTGTGCGGCTGGAACAAAATAAGATGAGGCGGTGAAGCGAGCAAGCAGCAGGAAATGCACCGAATCTTTTCCGACCCCATTTTTGATAAGATTTATCACCCGACCCCTTTTCCTGACCCCTTTTCTGCAGACAGGGCATGAACCGCTAATGGACGCGAATACACGCTAATGGGGATCACAGAATGACGAATTTGGTTTCTAAAGGACGTTTCCAGCCGAATTGCAGTGCTGGATGAGGAGGATGTGAAAAAATTCGCGCACATTGGCGTCCATCCGCGGTTCAAAATGTACCCACATGCATAGTTTTCCCCTAGCTTGATCGCCCTGGTAGTTCAGAGAATCATGGGGATCTATCTTCCTGATTAGTAAAACTAAACAAGATTAGAAGGGAAATTATCCCTGATGAGCTGCACTTACCTTTTTTGGGTGCTTAAGTAGTGTGCGAACTTCAGTTGGGTCCATTGCTGCAACAGTAGCTGCGTCCATGCCTAGAGCGACAAGGCGGCGGCTTTGCACTTTTTGGCGCTGATTTCTTGCGCCATTTGATTTTGTAGGACGACTTCTGTTGTTGTTACGCTGTAATGATGTAGCCATAATAGTAGTTTAGATTTGTAGTTAAAGATGTTAAGAACCGCCTGATACGACAAACTCGAATCAGCTCGGTCCGCAGACTCTTAGACGACCTACTAAGTTCAGTCAACTGGAAACCAGTCCCCACTTCGGAGCGCACGTTGCCTCATTGAAGCTGACACCGAAAAAAATCTAAAAAGGAGAAAAGGGGGCGAAAACGGGGGCCGGCATAGAAATGAGTCATTCTGTCCCCCTTTTTCTTTTTCCAAGATGCGCTCTTGCCTGACGTTGTAATTAGGTAGAAAACTAGACATGCATGAAATCATCTGTCCCCACTGTAGTAAGGCATTCAAAATTGACGAAGCTGGCTATGCGGACATCCTGAAGCAGGTTCGGGATGGTGAGTTCGAGCAGCAGTTGCATGAGCGGCTTGAGCTGGCCGAGAAAGACAAACACAATGCGGTTGAACTCGCTAAGGAAAAGGTCGGTGGCGAAATGCAAAAGGCGGCTGCCGCCAAGAATGCTGAGATTCAAGGATTGAAGGCTCAACTCGATGCCGGTGAGGTCGCACGGAAACTTGCCGTGACCGAGGCCCTAAGCGCCGTAGAAAAAGAGCGCGACACGCTCGCCAACGCACTTCAACAGGCAAAACAAGATAACGAAGCCGCTGCAAAGCTAGCGGAAGCAACACTCTCGAAAGAAGTTCAACAGACCGCTGCGAACAAGGATACAGAGATTCAAGACCTCAGGGCGAAGCTCGGTGCCAACGAAGTTGCGCAGAAGCTCGCCATCACTGAGGCCGTTAGCGCGGTCGAAAAGGATCGCGACGAACTAAAAAATGGCCTCAAGCAAGCGGAACTTGAAAAGCAACTCGCCGAGAAATCACTCAAGGACAAGTACGAGACCCAGATCAAGGACCGCGACGACGCCATCGAGAGACTCCGGGATATGAAGGCCCGCTTGTCGACCAAGATGGTGGGCGAAACGCTCGAACAACACTGCGAGACCGAGTTCAATCGTATTCGATCGACCGCCTTTCCGAGAGCCTATTTCGAGAAGGATAACGACGCACGAACCGGCAGTAAGGGCGACTACATCTTCCGCGACACAGAGGGGAATGGAGATACGGGTGGGGGTGGCGATGACGCCGGCACTGAAATCGTTTCGATCATGTTCGAAATGAAGAACGAAAGCGATACCACCGCAACTAAGAAAAAGAACGAGGACTTTCTGAAGGAACTCGACAAGGATCGCACCGAGAAGGGTTGCGAGTATGCGGTGTTAGTTTCCCTGCTCGAGCCAGAAAGCGAGCTCTACAACACCGGTATTGTAGACGTGTTTCACCGCTATCCAAAGATGTACGTGATCCGACCACAGTTCTTTCTTCCCATAATTACCCTGCTGCGGAACGCCGCGATGAACGCCCTGAAATACAAGGCAGAGCTTGCGCTGGTCAAGGCGCAGAGCGTCGACGTCACCAACTTCGAAAACGACCTCGACACTTTCAAGAATGCCTTCGCGAAGAACTACGACCTTGCCTCCAGGAAATTCAAAACAGCGATCGATGAGATCGACAAGTCCATCAATCACCTTCAGAAGACCAAAGAAGCCCTGCTAGGCACGGATCGGAACCTTCGCCTTGCCAACGACAAAGCGCAGGATGTTACCGTCAAAAAATTGACCCGACGCAACCCCACGATGGCAGCCAAGTTTGAGGACCTCAAGGATCAAGAGCCTTCTGATCCTGAATAGGCAGCTAGGAATTTTTGAATCGAGAAAGAAGCGAAATGCGCGAAAAAGAAGAAGTTCTTATTGAAACACTGACTGCTAGGAGCCTGTCGGACTTTGCATCGGTCCGATAATTTGGTAGCCTCAGCGCATGGCCGCACGCTTTGTTTCCGTAGACCGTAATACTCCGATGCTTTTGCCTCCTGACCTGCGTGAGTGGGTTCCCGAGGACGACCTGGTCCACTTTGTGATCGAGGCAGTGGATCGACTGCCGCTGGAGAGCTTTCGCGTTAATCACCGGGGCACCGGAGCCAAACAGTTTCCGCCCCACATGATGCTGGCGCTGCTGATCTACAGCTATGCCAACGGTCTGTTTTCCTCCCGAAAGATCGAACGAGCCACCCATCGTGACGTAGCGATCCGTTACCTGACGGCGGGCACCCATCCGGATCACGACACGATCTGCAAGTTCCGCCGCGAGAACCTCGAGGCTTTCCGAGAGAGTTTTGTCGATGTGTTGGAGCTGGCCCGAGAACTCAAGTTGCTCAAGCTCGGCAACGTCTCACTGGATGGCACCCACCTGAAGGCCAATGCGTCCATTGATCAGAACGTCAGTTACCAGCGGGCAGTGGAAATCCGCGAGCAACTCCGACTGGATATCGACGAGTTACTCGCGCAGGCGGAAACAGCTGATGCCGAGGACCAGGATAGCCAGAAGCTTCCCAAGGAAATCGCTCGCCGCGAAAAACTCGCCAGCAAGATGGAGCAGGCCATTGAGGAACTCGAACTCAGAGCCCGCAAACGCCAGCAAAAGGCCGAGGCCAAGTATGAAGAAAAGAAGACCGAGCGGCGCGAGAAGGAAAAGAAGACCGGCAAGAAATGCACCGGCAGAGAGCCTAGACGACCGGACAAAAAAGCTGAAGACTCCAAAGAGCAGTCTAACCTGAGTGATCCCGATGCGCGGATTATGCGCAAAAACAAGCGGGCAAGTTTCACCCAGAGTTACAATGCGCAGGCCGCGGTGGACGCAGACGGCAGTCAACTCATCGTCGGCCAGCATGTTAGCCAGAGTGCGAGCGACTACGCGGAGCTGGAAAACGGCGTGGCCAGCATCCCCAGCCAGTTAGGCAAGCCTGCATCAGTCCTCGCCGATGCCGGCTATGTGAACGCCGACTCCTTCGATCACCTGGAACAAGAAGGCGTGGAGATCTATTGCAGCGTGCATCGCGAGGATGCCCACAATGAGCGCCACTACGACTTCCGGCCGGGCAGCGCAAGCGAGCGATCGGTGAAGGAGCCCGCCGACGAGAGACTCGTGGCGATGCGCGACAAGCTACGCACAGAGGAGGGCAAGGCATTGTATGGAAGGCGCAACTACACCGTCGAACCTGTCTTTGGGATCATCAAAGCCGCGATGGGCTTTCGCGGGTTCAGTCTACGCGGCAAAGAGAAGGTGTCGGGCGAATGGACGCTGGTTTGCCTGGCCTACAACCTCAGACGCCTCCACCGGATGGCCTGAAAGTGCTAAGAAAGGAGCGGGTTGCCCGAAATCGGCCTCCATGAGCAGTAAACCCTCTGGAATCTCACCAGTGGGCGGCAGGTTTGGTGAAATCATCCATGCGATCTTCCCGCGGTCACTTTACTTGGCCGCTGAATTTTCCACAAAACTTGCGCTAACTCCGACAGGCTCCTAGGAATTTGCTTTTTGGGTGAGGTGTGTGAGAGCATCCTCTAGGAGGATGCCAGAGGCTAAATGAAATAGGGAGTGGACACTTGTCCACAGCAGAGGATGTTGATTAAAATGCGGGGGCGATGCGTGACTACGGTGTGATTGCTGTAGATATCTTTGAGGCCACTTGAGTGGCTAGGCCGGTGTATCCTTCAGGGTTGAAATGGCAGCCATCTTTCAACTGCCATTGTTTTAAATTGGGTAGAGCCAGTCCATACAAGTCATTGATGACGACGTCATTGTCTTGCATCCACTTGGCGGCAGCCTTGTTATTCTCGGCAAGAAACACCTTCGTATCCTCTCCGTATGAGACAAAAGGTGTTGTACTCACTCAGATCAGTTAAAATACAAACCGAAGCCAGCAACCGCCCTCGCCTGACGTAAAAAGTGGCACAAAAATGGCACAAACAGCTCATACTACAAACGCAATCAAGGAGCTACGAATGAACGTAACTCCTTGATTGTTAAAATGGTGGGCAGGGAAGGATTCGAACCTTCGTACACTTACGTGAGCAGATTTACAGTCTGCCGCCTTTAACCACTCGGCCACCTACCCTTATTAAGTTGTTTATCCACCGCTTGCTGGTTAGTTCAAATGGTGCGCCCCAGCTGATTCAGCTATGGGCGGGGAGTTCTTACGTGTCTGTGCACACGCTGACAAGTGAAAAATAGTGAATTTTTCAGGAAAAGAGTCGCGTTACGGGTTTGCCTTTGTGGGCGACCTGGAACGGTCGGCCTGATGGCGAGTGAAGAACAGCACTGACATCCATACCTAGGCCGTGAGCGATGGTGGCATTAAGATCCTGAATTGTCACCTTGTCCTTCTTAACGCGGTCACCTTTGGAATCGGTGCTACCATAGACGGTACCGCCTTTGATGCCCCCTCCGGCAAGAACACTACAGAATGCAGCGGGGTGGTGGTCACGACCATTGTTGTGCTCTGCGACGATGTTTGGAGAACGACCAAATTCAGAACAAAGGACAACCATCGTAGTGTCCAGTAGCCCTTTGGCTTCGAGTTCGATGAGAAGGCTGGCGTAAGCTTGATCAAGAACGTTACAGCGCGCTTCTACGGCGGTAAAGTTATCGTAGTGCGTGTCCCAACCACCGAGGTTAACTTCAACGTATCGAACGCCGTGCTCGACGAGTCGGCGCGCTAGCAGGCAACCTTGACCGAATGAGTTTTCACCATAGGCCTTTTTTGAAGAACCAGACTCTTTGGAAATATCAAATGCCTTGAGGTCATCACTGCGCATGAGACGAACGGCCTCGTTGTAGAGTTCATCGTAAGCTGCAGCCTCTGTATTTTTGTGCTGGGCGTGGAAACCTTTGTTGAGCGCGTCAGCAAGTTTGAGACGACGACCGAAGTCCTCTTCATTCACTGACGATGCTCTGGTGCTATCTTTCAATCCCTCATCAGCTCTACCGAGTGGGACACCGGCATATTTGACGCCGAAGAAGCCTGCTGAGGCATTGGCTGAACCACCACCAACGGTGACGAAGCCGGGGATTTCTTTATTTTTCCGACCTTTCAACTTCATCGTCCAGGCGCCCAGTGTGGGGTGCACGATAGTGCCTCGTGGTGAGTAGCTGCGGTGAAGTGCATACTGGCCGCGATCGTGAGCACCATTTTGGGATGTCATTGAGCGGATGATACAGATCTTGTCCATCACAGCGGCGGTCTTGGGAAGGTATTGGCTGATTTGAATGCCATCGGCATTGGTATTGATCGCCTCGACAGGACCCTGAACTTCCTTTTTGCTAGGTTTGATATCAAAGGTATCGATGTGACTCATGCCGCCAGACATGTTGAGGAAAATGACTGCTTCAGCTGAAGATTTACTTCCAGCTGATTGAGCGAAAGAACGACCTGCCAAGGTAGCGCCTAACAATGGGGCCAGGCCAACACCAAGGTAAGTTTTTGCGGCATTTGATACGAACTGGCGTCGGGTCAGTTCGTCTTGTTTGTTAAGAATAGACATGGAATCTGGATGTTTGATTGTTAGGTAAGGCTAGTTAGCTGCGACAGCTACATTATGGAATGAAGATAAATTCACGGGTGTTAACGAGAGCTGAAATAATGTTGCGGTAGCCTGCGTCACCACGTGCGGCGATTTCGGACTCCATTAATTTCATTTCTTGCGCACTGGGTGCACGGGAGAGGGTGCCGAGGAAGAGTGATCTGATTCGATCCTGAACGCTGCCCTGAGAGAGTCGGTGGATGTGGGCTTCGCTGTTTGCCACAACAAGCTTTTCAACCTGTCCGTTCATCATGGAAAGTACCTGTGTGGCATTTGCCTCCTTGGTGGCAGAGTCTAACAAGAGACGATCTGACTGACCAAAGATCTGGAGCACGTGCCCTTTGGGTGCTGGGGATGATAGCTCGGATGCACGGGCAATCCCTTTGAGAGCGCCTCGTCCTCCACGGCCACGCATCATCATGTCCTTATTTTTTTTGCCACCGCTTCGAGTACCTTTCTGGATACGAGTCAGCAAATCCTGGGCGTATTTTTTCAGTGCCTTCGGAGAATCAATCGCTAGGACTTCCTTCTGTAAGGTAGCCATGTCCATCTCACCGACGAGCACTGGTTTGTTACCGTAATAGATGGCATTAGATACTCCACGTGTGGGAAGCTTGTCTGGATTTCCTGCAATCAGAGTGACAAGTGAGTCCCAGTATTGCTCAGCGCTCATGCGGCTGATTTTACGGCCATCAAAGATGGGCTTTTCACCTGGGCTTAGTTCTTTGATCGATGATTCGAAAGCATAAACACGTGTGAGCATAAGAACATGCTGGAAGGCTCTGAGGTCATAGTTCAGCTCCTGCATGAGTTCTGCAACGTGACGCGTCAGCTCGGGTGATGTTGTCTCCTCTGGGGCGACATACTCGTCAACAGGCTCGAAAAGTCCGGTGCCGATGATTCGTTTCCACATACGGTTGGTAATGATGGTTGCAAAGCGTGCATTTTTGGCATCAGTGACCCAATTTGCGAAGCGCTCGAGTCCATCATCGCTATCACGACGCTTAGATAGGCGAACTCCCTTACCAAATGATTTTTCATAGGGAGTATGGGCGTTGACCCACTCACCGGGGTCGCCATCGTTGTATTGATAATCGCCGGGCAGCTTGATCCGCCCTGTGCCACCGCCGGCAACAGAGCCGTAGTAAATCTCATCACCAAAATAGCGGATCATACGTCCGACTGGTGTGCGTTCCTCTTTGGCTTCGCGAATGGCTCGGTAGGCGGTGTTATAGACGCCTCGATTAATTTCGTTCTGGCCATTGGTGAAAGCGGCAAGCTTGTAGAAATCCATTCTTTCCCAATCGTCAAACGGGTGGTCGTGACACTGGGCACATTCCATCCGTGTGCCGAGGAAGAGGCGCATTGTATTGGACATGTTATCAAGGGGCATGCCCTTATCGCGGATGTAGTATCCTACGGCTCCATTTTCCCAGATGGCACCTTTAGCAGAGAGAAGCTCACGAGTAATTTGATCGTAAGGCCTGTTTTCTGCCACGGCTTTACGAACCCATTGGGTGTAGGGAGCTGCGGTGCGATTGTTTCCAAAATTGTCACGGACGCGAAGCATATCAACCATCCAGTTTCCCATGTGGCTTTGGTAGCCTTTGGACTTCATTAGATAACGGACGATTAAGACGCGCTTATTAGGGTCACCTGACTCGATAAATACTCGGGCTTCTTCGACCGTTGGGATTCGGCCTACAGCGAGTAAAAAACTGCGACGCAGGAACACGGAATCGGAAGCTGTCTCGGGCACGCTGATTCCCTTTTTCTTGAAGATTTTGCCAACTTGCACATCGATTTGATGAGCCGCAGCCAAGAGTTTTTCTTCCGTGACTGGTTCGGCTTTCTTGTTCTCATCCGTGGGTGCCGCTTCAACCGAAACCGTCAACGGCAGGATGACCAATGAACAGGCAAGGCTCTTCGCAGACAGACAAATGTTGCGAAGTTGTGGGCGAAGTGAGTTGGTGCTTGGAGTGAAATCCCTCATAACCTATAGATACTGCCACTTCCACACTCATGTTTCAAATGGATTTGTAACAAATTTTGCATCTCTCTCAGAGGGCTATTCGCCACTACGGCACGGTCTACCCGTTCTTTAACCAGGTGATGAGCGCATCGGGGTCAGCAGCCATGGTGATCGATACTTTTGGTTCATCCGCAAGGCAGGCGAGGCGTTCTGGGATTTCGAGCAAAGCGTCGCCAAGCTCTTCAATCATCGTTTCAGGAAACTTGGCAGGGTGTGCTGTTTCTAAAATTATGGTGATGTCGTCTGGATGGTCTTTCAGCCACGCCTCGGCGGCAAGATAACCAACCGCGCCGTGGGGATCGATGATGTAGCTGTATTTTTCATACACGGCCTTGATCGCTGTGCGTGTTCTCGCGTCATTGGCAGCGAAGCCGCTGATGTTGTCTACCATCGCTTGCCAATCGTTGCCGAAGAGCTCCTTCATACGAGCGAAGTTCGACGGCGCGCCGACGTCCATGGCGTTGGAAATAGTCGATACCGATGGGCGCGGGTTGTAATCTGAAGTTTTCAGATACTCCGGCACGACGTCGTTGACATTGGTTGCCGCAACGATGTGCTCGACTTGGAGGCCCATACGGGCGGCAAGCAGAAGGGCTGTTAGGTTTCCAAAGTTACCGCTTGGGATAACAAATACGGGTGGCTTTTCTGTCTGACGAGCCGCCTCGAAGTAGTAGAGCATCTGCGGGATGAGTCGGCAAATATTGATCGAGTTTGCTGATGTCAGATTACAGCTGAGGGATGTTTCTTGATCGAGAAACGCAGCCTTCACCATACGCTGGCAGTCGTCAAAACTCCCATCAATTTCCAAGGCTGTGATATTCCCACCCAGCGCGGTGAGTTGTTTCTCCTGAAGGCCGCTGACTTTTCCAGATGGATAGAGAATGATGACACGTGTGCCTTCGACGTGAAGAAAGGCTGATGCTACGGCGCCTCCTGTGTCGCCTGATGTTGCTACAAGAACGGCGAGTGGCCGGTCATCGTCACGAGTCAGCCATGCCATCACGCGAGCCATGAAACGGGCACCGAAGTCTTTGAACGCTAGAGTCGGTCCATGGAACAGCTCAAGCACACGATGGTTATGATCGAGCTTAATTGTGGGCGCAGGGAAGTTCAGTGCGTCTTTGACGATCTCTGTAAGTTTATCCTCGGGGATGGCACCCTGCAGCAGCGTGGACACAACTCGGCATGCCATGTCGTCGAAACTGAGGCTTTTCCAATCGCTCCAAAACGCGTCATCTAGCGTGGGGATATGCTCAGGCATGTAGAGGCCGTTGTCCGAGGGAAGTGATCGGAGCACGGCTTCGCCGAAGTCAACCAAAGTGTCGGGGCTGTTAGTGCTGTAGAGACGCATGGAGGAATGCTGGACAGACTGCAGAGCTTTCGCAAGTGTGATTTGTGTCAGGGGAGTGCGGGAGTGCGGGAGTGCGGGAGTGCGGGAGTGCGGGAGTGCGGGAGTGCGGGAGTGCGGGAGTGCGGGAGTGCGGGAGTGCGGGAGTGCGGGAGTGCTGAAGTTGGGAAGTTGGGAAGTTGGGAAGTTGGGAAGTTGGGAAGTTGGGAAGTTGGGAAGTTGGGAAGTTGGGAAGTTGGGAAGTTGGGAAGTTGGGAAGTCTAGAAGTCTAGAAGTC